>NZ_JASHJL010000050.1 GCF_030733205.1 Mameliella sp. MMSF_3455
TGCTCCGCCCAGAACCCCTCGGGGTCGGACACCGACCGCGCGTACATCTCGTCATACCGCGACGCGTCAACGTGGGCGTGTTTCACCATATCTGCGGACGGGGGATAGGTGGTGCTCATTGGGCTCTCCTCCAGAAAATGCTCGGGGGCAGGGAAAACCTCCCCGCCCCCGAAATCAAGTGGTTCCTAAGTCCTGTACGGCCTCGGCGGGTCTTGCCGTGCAGCGCGCCGGGTCAGATCGCCAGGTATTCCGCGCGGAGGCTCTCGTTCTCCAGCACCTCGGCGGCGCTGCCGTCGAAAACGATGGAGCCGGTGTCCAGGATCACTGCCCGGTCGGCCAGTTGCAGTGCGCGCACCGCGTTCTGTTCGACGATGATCGTGGTCATGCCCTGTTCCTTGATGTGGCGCAGGGTCTTTTCGATCTCGTCGACAATGACCGGGGCCAGGCCCTCGTAGGGTTCGTCGAGCAGCAGCACCTTGATGTCGCGCGCCAGCGCCCGGGCGATGGCCAGCATCTGCTGTTCGCCGCCCGAGAGGGTGGTGCCCTCCTGCTTGCGGCGTTCGCCCAGGCGCGGGAACAGGTCGTAGAGCCGTTCCAGCGACCAGCCGATGGGCGGCGCGATCTGGGCCAGTTGCAGGTTCTCCTCGACCGTCAGGCCGGGGATGATGCGCCGGTCCTCGGGGACAAGGCCGAGACCCGCGATGGCGGCCTGGTGCGCCTTCATGGTGTGAAGGGGCTGGTGGTCCAGCCAGATTTCGCCGTGGTTGACCTGCGGGTCGTCCAGTCGGGCGATCGAGCGCAGCGTGGTGGTCTTGCCGGCGCCGTTGCGGCCCAGCAGGGCCAGGATCTCGCCCTCGTGCACGTTGAAGCTGATGCCCTGCACGATGTAGCTCTCGCCGTAGTAGGAATGCATGTCCCAGACCGAGAGGAAGGCGGGGGCGGTTTCCGCCATGTTGGCGTTCTTGGAAAAATCGGGGCGGACGTTCATCTTTGGCTTCTCCCGTCCCGGGGCTGACCCGGAACCTCATGGGTGGAGGCCCCGGCGCAAGGCCGAGGCGCTTTGTGACGGTTCAGTGCGCTTCGCCCAGGTAGGCTTCCTGCACCTTGGGATGGCCCTTGATGTTTTCGGGCGCATCCTCGACCAGCGGCGTGCCCTGCGCCAGGACCGTGATCCGGTCGGCGAGGGAGAAGACCACGTGCATGTCGTGCTCGATGATGGCGATGGTGATGTCGCGCTCGTCCTTGATCTGCTTGAGCAGGTCGATGGTGTTGTTGGTGTCGGCGCGCGCCATGCCGGCGGTGGGCTCGTCCAGCAGCAGCAGCCTGGGCGACTGCACCAGGCACATGGCCATCTCCAGCCGCCGCTTGTCGCCGCGGGACATCGAGGCGGAATGCATGTGGCGCTTGTCCAGCATGTTCACCTCGTCCAGCATCTTCTCGGCCTCCTCGATGAGCGATTTCTCGTTCATCACGGTTTCGATGGCATGCAGGCGATAGGCCCCGTCGCGCTTGGCGAAAAGCGGGATCATCATGTTCTCGAACACGGTCAGATCACCAAAGATCTCGGGCGTCTGGAAAACGCGGGAAATCCCCATCTGGTTGATCTCGTGCGGGGATCGGCCCAAAACCGACTGGCCCTGGAACATGACCGACCCGGTGTCGGGGATCAGCTTGCCCACCAGGCAGTTCAGCAGGGTGGACTTGCCCGCGCCGTTCGGTCCGATGATCGCGTGGCAGCTGTTTTCCGCCACGCTGAGGGTCACGTCCGAGAGGGCCTTGAGACCGCCGAAGCGCTTGCCCACGTCCTTGACTTCAAGAATACCCATCAGTCTGTCTCCTTATTCCGCGGGCTCTGTGCTGGCCGACTTGGGATCGTCGGCCTTCTTGCGGTTGAAGAAGCGGGCGATGCGCTGACCGCCTTCGACAAGGCCGCCGGGCAGGAAGGTCACGACAAGCATGAAGATGATGCCCAGCGTCAGGTGCCAGCCCTTGCCGACGAAGGGATGGATGACGAAGACGACGAAGTCCTCGATCCCGTCCGGCAGGAAGGCGAACCAGCCGTGCAGCACGTTGTCGTTGATCTTGGAAAAGATGTTTTCCATGTACTTGATCGCGCCGGCGCCCAGCACCGGGCCGATCAGCGTGCCCGCGCCGCCCAGGATGGTCATCAGCACGACCTCGCCCGAGGCCGTCCACTGCATGCGCTCGGCGCCGGCCAGCGGGTCCATCGCGGCCATCAGGCCCCCGGCCAGACCGGCATACATGCCGGAGATCACGAAGGCCGCCAGAGTGTAGGGCTTGGGGTTCAGGCCGGTGTAGTTGAGGCGCTGCTGGTTCGACTTGATCGCGCGCAGCATCATGCCGAACGGCGAGCGGAAGATGCGGATCGCCAGGTAGAAAGAGATCAGCATGACCACCGCGCAGACGTAGTACCCGACCGAGAAGGTGAAGCTCCACGGGCCGACGACCATGTCGGTGGCGGCGCGCATTTCCAGGCCAAAGAGGTTGGTCACCGGGATCGACCCGTCGGCAGTGGCCGAGGCCCCGAGGATGCGCGGATCGTCAAGCGTCAGCTGCAAGCCGGTTTCGCCGTTGGTCAGCGGCGTCAGCACCGAGTAGGCCAGCGCAAAGGACATCTGTGCAAAGGCCAGGGTGAGGATCGAGAAGTAGATCCCTGTCCGGCGCAGGCTGACAAAGCCGATGACCAGCGCGAAGAGCCCCGCGATGACGACCGACAACAGGATTGCCGGGAGGATGTTCATGCTCAGCAGCTTGAACATCCAGACCGCCGAGTAGCTTCCCACCCCCAGGAAGGCGGCGTGACCGAAAGACAGGTAACCGGTGAGGCCGAAGAGGATGTTGAAGCCGATGGCGAAGATACCGAAGATCACGAAGCGCTGCATCAGGTCCGGGTAACCGGCGTTGAACTGTGCCAGCCCGCTATCGGTCGGGAAGGGGTTGAGGATGAAGGGCGCGAGCATTGTGAGCAGCGCCACGATGAGCAGCAGGGTGCTGTCTTTCTTGTCCAGTCCGAACATGGGCTTACTCCATCACGCCCTTGCGACCCATCAGACCGCGTGGGCGGGTCAGAAGGATGACAATGGCGACAAGGTAGATGATGATCTGGTTGATGCCGGGCACGAGGGTGATGACCTCTTTCATCGAGGCAAAGCTTTCCAGGATGCCCAGCAGGAACCCGGCGGCGACGGCGCCCGGAAGCGACCCCATGCCGCCCACGACGACCACGACAAAGCTGAGCACGAGGAAATCCATCCCCATGTGATAGTTGGGCGCGTTGATCGGCCCGTACATCACGCCCGCCAGGCCCGCGACCGCGGCGGCGAGGCCGAACATCAGGGTGAACCGCTTGTCGATGTCGATGCCGAGCAGGCCCACGGTCTCGCGGTCGGCCATGCCGGCGCGGACCACCATGCCGAAGGTGGTGAACTGCAGGAAGGCAAAGACCGCGCCGATGATCGCGACGGCGAAGCAGAAGTAGACGATCCGCCAGATCGGGTAGACGATGGTCGAGGTCAGCTGAGCCACGCCGGTCAGCGCCTCGGGGGCGGGGGTCTGGATCGGGTTGGCGCCGTAGAAGTACTTGATGACTTCCTGCAGGACGATCGCCAGGCCGAAGGTCACAAGGATCTGGTCGGCGTGCGGGCGCTTGTAGAAATGCTTGATCAGCCCGCGTTCCATGACGAAGCCGATGAGGATCATGATCGGGATGGCAAAGAGGATGGCCAATGGTACGGACCAGTCGATGATGGTCGATCCCATTTCAGGCCCGAACCAGCTTTCGACATAGGGTGTCTTGACCTTGAGCGGGTTGCCCAGAAAGTCGGTCCGGGTCGGATCGACGGTCTCGAACGACAGGTTCAGGATACGTTGCAGTGTCACCGAGCAGAAGGCGCCGATCATGAACAATGCGCCATGCGCAAAGTTGACCACGCCCAGCGTGCCGAAGATGAGTGTCAGTCCCAGCGCGATCAGCGCATAGGCCGAGCCCTTGTCGAGCCCGTTCAGAACTTGGAGGATGATGGCGTCCATTGTCCCACCCTTTGCGGTCGGAGTGCGGAAAAAGAGAGGACCCGTGTCAGCGGGCCGAGGGGGAGTGTGCTGGGTGGGCAGGGCACATGGCCCTGCCCGTCACGCGGCCCCGCGAGGGCCCGGCGTGATTACGCGCCCGGGTTGCAGGAGCCCAGCGAGCCGCCTGCGAACATCGGGTGATCGGGTGCGTATTCGACCTGCGCGCGCGGCGTGACTTCGACGATCTCCAGAAGGTCGAATTCCGAGGTCGGGTTGTCTTTCCCCTTCACGACCAGCACGTCCTTGAAGCACTGGTGGTCTTCGGCACGGTAGAGGGTCGGGCCGTTGCCCAGGCCGTCGAACTCGAAACCTTCCAGGGCTTCGGCGATGGCGCAGGGGTTGAACGACCCGGCGCGCTGTGCCGCATCCGCGTACAGCAGGGTCTGGACGTAGCAGGTATGCGCGGCCTGGCTCGGCGGGAAGCCGTACTTGGTGCCGAAGGACTTGACGAAGGCCTTGGACCCCTCGTCCTGCAGCGACCAGTGCCAGTTGGTGGACCCGAAGATGCCCTTGACGTTGGCGCCGGCACCCTTGGCCATCAGGCGCGAATACAGCGGCACGACGATCTCGAAGTCCTTGCCGTTCACGACCTTCTCGCGCAGGCCGAACTGCACGGCGTTGGTCAGCGAGTTGACCATGTTCCCGCCATAGTGGTTCAGGACCAGCACGTCGGCGCCCGAGTTCAGGACCGGCGCGATGTAGGACGAGAAGTCGGTGGCGGCCAGCGGCGTCAGCACGTTGTTGACGGTTTCCCAGCCCAGTGCCTCGGTGGCGGCGGCGATGGATTCCTGCTGGGTCCAGCCCCAGGTGTAGTCGGCGGTCAGGTGATAGGCCTTGCGGTCGTTGCCGTACATCTTGGCCAGCACCGGCGCCAGCGCGGCACCCGACATGTAACCGTTGAAGAAGTGACGGAAACCGTTGGCCTTCTTGTCCTTGCCGGTGGTGTCGTTCGAGTGGGTCAGGCCGGCCATGAAGATGACGCCGGCTTCCTGGCAGAGCCCCTGGACCGCGATCGCCACGCCCGAGGAGGAGCCGCCGGTGATCATGATGGCGCCGTCTTTTTCGATCATCGACTTGGCCGATGCGCGCGCGGCGTCCGATTTGGTCTGGGTGTCGCCGGTGACGTATTCCACCTTCTTGCCCAGGATGCCCGTGCCGTCCAGGGCCTTGGACGAGAAGGTCGACAGCATGCCGCCGTCGCCGCCGCCGTTCAGGTGCTCGACCGCCAGTTCGTAGGCGCGCAGCTCGTCTGCGCCTTCATCTGCGTAGGGGCCGGTTTGCGGAACGTTGAAGCCCAGGGTCACGGTGCTGCCGGTGGGTGCGTTGGTATAGCCCGAGTGGCTGGCTGCCGACAGGTAGGTGGGCAGCGCCAGGCCGGCACCGGCCACGGCACCAGTCTTGATCACGCCACGGCGCGTCACGTTGAGTTTGGACATGAAATCCTCCCGTTTCGAAAAAGCCGCCCCGGAATTCTCCTCAGTCTTCGGGGGCGTTCGCACATCTGTGCAAACGCAGTATGGCAGGGGGATGGAAAATTGCGCAACAAGCGCTTTACGAGTAACACTTTTTTTGTCAACGTCTGAAAAGTAGACAGTGGTATTCTGTAAAGGTGTTTATGTTGCGTTGCAGAAACCCCTTGAATCGGCAAAGGAAAGCCCCATGCCCCGCGATACGCTGACGGGATCGCGAATCCGCGAAAGACGGGTGCTGCGCGGCATGAAACAGGCTGATCTGGCCCGAAAGGCCGGTATCTCTGCATCTTACCTGAATCTTATCGAGCACAATCGCCGCAGAATCGGCGGCAAGCTGCTGTTGTCGATCGCCGAAATCCTGCGCGTCGAGCCGGCCGCCCTGACAGAAGGCGCGGGCGCCGCGCTGATCTCGTCGCTGCGCGAGGCTGCCGCCGACATGCCGCAGGTTTCGGCGGAACTGGACCGGGTCGATGAATTCGCCGGGCGCTTTCCGGGCTGGGCGCAGCTCTTGGCCGACAGCCGCACCCGCGTCGCCCAGCTGGAACGTAGCCTCGAGACGCTGAACGACCGCATGACACATGACCCGCATCTGGCCGCCTCGCTGCACGAGATGCTGTCGACCGTGACGGCTATCCGCTCTGCCGCCTCGATCCTGGCCGAGCCGGGCGAGGTGGATGCGGAATGGCAGGCGCGGTTTCACCGCAACATCTACGAGGACAGCGCCCGCCTGGCCGAGACCAGCCGTGGGCTTGTCACCTACCTGGAGGCGGACGAGACCTCGCCGCTGGAAACCGGCGCACCGCAAGAGGAGCTGGACGCGGCGCTGGAAAAGGCGGGGCACACGGTGCCCGAGCTGGAAGCCGGGGAAGACCGGGACGCGGCGCTGGCCAAGCTGGGCCGGGGGTTGTCCGGTCCGGCGCGGGGGCTCTTGCGGGGTTGGCTGGACCGCTATGCCAGTGATGCCGCGGCTTTGCCGCTGGACCGGCTGCGCCCGGCGGTCGAGGCGCACGGCCCCGACCCGGCGGCGCTGGCCGCGGCCCTCGGTGCCGATCCGGCCTGTATCATGCGCCGCCTTGCCGCCATGTCACCCGAGGACCTGCCGACCCCGGTCGGCCTCGCGATCTGCGACAGCTCGGGCGTGCTGACCTATCGCAAGCCGCTGCCGGATTTTCCCATGCCCCGGTTCGGCGCGGCCTGTCCGCTCTGGCCGCTCTACCGGGCATTGTCGCGTCCGCATGTGATCCTAGCCGGGCCTGTCATGCAGGTCGGGCGCAGCGGTGCCGTGCTCTGGGCCGATGCCCTCGCCACGCCGCAGGCCGGCCCGGCGGTCAATGCGGATCCGCTCTACCAGGCGCAGATGCTGGTGCGTCCATTGCCGCAGGGGGCGGAACCGCCCGCGACCCTGCCGCAATTGGGCGTGGCCTGCCGCGTCTGCCCCCGTGAATCCTGCGAGGGGCGGCGCGAACCGTCGATCCTGGCCTCGGTCCGGCGCTGAACCCCCCGGGGGCTGCCGCGCGCACATGGCGGTTTCCCGCGGGCCAGAAAACCGATCGAAGGGCCAAGTGGTTTTTGACAGAGGTCGCAAATACCGCATAAGTTCGATCCACCTGCTTGACGTTGGGCGCAACAAGACCTGGGAGGCGGGATGCGGGGGGAAGACATGGGCGGACAGGTTCTGCTGATCGAGGATGAGCCGAATATCATCGAAGCGATCCGGTTCATATTGTCCCGCGATGGCTGGCAGGTGCACACACATTCCAACGGCACCGACGCCGCGCAGATCGTGCGCGACCGGGCGCCCGACGTGGTGATCTTGGACGTGATGCTGCCGGGGCGGTCGGGCTACGACATCCTGCGCGAATTGCGCGAGGACCCGGCCCATTCCGACCTGCCGGTGCTGATGCTGACCGCGCGGGGCCAGAGCAAGGACCGCGAGATGGCCGAGCGCGCCGGCGCCAGCCGCTTCATGACCAAGCCCTTCTCGAACGCCGAGGTGCTCGACGCCGTGCGGGCCCTGTCGGCGCAATGACCCGCCCGCCGGGCAAGCCGCCCGTGCGCCATGCGCCGTTCCAGGTCGAACGCCAGAGCTTTCGCCGCCGCCGCCTGATCGACGCGGCTTGCGCCTTGCCCCTGCTGGGCTGGGTGCTGTGGTGGCTGCCGCTGCTGTGGCGGGGGGCCGATGCGCCGGTGCCCGCCTCGCTGGTGCTGGTCTATATCTTCGGGATCTGGCTGGGGCTCGCGCTGGCAGCGGCGCGGCTGGTCCGCCTGCTGGGGCGTGCGCGCAACGTCTCGCCACTGCCCGAGGGTGAGGATCCGTGAGCATTCTGAACCTGCTGGCGGCGATCTCGATCGCCTATGTCGCGCTGCTCTTTGGTGTTGCCTTCTTTGCCGAGCGTGCGGCGCAGAGCGGGCGGGTGCGCTGGCTGCGGGCGCCCATCGTCTACACGCTGTCCCTCTCGATCTACTGCACCGCCTGGACATTCTACGGCGCGGTGGGCAGCGCGGCCCGCAACGGGTTCGAGTATCTGACGATCTACCTTGGCCCCAGCCTGGTCATGCTGGGCTGGTGGTGGATCCTGCGCAAGTTGGTGCGGATCGGGCGCAACCAGCGCATCACCTCCGTCGCCGACCTGATCTCGTCCCGCTATGGCAAATCCAACCTGCTGGGGATCGGTGTCACCATCCTCGCGGTGATCGGGACGACGCCCTATATCGCGCTGCAACTGCAGTCCGTGACGCTCTCGGTCGAGGTGTTTTCCGAACCGGTCCCGATCGAGGAGGCCGGCAACAGCCTGACCGCCTTCTGGGTGGCCGCCGGACTGGCGGTCTTCACGGTCATCTTCGGCACGCGCAACCTGGACGCCAATGAACGCCACCACGGCGTCGTCATGGCCATCGCCGTCGAGGCGGTGGTCAAGCTGACCGCGCTGGTGGCGCTGGGGGTCTTCGTGGTCTGGGGGCTTTCCGGCGGGGTGGCCGCGACGCTGGCGCGGATCGATGCCTCGGAACTGGGCACCTGGCAGGTGAACAACGGCCGTTGGGCCGGGATCATGCTGCTGTCGGCGGCGGCCTTCCTCTGCCTGCCGCGGATGTTCCAGGTGCTGGTGGTCGAGAACGACAACGATGCCCAGCTGCGCATGGCCGCATGGGCGTTCCCCTTGTACCTCATGGCGATGAGCCTGTTCATCGTGCCGATTGCGGTGACCGGGCTCGACCTGCTGCCCGAGGGGGCGAACCCCGATCTCTTCGTGCTGACCCTGCCACTGAGCCAGGGTCAGGAGGGGCTGGCGCTGCTGGCCTTCCTGGGCGGATTCAGCTCGGCCACCTCTATGGTGATCGTCGCAGCCATCGCGCTGTCGACAATGGTGTCGAACCATATCGTCATGCCGGTCTGGCTGCGCCTGCGCGAGGGCACGGCGAGCGTCTCTGGCGATGTGCGCAACGTGGTCCTGCTGTCGCGGCGGCTGTCCATCGCGGGCGTGCTGCTGCTGGGCTATCTCTATTACGCGCTGTCCGGAGGGCGGACCGAACTGGCCGCCATCGGCCTGATCGCCTTTACCGGCGTGGCGCAGGTGCTCCCGGCGCTGATGGGCGGAATCTTTTGGCGCGGGGCGACCCGCGTGGGGGCGCTGGCGGGGCTGACGGCGGGATTCTCGATCTGGCTCTACACGCTGTACTTGCCCAGTTTCGGCCCCGGCACGGTTCTGCCCGCAAGCTGGCTCGCAGACGGTCCTCTGGGACTCACGCTGCTGCGGCCAGAGGCGCTGTTCGGGATCAGTTTCGACGACAAGCTGCTGCACGCCGTGTTCTGGAGCCTGCTTCTGAACACGCTGGCCTTTGTCGGCGGGTCACTGTTCAGCGCCGCCTCGCCGCTGGAACGGTTGCAGGGGGCGCAGTTCGTGTCGGCCCGGGCGGCGGGCACCGGGCCGCGCAGTTGGCTGCAAAGCACCGCCGAGAGCGAGGACCTGATGGTCATGACCCAGCGAATCCTGGGGTCCGACGAGGCGCAGGCGCTGTTCCTGCGCGAGGCCCGCGCGCAGGGGCTGGAGGGCGAGTTGCCCGCGCCGACGCCGGAATTCCTTCAGGTGCTGGAACGCGAACTGGCCGGATCGGTGGGGGCGGCCACGGCCCATGCGATGGTCGGCCAGATCACCGGCGGGGCGATGGTCTCGGTCGAGGACCTGATGGCCGTGGCCGACGAGACCGCGCAGATGATGGAATATTCCGCCCGGCTGGAAGCGCAGTCGCTGGAACTGAGCCGCACCGCCGCCCAGCTGCGCCGCGCCAACGACAAGCTGACGCGGCTTTCGGTGCAAAAGGATGCCTTTCTCAGCCAGATCAGCCACGAGTTGCGCACGCCCATGAGCTCGATCCGCGCCTTTTCCGAGATCCTGCGCGATACACAGGGTCTGACCCGGGCGGACCAGAATCGCTATGCCTCGATCATCCATGACGAGGCGATGCGCCTGACCCGGCTGCTGGACGACCTGCTGGACCTGTCGGTGCTGGAAAACGGCCAGGTCAACCTGAACCTCACCGATGGGCGGCTGGAGGACATCCTGGACCGCGCGGTGTCGGCGGCGCTGGCCGATGAGGCCGGGTCCGGGATCCGGGTGATCCGGCGCCGGGTTGGTGAACAGGTTCGGCTGACCACCGATGTCGAGCGGCTGAGCCAGGTCTTCATCAACCTGATTTCCAACGCGCGCAAATACTGCGACGCCGCAGAGCCGGAGCTGCGGATTTCCGTGACCGAGGCGCGGGGCCAGTTGCTGGTGGATTTCATCGACAACGGGTCCGGCGTGGCGCCCGAGGCGCAGGACGTCATCTTCGAGAAATTCGCCCGGGTCAGCGATCAGAAGGCCGGCGGCGCGGGCTTGGGGCTGGCGATTTCGCGCCAGATCGTGACCCGGCTGGGCGGCGATATTTCCTACCTTCCGGATCGTGGCGGCGCGGCCTTTCGCGTGTCGCTGCCGGTGCGGCAGGCAATGGCGGCGCAATAGGGCGCGCGGCCCCTGTCGATTTTCCCGACAAAAGCCAGATCGTTAAAGCGGTTGGTAACCAAATCCTCTGATAACGGGCAGTGGAGGCTGTTGATGACGGGCGATTTTCTGCATGGCTGACGGTGCACGCAATGACGTACTTGGGCAAAAAGCCCAGGCGGCTCAGCGCGCCTATGAGGCGCGCGGCATGTCGCTGCCCAAGGCATTGCGCCGGGCGTTGTCGCGCACCGCCGACGTGCTCTGGGACCTGGCGCTTGTGACGCAATCCGTCACCGTCGAGATGCTCGACCAGGACGAGGTTGTCGAGGCGCTGGGCCCGCGCGACCTGCTGATCCTGCTGGATGGGCCAGAAGGGGCGCTGGGCCTTGTCTCTGTCGACCGCCAGGTGCTGACCGGCGTGGTCGAGGTGCAGACCATCCAGCAAGTCACCCAGATGCCGGTCGAGGAAGACCGGATCCTGACACAGACGGACGCCGCCATGATGGCGCCCCTGATCGACGGCGCCCTGACCCGGCTGGCCGGCACGATGGAGGGGCATCCGCTGCACCCGCAGTTGGACGGTTACCGTTTCGGCGCCATGCTCGAGGATTCGCGCGCAGCGGGACTGATCCTTGACGCGGCGGCCTACCGCGCCTTCCGGGCCGAGATCGACCTTGCTCTTGGGCGCAGGCGCGGGCGAATGACGATCTTCCTGCCGGAACGCAAGTTGAGCCAGGACAGGACCGAGGCCGGGGCGGGCGTCGGCCCGCACGAGGAACGGTTGAGCCGGGTTGCCGCGCGGCTGGATGCCAAGCTGGCCCGGATCACCCTGCCGCTGGGCCGGGCTGAGGCGCTGAAGCCCGGCGACCTGCTCACGCTGCCCCCGGATGCGCTGGACAAGGTCGAGGTGACGGCGGGCCGTGGCGACCTGGTCGCGCGTGGTCGGCTGGGCCAGTTGAACGGGTTGCGCGCGGTGCGGTTGAACTGGCCGTCAACAGGGGTGACGGCGGCCTCTTTGGGGATGGCCGCCGACGCGGACCCGGTGGCAGAGGCAGGCGCCGGACCTGGCGCGCCGGCGGCGGTGCCGGAACCGGTCGTGCCCGACCTGCCGCAGGTGGCAGAACCTGCCGGGGAAGAGCTGCCCGACCTGCCGCCGATGGATTTCGACGGCGGAGATTTCGATTTCTCGGACCTCGGGGAGGACAGTTCGGCGGAGGGCGGCGGGGAACCGATGGCCGCCTTGCCCGAGATCGACATGGGCGATGGTTTTGACGCCGCGCCGCTGGACTTCGATTTCGAAGAGGATTGAGCGCCGCGCTATCAAGAACAGTTGCGCGCGCAGTGAGCAGGGCCAAGGGCGCGCTGATGAAAGGCTGGGCCCCGTGTCGCGGACGCGGGAGCCCGCCGTTCATCCGCTCAGGGCTTGGACAGGGTTTCCAGCGTCGGGCGCAGCCCGGCCAGGTTGTAGCCCGCCTTGGCCGCCGTCTCGATCACCGCATCGGCGCCCAGCGTTTCTGCCTGCCCCAGCGCCCAGATCACCGAACAGCGCGTGCCCGAGGCACAGTAGGCCAAGACCGGCCCTTCGGCACCGGCGATCAGCTCTGCCTGCCGCAGGATGTTTTCGGCGGTCATGGTCTGATGCGTGATCGGCAGCACCTCGAAGCGCAGGCCCTGCGCCTCGACCGCGTGGCGCATCGCGTCGGCCTGGTGCGAGGGCGGAACCTCTGCATCGGGCCGATTGTCGATGACCAGGGCATAGCCCGCGGCCTTGATCGCCTCGGCATCCTCGGGGTCGATCTGGGGAGAGACGTGATACTGGTCGGTCAATACGCGCGGTGTCATGGGTTCGGTTTATTCCGCCGGAACGGCCCTGTCCAGCCGCGCGCGCAGCATCGGTGCAATCAGCATCCCGCCGATCATCGCCGCGAGGAAGACATAGAGGCCGGAACCGCCATAGCTGAGCGAGGCGATCGAGGGGCCGGGGCAGAGCCCGACAAGTCCCCAGCCGATCCCGAACATGACGGAGCCGAGGATCAGCTTGCCGTCGATTTCCTTCGAGGGCGCCGGCGGCAGCGCCAGTCCGGTGACCGAGGTCGTGCGGCGGCTGCGGATGAGCCAGGCAATGGCCATCGGGATCATGGCGCCGCCCATGACAAAGGCCAGCGTCGGGTCCCAGGCGCCGAAGACGTCCAGCCAGCCCTGCACCTTGGTCGTGTCGGTCATCCCCGAAACGAAGAGCCCGGCGCCGAACAGCCCGCCGGCGAGGAATGCAACAATAAGTCGTGCCATGTCAGATCACTCCCAGGATGTGGCGGAAGAGGACGACGCCGAGGCCGCCGGCAAGGATGTAGCAACAGGTGGCCACGATCCCGCGCACCGACAGGCGGGACATGCCACAGACGCCGTGCCCCGAGGTGCAGCCATTGGCGATGCGCGTGCCGACACCGACCAGCAGCCCGGCCGCCACCAGCACGGCGTAATTGTCGGTGATATGGGTGTCGACGGCGCCGTAAAAGGGCATCAGCAGCACGGGCAGCAGCGCCACGCCCACCAGGAAGACGACGCGTTCGGCGGCCGTGGACCACCCCGAGCCATCGACGAGCCCGCCGATGATTCCGCTGGCGCCCATGATGCGGCCGTTGCCAAGCAGGTAGACAGCGCCACCCGTGCCGATCAGCAAGCCGCCGATCAGGCCCCAGATCCAGTCTATAGGCATATTTATGTTTCCTTTTTTGCGGTCCGGGCGGTTCCCGGTTCGCCTCGGGAGAACGTCGCTCTGGAAGGTGCCTCTGCGCGGAGGCAGGGACGCGCCCCCGCGCAGAGTGCCGTCAGGGTCAGAGCTTGTTGACCGGGACCTTGAGATAGACGTCGCCCTTTTCATCCGCCGGCGGCATCTGGCCCGCGCGCATGTTCACCTGCAGCGAGGGGATGATGAGCTTTGGCATGGCCAGCGAGGCGTCGCGACTGTCGCGCATGTGCACGAAATCTTCCTTGGTCTTGCCTTCGCCGACGTGGACATTGGCGGCCTTCTGTTCGCCCACGGTGGTTTCCCAGGCGTATTCGTCGCGGCCCGGCGCCTTGTAGTCGTGGCCGACGAAGATGCGGGTCTCGTCCGGCAGGGCCAGGATCTTCTGGACCGAGTCGTACAGCGTTTCCGAAGACCCGCCGGGAAAGTCGCAGCGCGCGGTGCCGAAATCGGGCATGAACAGCGTGTCGCCCACAAAGGCCGCGTCGCCGATGACATAGGTCAGGCAGGCGGGCGTGTGGCCGGGGGTATGCAGCACGTCGACGCGCATCTGGCCGATGTGGACCGAGTCGCCCTCCTGGAAGAGCTGGTCGAACTGCGAGCCGTCGCGCTGGAACTCGGTGCCTTCGTTGAAGACCTTGCCAAAGGTGTCCTGCACGATCTTGATGCGGTCGCCGATGCCGATCTTGCCGCCCAGGGCTTCCTGGATGTAGGGGGCCGCGGACAGGTGGTCGGCATGGACATGGGTTTCCAGTAACCACTCGACCTTGTAGCCCTTGTCCTTTACGAAGCCGATGACGGCGTCGGCTGATTTCGTGTCGGTACGACCGGACGAATAGTCGAAGTCCAGAACGCTGTCGATGATGGCACAGGACATGCCGTTCGGATCGCGCACGACATAGGAGATCGTGTTCGTGGCATCGTCGAAGAAGGCTGTGACTTCCGGTTTCATGTCGGTTCCCTCCAAACAGTCTGGATATTCATATACACAAATGTGAATATGTTTCAAGAGGGAAGGTGCGATTGATATGCATCAAGGTGTGCGCTGCGACGGTTTGACAGAGTGCCGGAAAGGTCACGGAGTCTTGCATCATGTCCCACCACGCACGGAAACTGGCACTGCTTGAACGGCTGCGCGCACTGGGTGTGCGGCTGGACGGGATCGAAGAGGCGCTGGAGGCGCCGCACTCGAAGGACTGGGAGGATCAGGCCATCGAGCGCGAAGGCGAAGAGGTGCTGGAACGGCTGGGCGCCAGCGGCCAGGCCGAGGTGGCGCGGATACGCGCCGCCCTGGGGCGTATGGCGCGTGGTGAATACGGGATCTGCACCCGCTGCGGTGAGGAGATCTCAGCACAACGATTGGAAGCGGTGCCCGAGTCGCCGCTGTGCAAGACCTGCGCCGCCGAGGTTTGAGGCGGCCCCAAGGCCAGGAGGAATGACATGTCGAAGGAACTGGAGGCGCGGCTCGAATCGCTGCGCAAGGAGTTGGCGGCAGCCAAGGGCGAGGCGCGCGATGAGCTGATGGACCACTTGGAACAGGCGGTTCTGGGGCTGGAAGGCGTCGGTGCCGAGATCCCCGCATGGGCGCGCGAAATGGTCGAGGCGCATCACGAGGACGAGGCCGAGGACGGCTTTGACAACATGCCTGTGTAACGCGCACGGTCCGGGGCGCGCGCCAACGCCCGCCGTCGGCCAGTCCGGCCGGGCGGGGTTGCCTGTGGTCCCTATGGAAAGGGCTGAAAACGGCGGCCGCCGAAATGGATCGGAATTCCGGGATTGCCAGGCCCCGGCCCATCGGGGGTGTTGGCCCCCTCGTCGCGCGCATCACGGGTGGCCCGGAGGGGCCAGGTGATCCGGTTTTCAGTGATCGATCGCGGGCAAGACTGCGCGCCGGCGGTTAAGGAACGCTGACAGCACCGCGCGGTGTTACCCTGCGGTGTTCCGCGCGGTCCGGTTGGGATCCGGGGCCTCAGCCCATGAAGATCCCCAGTATCACCATCATCAGCCCGATCACCGACAGGAACAGGGCGCCCATGTTCAGTGGCACGACCTTGCGCACCACCGCGCGCAGGTCCTCGTCCGACAGGTTGGCCCGCCGCGCTGTCCAGACGCGGACGATGCACCAGACCAGCCCGACCAGTCCGGCCAAAGAGAGCGCCGCGCCTCCCCAGATCAGTGCTGCCATTGTCGCTGTCCCCCTGGATGTCTACGCCGCTGCGCCTAGCGCAAGCCCGCCGCAGAGTGCAAGCCCCGGCTTGCGCGCTCTTGATGGGGGACACGGGCCTGGGGTATCGAAGGGCCCTATACGGTCACGAGGCTGAAGAGGCAGACATGCAGGATACGGGAACCGACAGCTACGGCGTCGCCGCGGGCGAACTCAAGCAGTTCATAGAGCGGGTCGAGCGGCTCGAAGAGGAAAAGAAGGAGGTCGCCGAGCAGATCAAGGAGGTCATGGCCGAGGCCAAGGGACGCGGCTATGACACCAAGGTCATGCGCAAGGTGATCGCCCTGCGCAAGCGCGATGCCGACGACATCGCCGAGGAAGAGGCGGTGCTAGACATGTACAAGGCCGCGCTGGGCATGGGCTGACGGCCCACGGGGCAGGGCGGGCCGGGGTCCGGCGCGCTCTGCCCGGTTATTGAGCAATTTGCCCGCAACGGGATCAACACAGCCTTTCACGCCCGTTGCACCACTCGTCACGGCCCGTTAGCGTACCTGTTACAAGACAGTGATGGGGTGGACCGCACGGGCATGAACGATCAAGTCTATTTTGACGAGATGCTGGGCACGGAGGGCAAGGTACGCAGGCCCTACCAGTCCTTCAATACATGGTTCGAAGCCGAGGAACCCAAGCATCTGAGGGCCAAGCAACGTGAGGCGGAGGACCTGTTTCGCCTCACCGGGATCACCTTCAACGTCTACGGAAGGGCCGAAGCCGAGGAACGGTTGATCCCCTTCGATATCATTCCGCGCATCATTTCCGGCCGCGAATGGCAAAAGCTGAGCCGGGGGATCGAACAGCGGGTGCGTGCGATCAACGCCTTTCTCTACGACATCTACCACGGCCAGGAGATCGTGAAGGCCGGGCGCCTGCCCGAAGAGATGATCGCGCGCAACGATGCCTTCCTGCCCGAGATGATCGGGATGCGCCCGCCGGGCGGGGTCTATACCCATATCGTCGGCATCGATCTGGTGCGTACCGGGCCCGACGAATTCTATGTTCTCGAGGACAACGCGCGTACGCCGTCGGGCGTCAGCTACATGCTGGAAAACCGCGAGACCATGCTGCAGATGTTCCCCGAGCTCTTCCTGGAGAACCGGGTGCAGCCCGTGTCGACCTATCCCGGCGACCTCTACAATTCCCTTGCTGCCTGCGCCCCCGAGGGGCTGGGGCGCAAGCCCACCGTCGGCCTGCTGACGCCGGGGATCTACAACTCGGCCTATTTCGAGCACAGCTTCCTTGCCGACGAGATGGGTGTCGAACTGGTCGAAGGCCATGATCTGCGGGTCGAGGACGGCCGGCTGTGCATGCGCACGACCCTGGGGTACAAGCCGATCGACGTGCTCTATCGCCGGGTCGACGACGATTTCCTGGATCCGCTGACCTTCAACCCCGACAGTGCGCTGGGCGTGCCGGGGGTCATGGATGTCTATCGCGCAGGCAATCTGACAATCGCCAACGCGCCGGGCACCGGCATTGCAGACGACAAGGCGATCTACAGCTACATGCCTGAAATCGTCGAGTTCTACACCGGCGAACGGCCCTTGCTGGAAAACGTGCCAACCTGGCGCTGTTCCGACAAGGAGTCGCTGGCCTACGTGCTGGACAACCTCAAGGAACTGGTGGTCAAGGAGGTGCATGGCTCTGGCGGCTACGGCATGCTGATCGGCCCCACCGCCAGCAAGAAGGAACTGGCCGAATTCCGCAAGAAGCTGGAAGCGCGGCCCGGCAACTATATTGCCCAGCCGACGCTGAGCCTGTCGACCGTGCCGATCTTCACCAAGTCGGGCCTGGCGCCGCGCCACGTCGACCTGCGGCCCTATGTGCTGGTCAGCCCCAAGGGGATCAACATCACGCCGGGCGGACTGACCCGCGTGGCGCTGAAGAAGGGCTCGCTCGTGGTGAACTCCTCCCAGGGTGGGGGCACCAAGGACACCTGGGTGCTGGAGGACTGACGCGGGATGTTGGGAAAAACGGCAAACGGCCTGTTCTGGATGTACCGCGCGCTGGAGCGCGCCGAAAACACCGCCCGCCTGATCGAGACCGGGCAGCGGATCGCACTGACCCGCATGGGCGCCTCGGACGAGGAATGGCGCTCGGTCCTGCAAACGGCGGGCGCGCTGGACGGGTATATCGCGGGACATGAGACCGTGACCAAGGACGCGGCCATCGACTGGCTGCTGCGGTCGCGTGACAACCCGTCGTCGGTGCTGTCCTGTGTCGAACAGGCGCGACTGAACGCCCGGCTGGTGCGCACCGCCCTGACAGGCGAGGTCTGGGAGGCGATGAACGGCACCTACATGCGGGTCAAGGAAGTGCTGGCGCGCAAGGTCAGCGAACGCGACCTGCCGCAGGTGCTGGGCATGATCCGCCAGCGCACCGGCCTGGTGCGCGGCGCGACCCACGGCACCATGCTGCGCAACGACATCTACGATTTCGCCCGCATCGGCACCTTTCTGGAACGGGCCGACAACACCGCCCGCATCATCGACGTGAAATACTATGTCCTGTTGCCATCGGTCACGGCGGTGGGCACCTCCATCGACAACGTGCAGTGGGAAACCATCCTGCGGTCCGTCTCGGGGCAGGGGGGCTACCGGATGGAGTACGGCGCCTCGACAGAGCCGCGCGACATTGCGCAGTTCCTGATCCTGAACCGCCGGATGCCGCGGTCGCTGGCCTTTTGTGCGCGCAAGCTGCGGGACAACCTCGGCTTCCTCGGAAGCGATTATGGTGAACGGGCGGCCTCTTACGCCAAGATCGACCATATCGACCGCGCCTACCTGAGTTTCGATATCGACGCGGTGTTCGACTACGGCCTGCACGAGTTCATCCAGAAGATGCTGCTGCTGCTGGGGGACCTGGGACGCCAGATCGAAGTCGATTACCGGTTCTACGAATGACTGCCCAGAGGCCCCGATGATCCTGACCATCCGCCACATCACCCGCTACCGTTTCGAAGAACCGGTGAGCTTTGGCCTGCAACAGTTGCGCAAGACGCCGAAGTCGCGGCACAGCCAGAACGTGCTGCGCTGGGAAACCTCGGTCACGGGCGGCAATCAGACGCTGTCCTATACCGACCATCACCAGAACACCGTCGACCTGATCGAGATCGATCGCGGCTCGCAGGAGTTGGTCATCACCTGCGAGGGCGATGTCGAACTGGCCGACAACCACGGCGTCGTGGGCCGGCACCTTGGCCCGGCGCCGCTTTGGCTTTATCGCCGGGTAACGCCGCAGACCAAGGCGGGGCAGGGCGTGCGCGCGCTGGTGCGCAGCGTGTCGGGCGATACCGAACTGGATCGCGCCCACGCGCTGATGGCAGCGGTGGCTGACGCCGTGAAGTACGAGGTCGGATCGTCCGAATCCGACTGGACCGCCGAGGAAGCGCTCTCTGCGGGCAGTGGGGTCTGCCAGGACCATACCCATGTCTTCATCGCCTGCGCCCGCGAGATGGGCCTGCCGGCGCGTTATGTCTCTGGCTACCTGATGCTGGATCACACCACCGAACAGGACGCCATGCACGCCTGGGCAGAGGCGCATCTGCCGGGGCTGGGGTGGGTCGGTTTCGACTGTTCCAACTGCATTTCGCCCGACCAGCGCTATGTCCGCGTGGCCACCGGCATGGATTATCACGACGCGGCGCCCGTGCGCGGCACCCGGCAGGGCGGTGCGCTGGAGGCGCTGGACGTGGAAATAGAGGTTGCACAGCAGTAACCGCGCGGCACGTCCCGCCACGGAAACCGTGCTGCCCGGAACTGGCGCTTGCCGGGTCCCGGTCCTGACCGTAGAAGGCAACTGGACACGGGCAGGAAAGGCACGCGCGGGATGACCTATTGCGTTGGGATGATGTTGAACCGGGGGTTGGTCTTCATGTCCGACACCCGCACCAATGCCGGGCTCGACAATATCTCGACCTATGGCAAGATGAAGATCTGGGAGGCCGAGGGCGACCGCGTGATCACGCTGCTCAGCGCCGGCAACCTGGCCACCACGCAGGCCGTCGTCAGTGAGCTTGACGAGCGCGTCAAGGCGCATGGCGAGCGCAACCCCTCGGTGCTCGAGGCCGCCTCGATGTACCAGGTGGCGCGGCTGGTGGCGGACACGCTGCGGGACGTCATCGCGCGCCATTCGGATACCGGCCAGCGGGCCTCTTCCGTGTTCAACGCCACGCTGATCCTGGGTGGGCAGATCGCCGGCGGCCCGCCACGCCTGTTCCTGATCTACCCCGAGGGCAATTTCATCGAGGCCGGGCCGGACACGCCGTTTTTCCAGATCGGCGAGATCAAGTACGGCCGCCCGATCCTGGTGCGGGCCTACGATCCGGACCTGAGTTTCGCCGAGGCGATGAAGCTGCTGCTGGTCAGTTTCGACAGCACAGTAAAGGCGAACCTGACCGTCGGCGCGCCCTTTGACTATCACCTTTACACGGTCGACAGCCTGGTGCGCGGCGACACCGGGCGGGTCGAACAGGACGATCCCTACTTCCAGACCATCAGCCAGGGGTGGGGCGATGCGTTGAAACAGGCGCTGGACAGCCTGCCGGCCTTTGGGTCGATGCCCGGCGACTAGGGCATGGGCGCGGCCCTGTGGCCGCGTCGTTCAGGGGCGCTCTGGCCCGCCATCGGGAAAGCCCGTCCGGCGGGCCCCGCCGCTCGGTCAGCCGCTTTCCTGGATGGTCGCCAGGAAGAAGACCAGCTCGAGAATCCGGGCCTGGGCCGATGGCATGTCGGTCTGGCCGCCGCCGTATTCACCTTGCTGCGCGATGATCTCGGCATTGAACCGGTTGCCCCAGATCGGCATTTCGCTGGTGCCATGCGCACGCGTCTGGCCGGCATCGGCGATGAGGTCATAGACCTGTTGCGCGGGAAACTGACCGCCGTTGCGCTCTGATATCCGCGTCAGGTCAGACGGCGCGGACTTGAGGTAATCGAGGATCGGGCCGCCCCCCTTGCCATCCGTGCCGTGGCAGACGGCGCAATTGGCCTGGAACGCATCCTTCCCGATCTCCTGGGACAGGGCCGCGACCGGCAGTGAAAGAAAACCCATAAGCACCGGAAAAACAATCTTTGCGGATTTCAACATGACTTCCTCCCGAATGAATGGTCGGCCGTCAGGGCCGACCATGTCTGGAACGGTAGGCAGGGGGGCGGAGATGCACATTAATCCCGATCATGGCGGACAGGGGAAACCCCGTGGTTTCAGGGCATGAGCAGGCGCACCCCCTCCATCCCGGAGATCACGTCGAGATCGTCCTCGTAGAGTTCCGTCAGCATGTCGACATAGGGCCCGTCCCATCCGTCGAGATCCAGCTCTTCCTCCATCGCGTCGTGAAGCGCGTACTTGTCGAGAAAGGCCATCATCACGCGCCGCTTCTGCGACTCCGTGATCGTGGGGTTTTCCTTGAGGAAGGCGCGAAACCGCTGCATCCCCTCGCGCGAGATGATCTGCGAATAAAGATCGAAGGCGCCGGTGATCTTGCGGCTGAGCTCGATGCCGGCCAGTTCGCGGATGATCTGCCCCCAGAGAAAGGGCGTGTCCTCGTTGCACCACAGCACGATCGGCAGGTCCGGCAGCACGCCCTTGATGCGCCGGATCAGGTCGGACCAGCGGAACCGCATCGGGTCCACGCCACCCATGAAGGTGGCGAATGTGTCGTGCGGAGTGGCGGCAAAGGCGGCGGGCAGAAAGCTGGCAGGATCGCGCAACCCCATGAAAAGCTGCACCTCGTCGCCTTCGAAGGCGCGCATGAAACTGGTCAGGCGGTCCTCGGCCCGGTGGTAGATATAGCCGTTCTGGAACATCAGCTTGGGCACGCAAAAGAAGTTGTCGTTTGAAAGCACGAGCCGCGACACCTGGTCCGAATCCTCTTGCAGGATGGCATCCAGCAAGAGGTCGCGGGTGCCCGGTTCGGGAATGCCGCCGCGCAGCTTGTTCATCGCCTCGGTCAGCAGGGCGCGGTATTTCGACGGCCCGGGGATGGCCACGCCCTCGTGGCGCCAGGCCTCTGCATTGCGCAGAAGTCCCTTGAGAAGACGGTCGTCATCGGTGCAATGGACGCCGGTGTGAAGGATGACCTGCATGGGCTTTGTTTGTTGTTGGCTCGCCGCGCAGTATAGCGCGCCCCGTGGTGGGGAAAACCGTGCACGGGGCGAAGCGGGGCCCGGGTGGCATCTTCGCCGCAAGAGATGAAAATCGAGGCTTTCTTTGCGCGACGAGTCAGGCTAAGAACCGCCCACGCCGAGACGCACCCTACGGGGTCACGGCCCGGTGCCCCTATAGCTCAGCTGGTAGAGCAACTGATTTGTAATCAGTAGGTCCGCGGTTCGAGTCCGTGTGGGGGCACCATGAATTTCATGTAAATTATTGAAAAATAGCATTTATGTGGAGGGCGCGTTCCAAAAATCCACCTTTTCACCCACCTTGTCGATTGCCGTTTTCGCTTCTGGTTTTTGAGTGTGCGATTCTTTGGCGAAAATAGGGTCGCAAGATGATCCTGTTCCTGAAAGATGAACCTGCACCGCTGACCATGAGCAGCCGCGAGATCGCGGAGTTGCTGGAGAAACGCCACGACCATGTGATGCGGGACATCAAGAAGATGCTCGCGGACCTTGGCGAAGCCGCCCCCAAATTTGGGGGCAGTTATGTACGAGCGGATGGGACTAGGCGTCCTGGCTTCTAGCCCCCAAAGGATCTGACCCTGACGCTGGTCGCAGGCTACAACGTCAGGCTGCGCAAGCGGATCATCGACTGATGGATGGAACTCGAAGCAGAGGGCGAAAAGCGCCACACCCTTCCGGATTTCGGCGACCCGGTGGTGATGGCCCGCGCCTGGGCAGATCAGGAAGAGGATAAGCGCCGTCAGGCGGCGCAGATCGAGACCATGCGGGAGGATGTTGGCGCGCTGAACAGGCTTTCTGCGGCCGATGGTGCGATGACGCTCACCAATTCCGCCAGAGGCGATCAAACGCGACGGACTCAAGGTCATGGATGCAAGGCGTATCGCTTTGGACAGGTGCTCGGCCATAGCTCATGCTATCCGTGGCAGGCGCTTCAGAAGCTGTGAAACTACGTGACAAAGCGGCCCGAACCTGCCTTTCGCGCCTCGCACAGCGAAAGACCGCTCTCAGCCCTTTCACGACATTCATACGCCTCGCAGCTTCTGAATAAACTCCGGCGAGGTGGGCCGGGTGTGCCATTTTCTCCGAACGAGCACGCAGTGTAACCTCGACAGTCTTCGGTTCAGCCTCCATTGGCTGAAGTCACCGGCAGCTTGCTCGACGCCTTCATCTCCTTCAGTGACAGGTTGGAGCGGATGCTGGTTACCCCGGGCAGCCGGCGCAGCGTGCTGTCGACGAAGGCGCTGTAGTCGTCGAGGTCGCGTGCCACCACGATCAGCAGGAAATCATCCGCCCCAGTTGTGTTATGGCAGGCGAGGATGTTCGTCGTGGTCTCGACAATGCGTTGGAATTCGGCAGTCGCACGCTGGTCATGCTCGGAGCAGCGCAGCTGCACGAAGGCCATCACGCCGAGGCCCAGCTTGCGGCGGTTCAGGTTGGCCTGGTAGCCTTCGATGATGCCGCTTTCTTCAAGCCGCTTCAGCCGCCGCCAGCAGGGCGTCTCGCTCATCCCGAGGTGATCGGCGAGCTTGGCGTTGGTCGTGCGACCGTCCTCCTGCAACAGGGTCAGAAGCTGGGCATTAACGGCGTCGATCTCTGGCATGGGGGTGGTTTCCCTCTCAAAATAGCCCGCGATTAGCGGAATCTGCCCTGAATATCCGTGATGGAGGGAAGATTGGCAAAGGTATTTCACGTCCGTGGGGCTAAGCTGGCGCCAATCCGCCTCAAACCGAAAGGCCCTGCCATGAAAGCCGTCCTCTTCGAGAAGTTCCAGGAAGCCCCCAAGGTGACTACCGTCGCCGACCCTGCGCCCGACCCCCACGGCGTGGTGTTGAAAGTCGCCGCCACCGGCGTCTGCCGCAGCGACTGGCACGGCTGGATGGGCCACGACAGCGACATCGACCTGCCGCATGTGCCGGGCCACGAACTGGCCGGCGTGGTCGAGGCGGTGGGCCGCGACGTCAAGAACTGGAAACCCGGCGACAAGGTCACCGTGCCCTTCATCTGCGGCTGCGGCAGCTGCTCGGAATGCCATTCCGGCAACCAGCAGGTCTGTCTGCATCAGGAACAACCGGGTTTCACCCACTGGGGATCGTTTGCGGAATACGTGCCGATCCATCAGGCTGACCTGAACCTCGTGGCGCTGCCTGAGACGATGGACTTTGCCACCGCCGCAAGCCTTGGCTGCCGCTTCGCCACGTCGTTCCGGGCGGTGATTGATCAGGGTAAAGTCAGCGCGGGCCAATGGGTCGCGGTGCATGGCTGCGGCGGCGTCGGCCTCTCAGCGGTGATGATCGCCGCGGCTGCGGGCGCAAACGTGATTGGCGTTGATCTCGACCCGGCGAAACTCGCCATGGCACAGGAGCTCGGCGCGGTGGCGGTGATCGACGGGCGCGAGGCCGACGTCCCCGCCGCCATTGAGGAGATCACCAAGGGCGGCGCGCATGTCTCGCTCGACGCGCTGGGGCATCCCGTGACTATGACCAACTCGATTCTCTGCCTGCGCCCGCGCGGCAAGCACGTGCAGGTTGGTTTGATGCTGGGCGAGCACGCCGCCCCTGCGATCCCGATGCCGAAGATCGTCGGGCAGGAGATCGAGCTGCTCGGCTCTCACGGGATGCAGGCGCACCGCTATGGCGCGATGCTGGACATGGTTGCCAGCGGGCGGCTTGACCCGTCGCGGCTGGTGGGCCAGCAGATCAGCCTCGCCGAGGCCCCCAAAGCCCTGATGGAATTGGACAAGTTTCAGTCCGTCGGCGCCACCGTGATCACGCGTTTCTGACATGGAAGGCATCGCATTCATTGGCGGCGGCAATATGGCCACCGCGATCCTCGGCGGGCTGATCGCCAAGGGCATGGCCCCAGATCGGATCACCGTCGTCGATCCGGGTGCGGAGCAGCGCGAACGTTTGCAGACCGGCCACGGCGTCCGGGTCACGAATGACCCGCGCGCAGGCTGTGCGGGGGCCGACACCGTCGTCCTTGCGGTTAAGCCGCAGGTCATCGCGCAGGTGGCCGGGCAGCTTTCCGGCACGCTGGACGGCAAGCTTCTGATCAGCATTGCGGCGGGGGTGCCAGTGGCCCGGCTGGAGGCGCTCTTTGGCCTCCGCGCTATCGTCCGCACCATGCCCAACACCCCGGCGATGCTGGGGCTGGGCGCGACGGGGCTCTTTGCGAACGCCCATGTGGATGACGCGCAACGAGCCCGCGCGCGCGACATCGTCGAGGCCTTCGGTCTCTGCATCGACCTTGCGCGCGAAGACCTGCTGGATGCGGTCACCGCCGTCTCCGGCAGCGGCCCGGCCTATGTCTACCTGCTGATCGAAGAGATGACCCGCAGCGGCGTCACCTTAGGCCTGCCCCCCGATGATGCCGCATCGCTGGCAGTGCAAACGGCGCTTGGCGCTGCCACCATGGCGGCGGCAGGCGACGCCGAGCCAGAGGAACTGCGCCGCCGCGTGACCTCGCCCGGGGGCACGACCCATGCGGCGATCACCTCGATGCAGGCCAACGGCTTTGGTGATGTGATCGCAAAAGCAATGACCGCCTGCCGCGACCGCGCGGTCGAACTGGGCAAGGAATAGAACATGATCATTCGATGGTGGCGTGCCGTTGCGGGCTCTCAAGAGGTGCTTCAGCACTATGCGGACCATCTGGACCGCACGACATTCAAGGAGATGGCTGCATTGCCCGGTCATCTCGGCGCGTCTCTTGCGGTAAAGGTGAACGGGACCGATTGCGAGTTGGTCGTGACCAGCCTTTGGTCAGACCTTGGCTCTGCGGGGCATTTTGAACAGGGGGCGTTCGATGACGCCGTGGTCAAGCCGAGCACCCAGAAGCTACTGAAATCCTTTGACTTGAAGGTCGAATATTTCGAGACGCTGGTCACAACCGGGATCTTGAAGGGGGAATGATGCAGGATGTTTGAACAAGTCGAAGACTACCCCATCGACCCGATCATGATCGGCGCCGATCTCTTTGCGCAGGACCCGCGCCGTGACAAGCTGAACCTGACCGTGGGTATCTACCAGGACGCCCACGGCCGCACCCCGGTGCTGGAGGCGGTGAAGCGCGCCGAACAGCGGCTGGCCGATACGCAGGACAGCAAGTCCTACCTCGCCCTGACCGGGGACAAGGACTACTGCGACACACTGGGTCAGGCGGTGCTGGGCGAGGCGTTTGATGCGGGCTGGGTCGCAGCACAGACCTCCGGCGGCGCGGTGGCGTTGCGGGTGATGGCGGATTTGCTGGCGCAGATGCCAGAGCGCCCCACCGTCTGGCTGCAATCGCCCACTTACGGCAACTACGTCCCGATCCTGACCGCCGCCGGGGCGCGCTATCAGGCGCTGCCCTACTACGACCGGCTGCGCGCGGAACTGACGTTTGACCAGATGCTGGACGGGTTGCAGGCCGCCCGCCCCGGCGATGTCTTTTTGATGCAGGGGGTGTGCCACAACCCCACCGGCGCGGATATGTCCGAGGACCAGATCACAGCGCTGCTGGATCTGCTGGAGTCGCGTGGCATCATACCTTGGATCGACCTCGCCTACCTCGGCTTTGCCGAAGGGTTCGAGGCCGATTGCGCCGTGTCCCGCCGCATCGCCGCGCGTTTCCCGGAATGCGTCATCTGCATCACTCTGTCCAAATCCTTTGGCATCTACCGCGACCGCGCAGGAGCGCTGTTCGTGAAAACCCGAGCGCAGGACCACGCGCGCCTCACCCGTGCCATCACCGCCATCGTGCGCTCCGGTGCCTCGCACGCCCCGGACCACGGCCCGTCGGTGGTGCGCACCATCCTGCGGGACCCGGAGCTGACGGCCCTCTGGCTGCGCGAGCTCGACCAGATGCGCCAGCGCGTTGTTCGGATGCGAAAGAAAATCGTAGTCATAGAACGCGAGCTCTTCGGCACCGACCGCTTGGTCTACCTCGCAGGGCAGTCAGGCATGTTCTCGCTGCTGCCGCTGGACGACGCACAGGAAACGGCCCTGACCCGCGACCATGGCATCCACGTGGTCCAGGGCGGCCGGATCAACGTCGCCCGCCTTGGCAACGACGACGTCGGCTGGCTGGTCAAAGCGGTATGCGGGCTTCTGTCACCGTCCATCTGAAAATGCGCGAACCCGCTATGCTCTTTCTGCTGCCTCGTGACTGGTGATCGGGCGACGAACATGCCGCCTTCTGCGAAGCTGCGGTGCAGAAAGCCCCAGTCATTCGATGTCTGGAGGGGGCCGGTTGGGCTTGCGGTGTGCTCTTCCAGTTTGACAGAGCAAGTCCGTTTCCTGTGCATTCTGGTCGTTCGCACGTAGCGCAGCGAACGACCGCTCCCCGCCCGACGGCGACATTGGCATACGCTTTGTTGGGCCCGCCTACTGGGGGGCGCGATGGCCTCGTTGCGGTCCGAAGAGCACAGCACCTCAGTGGCACTGTGCTTGCTTGGGTCACCTTTTTTGCAGCCCGCGCTGCGCCTCGATGTCGGCAGCGGTTTGTATGACAAGCGCGAGGCGCTTTTCACTCGGGGGATGGGTCCCCCAGAAGGACAACTTGCCGGTTTCGGTTTTTGCGTCTTCCGGCCGCGCGAAATATCGTGCCCCCATGACCGGATCATAGCCGGCAGCACGGGTCAAATGCGTGGCGATGACATCGGACTCCAACTCATAGGATTGCGAGAACGCGCGATCTCCAATGGCATAACCAACCGTCATCGCATTTTCGATATCCCGGGAATCGTTGCCGGTGTAGCGGTAAGGGTTGTTGGACGTTGCGTAGGCTTGGCTTGCCGCCATGAGAGTCCCCATCACCACGGCGCCGGCCACGGCCTGTTTTTCAGCCTTTTCGAGGTGGGTCGCGATGTGATGGCCGTATTCATGACCCAGAACAAAGGCAATCTCATCGTCGTTGCGGGCATCCAACAGCATGGGGATCGTAAAGGCAATGATCGGGGTGCCGTCAGGCGCCTTCGTTTGGTAGGCGTTCCGGACGGGCATCTCGGTATCGACAGTAATCTTCACATCACAGTTATAGTCCGGGCGGATTTCGGCCATCTGTTCCTGGCAAAAACGTTCAGCCACCGGCTCGACGCGCGAAATCACCCTTTCGTAGCGACGTGCTGCAGCACGGGGATCGACAGCATGGCCGTCGCTCAAACCAGTGTCGGCTTCTTCTGCAAACATTGCCTTGGCGACGCTTTCCGCATCAGGCGAAATGTCAGGCACCTTGTAGGTGGTTCCACATGCCGAAAGAGATAGCCCTCCAAAAATCAGAACCAGGGCCCTTATCATGCGCCCACGACAATTACTTTGAAACGCCAATTCGTTCTCCTTTTTACATTGCATCCATGGCACCGTTTTCGTCACCCGGTGCCTCGTTCCAATGCTGCGTGCCGATTCTATGCCGCCACGGCATCGTTCAGGGTCTGGACGATCTGGATGACCTCCCGCGCCTGGTCTCTGTCGAAAACCCCGGCAATCCCCATGTCATCGAAATCCGTAAACGGGCTTTCGTAGAAGGTGGCGGGGTCGATAAATCCGCTTTCGGTCAGGCTGTCCACGACCATGTCGAGAAACTCGGCCTGGTCCGCGTTCAACTGGTGCTGGGAGACAAAGGCACTGAACGCGTCCTTGGCGGCGACGCGGTCCAGCCCCGTCAGGGAGCGCAGGAAACGCCCCAGGCCGCCATCGTCAGCCAGACCGGCAATCACCGTGTCATCCGCGATCTCCTGTTCGACCAGGATACGTTCCAATTCGTCGAGATCTTGGCGTGTCAGGGCTTCCCCGCGGCGGACCTTGATCAGGGTGATGTGATCGCTGTGCTGTTCGATGAACCGCCGGACCTTCATCTTGAACTGCGCCTTGTCGACACCGCTGCCCACCTCGGGCATCGTCATCGCAGTGCCTTCGCCGATCTCGTCCTCGAAGTCGGTGATGACGATCTTGCGCTCGGTCGGCTGGATTAGCTCGGCCAGATGCTTCAGGCGGCGCCGGACGGTTTCCAGCATCTCGGGGGTGATGTCCTCCCAGAACCCCTCTGTCTGGATATCGAGAATGAGCTCCACCTCTTTGGCGACCAGCGGTACGTTGGCGAGCTCTTCCAGGGCCGATGCAAAGCGGATGATCCGTTGTTGCAGGCGTGCGAACCCACCCTCCTGTTTCAGGAGTTCCAGCTGTGCGCTTAGAATCAGGAGATCGAATTGCTTGGCGGGCAATTTGCCATCGTCGAAGGCGGTGGGGAGGCCCGCCACGTCCTCGATCAGGGCAAGGCGGGCATCGAGGTCAAGCGTGCACCAGTTGGCCTTGTCCCGAAACCGTTCCACGCTGCGCCGCTTGGCGCGGACGATGAAATTGTCGATGGGCATGCCGAGCACTTCGTCGTGCAAGCGCGTCTTGGTATCCCCGATCAGATCCTCGTGGGGCCCTTCGTCCTCAACCAGTGCATCGACCAGCTCGACCCGGCTGACGAAGAGCCGTTCACTCAGAGGCTTCGCGCCGGGCCCGTCCGTGACGTTCGGGTTCTCCTGGAAGAACTCCAGGTTCTGGCAGAAGTCGAAGATGACGAATTGCTGCTTGTCCTCACCGGGGCCGAAGAGATCGGGGCAGAGGCGCGTGCCGCGGCCGACCATCTGCCAGAACTTCGTCTTCGACCGCACGATCTTGAAGAAAACGAGGTTCACCACCTCGGGCACGTCGATCCCGGTATCCAGCATGTCCACCGAGACCGCGATATGCGGGGCCTTCTCAGCCTCTGAAAAGTCGTCGATCAGGGACTGCGCGTAGGAGACGCTGTAGTCTATCAGCTTGGCGAATTGCCCTTTGTGATGCGGGTAGTTGACGTTGAAGCGGTCGACGATGAACTGCGCGTGTTTGCTGTTCTTGGCAAAGATGATCGTCTTGCCCAGCCGGTCGCCACCGGCAACCTTGATCCCGTTGCGCATCAGGTGTTCGAGTACCTTGTCGACGGTATCCTCGTTGAACAGCCACTTGTTGAGATCCGAGCTTTCGACACGGTCGCGCTCGGTGCCTTCCTCATCCCATTCGATGGCGTCCCAGGCTTCCTTTTCCTCGTCGGTCAGCTGGTTGTATTCGATCCCCTCGCGCTGGAACTTCAACGGTACGGAGATCGTCGTTGGCGGCACGAGGTAGC
This sequence comes from Mameliella sp. MMSF_3455, assembly GCF_030733205.1. Classification (GTDB taxonomy): domain Bacteria; phylum Pseudomonadota; class Alphaproteobacteria; order Rhodobacterales; family Rhodobacteraceae; genus Antarctobacter. The sequence continues at coordinate 29,763 of NZ_JASHJL010000050.1, forward strand.
CATCCGCAACGGCATCATCGAGGTCGTAGGCATCGGTCGGCACGCCCTTTTCCAGACCGAAGAGCGAATAGGTGTCCTTGTCGATCTCGTCGCGCGGCGTGGCGGTCAGCCCGACAAGCAGGCTGTCGAAATACTCGAAGATGGCGCGATACTTGCGATAGACTGAGCGGTGTGCCTCGTCGATCACGATCAGGTCGAAATGCCCGGGGCCATAGCGCTTTTCCCCGCCCTTCGACTCCTCGATCAGCCCCATCATGGTGGGATAGGTCGACAGGCAGACCCTTGCGCCGGAATGGTCGTTCTTCTTCGGGTCGTGCCTTTCCAGCAGGTTGGCGCAGGGCGTCGAGGACAGATGCGCCTTGAAGGCCCCGTGCGCCTGTTTCACCAGGGCGATACGGTCGGCGAGGAACAGAACCCGTTTCACCCGGTTCGCGCGCATCAGCTGGTCGATCAGCGCGATCACGGTACGTGTTTTGCCACTGCCCGTCGCCATGACCAGCAGGGCCTTGCGTTGCGCGTGCCGCTCGATGGCCTCGCCCACCCGGCGGATCGCGCGTTGCTGGTAGTGACGTCCCGCGATCTCGGGATCCACCTCGACTGTCGACAGCGGGCGCACGTTGGCCCGTCGCTGGTGCAACAGCTGCAATTCGTCCTTCTTCAGGAACCCGGAAATCTCGCGCGGGGGATAGGCAAGATCGTCCCAGATCCAGTGCTCGTACCCGTTGGTGGTGAAGATCACAGGGCGGCGCCCGTACATGGCCTCAAGGCAATCGGCGTAGAGCTTGGCCTGTTGCTGGCCGCTACGGCTGTCCTTTTTCGTGCGCTTGGCTTCGACCACTGCCAGCGGTTTGCCGTCATCGCCCCAAAGGACGTAGTCGACGAACCCCTCACCGGTCTGGTTGGGCATCCCCTGAACCGGAAACTCGCGGTCACGCTCCTGGTCCAGCGGCCAGCCCGCTTCACCCAGCAGAAGGTCGATGAAACTGTCACGAGTCTCGGCCTCGTTGTAATCGTGATCGTCTGGGACCGCGCTGTTTGCCTGCCGCAAGGCGGTGATCTCGGCCCGGACACGGGTCAGTTCCGCGTCCAGCTGGGCACGGCCTTCCTCGGAGGCGCGCAGGGCCTCTTCGGCCTCGGCGGCGCGCTTGCGTTCGGCCTTGATCTCCGCCTCGACCTTCTGGATCTGCGCGACGGTGCTGGCGGTGATGGTCAGGGATTTTTCCAGCTTGCCCATGTCGAAACGCAGCGCCGGATCAGGGCGGGCCGTGCGCGCATAAGTCCGGGCGATCCAGTAGCAGACATGGAACAGCTCGCGCACGCAGGCGCCGGCGTCATGCGCGCTCAGCGGTTTGCCCGAGTCATGCGCGGCGCGGTTGCCCTGGTCCTTGATGTAGCGCGCCTTGGTGACGATGGCGGGGCCGGTCAGGGCCTCAAGGCTGGGCTCGGCGATCATCGCGGCCAGCGTGTCGCTGTAGACCGGGCGCAGCGCCTTTTCCCGGCTGTAGAGCCACTTGAGCGCCGTCTCCAGCGTCAGCCGCGCCCAGAAACAGGCGCCGCGCGGATCGGACAGCGCATGCGTTTCCGCCTTGCACGCGTGTTTGTGCAGGTCGGGGAAGTCGGCGGCGAGGAATGAAAATTGCGTCATCTGAAAATTGCCTTGCTCAGAGATCACGCTAGACCACCAACTGCAAGTGGTGCAACCTTAACAAGACCTGGCCGCCGGAGCCACGGATTTGCAGGCGATCCGTGGATATTCATGTAAACCGAAGCCGGATGATGCCTTTCAACATATCGAGCGCCTCATCAACGACGGGTTCAGTCAGCTTTTCATTCTTCAGCATTCTCGTGGGGTGAACAATGTTTCGGTGGCCTCGGATTGCATGGGCATGGTTGTTTGTTGGCTCGACGAGGTAGCCGCGAGTGTGGAGGTCATCAATGAGATCTGCCAACTTGGCGGACCTCAACTTGTTCACCTCTTTGCCGTCCAGTTCGGCGACCCACTCCAAAAGGATCGCTTCTAGGACGGATCCGGCAAGCACCATACATGCCTTGAGCGCACCGGCCGCACGACAGGAAGTGATTTCTTTGATGTCTTCGTCGATAATTTCCTTGAGGTATTTGGCTTTTTCCCTGGAGATCATGTCTGCAACGCTGGCAAGGAAACGCGCCTGCAACGGAGAAGTGGCAATCTCTTCGAGGGTTAGGCGATCTTTCGCCATCTTCGCTAGGCGGTCGGCATCTTGTCTTTTGTCGAGGGTGTGACGGTAGACAGCCCCGGCACGGCTGAGGACCTCAGGCTCCGGCAGCAGGATCGGCATCGAGCCGAAGTCCTTGCGCGACAAAACTTTGAGAACGCCGCCGTTACCCAGCGCTTCGGCAAAGTCCCAGGCGAACTCGGTGTTCAGGTACAGCGCCAAGTACTCGGTGGAGATCCGCGGGTCATGACAGCGCACGACATAGCAGTGGGGTGAGGCTGTCACGCCCTTCTCGACCTCGTCGACGAGAGCCGCTTGGAAAGAGCCCCCACGGGCCACCAGAATGTCCTTTGGCTGAACGACCGTATTGGTTGCCTTCCCGCCTTCACGCCCCTTTGTGCCCTTCAGGATGTCGTGTGGACGAAGGACGACCCCCGTCTCTCGCGTTTGGCGAGGCATGATGATCTCGGCAAGCTGGTCGAGGGGCGCGGACTCCTGCTCTTCGACCTCGGCCACCTTGGCGCGAAACTCAGGGTCATGAAACTTGATTGACAGACGCGTGAGATCCACCTCTTCACGCGGAAGGCTGAAGCCACGTTTCACCTCGTCGTTCAACCACCCCTGAAGAAGATCGAAGCTCGATGTCAGTTCCAAATCGAGGAGCGAGAAATCGCCAGTGTCTATGCCTTTACCGTTCGGGAAATTGGCTGGGGCGTCGAACTCAGCGAAGTGGACCTCTGGCAGAGGTTTCTTGGACAAACCAACGAGCTGAAACTGAACGAAGGCCACGGGTTTCCAGATCGCGCCGACTGCAGCCACATGTGTGATGAAGTAGTCAGTAAGGACGCGGTCGCGGATCGATGTACGGGCCTTTGATGTGCCCTGCCAGAAGCTGGCAGGCATGATAACAATCGGCCGCTCTGGGTTGGTTGAAAGGGCGGCGTCGAGGTAGTCCGCCTGCTCCTGCGTACCCCTATCCGTACCGATGGCAAAGCTCTTCCTCAGTTCAAGTGCTGACCTGAGATGCTCGACGCTCACAGCCATCACAGCTCACCGCGGAAGGCGCGGTGTTGGAGGGCGGCGAAGAGGGATTCGGTGCTTTTTTGGGCAGTCCGTGCCTTCGCCTGAGAAACGGTGATCTCCTTCAAGCGCTCGCCAAAGTCGCCCTGCAGCGATAGCGGAGGGAGGGGTAATTTGAGAGCTTTGATGATGCCCATGTTCATGCCGGGCATAACCGCGCCCTTTGCTTCGATGCCTAGCTGCCGAAGAACTTCCGGGTGGTGAAGAAAAGCCGCCTGCAAGAACTCTGGTAGAACCTGTGCGCGGTCCACGGTGATACAGCAAAGGTGTTTAGTGTTGATCGCCGTGGGGATGTCCTCAGGCACAACAGCGCAGCGGCCACAGGTTCCCATAATGGTAATTAGAACGTCGCCGGGCAGCACGGTAAACCGTTTGAGCTGTTCATATTTTTCGACGGTAATGAAGCGTTCCTTGGCCCAGCGAAACTCATTTGAGACCGCATTGTCGATCCCTAACACCGGAATGCCGTGGTCCACGAATTCGGAATGAAGCAACTGGCTGCCGAAGGGGCCGGTGCGCATGTTTTCAGCGAAATGTTCGACTTGTACGCGCGGCCAACTGTCAGAAGTATCGCCGACAAACATCTCATGAAAGATCGCCTGGCCGAGGGTGCCCAGCTTGTCGAGGGCGCGGGTGCGGAGGCGGCAGAGCTCTGCGGCCTGATCCAGTATCCCCGCAATCCGCTTCTGCTCCTCCAGCGGCGGGAGGGGGATTTCGAAGCTCTCGATGGCCGATTTGGTGATCGCTTCTCGTGTGGCTCCACCACCCGCGATCCCTAACAGCTTTGCCTTCGTATCAGGCGCGACCAACAAATGCTGAAGATAGTCACCCGCTAAGAGTTCCGTATCCGGTCGGACGATAGCCACATGCTGATTGACTCGGCCTCCCGCCATTCCATCGGGCAAACGGCAACACCTCGCTACGGACGCCCCTGTAATGTTCAGCAGTACGTCGCCGGGTTTGAGGACAACATTGTTCAAGGCAGCCGCCTGAGCTTCGTCGATGAACGCCAAGCCGTTCGCTTCAAAGCGCCCATCATGCACGTTCATGCTCCGGATGATCGGCGTCCCCTCAGGCTTGTAAGCCTTGCTGCCGCCCCTTGGAGTGGCACCGCTTCCGATCTTCGTTGTGAGTTCCCCAAGAGGAGCTGTCGGCCAGCTCATCCCAGCATCCCCTCAAGCCGATCCAGCCCCTCGGCGATCTCGGCCTCCAGTGCGCGCAGTTCGGCGATGATCTCGGCGGGGGCGGCGTGGTCGACCTCTTCGTGCTCGATCTCCTTGTACCTGTTCAGCGACAGGTCCCACGATCCGGTGGCGATGATGTCCTCCGCTGGCACGACGAAGCTCTGCGCGGTGCGGGGCCGCTCTGCTTCTGCCTCCCAGTGGCCCCAACGGGCGAGGATGTCGGGCAGGTTGTTCTTGGCGTGCTCGTCCTCACTCAGCGCGTCCGCGGGCGTGGCCCCCAGCTTCTCGGCGTCCAGCAGCGGCGTGCGCTTGTCGTCGAGGCTGAAGCCGTCCGCCGTCATGTCGTAGAACCAGACGCCCTCCGTCCCGCCGACACCGGTCTTGGTGAAGACGACGATGGCGCAGGACACACCGGCATAGGGACGAAAGACGCCCGAGGGCAGTTTGATGATGGCGTCGAGCTTGTGTTCCTCGACCAGCATGCGGCGGATGTCCTTGTGCGCCTTCGACGAGCCGAACAGCACCCCGTCCGGTACGACTACCGCCGCCCGCCCGCCGGTCCGCAAGAGCCGCAGGAAGAGAGCCATGAAGAGCAGTTCAGTCTTCTTGGTCTTGACGATCTTCAGCAGGTCCTTGGCCGTGGTGTCATAGTCCAGCGACCCGGCAAAGGGCGGGTTGGCCAGGATCAGGGAATAGGCGCCCGCATCCGACCCATGTTCCTCGGCCAGGCTGTCGCGGTAGGACACATCCGGGTTCTCGACCCCGTGCAGGGTCATGTTCATCGCGCCGATCCGCAGCATGGTGGCGTCGAAGTCGAAGCCGTGGAACATGCCGCTGTGGAAGTGGTCACGTTGCTCCTTGTTGCGCAGCATCTGGGGGTGGTGGTCGCGCAGGTATTCCCCCGCCGAGACGAGAAAGCCGCAGGTGCCCGCCGCCGGGTCGCAGATGGTGTCACCGGGCTGGGGCTTCATGATGTTGACCATGAGCTCGATGATGTGGCGGGGCGTGCGGAACTGGCCGTTGGTGCCCGCGCTGGCGATCTTGCCCAGCATGTATTCGTAGACGTCGCCCTTGGTGTCGCGGTCGTCCATGGGGATGTCGTCGAGCATCTGCACGACCTTGGCGAGCAGGTTGGCGTTGGAAAAGCCGAGGCGGGCATCCTTCATATGGGTGCCGTAGGACGAGCCCTCTTCGCCCATCTGGCGCAGGAAGGGAAAAACGTGCTCATCGACGATGCGCATCATCTCGCGGGCCTCGAAGTGCTTGAAGCGCGACCAGCGGAGGTTGTCGTAGGGCTCGCCCTTGTCGTCCGTGCCTTCCGGAAAGATACGGCGCGCGATGGGGCGGCCGAGGTCTTCGGCCTTGCGTTCCTCGACGGTGTGCAGGTCGTCGAGCCGCTTGATGAACATGAGGAAGGTGAGCTGTTCGATCACGGAAAGCGGGTTGGAAACCCCGCCGGACCAGAAGGCATTCCAGATCTGGTCAACCTGGTTGCGGATGTTGCCTGTCAGCATGTGCGCCCCTCGTGGTTTTTGTGGCGACTATACATGTGGCGCTGGTGGGGGCAACGTGATGGCGGCGCGGAATTTCTGCCGGTTTTACGCCGATTGTGGTGACATTGTTATGGGCCCGGATCGCTATCGGTGGCCACGGGCAATGGACGGGCGGATTTCATCAGCGCATTGAGCAATGCCGCCACCGGGTCGCTCTGCTGAGCCGGTTCGTGAAGGGCGAAATGGCGGAACAGGTGATCCAGGGCGGCGTTCTTGTCCCAGAACTTGATCTCGGTCGTGAACACCATTTCGCCTGCGTCGGAGCCGGGGGCGGCTTTTGAGGAGACCTTGATCGACTGTATTGCCTTGGCGGTCTTTTCGGGCATGGCGTCCACGAGAAGGAGACGGCCGTCCTTATCGAAGAGCTCGCGAACGTCGCTGAAGGCGATCTGTCCGATTTCTTCGAGCACCTGTGCCGCCGTCAATTCAGCCTGTTCGGCCGCAGCGTCCTGCAACTCGCGAATACGCTGCCGGATGTGTTCATTTGCGTTCATCCGGGCGGCGTTGGAGCGGTTCGCCTTGTAACCCGCTTCGACATAGGCCGCGTCGATCGTCATGCCGGCGACCCGGGCTTGGGCAAAGGCTTCGTGGCGCGTGTTCTTGAGGGGGGGCATCAAAGCTCCTTGGTCTTGTGTGACGAATTCGGTATCAATCTCGCCAACTCTTCTTCATTTTGAAGATCGGTATCGTGCTGCGCTCTTGAATTGTTCATAGCCCATGCGTTCGGGGTAAAAACACAATCGAATTTCGCCTTTCTCGAAGCCATAAAGCTCGGAATCGCGCACTTTCCAGGTTGTGATGCGAACGAACTCCTCGCCGTCCTCGTTGGCTTCTTGATGGACTGTGAATCCGAGGCTCGGTTTGTTGAAGAATGCTGCGCTGTCGGCGATGTCGTAGCCCGTAGGTGTGAACCGGCGTGCAATTTTGACCCCGTAGAGGGGTGATCGGCGTCCAAAAATGACCCCCTTACACTGATGTGGA
>NZ_JASHJL010000051.1 GCF_030733205.1 Mameliella sp. MMSF_3455
CCCTCTGGCAGCGCGACCTGGAAGGTGGTCTTGGGCTTGCGCGGCCTGGCCTTGGCCTGGGCGGTCTTACCCGTGGGTAAGGTCGCCCCCTCCCCTTGCGCAAAGCCACGCAGGATCTCGACCTCGCGCGCGGCGTCGCGGCGCGGTTCGGCCCGCAGCGCGGCGCTGACCTGCGAGATCAGCGAGGGGTCGTTGTCGATCCGCCGTTTCAGTTCCACCCCGACATTGCGCGGGATGTCCTGCGGGTGTTCCAGCACCTTTTCCAGCCGGTGCAGCAGTTCCGCAAAGGCGCGGATGTAGCTGCGCTTGACGTAGCTGGCGGATTTGAACAGCACCGCCACCGCCTCTGACACGTCGGTGCAATCGTGGCGCGGATCGGCGGCATAGCGGCGCGCCAGCGTCGCCATCTCGGCAAAGGAAATGTCGCGCCGCACGAGGTTCTCGTCGACCATGCGGCGATAGCTGTCCTCGGTCTGCGGATCGGGCGGCACGATGCCCGCGGGGATCGTGTCGAACCCCGGTTCGCCCGCGTCCCGAAGCGCGCGAAAGGCCATCAGCCGGCGCATCCCCTGGATCAGTTCATAGCGCCCGTCGTCGCGGGTCTCGACGCGGATCGGGTTGGACAGGCCGATCTCTCGGATCGAGTCCCGCAGCTCCTCCAGTTCCTCGTCCTCGCCGGGCTTGCGGTCCCGCAACAGCTTTTCCGTCACCACCTGGTCCAGCGGGATGCGGTCGGTGATCAGCCCGTCGCGCTTCAGGCGCACGAATTCCTGTGCCAGCTTGTCGTTCTCTTCGCGGATGCGCGCCTCTGCCGCCTGGCGGTCGCGCAGCGAATGGGCGTTTTCCGAAATGGCCGAGGCCATCGGCCCGCGCCGCGCGGCCGTCTCCGGCCCCTTGGGCCGGGGCGTATCGGCGCCCAGGTCGGGGCCGGCGTCGGACCCCACGTCCGGCATGTCGATGTCGAAAATCCTGCGCTTCTTGCTCATCCTTCAGCCTCCATGTTGTCCCAGGCGCCGATCACGGTCGCGCGGAATTCCTCATAGGCCTGGTCGAATGTAGATCTTGCCCTGCGCCAGGTCTCACGGGTCATTTCCCGGTAATCCATTTCGTATACCGAGCTGAGGAATCGCCCCGACTGTTCCACCGCGCGGGTCAGTTCCACCGGGTGTTCGGCCAGCTGCTCGCCAAAGACCTTGCCAAAGGCATCCTGCATCGCGCGGTGCAGGTCGTTGCCCGGTTCGAAGCGGGTCAGCAGGAAACGCACGTCGTGGAACGCCTTGGGCAGGTTGATCTTACCCGTGGGTAAGGTCCCGTCGAACCCGTGCGACAGATCCTCCAGCGCCTCGGCCAGCTGCCCGATGAAGGAGGTTGTGGAATCGTATTCCCAGTAGCCGGGGCCGGAGGGCACATAAAGCACGTCCGCCGCAAAGACCGCGTTCATCGACTGGTAGCCGATCGCCGGCGGGCAGTCGAAAAGGATCAGGTCATAGCTGTCGTCGGGGATCTGGTCGAGGTAGCGCGACACGGCGGCAAAGAACGACCAGTCCGGGTTCAGGTGCCGGTACTGGGCGCTGGCGAATTCCACGAAGGCGGCATTGGCGCAGCTGGGGATCGCGTCGATGGTCGACCAGCAGGTCGGCTTGATGAAATCGGTGATGCGCAGGTCGCCCAGGCCCAGCTCGGTGATGGCGGCGGGCAGGTGGCGGCGGGGCAGGGCGGCGCCGCTTTCGGCGCCGACGGGACCGGCGTTCATGCGCTCCGTCTCGCGGATCAGGTCGCGCGCCATGATGCCCCAGACGGTGTGATCCTCGGCCACGTCGGTCAGGCCCATGGAGTGGCTCAGCGTCGCCTGCGGGTCGAAATCCACCACCAGCACGCGGTAGCCGTCCAGCGCGGCGGCATGGGCGAAATGCAGCGCCACGGTGGACTTGCCCGCGCCGCCCTTGAAATTGGCGATGGCCGCGCGCACGGCGCGTTTGCCGGCAGGACGGGTGGGCATCAGGCTGCGCTTGTTGATGCGCAGGCGGCGGCGCAGCTCGTTGACCTCTTCGAGAGAGAACCAGCGCTGCCGGCCCTCGGGCTCGACCTCGCCGGCGGGCAGGGTGGGGTCGGCGGCCAGCTTGCCGCGAAAGGTGGACTGGTTGATGCGAAAGATCAGCTCGGACACCTCCCAGGACGAGAAGCGGCGCAGGGTCTTTTCCATCTCGGGCGAGAAGGTCTGTTGCCGGATCCAGCCCTGCAGTTTCAGCGAGCGGTTTTGAAGGGCGCTCAGGTCCTCATGTGTGAACATGCCTCGTTTCCTTTTCGGACGTTCTTTCGCGACGTTCCTTCATTTACGCCCGATTTGCGTTTTTGGCAAAAGAATTTATCCTGTGGACGGATCTTACCCACGGGTAAGAACCCGCCGTGAAATCAAGCCCCTGCGAATCGGAGTCGATTCGGGGGCAGGGCAGGGGAGGGCGGTCCGCGCCTCGGCCTGGCCCCTTGATGGCCGCGCATGATATAGGGGGACACCCCCGGCGCCCAGACGAGCCATAGGGGGACATTTTTGCCCCATAGGGGGACAGACAGGATGTCCCCCATCACCAAGAACTTACCTTTTTCTTTGAAAATGGATTAGGGTCAGGGGGCCTTCGATCCAGCGGCAGCGCACGGTCCCTTGACAGAATCGTAACTCTGGACGCAAATTGTTCCCAAGCTCGGAAAAGCGTTGGCAGCGCGGCAAAACTCGGGCAGATGAGGCGGGATATCCCCGGCAGGACATGAGCGGAGCCTACCATGCAGGCGATCAAACCGGTGGGGCGCGGTGCGCCCGCCATGAAATACGACATCCTGTCGGCGCTTGGCGTGCTGGCCCTGTCGCTGGACAAGCACAGGCAAAAGCTGATCCTGCGGCTCATGGTGCTGATCACCACGCGCTACAACTGGCAAAGCGGCGAATTGAGCATCGGCCGCGCAGAGATCGCGCGGCTGTGGTCGGTGGACGAACGCACGGTGAAACGCGAACTTGCCAAGCTCCGCAGCCTCGGCTGGCTGGAGGTCAAGCGCGCGGGCGTCAAGGGCCGGGTCACGGTCTACAGCATCGACCTTGCCGCACTTCTGGGGGAAACGCGCGAGGTCTGGGAGGTGATCGGCCCGGACGTGGCGGCGCGCCTTGGCGCGCCCGAGCCGGCGCCCGCGGATGACAAGGTGGTGCCGTTCCAGCCGCGCGCCGCGGCGACAGGCGGGCAGGGGGGCACCTGGGACAAGGCGCTGGCCGCGCTGGAGGCGGGCGACCCGGCGCAGACGCGGGCCTGGTTCGCCGGGCTGGTCGAGGCGGATTGCACGGGCGGGCGGCTGACCCTCCTGGCGCCCTCGCGGTTCATCGCGGATTACGTCGGCAACCACCATGCCGCCCGGCTCTTGGCGGTGGTCAGCGGGATCGATCCCTCGGTGCGCGAGGTGCGGGTGGAGGCGCAGTAGGGCCCTGGCGGTTATTCCGCCGGTTCCCTGGCCGTCTTGGGCGGCGCATCGCGGTAGGTGAGCGTCGCGCCCTCTGTCGCGGCATGGCCCTGGGCGCGGGCCTGAAGGGCGCCGTGATGGGGGGATTTCACGCAGACCGGATCGGTCGCGGCGGGGTCCCCCGCAAGCGCCATGGCCTGGCAGCGGCAGCCGCCGAAATCCACGGTCTTGCGTTCGCAGCTGCTGCAGGGCTCTTGCATCCAGTCGGTGCCGCGATAGGCGTTGAAGGCGGCGCCGTTGTGCCAGATCTCGGCCAGGGAGCGGTCCTGCACGTTCTCGAACGACAGGTGCGGGATGGTCTGGGCGGCGTGGCAGGGCAGGACCTGCCCGTCCGGGGCGACGTTCAGCCCGGTGGTGCCCCAGCCGCCCATGCAGCGCTTGGGATAGTCGCCGTGGTAGTCGGCGGGGACATAGTCGATCACCAGCCTGCCTTTCAGCGCGGCGCGCGCCTCTCCGACGATGCGTGTGGCCTCGGCGGCCTGCTCTCGTGTCGGCATCAGCGCGTCGCGGTTCTTCATCGCCCAGCCGTGGAACTGCACGGTGGCGACCTCGATCCGGCGCGCGCCCATCTCTTGCGCCATCTCCAGCGCGCGGGGCAGCTGGTGCAGGTTGCGTCGGTGCAGCACGGCGTTCAGCGTCAGCGGAAAGCCGATCTCTGCGATCCATTGCGCCACCTGCATCTTGCGGGCGAACCCGCCGCGATAGCCTCCGATCTCGTCTGCCATCTCTGCATCCGTGCCTTGCAGCGATAGCTGGACGTGGTCCAGTCCGGCGGCGTCCAGCTCTTGCAAGCGGCGCTGCGACAACCCGATGCCCGAGGTGATGAGGTTGGTATAAAGCCCCGCGTCCCGCGCCGCGCGCACCAGCTCGGCCAGGTCGCGGCGCGAGGCCGGTTCCCCGCCCGAGAGGTGCAGTTGCAGCACGCCCAACTCCGCGGCCTCTTGGAACACGCGGGCCCATGTCCCGGTGTCCAGTTCCGCGTCGATCCGGGCCAGCTCCAGCGGGTTGGAACAATAGGGACAGGAGAGCGGGCAACGGTGCGTCAGCTCTGCCAGCATGGCGATCGGGGGCGGCGGGGTCATCGGCTCACGTCCAGGAAACGGCGGTCGCGCAGGGCACCGAGGAAACCGGCGCTGTCCCTGGCGATCTCTTCGGCGGGGGCATTGTATTTCTGCGCCAGGCCCGCGGTGATCTGGGCAAAGCTGCGGGCGCCGTCGACCTCGGACAGGATGGCATGGCCCACGGCGTCCAGCGTGATGGCGCGTTCGGGCGCCAGCAGCACCCAGGTCTCGCGCACCTTGTCGTAATGCAGGCGCACGCCGCGGGGCAGGGTGGGGATGTCGGATGGCCCGATCATGAGGCGCGTTTCAGCGCCAGCCCCTCGCCCGGTTGCCAGGCGCCGGGCGGGATGCGCGCGGGGTCGACATAGGCGGCGTGCAGGGCGTCAAGCTGGGACCAGAGCACATCCGTCTTGAAGATCAGGGCCTTGGCGGCCATGTCCTGCTTTTCCTGCGTGTCGGCATGGTCCAGCACCCAGCCCAGGCCAAAGGCCACGTCCTTGGGCGCCTCCTTCAGCCGGTTGCGAAAGTAGGAGAGCGAGCTGTCATCCGCGAAATCGTAGTTCTTCAGCAGCCCCTCGATCCGGTTGGCGTGGATCTTGGGGGCGAAAAGCTCTGTCAGCGAGGCGGCCACCGCCTCCAGCAGGGTCTTGTCGCGGACAAAGCGGACGTAGGCATCGACGGCGAATTTCGTGGCCGGCAGCACGCCCGCGCAGGAGGCGACATAGTCGGGGTCCAGCCCCACCGCCTCTGCCAGCCGCAGCCAGCGGCGGATGCCGCCCTCGTTGGTGTCGGTGCCGTCGTGATCCTCGATCCGGCTTCGCCAGGCGCGGCGCAGGTCCGGGTCCTCGACCCGGGACATGAAAGCGGCGTCCTTCATAGGGATCGAATGTTGGTAGTAATAGCGGTTGATGACCCAGGCGCGCACCTGGTCGGGGGTGCAGCCGCCGCCGTGCAGGAGGTCATGGAAAGGGTGCAGGTCGTGATAGCGTTCGGCGCCGATCTGGCGCAGGCGGGCCTCGAAATCCTCGCGGCTCTGGGTCATGTGGTGATCTCCATTCCGTCCTGTCCGATGGTCCACCCGGCGGCCTCGGCCCGGGCGCGTTCATCGGACTCCGGGCGCAGCACGGGGTTGGTGTTGTTCATGTGGACATAGATCTTGCGGGTGATCCCCAGCCCGTCGAAGGCGGCCAGAGATCCGTCCGGACCGCTCATCGACATGTGGCCCATGCGCTTGCCGGTCTTCTGGCCAAGGCCCTCTGTGATCATCTCGTCGTCGCGCCAGAGCGTGCCGTCGAAGAACAGCAGGTCGGCGCCCTGCAGGCGCGCGCGCAGGTCGTCGGTCAGCATGGCGCAGCCGGGAATATAAAGCGTGCGGGTGTCGCCTGTCATCAGTTCGACGCCGACGGTCTGGTCGCCGATCACGTCGGTCTGGACGGTCTCGCCCTCCATGTAGAGCGGCACCTTGCCGGGCACGGCAAAAAGCGTCGCCGTCAGGCCGGGCAGCAGGTCGAAGGGGCGGTCGAGGTCGATGGCGCTGCGGGTGACGACCCTGGCGTTCAGCGCGTCGAAAATCGGGTTTTGCGCCAGGACCTCGTGGATGCCCGAGGTGGCGAACAGGGTGAATTCCTGCATCTCGCGCAGGGTCAGCAGACCGGCGACGTGGTCGATATCTCCATTTGTCACCAGCACGGCGCGCAGGGGGCAGTCACGCAGCCCCGTCGGGAACAGCGCGGGCGTGCAGGAGAGTTGGTGACGAATGTCGGGGGAGGCGTTCAATATCGCCCAGGTCTGACCGTCTGCTGACACCGCAAGAGAGGACTGGGTCTGGGAGGGAATATCCCCGGCGCGGGCGAGGGCGCAGTTGCGACAACCGCAGTTCCACTGCGGCAGGCCACCGCCCGCCGCCGCCCCGAGGATATGCGCGCGGAAACTCATGATACCCTCCGCGCGCCGCGCCTCAGAACAGGACGCCGTCGTCGTGCTCGGGGCCGTACATGTTGATTTCCATGCCGCATTCGATCTCGCGGATCGCGGGTTTCTTCCAGGCCATTGTCATTCCTCCTTTGACGTGAGTGGCAGTTTGGCCTTTCGACTGTCGCACCCGGCGGCGTGGGCTGACGATTCTTATTTTCTAAGAGCCCTCCGCGATTTTCGGGGCGGTTCCGGTGAGGCAAAAACCCTTGTTCCGTATCGTTCTGATTTCAAACAGGAAATCCTGACCGCTCAATTTCTTGCGCAGATAGCCGATGTAGACGTCTACGACGTTTTCACTAGTCCCCTCCGCCGACCAGAGGTGGTCAAAGATCGCGCCGCGATGCAGCGGGGTGCCCGCGTGTTCGGCCAAGAGGCACAAGAGGTCGGCCTCGCGCTCGGTCAGGGTGACCTCTCCGGCGGGGCCGGTCAGCACCCGGTCGGGCAGGGTCAGGCGGGCGGATTGCGGCGCCTGCCGGTCGGCGCGGCGTTCCTGCACCCGCAGCCGGGCCACCAGCTCGTCAAAGGAGAAGGGCTTGACGATATAGTCGTCGGCCCCGGCCTCCAGCCCCGCGGCGCGGTGTTCGACCTCGGACAGGGCCGAGAGCATGAGGATCGGCAGGGTGGCGCCGCGCGCGCGGGCGGTGCGCACCAGGTCCAGCCCGCTGTCGGCGCCTAGCATCACGTCGACGATGGCGCCGCGGAACGGCTCTGCCAGCAGCCGGTCCAGCGCGCGATCGGCGCGGTTCTCGGTCTCTGCCGCGTAGCCGTGCAGCGCCAGCCCCCGGGCCAGGGCCGAGGTGATCTGCGGGTCGTCGTCGACGATGAGAAGGCGCGCGGTCATGGGCGCAGGCTACCCCTCCGCAAGGGGAAGGAGAACCGCGATCTTTGTCCCGGCGGACCCGTCGGGCAGGGGGCTGGTCAGGGCGATCCGCCCGCCCTGTTCCTCGATCACCCAGCGGGCCAGCGCCAGGCCGATGCCGAACCCCTGGGCATTGGCGGCCTGCCCCTGTGCGAAGCGGTCAAAGATGCGGTCCTGCTCCTGTTGCGCAATGCCGGGGCCATGATCGGTGACGGCGATCCCTGCCAGCGCGCCGTCGCGCGCCGGGCCGATCCGCACCAGCCCGCCGGCGCGGGCGTGGCGGATGGCATTGCGCACCAGCCCGGCCAGAACCTGCCGCAGCCAGTTGGGATCGGCGGTCACCGTCAGGTCGGGGATCTCTTCGAGGCCCAGCCGCATCCCGGCGTTCTCGATCTCGGCGCCGACCTCCTCGGCGACCTCTTGGGCGATGCGGGGCAGGGGGGCGGGCTGCACCTCCAGCGCCAGTTGCCCGCTGTCCGAGCGCGCCACGCGCAAGAGGTCGTCGATCCGCCGGTTCAGCCGGGCGGCGCGGGATTCGATGGTGGCAAAGGCCTCTGGCGCGGTGCCGGTCTGGCGGCCGATCTGCGCCTCCATCAGGATCACGGTCAGCGGCGTGCGCAATTCGTGGCTGATGTCGGCGAAAAACCGGCGGCGGTTCTCGTCGACCTGTTCCAGCCGCAGGTTGGCGGCGCTGAGCGCCTCGGTGCGTTCGGCCACGATCTCGTTCAGGCGGGCGCGGTCGGCGTCGATCTCGGCCTGCCGATCCGCCAGCGCGCGGGCCATGCGGTTGGTTTCGGCGTAAAGCTGCCCGATCTCGTCGCCCCGGGTGACCGGCAGGGCGACGGCGAAATCCTCTTGCCCGATCTGGCGCGCGGCGGCGCGCAGGCGGTCCAGCCGTCCGAACTGTGGCCGGATCAATCCGAAGTAGAAGAGCAGGACCAGCGCCAGCGACAGGCCGGCGAGGATGATGGCAGTCAGCGAAAGGCTGCGGCGCAGGTCCTCGATGCCTTGCAGGGTCTCGTTGCGGAACCGCGCCTCGGTGCTGACCGCCTGGCTGAGCAGCGGGTCGATGGCGCTGGCGAAACTGTCGGTCTGGGCGCGCAGGCGGTCGCGGTCCGCCTCTGGATTGGCCAGCGCGGTCACCGTGTTGTCGAGCAGCGCGCGCATCCGCGCGAGGCCCAGCGACTGGGTGGCGTGGCGCGATTGCTGGTCGATCCCCAGCGCCTCGGCCCGGATCACCGCCTGTTCGAGGTCGCGGTCGAGATCGCTGAAGGTGCGGCGCAACTGGTCGGCCACGGGCGCCAGCCGGTCGGCCCGCGTGTCGGCGGACATCCCGCTTTGCGCCGCCTCGGTCGCCACCACCAGGAACCCCGAGACCTGCCGCGACAGCGCGGCATAGCGGTTCATCCGCGCCTCGGCCGCCAGCGCCGCGTCCAGCCGGTCGGCCACCCGCGTCATGCCGGTATAGAGGACCGCCGCCGCCAGCAGCGTGCCCGCCCCCAAGAGCGCCGCGCCCAGTCCCAGCCGCAGTTTCAGCGAGAGCGAGGGGATCAGGGGCACGGGGGTCTCCTTCCGGGATGACCGGATTCTGGGCGATACGGGCTGTGCCGCCTGAAATTCATGCATCGCTTTGCGGCAGAGTTGCGCAGCGGGGCAGGGGGTTTCTCGAGTCGTAACCGCTTTCGTGGCATGATGGAGTTACGACTAAAGATGTAATTGACAGAGGTGAACCATGATAGAACTGCTGTTTGTCGCCTGCCTCTCGGGCGCGCCCGATGCGCCCGGAGGCTGCCAGGAGAAGAGCCTGCTCTTTACCGACGTGACGCCGATGACCTGCATGATGGGCGCCCAGCCGGTGCTGGCCAAATGGGTCGAGACGCACCCCGGATTTGCCATCCGCAGCTGGACCTGCAAGACGGTGAACCCCGCCGAGCGCGAGGTCTGAGATTGGACACGCGCCCTGACGGGAGGGCCGGTCGCGTGTTCGTTTGTGACTTTGATTTTGCCATTTTGACGGATTTCATTTCTTGAGAGCGGGGCAGGGGGGCTGCGCGCCCCCCGTCTCCCTGCGGTCGACTCCCCCCCGGAGTATTTCGGGAGAAAAGAAGCCGGGCCCTGCGCCTGTGCCGGAGGGGCGCGCGCGGCGTCAGGTCTTGCGCTTCATCAGCCCGCGGGCGGGGTCGTAGCCCCAGACGGCGGCGCCCATCAGGACGACGACCGAGAGCGACACCCAGCCGAGGGCGGGCAGGTTCAATTGGAGGTAGAGCGCAAAGCGGATCAGCTCGACGGCGTGGGTGAAGGGATTGACCGCGCAGATGTCGTGCAGGAGCTCCGAGCTTTCGGCCATTTTCCACAAGGGGTAGAGCGCCGAGGAAAGGAAGAACATCG
Organism: Mameliella sp. MMSF_3455; assembly: GCF_030733205.1. Lineage (GTDB taxonomy): Bacteria > Pseudomonadota > Alphaproteobacteria > Rhodobacterales > Rhodobacteraceae > Antarctobacter. Next base: position 9,784 of record NZ_JASHJL010000051.1, read on the forward strand.
GGAAGATGACGAAGTTCATCACGCCGGCGAAGTTTTCCAGCTGGCGGATGAAGCTGGAAAGCACCAGCCCCAGCGCCCCCAGCATCAGCCCCGCCAGCGCCAGCGCGGGCAGGGCGGCGAGATAGCCCAGGGGCGGCATGGTGATGCCGAAGGCGGCGGCCACCGCGAGGAAGGTATAGACCTGCAGGATGGAAATCGCCGTCGAGCCCAGCAGCCGCGAGAACAGCAGCCACCAGCGCGGGAAGGGGCTGGTGAGCAGGAGCCGCATGGAGCCCATTTCCCGGTCGTAGACCAGCGACAGCGAGGATTGCATGCCGTTGAACAGCAGGATCATCCCGCAGAGGCCGGGGACGATGTAGGTCTCGTAGGTGATGTAGGTCTGGTAGGGCGGGATGATCGACAGGCCGAGCGCGGCGCGAAACCCGGCGGCAAAGACCAGCAGCCAGACCAGCGGGCGCACGAGCGCGGCGATGAACCTTTCGCGCTGGTGGACGAAGCGCAGGAACTCGCGCCCGATGACGGCGCGCAGGATGCCCAGGTGTCCCTTCATGCCGCTGCCCTCGTGCGGCTCAGGAACCAGTCGGAGAGTGGTGTTTCGCCCCGGATCTCTCCGGTCTGGCCGTCGGCGATGATCCGGCCCCGGTGCAGGACCAAAAGCTGGTCCGCGTCGCGGACCTCGTCCGTCAGATGGGTGGTCCAGAGCACGCAGAGCCCGTCCGTGCGCGCGAGGTCATGCACCTGCGCGGTGATCGCCATGCGCGATTCCACGTCCAGCCCGACGGTGGGTTCGTCCAGCAGCAGCACGCGCGGGTCATGCAGCAGCGCCCGGGCCAGCTCGGTGCGCCGCCTGTGGCCGCCGTTCAGCGCGCGGGCCTTTTCGTCGGCGCGTTCGCGCATGCCCAGCCGGTCAAGCGCGGCGTCGATGCGGGCGGGGACCTGCGCCCGGGGCAGCCCGTGCAGCGCGGCGAAATAGGCGAGGTTCTGGCGCACGGTCAGGTCCAGATCCAGCGTGCTTTGCTGAAAGACGACGCCAAGCGCCGCCAGCGCGCGGCGCGGGTGGCGGCGCATGTCCTGGCCGGCGACGTGGATGTCGCCGCCCGGCGCCACCAAAAGCCGGGTCAGCAGCGAGACCAGCGTCGATTTCCCGGCGCCATTCGGGCCGAGCAGGGCGCAGAAGCGGCCCGCGGGCACGGCAAAGCCGACCTCGTCCAGCGCCTTTTTGGCCCCGTAGTTGAAACTCAGCCCCTCGACACGCAGCCCGTCCGTCATCGCATAATCCGTCTTATGTTGTTTCTGCCAGCGTGGCCGGCGCACCGTCCAGCCTCAGGATCCGGTCCGCCAGCCGCTCGGCCTCGGCCCGGTCGTGGGTCACGAAAAGCGTCGCGGGCCGGGTCGTGGCCATCAGGGATTCGGTCAGGGCCAGCATACGCTCCGCGGTCTCGGGGTCGAGCGAGGCAAAGGGTTCGTCCATGATCAGCAGGTCCGGCGGGGTGGCAAAGCCGCGCGCCAGCGCCAGCCGCCGTTGCTGGCCCAGCGAGAGCTGGCCGGGAAAGAGCGTTTCCTTGCCCGCCAGGCCGACGCGGTCCAGCGCGGCGCGGGCGCCCGCGGTCCCGAGGTCGGGATGCACCAGCGTCAGGTTCTGCAAGACGCTGCGCCAGGGCAACAGCGTGGGTTCCTGGAAAACGACGGCCATGCGCTCGGGCCGGTCGACATGGCCGGTGAATGCCTCGTCGGTTCCGGCGAGGATGCGCAGGACGGTGCTCTTGCCGATGCCCGAGGGGCCGACCAGCGCCACGCATTCGCCCGGCGCGATGTCGAAATGCACCCGGCCCAGCACCTGCGCATTGCCAAAGTGCTTGTCGTCGATCCGGATGCGGATCATGCCTGCCTCCAGCGCCGGACGCGGCGTTCCCAGGGTTGCAGCACCAGCCATTCCACCAGCAGCATGACGCAGATGAAGGACAGCGCGTAGACCAGCACCATCGCCACGTCGAACAGCTGGAAATACAGGTGGATCTGGAAGCCGATCCCCGAGGAGCGGCCGAGGAATTCGACCACCAGCACGATTTTCCAGATCACCGCGATGCCCGACCGGGCGGCGGCGGTGATGAAGGGGGCCAGCTGTGGCAGCACGATATGGGCCATGCGGCGGCGCCAGCTCATCCGGTAGATCCGCGCCATGGCGTCCAGCTGCGGGTCCATTGCGCGGGCGCCCTCGCGGATCACGGTGGTCACGTTGGGGATCTTGTTCAGCGTCACCGCCGCGATGGCCGCGGTTTCCGTCAGCCCGATCCAGAGGTAACAGAGCACGATCAGCACCAGCGCGGGCAGGTTGAGAAAGATCACCAGCCAGGGGTCCAGCCAGCGGTTCACCGCCTCGGACCGGCCCATGACCAGCCCCAGCGCGATGCCCAGCCCCATCGCCAGCGCAAAGGCCCAGAGCACCCGGACCACGGTCTGGCCCAGGTGATACAGCAGTTCGCCATTGGCGAGTTCCTGGCGAAAGGGCGCCGCCAGCGCAAAGGGCGACGGCAGCACCTGCGGGTCCGCCGTCAGCGCCGCGGCCACGACCCAGAGCGCCCCCAGCAGGAGGATCGACAGGACCGTGACCGTGCGCGGCGAGGTGGCGCGCTCAGTCGAGATCCGCAAACAGCCCCTCCGGCACCCTGTCCGCCTTGCCGACAAGATCCGCGCCGCCAAGATCGGCCATGACCTGCAGCATCTTGTTCGCGGCCTCGATGTTGACCGGGCCGCGCTCGGGGATGCCGCCGATCCAGTCGGTCTTCAGCGTCTCGAACTGGGCGTCGGTCTTGGCGTTCATGCGCGGGCGGATCGCCTCCCAGGCGGCGGGATCATTGGCCAGCAGGTCCTTGGCGTCGCGGCTGGCCTCGTAAAGCGCCTGCGCCAGCCCCGGGTTGGCGTCCAGGAAGCTCTCCTTCATGTAATAGCCCAGAAGCGGCGTGTTCGGGTCCAGCCCCAGCGCCTTGCCGGCGGTGTCGACCGAGATCAGCTCTCGCATCCCGCCGGCCTTCATCTTGGCCAGGAAGTGCCAGAAGTTGATGGCGCCCGCGTAATCGCCGGACAGGCCGGACTTGAAGATCAGCGGCGGCGCGCCAAAGACCTGTTCGGTCTCGGCCTTGAGGTCAAAGCCGTGTTCCTGCTGGGCATAGGCGCGCAGGATCAGCCAGGACTTGTCCAGCGGCCCGCCCGCGATGCCGATCTTGCCGCCGGCGAGGTCCGGCAGGGCCTGCGCCTCGCTGGCCTCGGGGACGAGGATGGCGCCGACCGCGCGGCTGTAGGGGATAAAGACGTAATCCTTGCCCGCGGCGCGCTGGCGCGCGACCCAGATCCAGTCGGCGACGGCCATGTCGGCCTCGCCGCCCTCGACCGCGATGCGGGTGGCGCCGTTGTCGGCATAGCCCTGCACGTCCAGCGCGAAACCGTGTTTCCTGTCAAAGCCCTGTTCGGTGATGGTCGCCAGTTCCCAGTTCACGGTTCCGATTTTCAGTACCGCGGCGCGGATCGTGGGCACGTCCTGCGCCAGGCTTGGCGTGGCCAGTGTCAGCGCGGTGGCGGCGATGGCGCCGATGCGGCTGAAGATGGTCAGCATTGTCTGTCCTCCCCTGTCTCGCCGGACCTCCCTGCCCGGCTTTCCCTTGTCGACCCTAGTGCGCCGCAGGCAGCGCGGCGACTGGTCCAAAGGTCGTGATTCCCGCCACGGAAACGGCAACGCGCGGCCCACGGGGGGCCGCGCATCGATTGTGCTCTGCGCCGGTGGCGATCACTCGGCGCGGCGGCCGATCTCGTTCAGGTCGGCGTCCAGCTCGATGTCGAACTGGTTGCCGCCCTTGCAGATCACGTCGTCGAGTTCATAGCCGCCGTCTTCCATCTCGATGTCGTCCGGGTCCATCTGGCATTCCATCTCGGCCAGCATGGCGACGATCTTTTCCACGGTTTCGGCGTCGGGGCCGCCGTGGGCCTCGGCAAAGGCGGGGGCGGCAAGGCCAAGGGTGCAGGCGAAGGCAAGAGCGTATTTCATCGGTGGGGTCTCCTCGGGGGTTACTGGATGTTGAAGGTGACGCGCTGCGTCTCGCCGGTGGTGCCGGGGATACGCACGACGTGGCTGCCGGGCTTGATCGCGATAAAGGACAGGGTGACCGTCCCGGCCTTGTCGAACTCGATGGAATCGATGGCCATCGGGCGGATCTCGATCTTGTTGATGACGATCTCGTTCATCCAGATCGACCGGAAAAAGCTGGGCCCCTCGATCGCCAGTTCGGCCGAGCCGTCGGCGACGATCTCCAGCTCGTAGTAGGCGCCCGATTGCAGCACCATGTCCTCGCCCAGCGGTTCGCCCGAGGCCAGCGTCAGGCGGATCGGGTCCTCGGCGCGGTTGCAGGCGGCCAGCAGCCCGGCGAAACCGAAATCGTCACAGAGCGGCGCGGCAACGGCGGGGGTGGCCAGGGCAGAGGCCAGAAGGCCGGCGGCAAAGAGGTTTTTCATGGGATCTCCTGTTGCTTAATTCGGGGTGACGACAACGCCCCAGGGCTGTTGTCCGACCTGGACCGACTTGATCGCCTTTTCGGCCTCGACGTCGATCACGGTGATGTCGTTGGAATTGCCGTTGGTGGTCAGCAGGTATTTTTCGTCCGGCGTGAACGCCAGCTGCCAGACCCGCTGGCCAACGATGATGTAGTCAAGCACCTCCAGGCTCTCACCATCGATTACCGCAACGCGGTTGGCCGGGCCCAGTGCGACGAAAATACGATTGCCATCCTCCGTGACCTTGACCCCAACCGGTTGCAGCCACTCGGGCAGGACGCCGGGCACCTCGAACCCGATCTTGGTCACCAGCGTCGGCGCGCCGTCGGGGGCGATGTCCATGACGCTGACCGTGCCGCCGATTTCCGACGAGACGAACAGCCGCTTGCCGTCGGCGGTGTACTGGGCGTAGCGCGGGCGCTGGTCGACCAGCACGTTGTGCTTGATCGTGTAATCGCTGGTGTCGATGAAATGCGCCATGTTGGTGGTTTCCGAGGTGTTCACCACCCACTTGGCGTCCGGGCTCATGCCCATGCCCTCGGGTTCCACGCCCACCGGCACCTCGGCCAGGATCACGCCCTTTTCCGTGTCGGTCACGGTGACGAGGTTGTCATCCTCGTTGGCGATGTACAGCCGCTTGCCCGAGGGTTCGATGATGAACAGCTCGGGGTCGGGACCAGAGGGCAGGGTGCCCAGTTCCTCGTAGGTCTCGGTGTCAAAGACCCGCACCAGGTTGTCATCCGAGGCGCAGACATAAAGTTTCGTGCCATCCGGGCTGAGCGTGATGCCGCGCGGGCGGTTGCCGCCGGGAAACTCGGTGATGACCTCCCATGTGTCGGTATCGACCACGGTGATCGTGTTGCCCCGCTCGTTCGAGACGAAGGCCTTGTTGGCCAGCGCCGGCGTCGCCGCCAAAAGCGCGAGGGCCAGGGCAAGAGGGCGGGTGATGGAAGGTATTTTCATCAATCGGAACTCCGGTCAGTTGAAGGCCGAACAGCTGGATTCGGGCCGGTCCAGCCCCAGCGTGTCGAGCGGTGAGACCCGGTGCAGGAACCCGTCCTGCGGGCTGACGCTGACGGTGATCATGCCGTCATGCAGAAGGATCGGCTGGCGCAGCTGGCCGTTCCAGTTGCGGAAGGTCACCTTCTGCCCCTTGAAGGCCGCCAGCTCGAAATCGTCGGACAGGGCATAGTCGCGGATGCCCATGGCATCGACGGTGCTGGCCCGTGTCACCGCCTCGCCCACCACGCGCAGCGCCAGCCAGACGTTGTAGTCCGCGGGCTTGACGTAGCGCCCGGCCAGCGCCTCGAACCGGGTCTGGAACTGGGTCGCGCCCCAGGCCTCGTGCGCGGCGTGGAACGTCGTCGGCCAAAGCCCCGCCGAGCCCATGACAGGCCGCGGCGACCAGTGGTGATAGCCCAGGTAACGGGCGAAATAATCGGTGGCATCGGCGGCGATCAGCAGGTCATGTGCCTCGGCGCCCTGGGTAAAGACCGGCAGTTGCCGCTGCACCATGACATGCCCGGAGTCGGTGCGCCGCGCGCCGCCTGTGTCCTCAAAGGTCTTTTCGTCGGTGATCCTGGCGCCGAACTTGCGCGCCGCCTTGCGATAGGCCTCGGCCAGTTCGACATCCGCCGGGTTGGACCCGGAGACCAGGAACCAGCGTTTCCACTGTTTCCAGACCGCGAATTGCGCCACCGCGTCGGCCATCATGCCGTTCGACGGCGCGACGTGCAGCAGGTTGGCCCGGCATTGATCGTCGCGCAGTGCCACGCCCGGGGCCTGGGCATTCAGCACCAGCGCCCCCGCCTCTGCCGCGCGGTCGGCCAGGCGCAGCACGTCCGCATCCCGCGCCAGCACCACGATCAGCGTGATCCCCTCGGCCAGGATCTCGTCCAGCGCCGCCTCGGCGCCCTCGGGGTCGGTGGCCTTGTGGATCGTCTCGTAGGTATGGCCCAGGAAGCGGCCCGTGGTGCCGTTGTCCTCATCCGCCAGCATCGCCCCGGCAAAGCCGAGGTCCTCGGCCCGCAGGTCATAGCGCGAGATCGGCAAGAGCGTCTCGTAGTCCACCCGCAGCACCGCCGCGCGCACGTCCAGCGCCAGCGCGCCCGTGGCGCCCAGCACGGCAAGACAGGCCGCCAGAAGCGGCATCAGAACATATCGCACTTTCTCCTCCCTTCGGCCCGTTCTGTCGGTTGCGGGCGCTGTACCGGAGCCTTCCAGATTGCCGCTGATCAGGCGACCGATACCTTTGGCGCGGTTGTATGCCAAAGCCTACCGGATACACTTTGTCGCACTATTCTTATTTTCTAAGAACGGTGCCATGCGACTGATAACGCTGCTTTTTCTTCTCGTGACCGCCAGCGCCGCCGCGGCGCAGGAAAAGGTGGCCTTCTTCGGGCTGGCGCTGCTGGACAGGTCCTTGCAGACCGCCGAGACCGGCGACCACGGAGAGCGTGCGCGCATCGCCATGCTGGAAGAAATGGTGCGCGAAAGATTCGCCGAAGAGGGCTATGAGCTGCTCGATCTGGCGCCGATCCAGGAAAGCCTGGACCGCATCGTCAACCCGGCCAAATGCTATGGCTGCGACACCAGGATGGCGACGAAACTGGGCGCCGACTATGCGCTGGTGGGCGAGGTCCAGAAGGTCTCGAACCTGATACTGTCCATGAACCTGCAGATGCGCGATGCCGCGACCGGCCAGATGGTCAAGGGCCGGGTCGTCGATTTCCGGGGCAACACCGACCAGTCCTGGAGCCGCGCCATGCGCTACATCCTGAAGACCGCGTTTTTCACCAGGGAGGAAAAATGAAACGACGTCTGTTCCTCGCGGCCACGGCCGCGATCCTTGCGCCCGGCCTTGCGCTGGCGCATGGGCCGACCCGGCAAAAGATCACCGTGACCGCCGAGGTCGCCGCGCCCCCGGCAGAGGTCTGGGCCGCGATCGGCAATTTCCAGGACATGAGCTGGCACCCGGCGGTGGTGTCCCAATCCGGCGAGGGCGGAAACGCGATCGACGCCACCCGGCAGCTGTATCTTTCCGACCAGGGCGCCGAGGGGCCGATGATCTCGGAGATCCTGTACAAGTACAGCGACGAGAAGATGAGCTATTCCTACCGCATCACCGATGTCGCGGTCGAGGTGCTGCCCGTGACCAATTATTCCAGCCACCTGACGGTAAAACCGCTGGAGGGCGGCGGCTCGCTGGTGGAATGGCGCGGCGCCTTTTACCGCGGCTACCCGAACAACGACCCGCCCGAAGAGCTGAACGACGCGGCCGCCATCGCGGCGGTCACCGCCGTCTACCAGGCGGGCCTCGACGCGCTGGTCGAGCGGTTCGGTGCGCCCGGTTCGTGATCTTGCGCTGGCCCTGCTGTTGCTGGCGGGGCCGGCCGCGGCCGACACGGCCTTTGTCACCTGCCAGAACGGCGAGGTGTTGAGCGTCCTCGACCTCGACACGGGAACGGAACGCGCCCGCTGGCCCCTGCCCGGCAAACCCGCGGGTATCGCCGTGGGCGCCGGTGCGGTCTATACCGTTTCCCCCGATGACAAGACGGTGCGCCGCCTCTCGCCCAAGACGGGCGAGGTCCTGGCCCGCGTCACTCTGGACGGTGGGCCCATCGGCGTGGCGCTGGACGCGGCGCGCGGGCTTCTGTTCGTCTCGGACTGGTACAACGCCCGGATCTGGGTGCTGGAGGGCGAGACGCTGACGGTCACGGCCGAATTGACGACCGGCGCCGCCCCGGCGGGTCTGGCGCTCTCGCCGGATGGGGCCTTGCTGGCCTCTGCCGACCGCGATGCCGACCAGGTCTCGATCTTCGACGCCGAGACGCTGGCGCCCCTTGCCCGCGTGGCCGTGGGCACCCGCCCCTTCGGCCTGCGCTTTGCCCCGGACGGGCGGCTCTTCGTGGGCAATGTCGGCAGCAATGACGTGACGGTGATCGACCCCGCGCAGGCGCAGGTGCTGGCCACCGTGCCCGTCGGCGCCCGGCCCTATGGCGTGGGCTTTGCCCGGGGCCGCGCCTTTGTCACCAACCAGTATGCCGACACGGTCAGCGTCATCGCGCTGGAGACCCTGGCCCCCGAGGCGCTGATCAGCGTCGGCGAATACCCCGAGGGCATTGACACGTCGGCGGACGGCCAGCGTATCCTCGTCGCCAACTGGTTCGAGAACACGGTCAGCGTGATCGACGCCGCGACGCTGCAGGTGATCGCCGAGATCGAGACCGGCGACGGCCCGCGCGCCTTCGGGACCTTTGTCATGACGGAGGATGGATGATGATCCGATACGGTGTTGCCGCGTTTCTTTTGGGCGCAACCGCCCTGCCCGCCCTTGCCGCCGAAAGCTGGGACCAGATCCGCGATGAGCTTTACGGAGACCGCCCGCTGCTGGACGGGGCGCAACTGATCGCGCTGGACGTGCCCTACCGGACGCCCAACGACGCCCGCACCCGGATTGCCGCGCATGTGGTGGCGCCCGAGGGCGGGCAGATCGCCCGCGTCTCTGTCATCCTCGATGAAAACCCCATGCCGGTTTCGGCTGTCTTTGCGCTGGACAGGCCGCAGGAGAGTTTCTTCTTTGACGTCACCATGCGCGTCAACGGCCCCACCCCGCTGCATGTCGTGGCCGAAACCGGCGACGGGCGGCTCTTCGTGACAGAGGCATTCGTCAAGACCTCGGGCCAGGGCGCCTGCGCCGCGCCGCCGGGCAGCGACCCCAAGGAGGCGCTCAAGACCCTGGGCAAGATGGCGCTGAGCCTGGCCGAGGCCGAGACCGCGCGCGACCGTCTGGCGGGTCTATCGGCGCGGTTGCGGCAGTTGGACGTGGACATCTCGCACCCGTCGCATTCGGGGATGCAGATGGACCAGATTTCGCTGCTGTTTATCCCCATGCGCTATGTCGAGGACCTGGAAATCGACCTGGACGGCGCGGGCTATGTCGATGTGACCGGCTCGATCTCCCTGTCGGAAAACCCGCGCCTGGGGGTTTCCATCCCCGCGCGCACGCGATCGGTGGACGTGACCCTGACCGACACCAGCGGCACGGTCAGCCACGCGCACAAGTCGCTGGCGGGGTATTGAGGCGCCTCAGAATCTCCACGATCGGTTCCTAGTCTGCCCGAAAGATCTTTGGAGGCAGGGTAATGAGTCGAATCTTGAAGGCGGCAGTCTTGGCCTTGGCGTTGGGCCTGTCGGCCCAGGGCGCGGTGGCGCAGGATTTCAACGCGGGGGCAGACGCCTATGCGGCGGGTGACTATGCCACCGCCCTGAAGCAATGGCGCCCGCTGGCCGAAGCGGGGGATGCCGGAACGCAGTTCATGTTGGGGTGGATGTACGCCGACGGAAAGGGCACTGCACAGGACTATGCCGAAGCGGTCCGCTGGTTACGAAGGTCTGCCGCGCAGGGCGATCCGAGGGGCCAAGTGTATCTTGGACAGATGTATGACAAGGGAACGGGCGTCACAAAGGACTATGTCGAAGCGGTCCGGTGGTATCGCAAGGCCGCCGCGCAGGGCGATCCGAGGGGGCAAGCCTATCTTGGAAAGATGTATGACAGCGGAACGGGTGTCATCAAGGACAACGCCGAAGCTGTCCGATTGTATCGCAAGGCTGCGGAACAAGGGTACTTCAAAGCCCAGTTCGCCCTGGGGCGTATGTATCTGAACGGCAACGGTGTTCTTCAGGATTACATAACCGCCCACATGTGGATGAACATCGCCGCAGCAACCGGAGCCACGTTCGCCAAAAACGGTCGCGACGCCGTTGCCGCCCTTCTCTCCCCCCAGGACCTGACCCGCGCGCAACAAATGGCGCGGGCCTGCGTGGCGCGGGACTTCAAGGACTGCTAGGGCTGCGGTTCCAGCGGTGTGACCCGTTCCAGCGGGTAGTCCCAGAGCACCCAGCCGTCCGTGCCCTCGGGCAGCCAGTAGACGGTCTCGTACCCCCATTCGAGGGCGCGCTTGGCGGCGTTCCAGCTCATCCAGCAATCCTCGAGGCAGAAGAACAGCACCGGGCGGGTGGTGTCGCCGCCGGTCGCCTGGTCCAGCCCGCGGCGGAAATAATCCGCTGTCACCTCGGCGATCGCGCCATAGCCCACGTTGGGCAGCCAGAGCGCACCTGGGATCGTGTCGCGGGGCTTGTCGCGCCAGATCGTGCCCTCGGGCAATCCGGCGGGTTTCGGCGCCTGCGGCAGCACGTCGATGAAGGCCACCTCGCCCGAGGTCCAGAGGTCATGCGCCGCCTCCGGCCCCACCACGATCCCGCCTTTCAGGGTGCCGGGCACGGGTGCGCGGTAGTGGTCCATGCGATAGTCGTCGGGTTCGGGCACCGTCTGGGCAAGGGCAAGCCCCGGCAGCACCGCAAGCGCGATCACTGCCAGGGCGCGTCTCATTGCGTGACCTCGATCACCTCGTCGCCCAGGTCGGAGATCAGCGGCACGCCGGCCTCGGCCAGCAGCGCGTTGATTTCCCCCTGGTTGCGGCGGATCAGCGAGTTCAGCTTGCGTTGCCAGACCTTCTCGCCGTTCCGCACGCCCATGGTGATGCGATAGAACATCTTGGGCGGCAGGGTCTCGTTCAGCAGGGGGATGACCTTCATCCCCGGGTAGTCGGACTTGACCAGCGGCCCGCCGATGGGCCCCCAGATCACCGCGCCGTCGATCTCTCCGGTCTTGAGGTCGTCCAGCATGTCGATGGCGGGGTCTTCATGCCGCCGGTCGACCACCAGGTGATAGGGCTTGGCCTTGCCGATCAGCCCGTTGCGCGCCATGTGCGTGGCCGGCGGGCTGCCGGCGATCACGCCCAACCTTTGCCCCTTGAGCCGGTCATCGGCCAGCCCCTCGACCCCGGCCAGCGGGCCGTCCTCGGGGACGATCAGCACGAAGGCGGAGGTCAGGTAGTGGTTGGTGTTCAGCACCAGTTCGTGCCCCTGGGCATAGCCCACCACCAGGTCGCATTTCTTGGCCTTCAGCGTGTTGCGGATGAACCCGGTGGCCATCGGATACCAGGTATAGGTCACCGGCAGGTCCAGCTTGTCGCCGATCAGCTCGGCCAGGGCGTTTTCATAGCCGGTGCCGTCGCGGTTCGACATCGGCGAATTGGCCGGGTCGGCGCAGACCCGCAGGGCCGTCTTCGACACCAGGTCAGAGGTCTGGGCCTGCCCCACCTGCGCGGTGAGGGTCAGGCCCAGCAGGGCCAGCGCCAAGGCGCCGGCAAGATCAGCCCATGCACGCATCTTCCATCTCGCGCACCAGGTCCGATTTGGGTTCCTTCTTGCCCGGGCGGCCACGCGGGATGGCCTCCATGCCGCGGGCGGCAAGATAGACGTAGATGTCGTTGAGATAGCACATCACGTTCGGGTTGTCGCCGAAGTGGGGCATCACCGAGTTGCCGTTCTTGCGGCCGTTCACGACCACGTCGTAGAAATCGTAATAGCCCATGTGGACGGCGGAATTCTTGATTTTCGGCGCATAGGTGGACCCTTCGCCGTCGGGACCGTGGCAGACGTGGCATTCGGCGTGATAGCGGCGGAACCCGGAAAAGGTCGGCCAGTCCACGGTGCCGTCGTCCTGCACGTTGTAGGTCACGATGTCTTCGGCGTTGTAGTAGATCCCGTCGTCATCATAGGCGGCGTCGAACTCGCCCTCGTGCTTGGCGGGGTCCACCGGCTGGTCGCTCCAGCTCTGGGCCAGGCCCATCACGGGCAAAAGCGCACAAGCCGCGGCGGAAAGAAGGGTTCTGGATGCGGTCAGCATCATAGGGTCTCGCCTTTCGGGTTATTCGTTGTCGGGGGCACCGGCGCAGCGCATGGCTGCGCCGGCCCCTGTCATGCTGCGCGGATCAGTCCGGCAGGGCAAAGACGGTCAGCTGACCGCCAAGCGCGGTGTAGTCGCTGAGGGCCGAATAGCCGCCGACGGCGCCAAGACCGTCGTTCGGGTTGGTCAGGCCGGCCGCAAGACCGATCCCGGCCCAGCCGCCGACACCCGAGAGAACGCCGATGTACTGCTTGCCCTCGTGTTCGTAGGTCATCACGTTGCCGATGATGCCCGAGGGGGTCTTGAAGCGGTACAGCTCGTCGCCGGTATTGGCGTCGATCGCCTTCAGGTAGCCTTCGAGCGTGCCGTAGAACACCACGTCACCGGCGGTGGCCAGGGCCCCGGACCAGACCGAGAACTGCTCGGGGATGGACCACTTGATCTCACCCTTGAGGTTGTCCCAGGCGATGAAGTTGCCCATGCCGCCGTGGCTGTCCGGCGCCGGGTACATCGCCAGCGTCGCGCCGACGTAGGGCTGACCGGCGGTATAGGCCACGCGGAACGGCTCGTAGTCCATGCAGACGTGGTTGGTGGGCACGTAGAAGGTTTCCGTGCGCGGCGAATAGGCTGCCGGCTGCTGGTCCTTCGAGCCAAGCGCCGCCGGGCAGATGCCCGTCGAGTTGACGTCCTCGCCGTTGTACTCGGTCGAGTACTCGGCCACCACGGCCGGGCGGCCATAGGTGTCGGACTCGGGGTCCATGTCGACGCCGGTCGTCCAGTTCACCACCGGGTCGAACTTCTCGGCCACCAGCAGCTCGCCGGTGACGCGGTCCAGGGTGTAGCCTAGGCCGTTCCGGTCAAAGTGGGTGAGCAGCTTGCGCATCTCGCCGTCGATTTCCTGGTCGGTCAGGATCATCTCGTTGACGCCGTCGTAGTCCCACTCGTCATGCGGGGTCATCTGGTAGACCCATTTCGCCATGCCGGTGTCGATGTCGCGCGCCATGATGGTCATGGACCAGCGGTTGTCGCCGGGACGCTGCGCCGGGTTCCAGGTCGAGGGGTTCCCGGTGCCGTAGTAGACCAGGTTTTCCTCCAGATCGACCGAGTACCAGCCCCAGGTGGTGCCGCCGCCGATCATCCACTGATCGCCTTCCCAGGTGTTGATGCCCGAGTCGGGGCCGACAGGCTTGCCCAGGTGGGTGGTGTTTTCCGGGTCCATCAGGATGTCGGAATCCGGGCCCATCGAGTAGGCGCGCCAATCGACTTCGCCGGTTTCCATGTTGTAGGCGGTCACATGGCCGCGGACGCCGAATTCACCGCCCGAGATGCCGACGATCACCTTGTCCTTGACCGGCAGCACGGTCGCGGTGTTGGTCTCGCCGATCGAGGGGTCGCCGTTCACGGCCTCCCACAGCACTTCGCCGGTGTCGGAATCCAGCGCCACGACCTTGGTGTCGGCCTGGTGCAGGAAGATCTTGCCGTCGGCATAGGCCACGCCGCGGTTGACCGTGTCACAGCACATCACCGGGATCACGTCCGGGTCCTGCTTGGGCTCGTACTTCCACTTGATCTTGCCCTCGTCGGCAAGGTCCAGCGCGTAGACGATGTTGGGGAACGGCGTGTGGACATACATCGTGTCGCCCACGACCAGGGGCGAGCCTTCGTGGCCGCGCAGAACGCCGGTCGAGAAGGTCCAGGCAACCTGAAGGTCACCGACGTTGCCGGCGTTGATCTGGTCCAGTTCGGAATAACGCTGGTTCTCGTAGTCGCCGGTCTGGATCGCCCATTGAGCGGGGTCGCTCATCTGCTTGATCAGATCGTCGTTTGCATATGCCGCCGTGGCAACGCAAAGCGCGAGTCCAGATGTGAAAAGCGATAGCTTCTTCATTAGGAATTTCCTCCCGTTGGGTGGCCGCAGGGGCCATGCTGGTGACCGCCGCCCGCGCCGGGCGGGGGTCGTCTTACCCCGGTCCGCTGGTCTCTCCTCCCCAACGGACCGGGCACCGGCGTTCCCAGACGGGAGCGCCGTGATCCGGTTATTCGGAAGCCTCGGTAAAGGTCGCCAGGTAGGCGATCACGTCGTTCCGGTCATCCTCCTTGCGCAGGCCGGCAAAGGCCATCTTGGTGCCCTTGGCATAGCTGCGCGGCTTTTCCAGGAAGGCCGCCAGTTCCTCGGGGGTCCAGGTCTTGCCTTCTTCCGCCAGGCTTTTCAGCGCGCCCGAATAGTCGAACCCCTCGACAGAGGCCGGGGCGCGGCCGACGATGTCGTTCAGGACCGGGCCGACGCGGTTCTTGGCGTCGGGGCCGACCTGGTGACAGGCCTTGCACTTGCGGAACACCTTTTCGCCGGCCTCGGGGTCGCCGGCCATCGCGTGGCTTTCGGCGGATGCCACGACGGGCAGCAGGGTCAGGCAAGTGACGGACAGGAATTTCTTGATCATTGGTTGCTTCTCTCCGGTGGTCTTTTCAGTTCAGCCGCTCGGCATGCCAGGCCACATGGTCGCCGGCAAAGGAGTTCACGAAGAAATACGAATGGTCGTATCCTCGGTGAATCCGCACCTGACCGGGCTGGCGCCGACGCGCCATACTGTCAGCAAGTACTTCCGGTTTCAAAAGGTCAAGGAACTGATCACTGGCACCTTGGTCCACTAGCAGATCGCCTTTCCATCCGAACTCGTCCAGCAGCAGCGCCGAATCATGCTGCGACCAGGCGCTTTCGTCGTCGCCGAGATAGGCGCTGAGCTGCTTGCGGCCCCAGTCGGACCGTGTCGGGTTGGCGATCGGGGCAAAGGCGGACAGGGATTCGAACAGGCCGTGATTGCGGATCGCCATGGTCATCGCGCCATGCCCGCCCATCGAATGGCCGGTGATGCCGTGGCGGTCCTGCACCGGCAGGTTGCCCAGCACCTCGGCGCGCAGTTCGGTCAGGATATAGTCGTACATCCGGAAGTTCTGCCGCCAGGGATCGCGGGTGGCGTTGACGTAGAACCCCGCCCCCTGCCCCAGGTCATAGGCCTCGTCGTCGGCCACGCCCTCGCCGCGCGGCGAGGTATCCGGAAACACCACCGCCAGCCCGTGCCGCGCCGCGTGTTCCTGGAAACCGCCCTTGGTCATGGCGTTTTCATGGTTGCAGGTCAGCCCCGAGAGATACCACAGCACGGGCACCGGCGCGTCCTGCGCCTGTGGCGGCAGGTAGACCCCAAAGGTCATCTCGCAGCCGCAGGTGTTCGACGAATGCCGATAGACGCCCTGCACGCCGCCAAAGCTCCGGTTTTCTGACACGATCTCCATGGATCAGAACTCGACGACGGCGCGGATCGACTTGCCCTCGTGCATCAGGTCAAAGCCGTGGTTGATCTCGTCCAGGGTCAGCTTGTGCGTGATCATCGGGTCGATCTCGATCTTGCCGTCCATGTACCAGTCGACGATCTTGGGCACGTCGGTCCGGCCCCGCGCGCCGCCGAAGGCGGTGCCGCGCCAGACCCGGCCGGTGACCAGCTGGAACGGCCGCGTGCTGATTTCCGCCCCCGCCGGCGCCACGCCGATGATGATCGACTCGCCCCAGCCCTTGTGCGCGCATTCCAGCGCGGCGCGCATCACCTGCACGTTGCCGGTGGCGTCAAAGCTGTAGTCGGCGCCGCCCTTGGTCAGCTCGACCAGGTGGGCGACAAGATCGCCCTCGACCTTCGAGGGGTTCACGAAATCGGTCATGCCGAAGTGGCGCGCCATCTCTTCCTTGGCGTCGTTCAGGTCGACGCCGACGATCTGGTCG
Organism: Mameliella sp. MMSF_3455; assembly: GCF_030733205.1. Classification (GTDB taxonomy): domain Bacteria; phylum Pseudomonadota; class Alphaproteobacteria; order Rhodobacterales; family Rhodobacteraceae; genus Antarctobacter. The sequence continues at coordinate 25,851 of NZ_JASHJL010000051.1, forward strand.
GCCCCGGCCATGCGCAGGCCCTGGATCACGTTCAGACCGATGCCGCCCAGGCCAAAGACAACCGCGCGGCTGCCGATCTCGACCTTGGCGGTGTTGATCACCGCGCCGACGCCGGTGGTGACACCGCAGCCGATGTAGCAGACCTTGTCAAAGGGCGCGTCCTTGCGGATCTTGGCCAGCGCGATTTCCGGCACGACCGTGTGGTTGGCGAAGGTCGAGCAGCCCATGTAGTGATGGATCGGCGTGCCATCCAGCATCTTGAACCGCGTGGTGCCGTCCGGCAGCAGCCCCTGCCCCTGCGTCGCCCGCACGCTCTGGCACAGGTTCGTCTTGGGGTTGAGACAGTATTCGCATTCCCGGCACTCGGGCGTGTAAAGCGGGATCACGTGGTCGCCCACCTCCAGGGTGGTCACCCCCTCGCCCACTTCGACCACCACGCCGGCGCCCTCGTGGCCCAGGATGGCGGGAAAGATCCCCTCGGGGTCGGCGCCCGAGCGGGTGAATTCGTCGGTGTGGCACAGGCCCGTCGCCTTGATCTCGACCAGGACCTCTCCGGCACGCGGGCCGTCCAGTTCCACGTCCATGATTTCCAAGGGCTTTCCAGCCTCGACTGCCACAGCGGCACGCGTTCTCATTCTCTGTCCTCCCACGGCGCCGCACAGGTTTTTCCGGCGCCTCTTGCGGTAAAGTATTGATGAGCCCCCTGCGACAAAACAACCAATACAATGGTGGGTATACCGCTGCATGGACTCGTTCCGCGGCCCCGGGCATAGTCCGGAAACGGGAGGACAGAGATCATGAAAGCCCTTAGGATTTTCGCCGTTCTGGCCGTTTTCGGCCCGCTCGGCCCCGCCCAGGCGGCCGATTTCTCGGACCCGACCTGGCCCTGCATTCAGCGCAAGGTTGACCGGATGTCGATGGGCCTGATGTGGCCGATCATGCCCGACGAAAACGTCACCCCCGACGCGGCGGCGCAGGCGGACATCACCGAACTGGCCGAGCTGCTGGCCCTGCGCCGGATCGAGGTCGCCGACCTGGAGGACGAGGTTGCCGGTTTCGCCGCCACCTACGAGGGCGATCCGCAGATCCTGACCCGCGTCTTTGCCGAGGTCTTCGACACGCTGGCGCAGCGGCGCAGCCGGATCATCGAGGGCATCGCGGAATTCTCGCTCAGCCAGATCGAACTGTCGGAAAAGATCGATTCGGACCGCGGCGAGATGGACCGCCTGCTGGCCGCCGAGGATCCGGATTTCGACCGGGTCGACGCGCTGGAGGAACAGATCGACTGGAACCAGACGATCTATACCGACCGCCAGCAATCCATCACCTACCTCTGTGAAACCCCGACCCTGCTGGAAAAGCGGCTCTATGCCGTTGCCCGCCTGTTGCAGGCCCAGATCCGCGAGGACGGCTGACCGCCCGCCCCCCGGAACAGGCCCTTTGGACATGCGGCGCCAATTGGCATATATTGCCAATACCAAGTCACAGGAGCCTGACATGGCCACCCGCAACGTTGTGCTGACCGATCCGCAATCGCGCTTCATCGACGATCTCGTCGCCTCGGGGCGCTACCAGAACGCTTCCGAGGCGCTGCGCGCCGGGCTGCGCCTGCTGGAACGCGAGGAAATCGAGCTGCAGGACATGCGCGCCCGGCTGATGCGTGGCGTCGAACAGGCCCGCAACGGCGACCTGGCCGAGGGCACGGGCGAAGAGGTCCTGCGCCGCGCCTTCGGTCTCTGACCCCGCTTGCGCCCCTTTGTCCTCACCCGGCAGGCGGAAACCGCCCTGCAGGACATCGCCCGCTGGACGGCCGACACCTTCGGCCCCCACCAGGCCCGCCTCTACGGGCAAGAGCTGATCGACGGCTGCACCGCGCTGGCCGGGGGCCGCGCCCCGTCGCGGCCCTGCCGCCGCCTGATCGACCCCGCCCTGCCCGAGGATCTGCGCTTTGCCCGCGTCGGCCAGCATTTCATCGTCTTCATCGACGCGCCCGAACGCATCACCATCGTCGACGTGCTGCATGTCCGCGCCGACCTGCCCCGCCGGCTGGCCGCGCTGGGGGACGACGCCCCCTGACCCCCTGCCCGCGCGCGCAAAAGTGACCGGGGCAGACTTTCCGCTGAGTTCGCAGACCGGCCCCGCTGTGGCAGACTGCACGCGGGAGGAACCATCACCATGAGACATGCCATCCTTGCGGCCGCCTGTATCGCGCTGCTGTCGTCCCCTGCCCCGGCGCAGGACAATCCGCTGACCGACAGTCCCACCTGGCAGGACATGAAACTCGACGTGCTGGGCGACCGCCCGGTGTCACAGGCCCCTGCCCCCTTCGCGGTCGAGGCGCCCTATCGCGCCACGGACGCGGCCATGGTGCCGCTGGAGATCACCCAGACCGACGCCTCCGTCCCGATCAGCGCCGCCACCATCGTCATCGACGAGAACCCGGCCCCCGTCGCGGCGCGGCTGGAATTCTCACCGGCGATGCTGCCGCTGGACTTTGCGCTGAACCTGCGGGTGAACCAGTATTCCAACGTCCGGGTGATCGGCGAGACGCCGCAGGGCCTCTACATGGCCGGGCGCTTCGTCAAGGCCTCGGGCGGCTGTTCGGCGCCGGCCGGGGGCGACGCGGCGCAGGCAATGGCGGCGATGGGCCAGATGCGGCTGGACATGGCCGACAGCGGGGCGCGGGTCTCGACCCCGCGGCGCACGGCGGAAATCATGATCCGGCACCCGATGTATTCCGGCCTGCAGCGCGACCAGGTCACGCAGCTGTTCATCTCGGCGCATTTCATCGACCACCTCGAGGTCTGGCAGGGCGACGAGATGCTGTTCAGCCTCGACGGCGGGATTTCCGTCTCCGAGGACCCGGTGTTCCGCTTTGCCTATACCGAGAACGGCGCGCCGACGCTGAAGGTCATCGCCACCGACACCGAGGGCAACACCTTTGCCCGCGAGCTGCCGAAACTGGCCGAGGGCTGACACCCGGAACGCAGGATTGGGCGAAAGCCGCGCGTCGCAGACGCGCCCCCTGCCCTGCTCAGAAACAGACCAGTTCCGCCTCGACCTGGGCGCGGCGCATGTCGTCGACGATATGCGCCGCCGCGACAGAGCTGTTGAAGACCGCCATGCGTTCGCCGCCCACGCGGCGCATCGACAGCACGGTTTCCGCCCGCTCGTAGGCCTCGAACGGCAGGATCGAGGCGATCTCGTCGATCGAGCAGGCGCATTTTTCCAGCGCGACGCGGGTCTGCCCGTTCACCGCCATGCAGGCAAAGATGTAATCCGCCCGCGCCACGGTGGGATAGTCGTTCAGCCGCTGCGCCGCGCTTTGCGCCAGCACCGCGCCCGGCAACAGGGTCAGGATCAGCGCCAGCGCCCTCATTCCTCCACCCCTTCAAACCGCACTTCGGAGCGATACACCGTGGCCGTCTCGGGTCCGGAGGTCTCGGCGGTCAGCGACAGATACCAGCCCGGCACCTCTTCGGACATGACGACGCGCATCTCCAGCTCGCCAAAGCCCTTCATCCGCGCCCTGTTCGGATCCTCGGCAAAGGGATGCAGCCGCACGATGCGCACCGGCACGCTGCGGCCGTCGAAGGTGGCTTCGCCCTCTTCGACCTCGGTCGGGGCAACCAGCGCCTCCTTGACGCGGTTGCGGATGTAATAGGGGCTGCCGCCCGCCGCCTCGGCCATGTCGCGGATCACGCTTTCGTAGAAATACATGATCATCGGGTTGCCGACGCTGGCCGGGAAACGGCCCAGCCCGCGGTGCCTGTCATTCTTGCGGAATTCCAGCCGGGCCAGCGGATCGTCCGTGGCGCCCAGCGTCAGGGCGATGTCGCCGCTGTCGCGCTCTGCCGCCTCGGGCGACAGCGCGTTGGTGACGGCGCGCGAATAGATCAGCGTCGCCTCGGCGCCGATCCCGTCCAGCGTGCCCTTGCGGAACAACAGGTCATAGTGTTCGCCCGGCTCCACCGGCGTGGCCTGCACCGGCGCGGTGGCAAGGGCCGCGGCAATGCAGATCGCGGATAGAAGTTTCATGTGATGTGCCTCCCTGCGCCCAGAGTATTCCCCTGCGTCTCGCTGTCATGGCCGACTTTTGTCTGTGCCCGTTCATGGGCCTGTTCCTGTGCCTGTTCCCGGGGCTGATCATGGTCCTGATCCGGGTCCTGCGCCCCGCCCTCCAGCACCGGGCCCGGCGATTGCCAGCGGATCTTCCATTCGATCAGCGGCCGCAGCTTGGACAGCTGCACCGGCTTGTGCATCACGGTAAAGCCCAGCTCTGCCCCCTGCCGCCGGATCTTTTCGCGCCGGTCGGCGGTGATCACGATGGCGGGCACATGCACCCCGGTTTCGCGCCGGATCTCGGTGATGGCGCGCACGCCGGTGTCGTCGCCGTCCAGCTGGTAATCCGCCAGAACGATGTCCGGCGCCAGCCCCATGTCCCGCACATGCATCAGGGCCTCTGCGGTCGAGGGCGCGGCCAGCACGCTGGCGCCCCAGTGTTCCAGTTTCTGGGTCATGGCAAACAGCACGTCCGGGTCGTTCTCGATCACCAGGATGATGCGCTCCAGCTCCAGGTCGGTGTCCGCCGGCGCCACTGCCTGCGCCTCGGCCGGGACACGGCGGCCCGGCACCCGGTCCAGCTCGATGCAGAACAGCGAGCCGACCCCGGGTTTCGACCGCACCCACAGCCGATGGCCCAACAGTTTGCAGGCCCGGTCCACCACCGACAGGCCCAGCCCCACGCCCGAGGCGAGCGAGACGTTTTCCGCCCGGGCGAATTCCTCGAAGATGCGTTTCTGATCCTTCAGCCCGATGCCGATGCCGGTATCCCAGACCTGCAACACCACCTTGTTGCCGCGGCGGCGGCAGCCCACCAGCACCCTGCCCCCCGGTTCGGTGTACTGGATCGCGTTGACGACAAGGTTCTGGATCGACCGCAGCAGGTAGACCGGATCGGAACAGACCAGCACGTCCGAGGGCACCACCGACAGGCGCACGTTCTTCTGTTCGGCCAGCGCGGTCTGGTCCTCGTAGATGCCCTGCATCAGCACGCCCAGGGAAATCTCGCTGGGGGTGACGGCGCTGGGATCGGCGCTTTCGAGGCGCGAGATGTCCAGCAGCGAATGCAGCAGTTGCTCGGTGGAGCCGAAGGCCCCGTACAGCCGTTCCACCGTGGCCGCGAATTCCGTGCCTCGCGTGCGTTCCTTGAGCGTCGCCAGCAACAGCTTGGCCGCGTTCACCGGCTGCAAGAGGTCATGGCTGGCCGCCGCCAGGAACCGCGTCTTGGACGAGACCGCCGCCTCGGCCCGTTCCTTGGCCAGGCGCAATTCCTCCTCCACCCGGGCCTTTTCCTCGTATTGTTCGGTCAGGCGGCGGTTGGCCTCTGTCAGTTCGGCGGTGCGTTCCTGCACCCGGTTTTCCAGGATCTCGGTGGCGCGGCTTTCCAGCGTCACGTCGGTCAGTTCCACGAGGAACCCGTCATCCGGAAGCCGGTTGACCTGCAATTCCAGCACCCGGTCGGTGCCGTGGCGGATGCGCTTGCGCAGCCAGCCTTCCTGTTGCAGGTGCCGCCGCCAGGCCTCGACCCGCAGGTCGGCATCCTCGGCCACCAGCGCGTGATTGCGCATGAAATCCAGCAGCCGGCTGAGGGTCGTGCCCTTTTGCAACAGGGTAAAGGGCAGGCCCAGCAATTGCCGGAACTGCCGGTTGTACATCATCACCTCGCCCGAGGAGGAAAAGGTGCAGACGCCGGATGTCATGTCCTCGAAGGCGGCCTGGATATAGGCCGCCTGCCGGTCGATCAGGTGTTCCTTCTCGGATCGGTTCTGCCGCACGATCGAGGTGATTTCCGTCAGCAGAAGCACCACGTTCGACGAGGCCGTGCGCTGTTGGCTGAGCTGGTACCAGCGGTCGCCGCGCAGCTCGATCACCGCCGAGCGGACAGAGGCGCCGGCGCGGTCCTCGGGGGCGAAAATGCGGTTGATGCCGCGGTCGGTCGAGACCAGCGCGCGGCTTTGCATCATGTAATCAAGATAGTCTTCCAGCCGCAGCCCCTTGCGCACGCGAAAGGCCACGTCGGGCAGGAAGGTGCGGAACAGCACGTTGCAGATGTCCAGCCGCCCGCCGGTGAACAGGGCGAACCCCTCGCCCATCGCCGACAGCGCATCCTCCAGCGTGCGGCGGGCGCGCTCGCGGTCGTAGCGGACGCTTTCCAGCTCTGTCGCGGCGCGTTCCAGGTCGCGGGTCTTGGCCGCCACCTGCGCCTGCAGCTCGATGGCCGACTGAAAGGCGCTGTAGGCCGAAACGCCGACATCGTTGCTGCGGTTGGCGCGGCGCATCAGCGCGTCGATGATCTTGGCCTGCCGGGCGATCTGTTCCTCGGGCGGGGCGTTTTCGTCGACCAGGCTCATCCCAGCGCCCTGCCCGCCGGGTCGAAGAAGGCGACGCCGACAAAGGTCTGGTTCATGTGCACCCCGCAATGCTGTTCGCCATAGGTGTTGAAGCCCAGCACCCTGTGCGCCCGGAACAGCGCCGAGGCATCGGCGCCCAGCTGTTTCTGCTCGATCTCCAGCTTGCGCAGCACGCAGTCGAAGCCAAGGATGAAATCCGGCGTCAGCCCGCCGGGGCCCGAGACGCTCAGCCCCGCCTCCAGCGTCTTGATGATCTCGGTGCCCTTGCCCAGGGTCAGCACCACCCCGTCGTCGATGGCGGCCAGAAAGGACAGCGCCTGCCCGTCCTTCACGCTGCTGATGGCGCGGACGTAGTAATTCTGGTTGTAGCGCACCAGGATCGGGTTCTCGGCAAAGATCTGCGGCGACAGGTCCGCGACCCCGCAGCCCACCAGCCGGGCATATTCCTGCGCCGCCGGGGCGCCGTTGATCTCGTTCACCAGCCGTTCCTCGGGGTCGGCATCGGTGATCACCAGTTGCGTCTCCGTGGGCAGGAAATGGTCGAAGCCGATGCCCTGGAACTGCAGGTCGGTTTCCAGCAGCATCAGCAGCGCCACGTTGCTGCGGAACTGCCCGTTGTGCAGGATGTAGGTTTCCCCGAAGGACAGCCCGTCCCCGGCCGAGCCGCCGAAGACCGGCAGGTCGTCCAGCACCGTTTCCAGCGTCGAGATCAGCAGGTCTTCCTGTTTCGACAAGCCGTCCGACAGGATCAGCGCCAGCCGGTTCCAGCCGGCGGTGCGCTGGAACCGCACCGCGTGGCGTTTCGCCTGCGCCGCGATCTCGGTGATCGAGATCGGCTTCAGCGGTTCGATCAGCAGCGAGGCACAGCGGAAATGTTCGCGCGGAAAGGCGATCAGCTGCAACGCGCCGGTTTCATAGCCGCGCGCGGTAATCTGCCCGGCGGTGGTGCAGCCAAAGACCGGCACGCCCCCCATGCGGCGGGTCAGTTCCTGCGCCATCACCTCGCGGTCGAAACTCTGCGGCATCAGCGCCAGCACGAAACAGGTGTCGCGCGGGTCGATACAGGCCGATGCCTCGCGCACGGCGGCGGCCGTGTCCGCCTGCGTCGAGACGCCGACCCGCACATGGGCCGGAGAGATGTCGTCGTCCCGCATCCTACCGGCTCAGGAACGCCTGCGCCTCCGGGTCCAGCCCCGCGGCACCGGACATCGCGTTTTCCATCATGACGGCGGCCTGGGTGCGGTTCTGCACCCCCAGCCGGCGCAAGAGCGCGGTGATATGCGCCTTGACCGTGGCCTCTGCCAGCGACAGTTCATAGGCGATCTGCTTGTTCGGCTTGCCGGCGCAGATCAGCTTCATGATGCGTTTCTGCTGCGGCGTCAGCTCGGCAAAGCGGGGGTTCATCTCGGCGGCATCGCCGGGATCGCTGGGCTGCGGCGCCGATTGCAGGATGTCCTTGGGGAAATATTTCCGCCCCGAGGCGATTTCCGTCAGCACCGAGGCCAGCACCTTGGCCGAGGCGTCCTTGGGCAGAAAGCCCGCCGCCCCCTCGCGCATCAGCGTGCGCACCAGTTCCACCGAGGCCAGCGAGGAAATCACCAGGATCGGCGTGCTGGCCATGCGGTCGCGCAGCTCCAGAAAGCCGGAAATCCCGGTCACGTCCGGCAGTTTCAGGTCGAACATCACCAGGTCCGGTTCCAGCCCGCCTTTCAGCAGGGCCATCGCCTCTTTCAGCGTGCCGGCCTTCTGCACGGCGCAATCCGCAAAGACGATGCCAAGCGCGGCGGCCAGCGCGTCACTGTATAGCGGGTGGTCGTCAACAATGAGAACGGATGAGAAACATCCATCCGGCACGGCGCCCGTGTCTTGATACATTTGCCTTTCCTCCCAGGTTCCGAAGATACCCGAAGATCGCCCCTTGTCCATTTTTTCCGTGACGCTGACGGCTTTGCGCGATGCCCCGCCGGGGCACCGCGCCGCCGCCCGGCCGAGAGGGCTCAGGCCAGGGCGCCTTTCTGCTTGGCGACATGGGTGGCGATCACGTCCATCAGGGCCGGCGACAGGCAGTCGTAGGGCGGCAGCCCCAGTTCCGTCAGCCGGCCGCGGATCTCGTCCATGCGGTCGGGCGGAACCCCCGATTCGATGATCGACGAGACGAAGGCGGCGAATTCCGGCGCCGCCCAGCCGGTCTTGTCCGACAGTTCCGTGTGCACGAAATCCAGCCCGTGGAACGGGTGGCCGGTGTTCTCGACCCGGCCATACATGTGCACGCCGCAGTCGCGGCAGGCGTGGCGCTGGATCGCCGCCTCGGTGTCGATGATGTCCAGCTTGTCGGCGTTCTCCGTCACCTTGACGTGGTCACGCCCGACCACCGCGACCTGGCTGAAGATCGCGCCGTCCGGCTTCCAGCACTTGGTGCAGCCGCAGACGTGGTTATGCGCGGTCTGGGCCCCGACCTCGACCTTGACCGGGTTGCTGGAACACTTGCAGGTCAGCGTCCCGCCCGAGAAACCCGGCGCCGTCGGCGGGATGCCGTTGTCCACCTGGGGGTGGATTTTCACATGGGTGTATTTCGGGGCTGGCGGGTCCGTGTCCGCGCTGTCTCCGCCCCCAAAGAGCTTGTCGAGAAGTGCCATTTCCGTTCCTCCCAATGATGACGGCATGAAAATGCCGCATCCTTCACAGCGTGAGGCACGAGGGGGGAGTCTGGCAATTCAGCCGATGGTATCGGCCTTGGCGCGGGCCTCAGCCGGGTCCGGGACCGCACTCCGGCGCCAAGAGCGGCGCGTTCGCCGGGTCCGCCATGCTGACCCGCGCGCGCTGCGCGAGGTCGTCAAAGGCGCGGTCGATATAGTCGAGAAACCCCGCCTCGTTGGTCTGCTCGACCGGCGCGCGGGCCACGGCGTGCATCATGAACAGGTCAAAGGCGCACAGCCCGCGCGGGTTGGACTGCAGCAGGGCGCGCATGAACTCCGGCGAGCCCCAGCGCAGGCGCGACAGGTCGGTCGGCACCTCCTGCAGCTTGGACAGGAAACCGCCCTGCCGGTCGAATTGCAGCACGTCCATGCCAAAGGTGAAGGCCTGGAACAGTTCCTCGATCAGGATCGAACGGTAAAAGGCCCGCGCCAGCGCATCCGCCGGGCGGTATCCCTCTTGCTGCACCATGATATGCGTGCCCGTCCCGCGCCGCCCGAAAAAGGTCTGCGCCATGCCGGGCGACAGCACCGGGTAGTGCCGGCCGCCGGGCAGGCCCAGGGCGTAGACCTCGTTCAGGCGGGCGATGTCGCGGGTCAGCGCGGCGTCGGGCGGATCGCCGGAATAGAGCCGCAGGACCACGGTGCGCCCGGTGCCGCAGGCGCGCGCCGATGGCCCGGCATAGCGGCTGGGCAGGCCCTTGCCATGCACCTGCGCGGCAAGGTTGCCAAAGGCGGCGATCACCGCGCGCGTGTCCTCTGACGGCGGGTCGCCCACGATGCAGAGCGCCGCCCCCGCCAGGTCGCGCCCGTTGATATGCACCGGGATGTCCCGGCGCATCCGGCGGTCGCGCAATTCATACAGCCAGCCCTTTTCCGCCAGCGCCAGGTAGGCGGCGCGATCGTCGGCGGCGGCGGCGCAGGTCATGGCCAGAAGGGCGGCAAGGATCAGGCGGACCAAGGGGGAACTCCTTTTGGGTGGAGTTAGCCCCGCCCGCGGGGGCGTCCACGCGCCGCGCGGGCTTTCTTGGCAAATGCTTGTCAGGAAAGGGTTTTCAGGGGTCTTACCCGGCAAGCCGGCAAGGGGACCTTACCCGTGGGTAAGGCCCCTGCCCCGTCAATCCTCGTCCAGCGCGGCGTAGAACGCGGCCACCGCGCGTTCCAGGTTGCGCCGGTCGATGGCCGAGAAATCGCGGTCGTCGCGCAGCTCCAGCCGGCCCTGCGAGGCGTTGCAGCGCGCGATCCCCTCTGGCAGCGCGACCTGGAAGGTGGTCTTGGGCTTGCGCGGCCTGGCCTTGGCCTGGGCGGTCTTACCCGTGGG
>NZ_JASHJL010000052.1 GCF_030733205.1 Mameliella sp. MMSF_3455
GTGCGCCGCCCCTTCATTCTTGCCGGGTGAATGCCCATTTTTGCCCAAATATTGGGCGATGTGCCGGGGCGGCAGGCATCCGGGGCCGCCTGCGCTTGCCGTGCGCAGCGCCAGTGGTGAAAAGACGCCATGCCGGATCGGATCACCATCGTCGTCGTCGAGGAGGATCGCGAGCGCGCGATCTCGATCGTCGATGCGCTGCGCGCCTCGGGCCCTTATGACGTGCATGTCATAGGCAATGCCTCCAGCCTGGCGCGGCGGATCGGGGCGCTGGCGCCCGATGTCGTGCTGATCGACATCGACAATCCCACCCGTGACATGCTTGAGGAACTCTCGCTGGCCTCCGGTCCGTTGGAACGTCCCGTCGCGATGTTCGTCTCGGGCGCGGCCAGCGGTCTTGCGCGCGAGGCGGTGGAGGCGGGCCTGTCGGCCTATGTCGTCGACGGGATGCAGCCGGACCGGCTCAAACCCGTGCTGGATGCGGCCATCGCGCGGTTCCAAATGATGCGCCAGATGCGCCGGGAACTGGCCGAAACGCGCCGCGCGCTCGAGGAACGCAAGGTCATCGACCGCGCAAAAGGCCTGCTGATGAAGGCCCGCGGCATCGAAGAGGAAGAGGCCTACGCGTTGTTGCGCAAGGCCGCGATGGACCAGGGGCGCCGCGTGGCCGAGGTGGCCGAGGCGCTGGTCACGGCATCGGGGCTCTTGTCATGAAGATGGTCAGGCTGCCCACGGCATTTGTCCCGTTGGTGGATGCCGCGCCTCTGATCGTGGCCGAAGAGATGGGTTTTGCCCGCGAAGAGGGGATTGCGCTGGATCTGATTGCAGCGCCCTCGTGGTCCTCGGTGCGCGACATGCTGGCCTTTGGCCGCGTGGATGCGGCGCAGTTGCTGTCGCCGGTGCCGGTGGCCATGGCGCTGGGGCTGGGCGGGGTGACACAACCGGTGTCGGCGGTCTCTGTCCTGTCGGTCAACGGCAACGTGATCGGTGTCAGCCGCACGCTGGAGCACCGGTTGCGGGCCACGGGATACGGGTTCGATTTTCACGACGCGGCGGGTGCGGCCCGCGCTCTGGCCGCCGTTGCGGAACGGCCGCTGGTCTTCGGCGTGCCGTTCCCGTTCTCCATGCATGTGGAACTTCTGCACTACTGGCTGGAGTCTTCCGACCTCGCGCAATCGGGCTTCGAAGTGCGCACGGTGCCGCCGCCTCTGATGGTGCGCGCCCTGGCCGAGGGGGACGTGGATGCCTTTTGCGTGGGCGAACCCTGGGGGTCGGCTGCGGTCGAGGCCGGGGCCGGGGCGCTTTTGCTGCCCGGCAAGGCGGTCTGGTCTTTCGCACCCGAAAAGGTGCTGGCCGTACGCACGGACTGGGCCGAGACCGAACCCCACCTGCTGGGCAAGCTGATGCGCGCGGTCTGGCGGGCGGGGCGCTGGCTGGATGCGCCGGGGCACCGCACCTCGGCGGCCGAGATCCTCGCACAGAAGCCTTATCTCGATCTGCCGTCCGAGGTGGTCGACCGCGCCCTGACCGGGCGCCTGACGATATCGGGCCATGCCGAACAGCGCCTGGTCGATGGCTTTGTCGCCTTTCACGAGGGCGCCGCGAACTTTCCCTGGCGCAGCCAGGCCAAGTGGATCGCGCATCGGCTGGCCGCGCGTCTGGGCCTGGACGAAGACCGGGCACGCAGCCGGGCGGCGGAGGTTTTTCGCAGCGATATCTACCGTATGCAGATGTCGACCACGGGGGCCGATCTGCCCGGCGCGTCCGAGAAACTCGAGGGCGCGATTCGCGAAGAAACCGCCGTCGCATCGCGGAAAGGGGGGCTGATGCTGCCGCCGGATGCGTTTTTCGACGGGCGCGTTTTTGATCCCGACCGCTTCTGATGCACATTTTTGCGGCAGTTGGCCGTGCCGTTCCGGGTGGTTTCCGGATCTCGCGCCGCAGTGCAGCAGAAAACCGTTGCCGCACCCGGTGTGCCTGACGCAGGGTACTCCCATCGACGTGCAATGGCGTACGTCGCACGAAATACCTCCCATGGACCGGGATCACCCGAGCAACGCCGCTCACTCTTTGTCTGCCACCGGACAAAGCGTGTTTGCGGCTTTTTGTCTTGCCCGGCGTTTCGTGAAGGACCCGGGCCCCTGAAAAAGGAACCGACCTCATGAAGTCTTTCCTCCTTGGCCTCGCGGCCACCACCGCCCTTGTCAGCCCCGCGCTGGCGCAGATGCTGGAGCTTGAAAAGGACGAACTGACCTTCGGCTTCATCAAGCTGACCGACATGGCCCCGCTCGCCGTGGCCTATGAGCAGGGGTACTTCCTTGACGAGGGCCTGTTTGTGACGCTCGAAGCGCAGGCCAACTGGAAGGTTCTGCTGGACGGCGTGATCGGCGGGCAACTGGACGGCGCGCACATGCTGGCGGGCCAGCCGCTGGCGGCCACCATCGGGTTCGGCACGGAGGCGCATATCGTCACCCCATTCTCGATGGACCTCAACGGCAACGGCATCACCGTCTCGAACGAGATCTGGGCCGAGATGAAGCCGAACATCCCGCACGAGGACGGCAAACCGGTGCATCCGATCTCGGCCGAGGCGCTGGCCCCGGTGGTTGAAAAGTACAAGTCCGAGGGCAAGCCCTTCAACATGGGCATGGTCTTTCCGGTGTCCACCCACAACTACGAACTGCGCTACTGGCTGGCCGCCGGTGGTCTGCACCCTGGCTACTACTCGCCCGAGAATATCACCGGCCAGATCGGCGCCGACGTGCTGCTGTCGGTGACGCCGCCGCCGCAGATGCCCGCCACGCTGGAGGCCGGCACCATCTATGGCTACTGCGTCGGAGAGCCCTGGAACCAGCAGGCGGTGTTCAAGGGGATCGGCGTGCCGGTCATCACCGACTACGAGCTGTGGAAGAACAACCCCGAAAAGGTCTTTGGCATCACCGCTGAGTTCGCCGAGGAATACCCCAACACCACGCTGGCCGTGACCAAGGCGTTGATCCGCGCCGCCATGTGGCTGGACGAAAACGACAATGCCAACCGTCCCGATGCGGTCGAGATCCTGTCGCGGCCCGAATACGTTGGCGCCGATTACGACGTTATCGCCGCCTCGATGACCGGCACCTTTGAATATGAAAAGGGTGACAAGCGTGACGTGCCCGACTTCAACGTCTTCTTCCGCTACAACGCCACCTATCCCTTCTACTCGGATGCCGTCTGGTACCTGACGCAGATGCGCCGCTGGGGTCAGATCGCCGAGGCCAAGCCCGACAGCTGGTACGACGAGGTCGCGCGGTCGGTCTATCGCCCGGACATCTACCTGGAAGCCGCGCGCATTCTGGTCGACGAGGGCCTGGCGAACGAGGCCGACTTTCCCTGGGACAGCGATGGCTACAAGGCGCCGACACCGGCCACCGACATCATCGACGGCATTCCCTACGACGGCCGCACGCCCAATGCCTACCTCGACAGCCTGCCCATCGGCCTGAAGGCCGACCAGACCGTCGTCGGCACCGAGGTCAAGGGCTGAGCCCGACCCGAACGCCGAGGCCCCGGATCCTGTCCGGGGCGCGGTTCACTCCCTGCATCGCGCGTCCCGGGCCGTGACCCGGGGCCTCCACTCCCTCTGAACGAGGACCGCATGACATGACCACAGTCGACCCGAATTTTTCCGACAGCGCCGCCCGCGAGGCCCGCCGCGCACGCCTCTTCACCCGTATCAACGCCGCCGACAAGTGGTTCCAGGTCCTGGGTTTGAGCTGGCTCACTCCTGCGATCAAGGCTGCTGCAGGCGACAATCCCAAGGCCCAGATGAAGGATCTTTGGCGCCTTCTTGGTGTGCCGCTCCTGGCCATTGCCGGTTTCCTGCTGCTCTGGAGCACGCTTGCACCGCAGGTGCAGACCAGCCTGGGCGCCGTGCCCGGCCCGGCCGCCGTCTGGGAAGAGGCGGTGAACCTGCACGCCGACGCCGAGGCCAAGGCCGCCAAGCGCGAAAAGTTCGAGGCAATGGTCGCCAAGCGCAACCAGAAGTTCATCGATGCCGGTCAACCCGAACGGGTCAAGGACATCGCCTATACCGGCGCGCCCAGTTACTACGAACAGATCTGGACCTCGATCAAGACCGTCTTCTTCGGCTTCTTCATCGGCACGGTCATCGCCATCCCGCTGGGCATCATGGCCGGGTTGTCGCCCACGGCCAATGCCGCGCTGAACCCGTTGATCCAGATCTTCAAGCCGGTTTCGCCGCTGGCATGGTTGCCCATTGTCACGATGATCGTTTCGGCGGTCTACGCCACCAACGACGGGCTCTTCGCCAAGTCTTTCCTGATCTCGGCCATCACGGTCACGCTCTGCTCGATCTGGCCGACGATCATCAACACCGCGCTGGGCGTGGCCTCGATCGACAAGGACCTGGTGAACGTCTCGAAGGTGCTGAAGATGAACACCTGGACCAAGATCACCAAGCTGGTCCTGCCTTCGGCGCTGCCGTTGATCTTCACCGGCTTGCGGCTGAGCCTCGGTGTCGGCTGGATGGTGCTGATCGCCGCCGAGATGCTGGCGCAGAACCCGGGTCTGGGCAAGTTCGTCTGGGATGAATTCCAGAACGGTTCCAGCCAGTCGCTGGCCAAGATCATGGTGGCCGTCTTTACCATCGGGATCATCGGCTTCCTGCTGGATCGCGTGATGTACGCCCTGCAGTCGCTCTTCACCTTCTCGAACCAGCGGTGAACGACATGGCAGTCATCGATTTCAACAACGTCTCCAAGAGTTTCGGCGAGGGCACCCATGCCACGCCGGTCCTCAAGGACATCGACCTCAAGGTGCAGGAAGGCGAGTTCTTGGTGATCCTCGGTTTTTCCGGCACCGGCAAGACGACCCTCATCAACCTGATGGCGGGCCTGGAAATGCCCACCGCCGGCAGCGTGACCTACCAGGGCAAGCCGATCACCGAACCGGGCCGGGAACGCGGCGTGATCTTCCAGAACTATTCGCTGATGCCCTGGCTGACGGTCGAAGGCAACGTGCGGCTGGCGGTGGATACGGTGTTCCCGGGGATGCCGCGCGCCGAAAAGGCCGCCAAGGTCGCCCATTACGTCCAGATGGTGGGTCTCAGCCATGCCGCCACGCGCCGCCCGGCGGAACTGTCGGGCGGGATGCGCCAGCGGGTGAACGTCGCCCGGGCCCTGGCCATGTCGCCCGAGGTGCTGCTGCTGGATGAACCCCTGTCGGCGTTGGACGCGCTGACCCGTGCCAACCTCGCCGAGGAGATCGAGAAGATCTGGGAGGCGGACAAGAAGACCTGCGTGCTGATCACCAACGACGTGGACGAGGCGATCCTGCTGGCCGATCGCATCATCGCGCTGAATCCCGACGGCACGCTGAGCGATGAGTTCAAGGTCGACATTGCCCGCCCGCGCGACCGGTCGGCCATGAACCACGACGAGCGGTTCAAGGCGCTGCGGGCGCAGGTCACGCAATACCTGATGGAGGTGGGGATCGAGGCCAAGCCCGAGGGGACGCGCGTGCTGCCCGAGGTGACGCCGATCCACGGTGTTCCGCAGGCGGTCAAGGATGCCCAGCAGGGGCTGATCGACGAACGCTTTCTGGATTTCAGCCAGCTGCACAAGGTCTACGCAACACCCAAGGGACCGCTGACCGTGGTCGAGGACTTCAACCTCAAGATGGATCGGGGCGAATTCATCTCGCTGATCGGCCATTCGGGCTGCGGCAAATCCACGGTGTTGACCATGGCCGCCGGACTGAATGAAATTTCCAAGGGCGCGATCAAGCTGGATGGCCGCCACGTCGAGGGCGCCGATCCGGAACGGGCCGTGGTGTTCCAGTCGCCCTCGCTGTTTCCCTGGCTGACGGCGCGCGAGAACTGCGCCGTGGGCGTGGACAAGGTCTATCCCAAGGCCAGCCGGGCCGAGCGTCAGGATGTGGTGGAATACTATCTTGAACGCGTCGGGCTGGGCAATGCGATGGACAAGCCCGCCAGCGAAATGTCGAACGGCATGAAGCAACGGGTTGGCATCGCGCGGGCTTTTGCGCTCTCGCCCAAGCTGTTGCTGCTGGATGAGCCTTTCGGAATGCTCGACAGCCTGACGCGCTGGGAATTGCAGGAAGTCCTGATGGAGGTCTGGGACCGGACCAAGGTCACCGCGATCTGCGTCACCCATGACGTCGACGAGGCGATCCTGCTGGCAGACCGCGTGGTGATGATGACCAACGGGCCGCAGGCCACCATCGGCAAGATCGTTGACGTCGACCTGCCGCGCCCGCGCACCCGCAAGGCCCTGCTGGAACATCCCGACTACTACGATTACCGCGCCCAGGTGCTCGATTTCCTCGAGGAATACGAGCACGGCGCCAAACCCAAGCCCAAGGCCGATGCGCCGCGGGCCATCGCGGCGGAGTAATCCCCATGAAACAGAAATTAGTCGTTATCGGCGCCGGCATGGCCTCTGGCCGGGTGCTGGAGCACCTGCGCGAACGCGCACCCGACCAATATGACATCACGCTGTTCAACGCCGAACCGCGTGGCAACTACAACCGCATCATGCTTTCTCCTGTCCTGTCGGGTGAAAAGACCTACGAGGAAATCGTCACTCATGACGATGACTGGTATGCGCAGAACGAGATCACCTGCCGCTTTGGCGAGCATGTGGTGGGCATCGACCGCGACAGCCGGACAGTCACCGGTGAGAACGGCGAAGTCTCTTATGACAAGCTGCTGATTGCCACCGGGTCGGCGCCGTTCATCATTCCCGTGCCCGGCAAGGATCTGCCCGGTGTGATTGCCTATCGCGATCTGGACGACACCAACGCGATGGTCGAGGCCTCGGCCAGGGGCGGCAAGGCCGTGGTGATCGGCGGCGGCCTTCTGGGGCTGGAGGCGGCGGCGGGGCTGGCCCTGCGCGGCATGGATGTGACCGTCCTGCACCTGATGGGTCACCTGATGGAACGCCAACTGGACGAGGCGGCGGGCTACCTGCTGAAGAAGGATCTGGAAAAGCGCGGCATCGCCGTGATGACCAAGGCGGCGACCAAGGCCATCCTGGGCGAGGATCGCGTCGAGGCGGTGCTGCTGGAGGACGGCACCGTTCTGGACGCCGATCTGGTGGTCATGGCGGTGGGCATCCGTCCGGAAACCCGGCTCGCCAACGACGCCCACCTGGACGTGGCGCGCGGGATCGAGGTCAATGCGCAGATGATGACCTCGGACCCGGACGTGCTGGCCGTGGGCGAATGTGTCGAACTCGACGGGCAACTCTTTGGCCTTGTCGCGCCACTTTACGACCAGGCCAAGGTCGTCGCCGCGACGCTGACCGGGGAAGAGGCGTCTTTCGTCCCCAAGGAACTCTCGACAAAGTTGAAGGTCACCGGCTGTGATCTGTTCAGCGCCGGCGATTTCGCCGAAGGCGAGGGGCGCGAAGATGTGGTCTTCCGCGACCCGTCGCGCGGCGTCTACAAACGCCTCGTGATCGAGGGCGACAGGCTGGTCGGGGCGGTGATGTACGGCGACACAGCCGACAGCAACTGGTTCTTCGGCCTGATCAAGGACGGCACCGACATCTCGGACATGCGCGAGACGCTTATATTTGGTCCCGCCTACCAGGGAGGCGGTCAATCGGACCCTCTCTCAGCCGTTGCAGCCTTGCCGCCTGAGGCAGAGATCTGCGGGTGCAACGGCATTTGCAAGGGGCAGATCGTCCAGGCCATCGAGGGCGGCGCGACAGACCTTGGCGCAGTCAAGGCCACAACCAAGGCCAGCGCCTCTTGCGGGACCTGCACCGGGCTGGTCGAACAGCTGTTGCAGGTGACACTGGGCGACGGGTTCGAGATGCCTTCGGCCCAGCCCGTCTGCGGCTGCACCGACCTGTCCCACGAGGATGTCCGCCGGCTGATCAAGAGCCAGGAGCTGAAGAGCCAGGAGGCGGTCTGGCAGGAACTGGGCTGGAAGACGGTCAACGGCTGCCACACCTGCCGCCCGGCGGTGAACTTTTACCTGCTGGCGGATTGGCCGCTGGATTACACCGACGATCCGCAAAGCCGCTTCGTGAATGAGCGCAACCACGCCAATATCCAGAAGGACGGCACCTATTCGGTGATGCCGCGCATGTGGGGTGGCATGACCACGCCGCAGGAACTTGTCGCCATCGCGCAGGCGGCAGAGAAATACGGCGCGACCGTCAAGGTGACGGGCGGCCAGCGGATCGACCTGCTGGGGGTGCACAAGGAAGACCTGCCCGCGATCTGGGCCGATCTGAACAAGGCGGGAATGGTCTCGGGCCATGCCTACACCAAGGGGCTGCGCACGGTGAAGACCTGTGTCGGCTCGGACTGGTGCCGGTTTGGCACGCAGGATTCCACCGGGCTGGGCATCAAGCTGGAAAAGCGGCTGTGGGGGTCGTGGACGCCGCACAAGGTCAAGCTGGGCGTTTCCGGCTGTCCGCGCAACTGCGCCGAGGCGACCTGCAAGGACATCGGCATCGTCTGCGTCGACTCCGGCTACCAAATTGGGGTCGGCGGTGCTGCCGGCATGGACGTCAAGGAGGTCGAGCGCCTCGTCGATGTGCCAACCGAGGAAGAGGCGATCGAATGGACCGTCGCCTTTGTCCAGCTCTACCGCGAGAACGCAAAATACCTCGACCGGGCCTACAAGTGGCTTGCCAAGGTGGGGCTCGACTGGGTGCAGGACGTGCTGGCTGACCCCGAGGAGCGCGCCGCGCTGGTCGCCCGTTTCGACCTTTCGCAAAGCGTCTATCAGACCGATCCCTGGGCCGAACGCGCGCGCCCGGACGTGGCCAAGAGCTTTCAACCGCTGGCCGATTTCACACTGGAGGCAGCAGAATGACCTGGACCGATATTGGTGCCGTCACGGATGTTCCCCTGCGCGGTGCGCGCCTGGTCAAGACACATGCGGGCTGCATCGCGGTGTTCCGCACCGCAGAGGACGAGGTCTTTGCCGCCTCGAACGCCTGCCCGCACAAGCAGGGGCCATTGTCCGAGGGCATCGTGCACGGACAGAAAGTCACCTGCCCGCTGCACAATTGGGTGTTTGACCTGAACACCGGAGAGGCGCAGGGCGCCGACGAGGGGCGGATCGCGGTCTACCCGGTGCGGATCGAGGCAGGGCGCATCCTGCTGGAGATTAGTGCACTTCAGAACCGGAGCGCAGCGTGATGGCGGGGGCAGGGCGGAAAACCGTTCGGTCCACATGCCCCTATTGCGGGGTGGGTTGCGGCGTGTTGCTGACCCCTCAGCCGGGCGGGGGGCTGGACGTACGCGGCGATCCGGACCACCCGGCCAATTTCGGGCGTCTGTGCTCCAAGGGGTCTGCGCTGGGCGAGACGGTGGGGATGGAGCACCGCCTTCTGATGCCGCGGATTGGGGGGCGGGACGTCAACTGGGACAGCGCCCTGCGCACGGTGGCTGAACGCTTTGCTGCCACAATCGCCGAACACGGGCCGGACAGCGTCGCCTTCTACGTCTCCGGGCAATTGCTGACCGAGGACTACTATGTTGCCAACAAGCTGATGAAAGGCTTCATCGGCTCGGCAAACATCGACACGAACTCTCGTCTTTGCATGGCCTCGACGGTGGCGGGGCACAAGCGCGCCTTCGGCACGGATACCGTCCCCGGCACCTACGAGGACATCGAGACCGCGGACATGGTGGTCCTTGTCGGCTCGAACCTGGCCTGGTGCCATCCGGTTCTGTACCAACGTGTCCTCGCAGCGCAAAAGGCGCGCGGCACGCGGATCATCGTCGTGGACCCGCGCCGCACTGCCAGTTGCGATGGCGCCGACATGCATCTCGCGTTGGAGCCCGGATCGGACGTTGCCCTGTTCAACCGGCTTCTGGCAGAGATCGACGCGCGCGGCGCCGTGGACCAGGAGTTCCTGCGCAGCACCACGGGTTTCGACAGCGCGCTGGCGCAAGCCCGCGCGGAGAATGGCAAGGCGACGGGGCTGAGCGAGGCCGAGATCGCTGCCTTCTGCCACCAGTGGATCGGGACCGAAAAGGTCGTCACCATTTTCAGCCAGGGTGTGAACCAGTCCAGCGCCGGGTCGGACAAGGTGAACGCGATCCTCAACTGTCATCTCGCCACCGGCCGCATCGGCAAGCCCGGCTGCGGGCCGCTGTCGGTCACCGGTCAGCCCAACGCGATGGGCGGGCGCGAGGTCGGAGGGCTGGCGAACATGCTGGCCTGTCACCTCGACCTTGAAAACGCCGACCACCGTGCCGCCGTGCGTGATTTCTGGTCCGCACCCACTGTTCCCGACGCGCCGGGGCTGAAGGCCGTGGACATGTTCAACGCGGTGCGCGAGGGGCGGATCAAGGCGCTCTGGGTCATCCACACCAATCCCGCCGTTTCCATGCCAGATGCCGACCGCGTGCGCGACGCCATCGCGGGGTGTGAGTTCACCGTAGTCAGCGACATCACTGCCGAGACAGATACCGCGCGGCTGGCCGACGTCCTTCTGCCCGCCAGCGCATGGGCGGAAAAGGACGGCACCGTCACCAATTCGGACCGCACCATCAGCCGCCAGCGCGCCGTTCTGCCCGCCCCGGGCGAGGCCCGTCCCGATTGGGAGATCCTCGCAGAGGTCGGGCGCCGCATGGGGTGGCGCGCGGCCTTCGACTACCAGTCCCCGGCCGAGATCTTTCGTGAATACGCCGCGCTCTCGGGCATTGCCGGCGCCTTTGGCCGCGACTTCGACATCTCCGGCCTCGCCGCCCTGGGCGCCGAGGACTACGACAGCTTGCAGCCGACCCGCTGGCCGGTCAGTGCCAGGCGCGAGGGCGGGCGTTTCTTTTCCGATGGCAGGTTCTTCCATGCCGATCAAAAGGCCCGCCTCGTCCCGGTCTCATGGCGCCCGCCGGTGGCGAAGACCGCCCCGCGCTACCCGTTCCGCCTCAATACTGGGCGCACCCGCGACCAGTGGCACACGATGACGCGCACGGCGCTTTCGCCGCGGCTTTCGGCGCATCTGGCAGAGCCTTTCCTGGAAATCCATCCCGCTGACGCCATTGCCAAGGGCATCGGGGCGGCTGATCTTGTGCGGGTCCACAGCCCGCAGGGCAACGCCATCCTGCGCGCCCGCATCACCGATGCCGTCCGCCCCGGGCAGGTCTTTGCGCCCATGCACTGGACCGGGGAAACCGCCCCTTCGGCCCGGATCGATGCGCTGGTCGCGGCGGTGACCGACCCGGTCTCGGGTCAGCCGGAAAGCAAGGCCAGCGTGGTCAATGTCACGCGGCTGAACGCGGCCTGGTACGGTTTCGCGGTTTCCGCCCGTCCCATGACGCCAAGGGCCGCCTACTGGGCGCGCAGCGTCACCGGCTCGGGCCAACGGGCCGAGCTTGCCGGGCTGGACACGCCACAGGACTGGGAGGCCGAAGCGCGCGCGCTTTTCGATCTGCCGACCGCCGAACTGACATCGGTCACCGGGCCGGGACAGGGGAATGCGCGCCTGGCGTTTCGGGAAAACGGGCAACTGGTCGCGGCGCTGTTCGTGTCACCCACGCCGATTGCGGTGATGCGCGACTACCTGGCCACGCTGCCGGATCAGCCGGACCAGAGCCTGCTCTCGGGCCGGTCGCCCGCCGATGTGCCGGACCCGGGGCCGATCCTCTGTTCCTGTTTCGGCGTTGGCGTGAACACGATCCTGAGCGCCATCGAGGCCGACGGGCTGCTGAGCGTCGAGGCCATCGGCGCGGCCTTGCAGGCGGGCACCAACTGCGGCTCGTGCCGGCCGGAACTGGCGGACCTCCTGGCCTCGGTCCAGCAGAGGGAGGCCGCGGAATGAGCCTCGCCGCCCATGTCCGCACCTTGGGTCGGGGGCCGGGCCGTTCGCGCTCCCTGACCGAGGAAGAGGCCGCCGAGGCCATGTCGCAGATGCTGGAAGGCGCCGCGCCGGAGGCGGTTGGCGCGCTCTTGATGCTGCTTAGGATGAAAGGCGAGACGGCAGAGGAAATCGCCGGCTTTGCCCGCGCCGCCCAGGCTCCGCTGGCCGACTGGCCCCAAGCTGATCTGGACTGGCCCTGCTACGCTGCCGGTCGCACCCGTGGTCTGTCCTGGTTCCTGCTGGCGGCAAGACTGGTCGCTTCCAGCGGTCAGCGCGTTCTGTTGCACGGCTGGAACGGGCCGGATCGGGCGATCCGCGACGGACTGGAGGCTTTGGGCATCCCGCAGGTCCGTACCCCGGCCGAGGCGGCGCGCGCGCTCGACGCCGGGCGGATTGCCTACCTGCCGCTGGAAAATGCGCATCCTGCCCTGTTCCACCTGCTCGACCTGCGCCGGACCCTTGGCCTTCGCTCTTGCATCAACACGGTTTGCCGGATGCTGAATCCGGGCCGCGCGCCCGCCAGCGTGCAAGGTGTCTTTCATCCCTCCTACCGATTGTTGCAGGCCGACGCGGCGCAGCGCCTGGGCTGGTGCAACCTGACCGTCATCAAGGGCGGCGGTGGCGAGTTCGAACGCCATCCGGGGATGGAAATCGCCGGTTTCGGCCTGCGCGACGGCGTTGCATGGCAGGGGGGCTTTCCGGGGCTCACCGAGGATCATCGCCGGCTGTCGGACCTGTCCCTGCCGACCGAGGCGCTCACCGCGCTTTGGGTCCGTGACGAGGGGCCGGAGTTCGCCCGGCAGATCGTCCTCGGCACCGCCGCTCTGGCCTTTGCCACGCTGGGCCGGTCGCCCGACCTTTCCGCGCTGTGGCACGCGCGCCCCGTTCTGCAGACCGCCTGACAGGAGACACGCCATGAAAAGCTTTCCCATGTTCATCCGCACCACCGGCCGAAAGGTCATCATCGTCGGTGGTGGCGAACAGGCGGCACAAAAGGCACGGCTGATCCTCAAGACCGACGCCCAGATCCTATTGGTCGCGCCCGAGCTTGACCCGGAATTGCAGGCGCTGGTTGCCGAAGGCCGTGCCCGTCACCAGGGCCAGCTGTCCGCCGCTGTGTTCGAGGATGCCGCGATGGGGTTCATCGCCACGGGCTGCCCGGCGCTCGACGCCTCGGTCCATGCGCTGGCCAAGGCCATGCGCTGCCCGGTCAACGTGGTCGACCGGCCCGACCTGTGCGACCTGACCACGCCCGCGCTTGTCGACCGCGATCCGGTCGTCATTGCCATCGGCAGCGAAGGCACGGCCCCGGTCCTGACCCGCGAGATCAAGACCCGGCTCGAAGAGATGCTGGCGCCCTCCCTGGGAGGGCTGGCGGCGCTGGCCGGGCGGCTGCGCCCGTTGGTCAATGCCCGTGTGCCGCGCAGCAAGCGCCGTGCCTTCTGGGCCTGGGTCTTCAAGGGCGCGCCCCGCGTGACATGGACCCGGGGCGGCGAACGCGCGGCCGCGCAGGTGATAAAGTCAGCCATTGCATCGGGCGGCGCGCCCGATGAAGCGCCGCAGGGCCATGTCGCCCTTGTCGGCGCGGGGCCGGGCGCGCGCGACCTGCTGACGCTGCGCGCGGTTGAACGGCTGCAAGAGGCCGATGTGATCTTCTACGATCGGCTGGTCGACCCCGAGGTTCTGGAACTGGCGCGCCGCGATGCGGAACGGGTCTTCGTGGGCAAGCACGTCGGCGCGCATAGCTGGCCGCAAGAGCGCATCAACGCGGTGATCCTTGCCGCCGCGCGGCAGGGCAAGCAAGTGGTGCGGCTGAAGTCCGGCGATCCCGGCGTCTTTGGCCGCGCGGGCGAGGAGATTGCCGTGTTGCGCGCTGCAGGTATCGCCGTGGAACTGGTGCCGGGCATCACGGCAGCCTCAGCCGCCGGGGCCGCGCTGGGCGAGCCGCTGACCGAACGGGGCGTTTCGGACACGCTTATCCTGACCACCGGCATGTCGCGCGAAGGCGCGGCGCTGCCGGACAGCACGCGGCATGCGGCGCCGGGGACGACCTCGGCCTTTTACATGTCGGTGGGGCAGGCGGCCCGTATCCGCGACGACCTGATGGCACGCGGGATGCCGCCTCAGGCCCCGGTGCGCGTCGCGATCGAGGTATCGAAACCCGGCGAGCAGCTGCTGACCTGTCCCCTCGTCTCGTTGGAAGAGCGCCTGCAGGAGGTCGGGTGCAAGGGCTGTGCCGTGATCCTTGTCACCTGGCCCGAAGCGGCGGCACCTGCGATCCCGGTGGCCGGGATCCGTGCCGCCTGACCTTCAGTCAGTCCCGGCGCACCAGCCCCCCGCGGCACTCTGCGATCACTTCCAGCACGCGTTCCGTGTGGCCAAGATCCTCGGCCAAGGCCAGGGCCAGCTTGGCCAAAAAGACGTCGCCCTGTTTCGGACCGATGGCGTCGATCGCCTCTGCCATCGCCTCGTAGACGCGTTCCAGCTCTGCCTGGATCATGCGGTTTCTTCCTCGCAGATTGCCATGCGCCCCAGGGCCTGAAGCAGTTTTTCCTCCGTGACGCTGCGCCAGCGCGCGGCGACGTGCAGATCGGGCCGCACCAGGTACGCGCTTTCCTGCACCGCGCCATAGGCCCGGGCCACGGGGCCATTAGCGGGCAAGCGCAGCACCGACAGGCCCGGCGGGACGTCGAAGTCCGGTTGATCGAAGGCCAGCAGGGTCAGGCGCTTGCCCAGCTGGTCGCTCAGGAAACCATCCCCCAGCGCCACGTCGCGGATCATCGCACCCGGGATCGGCCCGGCGTCAAAACCCGGATCGTCCGGCGTGGTGGCCGGGCTGTCGGCATAGGTATGTGGTGTCATCTGGCGCGGGTTGGCGAGTTGCCCGGCGCTCTCTCGGCTCAGCGCCAACGACAGCGCCGCGTCCCGCATCACTCGCCAGCCGTGCGACGGCGGCGTCATGAACCGCGTGCTCTTGGAGGCATTCGCAAAGACATCCAGCGTCGCTCCGCGCCGTTCGGGCGTGTAGCTGTCCAGCAGGCTTTCACCGGCCTTTCCGTTCAGCACGGCGGCCAGTTTCCAGCCGATGTTGTGCCCGTCCGCGATGCCGTTGTTCAGACCACGCACGCCAAAGATCGGCACGATATGCGCGCTGTCCCCCGCAAAGAAGACCCGTTCGTGCCGGTAATCGTCCAGAAGCAGCGTATTGGCCGAATAGACGCTCCACCATTCCAAATCGTACCCGTCACCGTGGCCGATTTCCGCCAGCACGCCTTCGACAGAGGCGCGCACGTTCTCTTCGCGCGTGGCCTCCTCGGTTGTCTCGTCCTCGCGCAGCTGGTAGTCGATGCGCCAGATGTCGTCGGGTTGGCGGTGGATCAGCACGGTGCCGCCCGGACGGCAGACCGGATCAAAGAGCGCGCGGCGGATCGTGGGGTAGTCATGCGCCATCTTCACATCGGCGATGACATAGCGGCCCTCGTGGTTCTCTCCCTTCAGGCGCAGCCCGCACATGCCCCGCACCGCACTGCGCGCGCCATCGGCGGCGATCACCCAGCAGGCGGGCAGGGCGTAGCTGCCGCTCGGATCCTCGACTGTCAGCACCGCGTCGCCCGGTCTCTGATCCAGGCCCGTCACCTTGCTTTGCCAGCGTGTCTCGATCAGCGGCGCGCTGGCGAC
Source organism: Mameliella sp. MMSF_3455 (assembly GCF_030733205.1). Taxonomy (GTDB): domain Bacteria; phylum Pseudomonadota; class Alphaproteobacteria; order Rhodobacterales; family Rhodobacteraceae; genus Antarctobacter. The sequence goes on from NZ_JASHJL010000052.1 coordinate 15,531, forward strand.
CGCCTTCCAGAGGAAAGCCTCGATATACTGCTGTTGCAGGTTGTACATGGGGCGGAACTTTTCGTCCGCGCTGTCGGGCATGTCGAATTCCAGGATCTGCCGCCCGCGATAGAATGACCGCGCCTTCGTCCAGCCCAGGGATTTCTCCAGAAAAGGCGCTGCGATGCCCAACTGGTCAAGAAAATGATAGCTGGACCGCGACATGCAGATGGCGCGGCTGCCGTCGTTGAAGGTGTCCTTGGCGTCCAGCAGGACGCTGCGCACCCCGTGCAGTGCCAGCGTCAGCGCGGCGACCATGCCGACCGGCCCGGCGCCCACCACGGCAACCGGCGCTTGCGGTTCGACCTCGGGCCGCCTGGGCGGGTCGAAATGCGGGTAGTCGAAGTAAAGCGAGTCCAGCTCGCCGCGTCCCCTTGGGCGCATGTCCCGTCCTCCTCGTCTGGTCTTGCAGGATGTGTACCAGAGCGCGCGGGTGGACTATGTCCTACAAAATGGAGGACAGGACGATACCGGGAACGACGGACCTGCTGGCCGGGATCGACACCTGCCTTGCGCTGGCCGGACGGGATGCCTGGGCCGATGCCTTTGTTCCCCGCGTGGCCGCGACCGGGGCGGCGCAGGTCATGGTGTTTTCCTACCGTGAGGAGAGTGCCGCCTGTCTCTTGTCGCGCAACTTTCGCAGTGAGGCGTTGGGGCCTCGGCTGGCAGAGGATTACCTCGGCGGATGGTACCGTCAGGACCCCCTGTTCCGCCGTGCCCTTGCGCTGGAAACCGGTGCGCTGGAGGTGATCGAAAGCGGGGCCGTCATCGACGAGATGACTGGGGATTATCGCGCATGGTTCTATGATCGTCCGGGGCTGGAGGGAAAAACCGCCGTTCTGGTGCGTGGAAATGCGTTGTGCCTTGCGGTGAATTTCTACTGGCCGGAGGCGCAAGGTGCCGCGGCAGAGGTAGCCATCCGCGTACTGGCTCGGCTTGCGCTCTTGCATTTCGAGTCCCGCGCCGAAAGCGGCTATCCCGCACCGCTTGCCGTCCTGTCCCAGCGCGAGCGGGACGTTTGCCTTGGTATCCTGTCGGGAAAGAAGGCCGAGGTAATCGCGGGGGAGTTGGGCGTGGCGGTGTCGACCATTGCCACCTATCGGACCCGGGCCTACGAAAAACTGGGTATTTCCTCGCGCGGGTCCCTGTTTGCGCTATGCCGGGTCTGAACGCGAAAAGGGGAGCGCGTCGCGCTCCCCTCTCGGATCGGCTGATCTGTTGTGCTATTTCTTCAGGTTGGTCCAGATCTGGTCGTAGACCTCCTGCGTTTGCTGGTCGCAGACCTCGATGAACACGCCCTTGCCGGCGTCGGCGGGCGGATTGGATTCCGGTTGCTTGGCCAGTTCCGGGTCAAGGAAGGGGCCGACGCCATCGACACCCGCAACGTAGCGCGCGTAATTGGTCACCGCGGCGATGTTCTCGGGTTCGAGCAGGAAATCCATGAACTTCAGCGCGTTCTCGCGGTTGGGCGCATCCTTGAGCAGGACGACGTTGTCCATCCAGACGACGTAGCCTTCTTTCGGGAAGGCATATTCGATGTTCGCGCCTTCCTGGCGGGCCTTGGCGGCAAAGCCGTCGTAGATCTGCCCGACCGACGCGTCGCCCGAGACCAGAACCTCTTTCGCGGTGTCCGAGTTGAACGAGGCCCAGTGCTGTTTCGCCTCCTGCAGCATGGCGTTCAGCGCCTTGAGCTGCTCGCGGTCGGTGGAACACTGCGGGATGCCCATGTGCAGCGCGGCCATCGCCATGACCTCACCCTGGCTGTCCAGCATGTTGATCTTGCCCGAAAGCGCCGCGGGCGGGTTGAACAGGATGTCGGTGCTGTCGATGGGGCCATCGTAATCGTCCCGGTTCACGGCGAAGCTGGTCGAGCCCCATTGGTAGGGGATCGAATGTGCTCGGCCCGGATCGAACGCGGGATCGGCCCATTCCGGCTGGATGTTGCCCTTGTTGGCCAGTTCCCCCTCTTCGATGGTGTCCAGCAGGCCCTCACCGGCCATAATCTGCACCATGTAGTCGCCGGGCACGGCCACGTCATACGTACCGATGGCGCCTGCCTTGAGCGAAGCCAGCAGGGCCTCGTTGCTGTCGTAGGTGTCCATGACCACCTCGACGTCGTGTTCCTCGCTGAACTTGTCCAATAGCTCCTGCGGGATGTATTCGAACCAGTGGTAGATGACCAGCTTGCCCTCGGCCGAGGCCATGCCGGCGGTCAGGGCCAGCGCTGCGGCTGTGGTGACGAGTTTTTTCATGTGTTTTCCCCTCTGTTGGATCAGGTCTTCCGGTCCTTGCGGCTGATCAGCCATGACAATGTCACCATGACCACCGAGACGCCAAGAAGCATCGTGGAAATGGCCATGATGTTGGGCTTGATGCCCTGTTTGACCGCGCCGAAGATCGCCGTCGGCAGGGTTTCGACACCCGCGCCCTTGACGAAGTTGGTGATGATGAAATCGTCGAGCGAGACGATGAAGGCCAGGATGAAGCCCGAGACGATGCCGGGTGCCATCAGCGGCAGCAGCACGCGGGTAAAGGCCTGCCTCTTGGTCGCATATAGGTCCATCGCGGCCTGTTCATAGGTCGCCTCGATCCCCTGCATCCGGGCCGAGATCGGCAGGTAGGCAAAGGGGATGCAGAAGGTGATATGCGCCAGAAGGATGGTCAGCAGCCCGCGGTCGAACCCGATGGCATTGAAGAAGATCAGCGTGGCGACGGCGGTCACGATCTCTGGCACCATCAGCGGCAGGGAGATCAGGCCAAAGGACACGGTGCGCAGCCGGAACTTGCCACCGCGCAGGATGGCCGTGGCCGAAAGCGTGGCGATGGCGGTGGCCACTGTGGCGGCGATCAGGGCGATGACAAAGCTGTTGCGCGCTGCCGCCTTGAACTTGGCGCTTTCGGGGCCGGTGAAGACATCGGCGTACCAGCGCAGCGACAGCCCTTCCCAGTTGGTGATCGAGGGCGAGGCGTTGAAGCTGTAGGCCATGACGACGATGAGCGGGGAATAGAGGATCACCAGGCAAAGCAGCGTGATCGCGCGAAAGCCGGGGTAGACCCGCAGGTCGTATTTTCCCTTTGCCATGATCAGCCCTCCGCCTTGGCTTGCTGGCGGGCAAAGATCAGCAGGATGATCAGGACCATCGTCAGCAGGATCATCGAGGCCGCGGCCCCGAAAGGCCAGTTGCCGGCGTTGCCCTTGAACTGTTCCTCGATCAGCGAACCGATCATGAAGTTCCGCGCCCCACCCAGCAGGTCAGGCGCCAGGAAGGACCCCAGCGAGGGCACGAAGACCAGGATGCAGCCCGCGATGATCCCCGGTTTGACCGAGGGCAGCAGGATGCGCCGCAGCACCGTCCAGCGTGGGGCGTAAAGGTCCGATGCAGCCTCTGACAGGGCAAAGTTGTAGCGTTCCACGGCGGCATAGATCGGCAGCACCATGAAAGGCAGATAGGAATAGAACAGGCCCAGTTGCACCGCGAAATTTGTGTTCACGATGGCCAGCGGTTCGCTCAGCAGGCCGGTGCCGGTCAGGAAATCGTTGAGTGGCCCCTCGTCGCGCAGAAGGAATTTCATCGAGACGGTCCGGATCAGCAGGTTGACCCAGTAGGGGATCGTCACGAGGAATACCCATAACGTGCGCTGCCTTGGGGGGCGGGTGGCGATGAAATAGGCGGTGGGAAATCCGATCGCGAGGCTGAGAAGGGTCGCCGCCCCCGCCTGCCAGATCGAACGCCAGAAGATCTGGATATAGGTCCATTCGATGGAACAGGGTTCATCCCCGAACAGCCCGCGATTGCAGAAGAACTGGTCATAGGCGCCCAGACTGAACTCCCAGATGACGCCGCCGCGGAATTCCTTGGTCAGAAAGGAATAGACCAGCATGATCGCCACCGGGGCCAGAACCAGGATGCCCAGCGTCACCCAGGCCGGCAGCAAGAGCCATGTGCGCGCCTCTGCGTAGGTGTCGCTGGTCGAGGAACCGCCCGTTGCCGCACCGCCCGCCATCAGTCCACCAGGAGGCGCGCGGCCCCCTGCTCCATGTTGACGAAGACCTCTGTGCCCGGTTCGAAGACCCGCGACGTGCCCCGGCTGGAGTTGGAGGCCCGCACGCGGAACTCCGGCCCATCGTCGAGGTCGAGGATGGTGGAAATGTCGGTGCCGATGAAGATGTTTTCCCGCACGCGCGCCTTGAGGCTTTCGCTCTCGGTTGGGGCCGACGACAGGAACAACCGCTCGGGACGCAGCGACATGTGCACCTTGGCGCCGGCGCCGATCCCGTCAACGGCATCGCAGGTCAGCCGGTGGCCGCCGCCCAGGTGGCACGCGGCGCGACCCGCCTCGATGCGGTCCACCGTGACCTCCAGCAGGTTGGTCTCTCCGATAAAATCGGCCACGAACATGTTGCGCGGACGTTCATATATGTCGCGCGCATCGCCCAGTTGCTGAACCTCGCCCGCCGACATCACGGCGACGCGGTCGGACATGGTCAGTGCTTCTTCCTGGTCGTGGGTGACAAAGATGAAGGTGATCCCGGTTTCCTTTTGCAGGTGCTTCAGCTCGATCTGCATGGCCTTGCGCAGCTTGAGGTCCAGCGCGCTCAGCGGTTCGTCCAGCAGGAGGACCTTGGGGCGCGGTGCCAGGGCACGGGCCAGCGCGACGCGTTGTTGCTGGCCGCCGGACAGCTGGGACGGCTTGCGGGCCGAGAATTGAGACAGCTGCACCATCTCCAGCACCTCGCCGGCGCGTTTACGGGCCTCGGACTTCGACTTGCCCAGCATCTCCAGCCCGAAGCCGACGTTGTCGAGCACGGTCATGTGCGGGAAAAGCGCGTAGTTCTGGAACACGGTGTTGATCGGACGCTTGTGCGGCGGCAGGCCCTCGATTTCTTCGCCAAAGAGAAAGATGCCGCCTTCGGTCACGTCCTCGAACCCTGCGATCATCCTCAGGAGCGTGGTCTTGCCACAGCCCGACGGGCCAAGCAGCGTGAAGAATTCGTTGTCCGAGATCGTCAGCGATACCCGTTTCAGCGCCGTGAAGTCGCCATAGCGCTTGACCGCGTTGCGTACCTCGATCGCGTCGTTTGTCTTGCTGGTCACGCCTGTCCCGCCCAAGTGTCCGTTTCCCTGCGCCGGAGCATAGGGATATGCGCCCGGATGTCCGAAGAAACGACTGCCTCAGCGCGCCTTAGCCTTAGCCTAATCTGTCGGGAAGCACCTGATTTCGAGCGGTTTTCCCGGTGCTTGGCGGTGGTCGCCCAATAGTTGGGCGCGGGCGCTGGAAAACTGTGCATGACGGAAATGGGTCGGGTCAGCGCAATTCGTCCAGCAGCGCGTCCAGCATCGTGTCACAGGCCGCCAGCTGGCCGCGTTCGAGGTATTCGTCCGGCTTGTGGCCCTGACCCTCCATGCTGCCCGGGCCGCAAACGACGGTGGGGATGCCGAGGGCATCAAAGAACCCAGCCTCGGTGCCAAAGGCGACCTTGGTCAGTTCCTGGCTCCGCGCAAGGCGTTGGGTCAGCCGCGTGACCTCGGCGTCCGGCGCGGTGTCGAGACCGGGATAGCCTTTGACCTCTTGCAGGTCGATGGCGGCGCCGTGCCGTGCGGCGATCCGGGAGGCCAGCGCCCTGATCCGCGCCATGAGGTCCGCGGGCGCATCGGCGGCAAGGTGGCGGAACTCGAACAGAAGCTCGGCCCGGTCGGGGACGATGTTGAGGACGGTGCCGCCCTTGAGCACACCGGCATGCACGGTGCTGTAGGGCACGGCATACTCCGCGTCGCGCGCGCCGTTCCGGGCCAGATCGTCCTGCAACTCGCGCAGTCCGGTGACAAGCTCTGCCGCAAGGTGCAGCGCGTTGGTGAAGCGGGGCGCCAGCGCCGAATGCCCGACCTCGCCGTGGCATATGGCGCGCAGCCCCTGCTTGCCCTTGTGACCGACGGCAACCTGCATTCCCGTCGGTTCACCGACGATGCAGGCGCGTGGCAGGCCCATGGCCGGTTCCAGTGCGTCGATCATCCGCGAGATACCGACACAGCCGATTTCCTCGTCGTAGGAAATGGCCAGTTTCAGCGGCTCGCGCAGCGGCGTATGCGCGGCCTTGTCCGCCACCGCCAGCATGGCGGCAAGAAAGCCCTTCATGTCCGTGGTCCCGCGTCCGTACAGCCGGTCGCCCTCGGTCGTCAGTTTGAACGGGTCTTTCGTCCACTCCTGCCCCGCGACGGGGACCACATCCGTGTGCGCCGACAGCATCAGGCCCGCGCCTTCCGGCCCGATACTGGCGTACAGGCCGGCCTTGGGTTCTGTCGGGTCCGCCACGCGGGTCACGGCAAAGCCGCGGGTCTTCAGGAAATCCTCGACATAGGCGATCAGCTCCAGATTGGACCGGGTGCTGACGGTGTCGAAAGAGATGAGCCGGTCGAGGATCTCCAGCGTCTGGGTCATTGGGTGAGCGTCTCCAGGATTGCCAGCACCTCGTCCGAACGGGTGGCCGGGTTCACGATGCAGAGGCGAAAGACCATCTCGCCCCGCCAGCGCGTCGGCAGACAGAGCAACGCGCCCGAACGGCGGTGTGTCTCGCCCCATGCGATCATCTGTGCCTCGTCCATGTCTTGCGGGCGGAAGAGGATCACTGTCAATTGCGGGCCAAGCAGCAGGTCGAGGCCCGGCATGGCGTCGATGCCCTTGGCGATGTCCCCGGCGACCTTGCGGGTGGTGGCGATGGCCTTGGCATAGGCATCGGTCCCGTGCACCGCCAACGAGTACCAGAGCGGCAGTCCGCGTGCCCGCCGTGTCAGGTGCAGCGCATAGTCGGACGGGTTCCACTGGGTCTTGTCCACCGTGTCGAGGTAGACCGCCTGTTGCCCATGCGCCGCTGCGCCGTGGCCCGCATCACGATAGAGCAGCGCGCAACTGTCGTAGGGGGCAAAAAGCCACTTGTGCGGATCGACGATCAGGCTGTCGGCCTGTTCGATACCGTCGAAGGCGGGGCGCATCGCGGGATCGGCCAGGGCCGCACCACCATAAGCCCCGTCGACATGCAGCCAGAGACCGTGCTCCTGTGCCAGATCGGCCAGCCCGGCGATGTCGTCCACCGCGCCGCAGTTGGTCGCCCCGCCATTGGCGACGATGGCAAAGGCTTTCTCGGTGACATGAGGCGCCGCCGCCTGCGCGGTCATGCGTCCGGTCTCATCGGCCTCGACGACGACAACCTCCACATCCATGACCCGCGCGACCGCCTGGATCGAACTGTGTGCCTCGGAAGAACACAGGATCGCACCGCGTCCCTCGCCGGGGCGGTTGTGCCGGTGCCATTCGCGCGCGGCGTGCAGGGCCGACAAGTTTCCCAGCGTGCCCCCGGCGACGAACACACCGCCCGCGCTGGCGGGCCAGCCGGCAAGGTCCGCGATCCAGCGCAGCGCCTGGTTCTCGGCGTGGATGGCGCCTGCGCCGCCGTCCCAGTTCCCGGCAAAGATCCCCGCCGCGCCAAGCGCCGCATCGAAACTCAGCGCCGCGCGGCTGGGGGCCGAGGCGACGAAGGACAGGCTCGTGGGATGGCCAAAAGGCCGGGTCGAGGGCACGATGGTGTCCGAAAACAGGCTGAACGCCAGTTCCGCGCCGATGCCTTCGGCGGTGATCGACCCGCCCAGCACGGGTTCCAGCGCGGCGAATGCCTGTGCGCCGTGCTTCGGGTCCGGCCCCTCGGCGATACGCCGTTCGGTCCAGTCCAGGATCTCGCGGGTGGCACCGGGCGGGAAGGGAAAGGGGTCGTCGGTCACTCTGCAGCCAACTCCGTGATCTCGCGGCGGAAGGGCAGGGCGTCGCCGATGTCCTCTCCGTCCAGTTCGCGGGCATAGCGGTGACCGGCATAGGTTGCCCAGGCGATGGGGCCGGGGGCCTCGGCGTCGCCGATGATCCGGACCGTCTTGATCCCCGCATCGGACCAATCCGCCTCGCGCGCTTTCAGGTCGGTATAGACCAGGTTGTTTTCCAGTTTCGAGGCGACGACTACCACCGCGTCGCAGCCCATCTCGGTGGTGCGGTCGGTATAGGTGCAGTTGGTCACGACATGCCCATTGCCGATCTCCGTCACGCCCCGGTTCAGTACGATCTCGACGCCCATCTCGGCCAGCCGCTTGTGGATCGTGTGCTGTTCCAGCGTGTTGACCGTCCAGTCCGACAGATAGGCCGAGGGCGTGACGATCGTCACCTGACACCCCTCCTGCCGCAAGAGTTCGGCCAGTACGCCGCCCATGTAATAGTGATCGTCGTCGTAGATCACGACATGGCCAGGGGGCCGCTTGCCGTCCATGATGTCGTCGGGCGTGTAGATCGACATGCTGCCGTCCATCGGCATCGGTACGACATGCTGGCGGCTGACGCCGTCGCGGCGCCATTTGGCGCCGGTGGCCAGGCAGACGTGTTCAAAGCCGAATTCAAGGATGCTTTCGGCGTCCAGCGCGCTGTCGAAATAGGTTTCGACGTTGGGTTTCTGGCTGATCTGGTATTCGCGGTAATCCGCGACCCGGCCCCAGGCCGACAGGCCCGGCAGCAGCCTCTCGCGTGCCACGCGCCCGCCCAGCGTCGTGCCTGCCTCGGCCAATGCCACGTCATAGCCGCGTTCCGCGAGGGCGCGTGTCGCCTCCAGCCCGGCGGGGCCGGAGCCGACCACCAGCACCGACTGGCTGTCGCCCTTGGCGTTCATGCGTTCCGGGTGCCAGCCCTTGCGCCATTCTTCCATGAAGGTGGGGTTCTGGGTGCAGCGGCTGATCGACATGGTCATGTCGCCGGTGATGCAGATGTTGCAGCCGATGCATTCGCGGATATCGTCGATCCGCCCTTCCTCGACCTTTTTGGGCAGGAAAGGATCGGCGATCGAGGGACGCGCACAGCCGATGGCATCCAAGGTGCCCTGCCGGATCATCCGTGCCATCACATCTGGCGAGGTAAAACGGCCGACCCCCACCACGGGTTTCGACGACAGTTCCCGGATGCCTTTCACTAGAGCTTCTTGCGCGGCCTCCTCCTTGAACCTGCTGGGACCCGAGCAATCCTCCCAGGTGCCATGCGCAAGATCCCAGAGGTCGGGCAGATCCTTGTTCATCTCGACGAATTCGCGCACCTCGGCATTGGAAAAGCCCAGGTCGCCGATGGTTTCGTCCAGCGACACCCGCAGGGTCAGGCCCATCGTGTCCCCCACGGCCTCGCGCATGTCGGCGATCACCTCGCGTGCAAAACGCGAGCGGTTCTCCAGCGAGCCGCCGTATTCGTCATCGCGCATGTTGGTCGCGCGGCTGAGGAAATGCTGGAAGATGCCGAACCCATGTGCGCCGTAGAGGCAGATCAGGTCGAAGCCGGCGGCCTTGGCGCGCTTGGCGGCGTTCACGAACCAGCGGCGCAGGTCCTTGATCTCGTCCTTGGACAGGGCGCGCGCCTGAACCGGGTCATTGGTGAAGGTCCGGATCGGTCCGGGCGAGACCGCCAGCGGCACTTCCTTGGTATAGAGGTTCGGCCCGTTGATCCCGGAATAGGCCAGCTGGATGCCTGCCAGTGCGCCGTGTTCCTTCATCTTGCCGGCCATCTTGGCCAGCATCGGGATGTCCTTGTCCTCCCACAGCCGCAACTCGATGAAAGGCGTGATCTCGGAGGTGTGGTGCATCTCGCACTGTTCTGTGAACACGACGCCCCAGCCGCCCTCGGATTTGATGCCGCGCATGGCGGCTGCGGCGGAGGGATCGCGATAGCCGCCTCCGTTGCAATGCGGCACCTGGTAGAACCGGTTTTTCGCGGTGACCGGCCCGATGGCCAGCGGTTCGAAAAGAATGTCGTAGCGGGGGTCGCGCAAGGTCTGCTCCATTGGCTGTCGGGCGCAGGATAGCGAAAGGGCAAGACGTCGAAAGTCCGCCCTGCGAAAGCGTTGCTTAGGAAGGCGCTAAGCCGGGACGATGGGTTCGCCCCCGATGCGGGCCAGCTTGCCCGCGCGCACGAGCTCCGAGCCAAATTCGATGAACGCACGCACCGCGTTCGACCGGTCGGCGTCCTGTGCCGTCAGGAACCCCATGCGCAGCGGACGCACGCGGCCCGTGATCGGCACGCAGCGCACCGGGTTGCCGTCCGGGGCGCTGTCGCTCAGCGGGCGGACATTGGCGATGGAATATCCGAAGTCATTGGCGACAAGGCTGCGCATCACGGCCATGTCGCGGGTGCGTTCGGCGATCACGGGCTTGCCGCCGACCCCGTCGAAGAAGGACAGGAAGTAGTCGGCGCTGAGCGGCAGATCCAGCAGCACCATCGGGTGGTCCTTGAGTTCCTCGATCGACACGGCATCACGGTCGGCCAGCGGGTGCCCGGTGCCCATCAATGCGATCGGCGGCAGGCGGACGAGGCCGGTGAACTGCAGATCGGCGGGCACATCGAGGTCGTAGGTCAGCGCGAGGTCGATCTCGGACCGGCGCAGGGCGCTGAAGAGTTCGACCTGATTCAACTCGACCTGCCGCAGGCGCACCTCGGGGTATTGCGCCTCGAACCCACGCCGGAGGCCCGGCAGCACCAGTTGCGCGAAGGTCAGCAGGCAGCCGACCGACAGCGGCCCCCGAACCTTGCCCGCGATGTCCCCCGCAATGTCGGTCAGCGCCGCGGCCTCACGCAGCACCAGCCGCGCCTGTTCCATCATCTGCCGACCCCCCTGCGTCAGCGACAGGCCCTGAGCGTGCTGACGCACGAAAAGCGGCAGGCCGAATTCCTGTTCCAGCTGGGCAATGGCGGCGGAAATGGACGGAGAAGACACGTTGATCCGCTCCGAGGCGCGCGCGATGCTGCCCGCCTCGCCCACGGCGACGAAGTATTCCAGTTGCCGGAGGGTGTAGCGCAGCATTCCGCGTCCTTGAACAGTTGGCCCGTTCAAGCTTTGTCCAGACGTCCCGGGGTTGCAAGCGCGCCGAGCGCCGGTCATTCGTCCCCGGGCACCCCGTAAGAGGGCGCTTCGCGCGGGTCCAACGCACGCTGGACGTAGGCGTCCAGTTGCGGTTTGTAGACCTCCCAGGCCCTGGCGACGGCCTCGATGGGACAGTCTTCGGTCCAGTCGCAGCGCAGATCGGCCACGGGCCAGGGGACGCGGTCGACCAGCATCATGCCCGCCGAATGGACCGGTCCTGCCTCGCCGCCCGCCGCCAGCCCGGCGCGCATCGCCGCGATCAGCCGGTCGCCAAGGTGGCCCCGTGCCGCCTCGAACCCGGCGACGATGGCGTCCGGCACCCCGTCGTTGTCCAGCAGGTTGCCGCCCGAGGCCACGTCACGCCCCTGCGCCTGCGTCCAGATCCCCAGCGAGTTCGGGCCCGAGTGAATGGCCGTGCCGCCGGACCCGTCCACCGCCAGCACCTGCCGGTACTCGATGAACTTGCCCCGCACCTGCACCTCGGCCACGGCCTCGGCCGCGCTCATGCCCTTCGCCATCAGGTCCAGCGCCAATGGCCCCAGTGTCGGGTCGGTCACGTTCTGCGAGGCCACGGCGCCGACACCGGCGCGCGCATAGGAACAGCGCGCCGCCACCGCCGGAGAGGACGATGAAATCGCCACGCCGAACATGCCGGTCTCGGCGCAGCGTGCGACAAGCGAAAAAGTCATTTCCGTCCCCTGTGCTTCTTCTCTGCAAAAATACTCAAATCTACGTCCTCAATCCGGGATGACGGCGGTGGCATCGATCTCGACCAGCCACTCGGGCCGCGCCAGCGCCTGCACGACAAGGCCGGTGCAGACCGGGTGCACGCCCTTGATGTATTCGCCCATGACCCGGTAGATCGCCTCGCGGTGACGGACGTCGGTGATATAGACCACCAGCTTGACCACATGGCTCATCTCGCCCCCGGCTTCCTCGACAAGCTGACGGATGTTCTGCATCACCTTGTGGGTCTGCTCGGCGGGATCGTGACTGTCGATGTTCTTTGCCGTGTCCAGGTCCTGCGGACACTGACCGCGCATCCAGACCGTGCTTCCGCCTCGCGTGACGACAGCCTGGCACAGGTCGTTGTCCAGGTTCTGTTCCGGGTAGGTGTCGCGCGTGTTGAACGTGCGGATGCGCTTGTGCGCCATGTCGGTCTCCTGTCGGTGTATCGCGGCGAACATCCCCTTGTGCGGGGGCTGGCGGAAAGAACGGATAGCCTCATCGCGGCTTAGGTCCCCCCTAACCGCGCTTAGCCTAGACCCAACCAAGGCTTCACGAAAACCGTGTTTCGGCGGCGTCCCCGCCGGTCCTAGGGTGCCCGGCATTAATGGATCGGAGGACCGCGGGAATGGAAAGCACGGATACGGTTGTCGTTGGCGGCGGTCAGGCCGGCATCGCCATGAGCGAGCACCTGGGCAAGCTGGGCGTGCCCCATATCGTGCTGGAGCGTGACCGCATCGCCGAACGCTGGCGTACGGGGCGCTGGGATTCCCTGGTGGCCAATGGTCCGGCCTGGCATGATCGTTTCCCGAACATGGAATTCGCCTGCGATGGCGACGCCTTTCCGGACAAGGAAAGCGTGGCCGACTATTTCGCGGCCTACGCCGAGAAGATCGGCGCGCCGGTGCGGACCGGGGTCGAGGTGACCGCGGTGACGCCTCTGGACGGACGGCCCGGTTTCCGGGTGGAGACCTCGCAAGGAGTGATGGAGGCGCGGCATGTCGTGGCCGCCACCGGGCCCTTTCAGCGCCCGGCGATCCCGCCGATCCTGCCCGAGGATGCCGGGCCGATGCAGATGCATTCCAACGCCTACCGCAATCCCGGCCAATTGCCCGAGGGCGCGGTGTTGGTCGTTGGCGGCGGGTCGTCCGGCGTGCAGATCGCCGAGGAACTGATGAAGGCGGGACGCCGTGTTTACCTGTCGATTGGTCCCCATGACCGCCCGCCGCGCCGCTATCGTGGGCGCGACAATGTCTGGTGGCTGGGCGTGCTGGGCAAGTGGAACGCGGACTCGCCCGGCCCGGGGACCGAGCATGTGACCATCGCCGTCAGTGGCGCCGAGGGCGGCAAGACCGTGGATTTCCGCAGGCTGGCGGAACAGGGCATGACGCTTTTGGGTATGACCTCAGGGTATGACGGCGGCAAGTTGCGCTTTGCGCCGGATCTGAAAGCAAACCTCGACAAGGGCGACGCCAACTACCTCTCCGTTCTGGACGAGGCGGACGCCTATATCGCGCGCCACGGTCTGGACCTGCCGGAAGAGCCCGCGGCCCGTACCATCCCGGAGGACCCAGCTTGTGTGCGGGATCCGATCTTGGAACTGGACCTCGCAGAGGCCGGGATCGGCACGGTGCTCTGGGCCACCGGCTACGCCTTCGATTTCAGCTGGATCAAGGCGGACACCTTTGATGATCGCGGCCGCCCGATCCACCAGCGCGGCGTGTCCAAGGAGCCGGGGCTTTATTTCGTGGGTCTGCCCTGGCAGACGCGGCGCGGGTCGTCCTTTATCTGGGGTGTCTGGCACGATGCCAAGTTCATCGCCGACCAGATCGACATCCAGCGCGGCTACATGGCATATCAGGGCAATGCCCGCCGCGTGACAGAGGATGCCTGACGCCCATGAAACTGGCCCTTTACCAGGGGGCACCCACCGATGGCGACATCGACGGCGCCTTTGACCGCATCGAAAAAGTCCTGTCCGCGGCTGGCGCGATGGGCGCGGGCATGGCCGTGTTCCCCGAATTGTTCCTGCCCGGCTACAATCGTCCCGATCTGCATTCCGCCCTGTCACAGGAACAGGGCGCAGACTGGGAGCGGCGCCTGGCCGAACTGTGCCGGGTGACCGGCGTCGGGCTGACACTCGGTTGGGCTGAACGGGACGGTGACAAGGTCTTCAACGCGGCCAGTTGTTTTCACCATACCGGCGCCAAACTGGCGCATTACCGCAAGGTGCAGCTGTTCGGCCCGATGGAGGCGGCGAGCTTTGTGCCGGGCGGGAGCTATTGCACCTTCGACATGGGCGGTTTCCGGGCTGCCCTGCTGATCTGTTACGACGTGGAATTTGCCCATCACGTCACGGTGCTGTCCCGGCGCGGAGTCGACCTGCTGCTGGTGCCGACGGCGAATCCTGCGGGGTTCGAGAATGTCGCCGACGTGCTGGTGCCTGCGCGCGCCTTTGAGAACGCGATCACCGTGGTCTATGCGAATTATCACGGCAGCGAGGCTGGCCTGGCATTTGGCGGTCACTCTGCCATCGTCGGGCCTGATGGGAATCCCCTGGCGCGGGCCGGGACGGGTGAGGCGCTGCTGATCGCCGATCTTGCGCATCGCGACACGATGGATGCGACCTTGCTCAGCACCCAGAAACGGGACCGGCGAGAGATCGAGTAGGCGACTCACACCTTTTCGCTGACCGCGCTCCAGTCGAGGCCAAACCGGGCCAGGTACTTGCGTAGCCTGTCGGCATCATTGGTCGAGGCGCGTTTCGCGCGAGAGGCGGCGAACAGTGTGCGTCCTGCCGCGCTGAGGCTGGCAGAGCTTTGGCAGCAGCGGATCACCTCGGCCAGTTGAACGAGGTCGAACCGGTCGATTTCGGCAGCCGCCTCGCCCAAGACCGTGCGGACAAGTCGTGCATCATCATCCCGCTCGGCGCTGTGCCAGTCGGCCTGCAGGGTCGCGATTTCCTCCTCGACCATCGCCAGGGTAATCCGCCCGCGCGGGGCCAGCACGCACAGACGCCGGATCGACCCGCCGAAGTCACGGAAGTTGCCGGGCCAAGGCGTGCCCGGATCCGAGGCAAACCGCAGGTAGCGGTCCCGCGCATCGGTGTTGAAGCCCACCCTGTTGCCCAGGTCCTTTTCCGCCCGGTCCAGTTCGAACCGCAGGTTGGGTTCAATGTCCTCGCGCCGCTCCCGCAAGGCGGGCAGCCGGAAACTCCACATGTTCAGGCGCGCCAGCAGGTCCGGCCGGAACAGCCCCTGCGACGTCAGCGCGCGAAGGTCGCGATTGGCGCCCGCGATGATCTGGAACCGGCTTGTGACCTCATGATCGGACCCCAACGGGTAAAATCGCCCGCTTTCGATGGCGTGCAACAGGATGCTCTGTTCGTTCAGGCCCAGTTCGTCGACCTCGTCGAGAAACAGGACCCCGCCGTCCGCCTCGCGCAAAAGGCCACTGCGTTCGGTCCCCGCCTGCCCGGTAAAACTGCGTCTCTGGCCGAAAAGCGTGGCGCGCGCATCTTGCCCGCGCAGCGTGGCACAGTTGACATGCACCAGCCGACCTTTCAGTCGGCGCCTGTCCAGTTTCAGCGAATGGATGCGCTCGGCCAGGTGAGTCTTGCCGGTGCCGGTTTCGCCCAAGAGAAGGATCGGTTCGTTGGAATTGCTGGCCACCAGTTCGATCCGGTCGATCAGCGCGTTGTAGGCGGGGTTCAAGGTCTCGATCCCGCCCTTCAACTGATCGCTGTATTCGCGCGACAGCTGGTCGAACCGCTGTTGCAGCGCGTTGTAGCGGCTGAGGTCGAGGTCGATGAGGTCGAACTTGGCCTTGTCCTCCTCCGGCCCGGGCGGGCCGGTCTGGATCAGCCTCGCGGGGATGTGGCGGCTTTCGGTCAGCAGGAACCAACAGATCTGCGCCACATGCGTGCCGGTGGTCAGGTGGACGTGATAGCGTTCACGGTCCTCGTCAAAGCCGTAGCCGCGGGCAAAGTCGAATAGCTTGCCGTAGACCTCCTGGAAATCCCAGGGGTCGGAGAGGTCGAGGTTGCGCAGCATGACCTCTGTCTGCGGATTGGTCCCCTGCACCTCGGTCCGGACGATCTCGGCCAGGGTTTTGAACCGCATGTCATAGAGGATTTCGAGCCGGTCCACGGGAAATCCATCATGCGTGACCAGGCTCACCGTCGGCTTCCAGCGCCGCCTGCGCCCCATGTCGAGCTGCGTTCCGAGGAATCCGAGGACGACGTTGCGCAAGTGCCTATCCAACCCGATAAATCTATATCCGCTGATATCGTACTGGCTTGACACGATTTCGGCAATGTCGGGGATAAGTGTTTCGATTCAGTGTCCTGACTGGATTTCCGATTTCTCTCGGGCAGCCGCGTTGCGCATGGCAAAACATCCTCATCAACAACGAAGGACCAGAGCAATGGCAAACAAATCCGTGTTTGCATCGATGAAGGGCCGGTTGCTGCCGAAAGCGACCGCAAGGAATGTCGAAGGCGCACCGGCCTACGCCTACTCCGATGCACATGCCCTGGCGCAATTGGCGGCCACAGGCACATTCGGTGGCCTGTTCTACCAGTCCGCCCAGGACGAACTGATCCGCGTGGTCGAGCTGGCCGAAAAGGTGGAACCGGAGTTCCTTGCCCGGACGGCGATCTACGCTCGCCAGTCGGGCTACATGAAGGACATGCCGGCGGTGCTCTTGGCGGTGCTGGCGCGGCGCGATCCGGCGCTCTTCCGGGCGGTCTTTGGCCGCGTGGTGGATCACGGCAAGATGCTGCGGACCTTCGTGCAGATCGTGCGGTCGGGCCAGACCGGGCGCAAGTCGCTGGGCTCGGCGCCCAAGGCAATGGTGCAGCACTGGCTGAACACGGCCTCGGACCGGGCCATCCTGAATGCCAACATCGGCAACGATCCGTCGCTGAAGGACGTGATCAGGATGGTTCACCCGAAGCCGGAGAGGGCAGAGCGCGAGGCGCTGTTCGCCTGGATCGTCGGGCGGCCCTGCGACGTGTCGAAACTGCCGGAGGCGGTGCAGGACTGGATGACCTTCAACGAAGGGGCGGAGGGGACATTGCCCGACGTGCCGTTCCAGATGCTGACGCAGCTGCCGCTGACCGCGGACCACTGGGCGCAGATCGCGCAAAAGGGTTCGTGGCAGATGGTGCGCCAGAACTTGAACACCTTCCTGCGCAAGGGCGTCTTTGCCGATGCGCAGATGGTCGAACAGGTCGCGGCAAAGCTGCGTGACCCCAAGGCGGTCTCGAAGGCGCGGGCCTTTCCGTACCAGATGATGGTCGCGGCAAGGCACGCAAGCGACGAGATGCCCCGCGAGATCGTGGATGCGCTGCATGGTGCGATGGAGTTGGCGGTGCGCTATGTGCCGAAGGTCTCTGGCGAGGTCGTGGTCTGTCCGGACGTCTCGGCGTCTATGACGGGGCCGGTGACCGGCTACCGCAAGGGCGCAAGCTCTGCCGTGCGTCACGTGGACGTGGCCGCATTGGTTGCGGCGTCGTTCATGCGGGTGAACCGCAAGTGCCAGGTTCTGCCGTTCGAGGTGAAGGTGCGCAATGCACGCCTGAACCCGCGCGACACGATCCTGACCAACGCGGAACGCCTGTCGGCCTTGGCCGGGGGCGGGACCAACTGTTCGGCACCGCTGCGGCAGCTCAACGAGCGCCGTCGCGCACCGGACCTGGTGGTCTTCGTGTCCGACAACCAGTCCTGGGTGGATGCCCGGGGCGGGCGCCAGTCGACGGCGATGATGCACGAATGGGCGGCTCTGAAACGGCGCAACCCGGGGGCCAGGCTGGTCTGCATCGACATCGCGCCCTACGGCACGACGCATGCGCAGACTCGTGAGGATGTGCTGAACATCGGCGGGTTCTCGGACGCGGTCTTTGACCGGATCGCGGATTTCGCGAAGGGCCGGACAGGGTCCGAACACTGGGTGCAGGAGATCGAGAAGATCGAGCTCTGAGCCCTGACACCAAAGGGTCAGGCGGAATGCCGACGGGACTACATTTTCAGGACATGTACCTGTCTCGTCATTTACTTGTCCGCCTGGCCCACATCGGAAACGAGACACGAAAGGAGCAATGTCCCGGCGAATGCCGGCGGAACTACAGCGCTGTTAACGCCCAGGTTGCGGGTTCGAATCCCGTCGCGGCCGCCACAGACCATCCACAGGCAAGGTATTCCCGTCTGTCGGATCGGTTCCCCAACGGGGATTATGGCCGCGTAGCTCAATCGGAAGAGCAGGTCATGTTTCGCCACCCCTTTGTCGCCGGGACACAATGCCAGGGACCAACCCAGCTTGGCAGAGTGCCCCACCCGGAGTGCGAAAGCCGAAGGTTCAACTCCTTCATCCTTGGGCAACACGATCGGGAGGAATGCCTGCGGGGTTACTTGTCTTTCAACAACGCCAAACCTCGCAACATCTTGTCCTCCCACCCGAATACGAAAGGACGCCCCCGGCGAATGCCGAAGGAACTACATGCCTCCAACCAAACCGGGTCACCGGGCGGTTCGACTCCGCCTTTGGCAATCGCCCAGACGGCAAACGCGCGTCCTGCGCGGGGCGGGTCCCGGAGATGTTTCTTCTCTCTTGTCGCCGGGGGCCATTTACGGAGATCTTTTCATGACGATATCGGATAACGCTGCATTTGATCCGGTCACCGGGCACCACCTGCAGGACTGGGGCCATCGCCCTGGCAAGCATTTCCCCGTGCTGCTGGAAAAAGCCAACGCGATGCGGGCCGAGGGCTATGGACTTGTGCGCATCCGGCAGGAACTGGACGGCATGGCCCCGCCAGAGCCGGACACGCTGGCGCTGCGCGCACCCGGGGATCTTGCCTTTTCCGAGAACATCGAGATTTCGCATCCCGATGAACAGGAGAACGTCGCCAAGGTGCGCGCCACCATGCGCGAACTGATGCGCACGCCCACGATCGAGGCCGGGGCGATCATGCCTGACGCCTGTCCGGCAGGGCCCGAGGGCACGATCCCGGTGGGGGGCGTGGCCGCCGCCAGCAACGCGATTCACCCGGGGATGCATTCGGCCGACATCTGTTGTTCGGTCATGATCTCGGACATGGGCATGGCCGATCCCAAGGCGGTGCTGGATGCCGCGCAGTCGGTCACGCATTTCGGCCCCGGCGGGCGCGCCCAAGGCAAGCGTTATACCCTGCCGGTCGATCTGCTGGACGAGATGCGCGACAATTCCTTTCTCTGTACGCAAAAGATCATGCACATGGCGCAGGCGCACCTGGGGACGCAGGGGGACGGCAATCATTTCCTGTTCGTCGGACGCTCGCGCAAGACCGGGCGCACGGCGATGGTGACGCATCACGGGTCTCGCGGGCCGGGGGCGGTGCTCTACAAGGAGGGGATGATCGTGGCGGAACGCTATCGCCGGGAACTGTCGCCCGAGACACTGAAACAGAATGCCTGGATCCCGGCGGACAGCGACGATGGGCAGGATTACTGGGACGCGCTGCAGATCATTCGCCAGTGGACCAAAACCAACCACGCGATGATCCACGACGCGACGGCAGCGGCTGCCGGCGCCGAGGTGGGTGACCGTTTCTGGAACGAGCACAACTTCGTCTTCAAGCGGGGCGATCTTTACTTTCACGGCAAGGGGGCGACCCCGGCCTGGAAGGACTATGCCGATGACGCCAGCGGGCTGACCCTGATTCCGCTCAACATGGCGCAGCCGGTTCTGGTGACGCGCGGGCTGGATGCGGCCAGCGGGCTGGGGTTCAGCCCGCATGGGGCCGGGCGCAATTTCTCGCGCTCGGAGCATCGCCGCCGCATGGGATCGGTCACGCCCGACCAGATGCTGAAGGCCGAGACCGAGGGTCTGGACATCCGGTTTCACGCCGGGGCGGTGGATGCGTCCGAACTGCCGTCCAGCTACAAGGATGCCGACAGCGTCGTGGCGCAGATCAAGTCCTACGGACTGGCCGAGATCGAGGATTACATCGATCCTTACGGCTGCATCATGGCGGGTGACGTGCCGCCGTTCTGGGCCAAGAAAAGGAAAGCTGCCCGGCGCGGTGCCTGACGGGTGCTGACGGCGGGCCGGGGTGATCCTCCTCTCGGGTGCTTTCGTGCACGG
>NZ_JASHJL010000053.1 GCF_030733205.1 Mameliella sp. MMSF_3455
AGGGGGGGGACGGGCAGGGGGGCGCTGTCGTCCGTGTCCTCGGGACGCCAATGGCCCAGCAGGCCGCCGCGCAGGCCGATCACCCGCAGCTCGGCCCTGCCGCCATTGGCCCGCACCATATCGCGGAGCTCGGCGGTCAGCGGCAGGGTGAAACCGGCGCGCCCGTCGCCGGGCGCCAGCCCGATTCCCTCTGCCGCCAGGTCGCCGCGAAAGACATGGGCGGGGGTCTGCGCCAGCAGCGCGCCGCGAACGTAAAGCCCGACCCGGGCCGGCCCGCCCCGGGCCAGCAGCGCCCAGCCCACCAGCGCGCCGCCGATCTCGCCATCCAGGTTGCCGCGGAAGCCGCGCAAACGAGCCGCCGGCCCTCGCAGCCGGCGGCGGAGGGCGTCAGGCAAGCGCATCGTAATCGGATTTCGCCATCATCTCGGCCAGCTGTTCCACGGTGACCCGCGGCTCCCAGCCCAGTTTCTCGCGCGCCTTGGAAGCGTCGCCGATCAGCAGATCGACCTCGGCCGGGCGGTAGAATTTCGGGTTCACCCGCATGACCTGCTTGCCCGAGGTGCGGCAGCGGGCGGTCTCGCCCTCGCCCTCGCCGGTCCATTCCAGGTCCATCCCCAGCGCCGTGGCAGCACAGGTAAAGAAATCGCGGATTGTCGTCGTCACGCCGGTGGCCAGCACATAGTCGTCGGCCTTGTCCTGCTGCAGCATCCGCCACATGCCCTCGACGTAATCGCCGGCAAAGCCCCAGTCGCGCTGCGCGTTCATGTTGCCCAGCTCCACCGGGTCACTGCCGCCATGCGCGATCCGGGCCAGGCCCAGGGTGATCTTGCGGGTGACGAATTCCTTGCCCCTGAGCGGGCTCTCGTGGTTGAACAGGATCCCCGAGGAGGCATGCATGCCGAAACTCTCGCGGTAGTTCATGGTGATGTAATGGCCGAACACCTTGGCCACGCCGTAGGGCGAGCGCGGGTAGAGCCGGGTGGTCTCGGTCTGCGGGACCTCCTGCACGAGGCCGAACATCTCCGAGGTCGAGGCCTGGTAGAAGCGGCACTCGGGCACCAGCGTGCGCAGCGTATCCAGGATGCGCACCACCGAGACGCCGTCGACCTCGGCGGTATAGACCGGCAGATCCCAGCTGGCGCCGACGAAACTTTGCGCGGCGAGGTTGTAGAACTCGTCCGGCAGCACGGCCTTGATGGTGCGGAAGATGTTGTTGGCTTCGCCCAGGTCGAACTCGTGCAGCTGCACGTCGCCGGTGATGCCCAGGATGTCCAGCCGCGTGGTCTCGACCTGGCTGATGCGCCGGACGCCGCCATGCACCTCGTAGCCCTGATCGAGCAGAAGTTTCGCCAGATAGCTGCCATCCTGTCCCGTGACACCGGTGATGAACGCTTTTTTCATGTCTTCGGGATCCCCTCGGCGCAGATTGCAGGTTGCCTACTTTGCAGGGCTGCGAAAGGCAATCGGTTTGCACCGGGCTCCGCGAAGCCTTGCGCGCGGGTGCTTTACAGCCGCGGGCGCCCTGCCCAGAGTTGCACCCGTGAGTTGAGAGGACAAAGAGGTATCCCATGTCGAACCCGCCCCCCGCCGTGACCGCGACGATCCCCGACCTGATGGCCGAGGCGCAGGCCGCCCGGACGGCGGGAGAGGCGGTCCGGGCCGCGCGGCTCTACGACCAGGTGCTGGAACGGCGTCCCGATCACGCCGGGGCTTGGCTGGCCCGGATCGAGATCGCCCTGGGCCGGGGCAAAGCCCGGCGGGCGCGCAAGCTCTGCGAGGCGGCACTGGCGCACTGCCCGGGCCACCGGGTTGCCATCGGGATCAAGCGCGCCCGCGCGATCGAGGCAGGCGGCGCCCGCGCCGAGGCGCTGGCCCTGCTCGAGGACCTGTCCGGGGAGGCCGCCGATGACGTGCCGCTGGCGGCCACGCTGGCAGGGATGCGCCACCGGGCCGGCAACCTCGACGGGGCCTTCGACATGTATGGCCGGGTGCTGGAACTGCGGCCCGATCATCCCGGGGCCTGGCTGGCCCGGATCGAGATCGCCCTGGCGCGGGGGCAGGGGGCCCGGGCGCTGGAACTGATCGAGGCGGCACTGCCGCAGCTGCCCGACCAGCAGGCCCGGGTGCTGGAGATCAAGCGCGTCCGCGCGCTGGATGCCGCGGGGCGGCTCTCCGAGGCGCTGGACCGGCTGGCGCCGCTGCGCGCCGCGGCGCCGGAGGACCTGCAGCTGGCGATGCTGGATGCCGGGCTGCTGCGCCGCACCGGCGATCTGGCGGGGGCGGAAACCGCCTATGCCCGGGTGCTGGAGCGGGACCCGGACCAGGCCGGGGCCTGGCTGGGCCGGATCGACATCGCCCAGACCCTGGGCGACCCGGACCGCGCCCGCGCCCTGGCCGAGGCCGGGGTGCAGACCTGCCCGGACCACCTGGGGCTGATCGCGCGCCGGGCCGGGCTGCTGGTGCACATGGGCCAGCCCGCGGCCGCCATCGCCGCGCTGGAGGCGGCGCTGGCGGCGCGGCCCGGAGAGATCCGGCTGATGCTGGAGCTGGGGCGGGCGGAACTGGCCGCGGGCCGGGCGGCGGCGGCGGGGACGCGCTATGCCACCTGCCTCGAGACCGCGCCGGGGAACATCCAGGCCCGGCTGGGCCTGGCCGAGGCGCATGCGGCCCAGGGCGCCCCCGGGACAGGGCTGGCGGTGCTGGCGGACTACGCGGAGGAAGGGCCGGCGCCGGGGCTGAAGGCGGCCGAGCTGATGGGGCAGGCGGGAGAGGTCGCGGGCCGCGCCGCGCTGCTGGACAGGCTGGCCGACATGGCGCCCCGGATGAGCGAGCCCGAGCTCTTGCGCCTGTTCAAGCTGGGCGAACAGGCCGATCACGCCGGCGCCGCGCTGGCGGTGGTCCGCAGTCTCGAACAGCGGGCGCGGATCTCGCCGCTGCTGGCGCAGTTCCTGATGACCCGCGCCCGGGTCATCGTTCCGCCGGAGCGCGCCCGGGCGCTGCAGGCGGCGCTGGAAAGCCGGCTGCCGCCCTCGCGCGTGCCGGAGTTCCGCGCCGTTTCCGCCGCGCTCTTTTCCGGCCCCGAAGAGGCGCTGGCCCAGGCCCGCGCCGACCTGCCCAGCCCCCGCGACACCCAGGGCGCGGCCCTGGTCGGCGAACGCCTGATGGACGCGGGCCACCCGCGGCTGGGCTTTCGCTACCTGCGGGCCTGCGTGGCGCGCTGGCCCGCCGCCCCGCACCTGCGCCGCCAGTTCCTGCGCGCCTGCATCGAGACCGGGCAGCTGGCGGCCGGCCATGCCTGGCTGGACCGGCTGGAGGCCCGCGACCCCGACCTGGACACCGGGCCCGAGCGCATGGCGCTGATGACCCAGGAGGGCCGCCTGGAAGAGACCCGCGCCCTGGCCGAGACCCGTGCGGCGCAGGGGCTGCGGACGCTCTCGCCGCGGCAGTTCCTGGACCTGGCGCTGGCCCTGGGGGATCTCGAGGCCTCGACCCGGGCGGCACAGGAGGTCCAGCGCGAACCGGGCGCGGGGCGCCAGAACGCGGCGCATTTCTCGACCACGCTGCACGGGGCGCAGTTCAACGAGCTGCGGCTCTACCACGCGGCCCGTGACCACGCCCTGCGGGCCGGCGAGCCCGAGGCCGAGGTCGAGGCGCGGCTGGCGCGGGATTTCTTCTTTCCGGCCAAGCGCATCGTCGCCGCCCATGCCGATCGTCTCGGCCCCCGGTCCAGTTCCCGGCCCGCGCCGGGGACCGGGGAGAGCGCGCCGCGGCTGATCTTCCAGTACTGGAACAGCCCGGCGGTCCCCGAGGAGGTCGACGCCCTGATGCAGAGCTGGCGCGACGCGCCGGGGTTCGAACACCAGCTCTACGACCGCGCCCGCGCCCTCGCCTTCCTGCGCAAGGACTTCGGCACCGGCCATGCCCGCGCCTTCCAGCTGGCCAATTCGCCGGCCGAGGAATGCGACTTCCTGCGGCTCTGCCTGCTCTACAGGCATGGCGGGATCTACGCCGATGCGGATGACCGGCTGACCGGCGACGCGGGCGCGCTCATCGCCGAGGGGCCGGGGCTGATCCTGGCGCGCGAACCCTGGGGCGCGCTGGCCAACAACGTGATCGTGGCCCCGGCCGGCCACCCGCTGCTGCTCTGGGCGCTGGAGGCGGCGGGGCGGTCGCTGCTGGCGCGGGAAAACGACGGCACCTGGTTCAAGACCGGCCCGGGGCTGGTGACCCGGGCGGCGGCCTCCTGGCTGACAGAGGCGGGCCCCGCGGTAGAGCGCGGTCTGACCCTGCTCAGCCTGCCGCAGCTGCGCGCCCATGTGCACCCCCACGTCCGGCTGGGCTACAAGAGCTCGGGCAGTTACTGGAACGCCCGCGACGCCCATGCGCCCGGGGCGCTGGTGGCAGCGCTCTCCGGGCTGGCCCCGCGCGCGGGAAATAATGCGAGCGATTAAATTCCGGGCCATTGCCGCCGAAACCGGCAATGGCTCGCGCATGGGGGGTCTGACAGAGCTTTTTTGCACCTTGTAACTCGGTTTTGGCCCATGCATACGTCGCCGGGGTAACCCGCAGGGGTTGCAAGACGCCTCTTCGGGCAGGTCTCGCCCGGGGCTTCTGGATCTCCTGCCCGCAGGGATCCCGGGGCAGATGTTTCCGAGGCCGTGTATATATTGAGGACCACCATGGACGGACCTGCCAACCACATGGATCAGTCAAGCCCCGCCGAAAACCTCTTCGATCCCGATAACCTGCACTTTGACCTGCGCGTCGAGCAGCCCTTTTTCTGCTTCAGCGGCGAAGGCACGACATCGGTTCCGGTGACGCTCTCCGTGGGCAAGGGCGCGCCGCTGGCGCTTTACGGGGGGGACCCCGAGCCGGTGAAGATCGGCGCCAAGCTCTTTGTCAACACCGGCCTGCCCGAGGAGCCCGTGCGCGGCGCGCTGGTGGGCGAGTACCGCGCCGAAAGCGATGCCTTTTCCGCCCAGAAGGGCCGGCACTATACCCGCAACATGCTGGTCACCGTCCCCGCGGAGGTCCCCGGAGAGCTGATCCTGGA
Organism: Mameliella sp. MMSF_3455; assembly: GCF_030733205.1. Lineage (GTDB taxonomy): Bacteria > Pseudomonadota > Alphaproteobacteria > Rhodobacterales > Rhodobacteraceae > Antarctobacter. The sequence continues at coordinate 5,054 of NZ_JASHJL010000053.1, forward strand.
CATCGACCTGGTCAAGGAAGGCCGGTTCTGGGGCGCCGACCGGGGCTACCGCCCGCTGAGCCTGGTGGTCACCCAGCGCCGCGTGGCGATCCGCCCGGCGCAGCCCGATCCGCTGGACATGACCGAAGCCCTGATGCGGCTGCACGATGCCCGCGCCCGCGAGGCGCGCTACGAGGCGGTGATCTTCTCGCTGCTCAACCAGCTCGACAAACGCGACAGCTGATCCGGGAGGGCCACCGATGAAGATCTGCTACATCGGCCACGAATACCACCGCAAGACGGCCTCGACCAACTTCATGGCCGATCTTCTGGAGGCCAATGCCACCACCTTTCACCGCCGCGACACGCTGCCCGACCCGGCCACCCTGGCGGCCTTCGATCTCGACGCGCTGGAGGCCGAGAACTACGACCTGATCTGTGTCTTCCAGATCGAGATGCTGGCCCGCACCATCGCCGATCGGCGGCTGGCGAAACGGCTGGTCTTCGTGCCGATGTATGACGGCGCGCGGATGCTGGGCGACAACTACTGGCAGGGGATGGCGCATCGCGACGACGTGCGGGTGGTGAATTTCTCGCCCACGCTGCACCACCGGGTGGCCAGCCTGGGGGTCAATTCCTTCTTCTTCCGCTACTTCCCGAAACCGGCGGTGACCCCGGTCTGGGACCGGCTGAAGAAACCGCGCCCGCCCAAGGCGTTTTTCTGGCAGCGCACCGACCGCCCCAGCTGGGACACGGTCAAGACGCTGGTCTCGAAGATGCCGGACCTGCCTTTCCACCTGCACCTGGCCGGCGATCCCTCGCTGCGCGCCGCGGTCGACGTGGAGGCGGAACAGGCAGAGCGCCCGCTGACCGTCTCGACCTGGTTCGAGAAGGCCTCGGACTATCGCCGCATCGTCGACGAATGCGACATCTACGTCGCGCCCCGGGAATACGAGGGCATCGGCATGTCCTTCCTCGAGGCCATGGCCGCGGGCAAATGCGTGATCGCCCCCGACAACCCCACGATGAACGAATACATCACCCACGGGGTCAACGGGCTGCTCTACGATGTCGACAGGCCCCGCCCGCTGGAACTGGCCAACCATGCCCGCATCGGTCGCCGCGCCTGGCGCACCGTGGTGCACGGGTATCGCGAATGGCAGTGGGACATGAAGAACCGCCTGTCGGACCTGCTGTTCAAGGAGGATCTCGGCGATCCCGAACCCTACCGCGAGCTGGGCGCCTACGTCCGCGCCGGGCTGGGCAAGGGATTCGCGAAGAAACGCGTCACCCGAGAGCCGCTGCCCAAGGTCTCGGTCGCGGTGGTCTGCTACAATTCCAGGGAGGAGGTCGAGGAGACCCTGACCTCGATCTTTGCCCAGACCTACCGCAACATGGAGGTGGTGGTGGTCGACGGGGCCTCGACCGATGGCACGGTCGAGATCCTGGAGCGCCACAAGAAGCGCTTCGACATCTATGTCAGCGAGCCCGACAAGGGCGTCTACGACGCGATGAACAAGGCCGCGCGTCTCGGGACGGGCGATTACGTCATCTTCATCAACGCCGGCGACTATTTCCACCTGCCCACCTCGCTGGAGGTGGCGATGCACAATATCTTCGGCGGACCGGGGGCCTGGCTGGGCCGGCGCGAACTGCCGGATTTCATCGTGGGCGACCATGTCTACCGCCATGACACGGGCGTGTCGAACCTGCACAAGGCAGCCGATTTCGCCGACACCTGGGCGCAGCTGCAGGCCGGCAAGTTCAAGCCCGACTGGTGGACCGGCATCCCCTGCCACCAGGCCACGCTGACCCGGCGCGAGCTGCTGGCGACCGAGGGCTACGACCTCAGCTTCGACATCACCGCCGACCACAATTTCATGTTCAGCATGCGGGCGAAGGGCGCCACCTTCGTGCACTGCCATTCGGTCATCGCCACCTATGTCGGCGGCGGCATGTCGGCCAAGCGCACCCTGCAGTGCATGCGCGAGAGTTTCCGCGTGGCGCGCACCAACACGCCCTCGGTCAAGGCGGTGGAACGGCTCTACCTGCACCTCTTCGGCGAACGCGCGATCCTCTCGGACCCGGAAAAGATGGAATCCCAGGCCGAGCTGCTGCGCCGGTCGGGGCTGTTCTACGAGGACTGGTACCGGGCGCGCTACATGGGCGCGGACAGCCCCTTCAAGGACCCGATCCTGCATTACCTCGAACTGGGGCACGACATGGGCGCGCAGCCCAACCCCTTCTTCGACGGCCGCCATTACCTGTTGCGCAATTCCGACGTGGCGGATGCCGGCATGAACCCCTTCGTCCACTACGTCATGACCGGGCGCGACCAGACCCGCCCGACCTATGACTGGGATGCCGAAGGCGTCGGCGACGGCGAGGTCATGAGCCGATTCAAGCGGCTCTACCCCTGGCACAGCGCCGATCTCGACGGGCTGGAACATATCCTGGCCACCACGCCGAAAGACCGGCTTTTGTCCGTCCTCCGGGACGTCTAGATGGAGCGTTGACGAGAATGGCAAGAAACAGGACGCTTTGGCGCAGCCGCAAGACCGCGGCCCCCCGCACAGAGAGCCGGGCAGGACCCAAGGCAGAGATCACGCCAGAGGCCGGGAAACAACCGGGGCCGGCAAGAGACGAGGACCAGAAACCAATGACCGCCAGCATCGCCTACAAGGGCAAGACGATCTACGAACTGCCCGAGTCCCGCAGCCCCGACATCGATTCCGTCTTCTTCATGTCGGTGCACAAGTCCGGCTCGACGCTGATGAACAACATGATCCGCGCCGCCTGCCAGATGCTGGACTACGAGTTCGTCGACATCCAGTCGCATTTCTTCAACACCGGCATCTCGGACGCGGACATCCCCGCCGACACCAGCCAGATCTTCAAGCCCAAGGGATACGTCTACTCGGGCTTCCGCTACTTCCCGAACCAGTACGAGATCCCCTGCCTGAACGACTGCCCGCTGATCGTGCTGGTGCGCGACCCGCGCGATGCCGTCGTGTCGCAGTATTTCTCGCTCTCGCAGAGCCACCCGATGCCGGGCAAGGACGCGGACGACAAGCTTTACAAGCACATGGAAGAGCAGCGCAAGAAAACGCTGGGCAGCGACATCAACGAGTTCGCCCTGCGCGAGGTCGGCGGCTTCGTGAAGAAGCTGGAAACCTATTCCGAGGTGCTCAAGACGCACCCGAAGGCCCGGCTCTTCCAGTACGAGGAAATCATCTACATGAAGAAGAAGTGGGTCATGTCGATGCTCAACTTCCTCGAATGGAAGATGCAGCCCGGCCAGCCGATGAACCTGGCCAACCGCTTCAACGTGGTGCCCAAGGCCGAGGATGCCTCCAAGCACATCCGCCAGGTGCACCCGCAGAACTACATGACCAAGCTCAGCCCCGAGACGATCCAGGAGATCAACAAGACATACGCCGCGACCCTGCTGCGCTACAACTACATCTGAGCGCCCGTCCATTCTTGCCGAAAGGAGCCGCCATGCTGGCAGCCGTGATCGCCGATGTCGCCCCGGACGACATCGGGCAGCATTTCCTCGAGGCGCTGGCGCGCCGTTTCGACCGGGTCTTCCTGGTCGACGACCAGGTCGCGCTGCCCGAGGGGCTGGACAGCCCGGCACAGCTGGAACCGCTCGACAGCCTGCCCGGGGACGAGGCCGACCTGGTCTGGTTCCCGCGCAGCGATGCCTGGGTGGATGACCTGCTGGACGAGATGCTGCACGAGGCGCGCGAGACCGGGCACGCCGCCTATGCGAACCGCTTGCAGACCGGCTATACGCCGCTGATCACCCGCGACCGCAAGCTGGGGCGCAGCTTCGTGCGTCACCGGGACCCGGTGGGCTATCTGGCGCATCGCGGCAAGGCCGATCCCGAGGCGGACATCTACCTGTCGACCACCACCTTCGGCCGCCGGCCCTTTTACCTGCGGCTCGACGAGCCCGCCGGGCGCCAGGCGATCCGCGACATGATCGAACAGCGGGCCGGGCAGGAGGTGCTGCGCCCGGCGAAACATGCCACCACCTTCCAGATCCTCAACCACCGGCACATGCTGCGGATGCTGGGACGGATCGAGACCTTCACCGACCTGGCTGGCAAGCGGGTGCTGGAAATCGGCGCCTCGCCCACCAACCCGGCGCTCGGCGCCTACCTGGCCGAGGAAAAGGGCTGTCACTATACCGGGCTGAACATCGCCGAGTTCAAGTATCCCTCGAAACCCCGGATGCGGATGGTCTGCGAGGACATCCACAAGGTCGATTTCAAGCCCGACAGCTTTGACATCGTCTTCTCGATCGCGGTCTGGGAACATATCCCCGACCCGCTGCCGGTCTTCGGGCGGATCGCCGATTGGCTGGCGCCGGGCGGCGTGCATTACGGCATCTTCCAGAACTGGACCTCGTCGATCGGGCACCACATCTTCGCGCCGCGTTTCCCGCAGCATTTCGTCCCCGACTGGGCGCATCTGCGCTTTCCGGACGTGGAGTCGATGACGGCCGAACTGATCCGCCGCGGCGCCCCCGAGGAGGACGCCCGCGCCATCGCCGAGTTCAGCCATACCTCGCCCGAGATCAACCGCGTCGCCTCGCGCGATTTCGTACGCACCATGATCGACGGTCCGCTGGAGGTGCTCTATCTCGACGGGCGCACCCGCGGGCGGATCGACCCGCGCGCCGAGACCCTTGCCGGCACCGCGATCCCCGGCCGCAGTGCCGAGGAACTGTCCTGCATGGGGCTGGAATTCGCCCTGCGCAAATCCGATTTCGACATCCGCGCCTGGGCCCGCGAGGACGGCTGACCGCCGCCGTCGCGGCCGCCGGGATCAGAGGATCGCGGCCAGCCGGTCGCGGGCGCGGATCTGCATCGCGTTCTTCGGCATGAAGGCCTCGAGCGCCCCGCGCGCGGTGTCGCTCTGGCCCGACCGGATCAGGCATTCGATCCGCCCCAGCTGGTGCATCCACTGCGGGTCGTTCTTTTCGAAGGCCCGGTCATAGGCTTCGACCGCCTCGCCGGGGGCGCTGTCCTTCAGCCCCTCGGCCAGCGCCGCCAGCGCCGCGTAATCGTCGCCGGGACGTGATCTCATCCAGTCCAGAACCGCGCGCTTGGCATCGCCCACCCGGCCCAGCCGGGCATAGGCGGTGACCAGCAGCTGGCGCTGCTGCACCATCTTTTCGCCGTGGGTGATGAGGGGTTCAAGCAGGTCCGGGATCGGCGCGTAATCGCCGCGCAGGTCGAGGATCTGCGCCTGCCGCAGCGCCTTGAGCAGCGGCTGCCAGTCATCGGGAAGCTGCGCCACATGATGCTCGGCCTCGTCGGGCTGGCGCCAGCGGATGTAGAAATGCGCCGCCGCCGCGGCGAATTCCGGGCTTTCGGCGCTCAGATGCGCAAAATGCTCGAAGAACTCGAGCCCGGCACTGCGTTCGCCCTGCGCCCGCGCCTTGGCCTCTTCGTAGAGCGCCAGCGGCCCGCCGGTCTTGACCGCCTCTTCCAGCGCCGCAAGGCTTTCGTCGGCGGGGCTGTAGGCGCGCACCATGCGGTTGACGTTGATCCGCACCATCTCGTCGGTGACGTGGATGTTGTCGTCCATCCAGGCCAGCTTGCGGTCCGACAGGGTCACGGATTCATAGCTGGGGAAATAATGCACGTTGTCGTGCTGCGTGCAGATATGTTCGGCCACGGTGCGCAGGCAGGACTTGGAATAGGCATTGGCCACCATGACATCCATGTCCGGGCGGAAGGTATTGGCCATCGGCACCGGCGAGACGGTCAGGATCACCTGCTGGTCCGCGCGGCACTTGGCCCGCAAGAGATCCAGGGTGCGCTGCATGAAGCCCAGCGACTGTTCGAAATCCAGAACATGCAGGGCAAAGCGGTCGGGGTCGGTCTTCAGCACCCGGGGCATCGGGGTGGAGTTCAGGTAGACCCCCTGCTGGCGGTCGTACCACAGTTCGGTCAGCCCCAGCGTCATGATCACCACGCGGCAGTCGGTGACCTGGGCATTGGCCGCGATGATGGCATCGCGGCGCAGTTCCAGTTCGTCCAGCGGCTGCGGGCGCTCGGTCGAGACGATGTGCATGTCGACGAACTTGCCGGGGCTGGTCTCGACGAAATTCGCTTTCTTGTCGAAAGTGACATCCGGGTCCAGCGCCCAGGAGAACTCGTTGAAGATCGAGGGCACACCGTAGTTGTTGACGACCGCCGGGTTGACCTTTTCAAAGCGGGGCTGCTTCAGCAGCTCCACCGTCGGCAACTGGAAGCCGCGCGCCTCGAGCACCCGTTCGACGTTGCGCGCGAAACAGGAGCCGATGGTAAAGACCTTCTCGCCCGGGACCAGCTGGAAAGGGGTCTGGAACCCCGGCAGGGCGACCGGCGTGATCCGGTTGTCATCCCCTGCGCTGCCCCAGCCCGCCGTCGGTCCGCGGCGGTTGGCCAGCGCGTCGGATGCGGGGATTTCGATCAATGGCATGTCCAGGAGCCTCCGGAGAAAATCTTTGTTTCCGTGAAATGGTCCGCCCGCGGTGCGCCGGGCCCGTCTCAAGTGATGGCAGCGCCCCCATGAGAGGTCAAGCGACTAGCCGGGGCAGGGGGCGCGGGCGGCGGGTCTCTACCAATCTTCGCCTACGGCATAGCCAAGCGCGACCAGCGCCGGGGTGTAGCCGCGCGATTTCAGCGCGTCCTTCGCCGCCTCGTCCAGCGTCTCGCGCCAGGAACTGCCGCCGCGCGCCGCCATCCAGGCATCGTAGAGGCTGCCCGGCGGCGCGGCCCCGTCCAGGCCCCAGCGCGGCTTGTCGCGCATCTTCTCCAGTGTCCGGCCGCGGGCGGCAAAGGCCGCGCGCAGCCGGGTTTCGGTCACGTCCAGCCCCAGGAACTCGGCCACCCGCGCCAGCGCCCGCCAGTCGCCGTCCAGCGCGTCGTACTGTTCGATGCGCACGTTGTCCCGGTCCCGCAGGGCCAGCGCCGCGCGGGCAAACTCCAGCCAGCTGCCAAAGACGTAGCGGTCATGCAGGAAGGCGATGAACGCGGCCATCTGGTGGCGCTCGGTGAAATCGTGCAGCCCGGCCTTCAGCGTCATGTAGGCCAGCGAGGGCAAGAGATCGCGCGGGTCGCGGAAGACGAAGAGATAGCGGTTCTCCGGGCGCCACGTCGGCACCTGGTGGGTCTTGCTGAGGCGCAGCGCCGGGAAGCCGGGGCGTTCCAGCGCCGGCATGGTGCAGAGCTTGCTGTCGCGCATGTCCGAGGTGGTCAGCACCGGGGTCAGCGCCTTCAGCATGCCCAGCGTCATGGTGTTGCCCGAGCGCGGGTAGGAGGCGATGTAGCGCTGCGGCTGGGCCGGCACCTGGTCGCGGGGGGCGCCGTGGCGGGTTTCCAGCCCGCGCATGACCTCGAGGATCAGCCGCTGTTCGCCGGCGGTGATCCGGCCCGTGCCGCGCAACAGCCGGTAGCCCTGCAGGAGCTCCAGCACCCAGGCGTCGAACTCCACGCCCGGGGCGTCCCCCGCGGCGGCCACGCGGTCGCGCAGCCCCTCCAGCAGGGCCAGGTTCAGGGTCTCGGCGGGATCGTCCATGCGCGCTTTCTGGCAGCGGCCGGGACGCCGCACAAGCGTCAGAGCGCGAAATCCTCGACCGTCAGCCCGGTCACGCCCGCCACGCGGATTTCCGCGTCCACCACCCCGTCGCCATTCGTGTCGAACTGCACGATGGTCGACCCGGTGGCGGTCTCGAACAGCCGCATCTCGGGGTTGGGGGTGACCGTGTCGAACCCGCCAGTGCCCTTGAACTCGAACACGCCCGGGCTCATGCCGCTCACGTTGATCAGGTCCAGTCCCTGTTCGAAATCCAGGATCTGGTCGCGGGTGGCGCCGATCCCGGCGTGATCGGTGCCGCGGAAGACGAAGACATCCGCGCCCTGGCCGCCGGTGTAGAAATCCAGCCCCAGGCCGCCGGCCAGCTCGTCCTCGCCGTCGCGCCCGCGCAACACGTCCACGCCGTCGCCGCCCTCGAGGATGTCGTTGCCCTGGCCCCCGTCCAGCGTGTCGTCATCCTCACCGCCGTCCATCTGGTCGCTGCCGTCCTGGCCCACCATCAGGTCGTTGCCCGTGCCGCCCAGCATCGTGTCGTCGCCCGCGTTGCCGGTCAGCGTGTCGGCATCCGTGCCCCCGTCCATGATGTCGTTGCCGTCGCCGCCGATCAGCAGGTCGGCGCCGGCCTCGCCCGAGAGATCGTCATCGCCGCCGCGCCCGATCAGCGTGTCGTCGTCATCGCCGCCCAGCATCTGGTCCGCCGCGCTGCCGCCGGCCAGCGTGTCGTTGCCATCCTCGCCGTCGATCGCGCCCTGGACGACACCGTGCAGCCCCTCGTAGAAATCGGCCTCGCGCCCCAGGAGGACCGCGCCGATCATGGTCCCGGCGTTGTTGACCACGTCCACGGCCACCGCATCGCTGTCATAGCTGGCGATTTCGCCGATCAGCGTCCCGGTATTGCGCAGCACGGCGGTGCCGAGCTCGGAGCCGCCGTAGGAAATCGACACCGCATCGCCGCGCATCGAGAGGATGGTCCCGGTGTTGATGGCCTGCGCGGTGCCGGTGCCGGGCCGCAGCACCAGGCTGCTGTCGGTGCCGGTGATCGTGCCGTCGTTCGCGATCCGCACGTCGGCGCTGTCGTCGGTTTCATAGGCCAGCACCTCGCCGTTGATCGTGCCGCTGTTGCGCAGCACGAAGCTGCTCGAGACCTGGGCCAGGAGGCCATCGGCAAAGAGCGACGAGATGCTGCCCCCCGGCAGGACGGTGACATAGAAGATCGAGGCCGTGACCTGCACCCCGCGGTCGGTGCCGGCGGTGCCCTGGGCCACGACAGGGCCGTCCACGGTCAGACGGGCGATGCCGGTTCCGCCGGAAAAGATCGCCGCCCCGGAGGACACGATCAGCTGGCCCTCGGGACCGCCGATATAGCCGGTGTCGACCATCGTCTGCTGGGTTGTCTGCAATGTGGTGACCGTGAAAGCCATATGAAACTCCTTGAACGAATACCCCGTCGCCTCCGCGCACGGGTCGAAGGCGACTGTCGCAGCCCGCCCGGGGGGCGGCAAGGCTCAGAGCGTGAAGTCGTCCGCCGTCAGCCCGGTCACGCCCGCCACGCGGATTTCCGCGTCCGCCGCGCCGTCGCCATTGGCATCCAGCTGCACGATGGTCGATCCGGTGGCGGTTTCCACCAGCCGCAGTTCCGGGTTGCCCGAGGGGGCAAAGGGGCTGGTGCCGCGGAACTCGAAGACACCCGGGGACAGCCCCGCCACCACGATCAGGTCCAGCCCCTGTTCGAAATCCAGGATCTGGTCGCGGTTGGCGCCGACCACGGTTTCCGACAGCGCCCGGAAGACGAAATTGTCCGCGCCCTGCCCTCCGGTCAGGAAGTCGCGCCCGCCGCCCCCGGCGAGGTCGTCCTCTCCGGCGCGGCCGCGCAGGATGTCGTTGCCGGTGCCGCCTTCCAGGATGTCGTCGCCGTTGCCGCCGTCCATCGTGTCATCCAGCGCGCCGCCGTCCATCACGTCCGACCCGTCCTGGCCCACCAGGATGTCATTGCCGGCGCCCCCCTCCAGCGTGTCGTCGCCGGCGTTACCGTTCAGCGTGTCGTTGTTGTTGCCGCCGGTCATGCTGTCGTTGCCGGCACCGGCCAGCATGAAATCGTTGCCCGCCTCCCCCGCCAGCACGTCGTCGCCGCCGCGCCCGATCAGCACGTCGGCATCCGCACCGCCCTCCAGCACATCGGCGTTCTCGCCGCCCTGCAGCGTGTCGTTGCCGTCCGCGCCCTTGACCGTGCCCGAGACCGTGCCGCCGTTGCCGTTGAAGAAATCGGCCCCGCCGCCCATGTTGACCTCGCCGCTGACAAAGCCCTGGTTGATGAAGAATTCCCCGGTCGACCCGCCGAGAAAGGCGAAATCCACGTTGCCGAAGGCATCGACATCCTGCCCGGCGAGGATGTCGCCGCTGTTGCGGAAGATCGCCACGCCCGAGGCGCTCATGGAATTGTCGATCGCGTCCGAGGCCGAGACGATGTCGCCGCTGTTGGAAAACTCGATGAAGCCGGTGTTGGCCATTTCCAGCAGCACCGTCGGCCCCCGGGTCGAGCTGAGCACCCCGGTGTTGACCACGTCGTGATTGATCGCGAGGACGGCGGCGCTGTCCGAGGTCAGCTCCAGCGCGCTGATGGTGCCGTTGATGGTGCCGTGGTTGACGATGCGGGTGTTGTCGGTGACATCCGCCTGGATGGCGCGGCCGTTGGACAGGATCGAGCCGTTCTGCCCCACCACCACCTCCAGCGAGGTGGCGGCGGTCGCGTTCACGCCCACGTTGAAGCCCAGGATCGACCCCTGCACCAGGAGCGCGTTGGCGGCATTGGCGATGACCGGCGTGTTGAAGACCTGCAGGCTGCCGGCCGGGCCGACGATGCCGGCCTCGCTGGCGCCCAGCACCTGCTGCGTGGTCACCAAGGTGTTGATGTTGAACGAGGCCATGAGGGGTTCTCCTCCCTGTCAATTTCCATGAAAACCGGCGTGTCTCCCGGACAGAACCGGGGGTAAAAAGATCTGCCTCCATGCTTGGTCAAAATTGACGCAAGGTCAAAATATTCCCCGGCACCGCGGGGAATTTGCCACTTCAGGGGGAAATCCCGGGAGCGGGTTCAGCCCCGGAGAGGGGGGCAAGTCTCACAGCGCGAAATCCTCCGCCACCAGCCCGGTGACCCCGGCCACGCGGATCTCGGCATCCGGGGTGCCGTCGCCGTCGACGTCGAACTGCACGATGGAGGATCCGGTCGCGGTCTCGATCACCCGGATCTGGTTCGGGGCCGAGAAGGGATCGGTGCCGACGAAGGAAAACACCCCCGGCGACATGCTGACCACGTTGATCAGGTCCAGCCCCGGTTCGAAATCGAGGATCTGGTCGCGCAGGGCGCCGCTGCCCGCATGGGCGGGGGTGCGAAAGACGAAGATGTCCGCATCCGCGCCGCCGGTCAGGAAGTCCCGGCCCAGGCCGCCGGCCAGCTCGTCCTCGCCGGCGCGGCCGCGCAGCACGTCGTTGCCGTCGCCGCCTTCCAGCGTGTCATAGCCCGCGCCGCCGTCCAGCGTGTCGTTGCCGGTGCTGCCCGACAGCCAGTCCGACCCGTCCTGCCCCACCAGCACATCCGCCCCGGCCTGGCCCGACAGGCTGTCGTCGCCGCCGCCGCCGGTCATCGTGTCATTGCCCGCGCCGCCCAGGATCTCGTCGCTGCCCAGCCCGGCCAGGATCATGTCGTCCGCCGCGCCGCCATCCAGCAGATCGTCGCCGCCGCGTCCCACCAGCGTGTCACTGCCGCCGCCGCCCTCCAGCCGGTCGGCGCTTTCGCCGCCGACCAGCGTGTCGGCTCCCTCTCCGCCCAGCACCCGGCCGCTGGTCACGCCCGGGCCCGCGTTCTCGAAGAAATCCGGCCCGCCGCCCAGGTCGATGCCGCCCAGGATCATGCCCGCGTTGACCACCGTGTCGCCGTCGCTGGCGCCGTCGCCGGTGCGGATCAGCTCTCCGGTCCCGTCGCGGTCGGTGATCGTGCCGCGGTTGATCAGCACCGCCGGCCCGGCCGAGCGCATGTCGACATGGGTCACCAGGATCTCGCCCGCGTTGACCAGCCGGCTGGCCCCCGAGCCGCTCATCGCCAGGCCCGCGCCGTCCATCAGCCCGGTGTTGGTGATCGAGATGCCCGCGATCGCGCCGTCGAACACCAGGTCCGCGTCCCGCGCCGTCAGGGTGCCCGCGTTGAACAGGGTGATGGTCTTGTCCCCGGCGCTGTCGATGTCGATCACCTCGCCGTCATTGGCCAGGATCGTGCCGTAGTTCAGGATCTCGACCGTGCCCGCGCCGCCGGAGAGGTTGATCGCATCGCCGGTGAAACTGTTCAGCATGCCGAAATTGGCGATCCGCACGTTGTCCGCCAGCACCTCGACCCCGTTGTCGTCGGCCCAGACATAGCCGTAGACGAAGAGGCCGGTGACCAGCGGCCCCGCCATCAGCTCGAAGCCGTCGCCGTTGGCGGTGTAGACATCGTTGTAATCCCGCAGCACCACGTTGGCGCCATTGGCGACGAAAACGGTGGTAGAGGAGCTGGACTGGTAGGTGGTGGTCATGGCTGACATCCTCCGGGACAGCCCGCGGCCGCCTTTTCATCTTGGTTAACAATCTCGCCTCCCGGACTTAACAAACCGTGAACATCGCCCCGGCACCCCCCGGGACGGATCGGGAACAGGCCGCGCCCGGCGCGGGGCGGAAAAGCTTTCCCTTTCCTTTCAGGGAGTTCGACAAATTTCACCAAACTGTCCGAATTTCCTCCGCCGCGCGGGCGATAGCGGGTGGACCTGGGGCACGTCCCGCAGGGGCCCAGGGGCCTAGCGCCCGATTCTGCCCCGGTGCAGGCAGAAGCGCCGGGCATACCGGGCGAACAGGTGGCGGGACCGCCCCTCAGCAATGGGGACTGCCTGCTCTAGACCCCGATCATCCGCCTGAGCGCCCCCCGGCGGCGCCAGCGCAGGTCCGCCTCCAGGAGCGGCTCCAGCAGCCCGGCGATCGCCCTGTCCCAGTCCTCGACCGGGGCCGAGGCGGCGGGTTTCGCGCGCGAAACACCCCCTGTGTCCAGCCTTGCACCGGCCCGGGCCGCGCCCTCGGCCAGCCCGTCGTAAAGCGCCGCCAGGTCCTGCGGATCGTCCAGCCGCGTCGGCCCCGCCTTCAGCCGCGCCCAGTAGGGCTCGAGCGAGGTCCAGCCCGGCTCGGCCAGCAGCCGCTCCGCCACCTCGGCGGGCAGGGCCGCCATCATCCGGGCCACGTCCTCCTGCAGGCGCGGCCAGACGGCTTGCGCAAGGCGCGGCAGAAAGGCCCAGAGTTTCTGCGAGGGCGCGAAATCGCACCAGCGCTGCACGACGAATTCCACCGCGCTGTCATGCGGGGTCGGGCGAAAGCGGCGGTTGCGCAGCAGGAACCCGGTCAGCGCCGGCGGCGGGGCGCGGTTCACCTGGCCCCCGGGGGTCAGCGGCAGGCCGTAGCGCGCGGCAAAGCCCGCCACCACGTCGCCCCGGGCGCTTTCCACCGCCAGCCGCACCCCCGGCTGCGCCGCCCAGGCCGCCACATGCGGCCCGACGTCGTAGCGCGCCCGGTCCAGCCAGCGTTCCACCTGGCGGTTGTGAAAGAAGCCGGTGTGCCAGATCCCCCATTGCCAGTAGGCGGCGTTCAGCCAGTCCAGCGGCGGGCGCACGAAAGCCACCGCATCCAGCAGGTCGATCCCCGCGGCGCGCGCCAGCTCCGGGGCCCGGTCCGCATGGGCGATCCAGCCCTCGCTGGACAGGATCGGCACGTGGCCCTGCGCGCCTTCGGCGGCGATGGCCGCGCCCACCGTCGCCCAGTAGGCGCCCGGATCGTCCTGCCGCGCGACATTGGGCCAGCAGACATAGCCATGCACCGCGTGGCGCATCATCGCCGAGAGCCGCCGCCCCGAGACCGGCGCCAGCCCCGCCTCGCCCTGCCGCCCGGCCAGGTAGAGATGCCGCATGCCCTCCGGTCCTTGCAGGATCGGCGCGGCGCTCAGCGCCCGCTGCAGCGCCGAGCTGCCGCATTTCGGTGCCCCGATGTGCAGGATCGCCCGCACCGGGGCCACGCCGGGCTCCGCCACCATCCCATGTCCTCGTCCAGGCCGCATTCCGCGCCGCTTCTGCCACGGAACGCGGCGCTCCGCCACTGCGGCCCGCGCGCCCTTGGCAGGCTGCGCCGCTTGCTATAGCCACGCGCCAAATTCCCCGCATCGGGCCGCCCATGATCCTTGTCGATGTCACCACCAGCTACAATTTCCGCCACTGGAAGGCGATGGGGCTTCTGAGGGTCGAACAGGAGGTGATCCGCGCCTTTCGCACCGCCTATGGCGATGCGGTCACCTTCGGCATCTACAACCCGGTGCTGGGCGGGTATTTCCGTGTCCCCGGGGCAGAGATCGACGCCCTGCTGGCAGAGGGCCGCTGGAGCGTGCCGCCGCTGGTCCGGGCCACCACCGCGCCCTCGCGCCGCGAACGCCACCTGCGCCGCCTGCGCCTGTTCCGCGAGCTGCGCCGGGCGATGCGCGGCCACGCGGGCGACGACCCCGCGACCGAGTGGCGCCGCGACACCGCCATCGCCGAGGCGCTGACACGGGTCAGCCTCGACGAATACGCCAGCCTCAGCCGCTGGCTGCAACCGGTCGAACGGCGCGTCAAGGCGCTGGGGGCCGTGCGGTCCCGCGCCGACCTGGTCAACCACCGGCTGCACTTCGGCCAGCTCGACGCCCAGGCCCCGGCGCGTTTCGCCCCGGAGAACGCCGTCGATCCGGGTGAGGTGACGCAGTATCTCTCCGTCGGCGGCTTCTGGGGGGACGACCGCTATGAATACGCCTACCATGCCCGCAAGGCGCATGGCTGGACGGTGCATTACCTGATCTACGACCTGATCCCGGTGCTCTGGCGCCACCTGACCGAACCCACCACCAAGGAAACCTTCCCGCTGGCGCTGCACTGGGTGCTCTGGGGGGTCGACCAGGTCTGGACCATCTCCGACACCACCCGGCAGGACCTGCTGGCCCATATCGACGACCACGGCTATCCGCCGATGCCCGAGCGCTGGGTGACGCCGGTGCTGCTGGGGGCCGACAGCGCCTCGGGCGAGGTCACGCCCGAGGCCACCCGCGCCACGCTGGCGCGGCACGATCTCGACGCGGGCGGTTTTGTCCTGATGGTGGGCACGCTGGAGCCGCGCAAGAACCATGATTTCGCCTACCGGCTGTGGCGCGAGCTGCACAAGCGCCACCCGGGCGAGGTGCTGCCGCTGGTCTTTGTCGGCCAGCCCGGCTGGAACATGGAGGGCTTTGCCGAGATGCTGGCCGAGGACGTGGGCCTGCCGCACCGGGCGATCCGCATCCTGACCGATGTCGACGACGCGGCGCTCGGCGTGCTCTACGAGACCTGCCGGTTTACCCTTTACCCCTCGCATTACGAGGGCTGGGGCCTGCCGGTGGTCGAAAGTCTCAACCACGGCAAGCCCTGCCTGACCTCGGACGCGCCCTCGATCGTCGAGGCGGCACAGGGGGCGGCGGACACGCTGCCCCTGATGGACGGCGAGGCCTGGATGGCGCGCGCCTTTGCGCTGATGAACGACGCCGACGCCTATGCCGGGGCCCTGGCCCGGGCGCGGGCCTTCGGCGGCTATTCCTGGGAAGAGTTCCGCACCAACCTGCTGGCCGATTTCGAGGCCTTTCTGCAGGACGGCGCGGCCGAAAGCCGGGCCGGCTGACCCGGACCGCACCACCGCCGGGGGGCCAGCCCCCCGGACCCCCCGGAGTATTTTCACAGAGAAGAAGCACGCAAGCGTGGCGCCCCTGGAGTGTTCTTCCCTATTCTCCACAAGACAAAGCAGCAACCCTGTTGTGCGTGCCGGCAACAGGGTTGCTGGCTACGGGGACGAAGCTGCCTTCAATTTTGGGCAAGCCCATTTGCGATAGTTGGGGCCTTCGTCCAGTGAATATCTGACTGGACATGATCCGCGCGAACGTATTTTCCCATTCGATACGGTATCTCATTCTCCGGGAATGACCCGGCAATCCGGGCGACGAAACCCTCTTGCCGATCCAGATCCAAAGCCTTTTCCATTTCTTCCAGCAGACCGTCTCGATAGGCTCCTCGGTAGAGCGTCGGCACCGGCTGGATGCCCAGCTCCAAGAACCGCGCCAGTGTCGCGTCCCAAGGCTGAACCATATCCTTTACGATCCACGCAAAGCCGAGGAAGTAGGACGGGAGCGCGTCATAGCTGACCGAATGTCGGGCATAGAGGTTCTCGCCAACAATCCTTTCGCCCTCGGACATCCGGGGGGATACACCTGCGGCGAAAGCCTTCAGCCAGTCGCGTGACGGGTGGTAGCGGCTGTCAGGGCTCCGCGCATGGCAGCCACCAGCATGGATGGTCGTGTTCTCCCCATCCATCTTTTCTGTGATGACGAGATCGTCCACGAAGAGACCTTCGAGCGACAACATCCGCTTGTCGTCGCTGGTCGCACCGGGCGAGATCGGGAGATGGAAGGTGCGGCCGTATTTTTTCATGCACCCGTGATACCAGGTTGGTCAGCCACCGACGATGGGGTCTTGGCGGACCTCCCCTGGAGCAGACGCGAACTCAGGCTGCCGCAATGCGGACAGAACCGATCATCACCCCAGATGGCGGTCCCCAAGAAGAGGTGCGCATGGCGCTCGGTCGGCATCTTTTCCAGACGCCGCGGAGGGACTTCAGTTCGGTTATCATGGAGCGATCGGAGCTCAGGAGATTGGCCGATTTCTCCGAACCAGAAGCGTCTACGTTGTGGCCAGGCTGAGGCCCATGCGGGGCAAGAGAGGCTGATCACTGCCAAGAAAGCTGCTTCTTTTGGCGGATAATAGGGTTGTTCCTTGCAACGCCCCCCGGATGCGCGGCGGATCTCCGACCGGGACGGCGTGGCACAGTTGGCACATTGCATTCCGGCCCCGAACGGGGCGATACACCGCCCGAACCGCGCACCCCGGCCAACGAGAGCTCTGCCCCCGTGAAGATCGTCACGCTTTCGACCTATCCCGTCAGTTCGCCGTTCCACGGCGGCCAGCGCCGGCTGGAGGCGATGACCCGCGTGCTGCGCGGCGCGGGCCACGAGGTCAGGGCCATGCCCTTCTTCTTTGGGCCGCATTACCCGCAGCATGACGCCGAGGAGGCGCTGACCGCGCTGCCGGTGGAGCTGCACGCCGAGCTGGCCCGGGCCGGGCTGCGCGAGGACCTGCACATGCACACCCTGCTGCGCCCGGGCCTGCCCGCCTTCGAGGCGGCGCGCCACCGGCTGGCCGGGATCCGCCCCGACGTGCTGCATTTCGAACAGCCCTGGCTGATGCCGCTGCTCGACGCCCTGACCGAGGGGCTGCCGCAGCGCCCCGCCGTCGTCTACGGATCGCAGAACATCGAGAGCGTGCTGGCGCCCGAGCGCTACCGCGCCGAGACCGAGGCGCTGGAACGGCAGGCGGTGGCCCGCGCCGACCTGGTGCTGGCGGTCAGCGCCGCGGATGCCGCGGTGCTGGCGGGCTGGCGCGCGCCGGGGCGGGACATCCCCGTCATCGTGGCGGCCAATGGCTGCTGGCCGCCGGTGCTGGACACATCCGTGCCGCGCCCCATCGCCGAGGATTACCTGATGCTGGCCGGCAGCGGCCATGCGCCCAATGCCGAGGGCTACTGGGACGTGATCGGCCGCATTCCCGGATGCATCCCGCCCGACGCCCGCCTGGCCGTGGTGGGCGGGGTCGGCGATCTTTTGCAGGCCGATGCCCGCCACCGCCATTTCCGTCGTCTCAACGACCACCTGGTGCGCATCACCGGCCGGGTCGAGGAGGACGAACTGCAGGCGCTGCTGGCCCATGCCCGGGGCATCTGCCTGCCGATCAACGCCGGCGGCGGCACCAACCTCAAGACCGCCGAGGCGCTGTTGACGCTGAAGCCGGTGATCGCCATGCGCACCGCCTTTCGCGGCTTCGAAGAGGCGATGAGCCTGGGCGGCGTCCATGTCGCCGCGACCGAGACCGAGTTCCGCGCCCATGTGCGCGCGCTTTTCGCCGGCGCGCTCACCGGCAGCCGCGCGCCCGGGGACGTGGCGCGCTATACATGGGAGGCGGTGCTGGCCGCGCTGCCCCCGGCCTATGCCCGCCTCGGCGCGGCCTGACCCAGGAGACCCCGCATGGATCGCACCGACCCGGACCCAAAGGCCCCCGTCGACGCCGCACTGATCGAAGCCACCTACCGGTTCTACCTCGGCCGCAGCCCGCAGCCCGAGACCGCGCAGGCGCTGATCGACCGCCAGCTGCCGCTGCGGCGGCTGGAAAACAACATGCTGAACTCGCGCGAGTACTGGAAGAAGGGCCCGGTGCTGGCCACCCACCGGCGCGGGCCCTGGGACGGGTCGATCCTGGTGGTGGAACCGGCGCGGATCCTGTTCTGCCCGATCGCCAAGGTCGCCAATACCTCGGTCAAGGACTGGGCGCTGCGCCTGTCCGGGCACAGGACCGACAAGCCGGTGCACACGCTGCTGGACAGCGGCAAGGTGCGGCTGCAGGCGCGCTATCATTCTGAACGGGAATTCGATGCCATCATGCGCGACCCGGACTGGGCGCGGGTGGCACTGCTGCGCGATCCGGTCGACCGGCTGATCAGCTGCTACTGGGACAAGTTCGTGCGCAACCGCCGGGTGTCGTCGGTGCTGCATCACACCACGCCGGTCTACCGCTTCCTGCTGCGCGAGGAGGAGATCACCGAAGAGCAGGTCGAGGAGGGGATCACCTTCCGCCAGTTCTGCCACTACATCAACCTCGCCCCCCGCGAGGAGATGGACCCGCACTGGGCACCGCAGTCGCGCTACCTGGAAACCTGCCGCTGGGACCACCTGTTCCGGATCGAGGACATCGACGCCTTCGAACGTTTCGTGCTGGACCGCTGCGGGCCGGACCTGCAGGGGGAACGGCTGGGCATGCAGAACGTCGCGCCCCGCCACGCGGGCACGGTGGACGAGATGCTGGCCGATGTGCCCCCGGCGAAACTGGACAAGTTCCGCAACCTGCCCAACGCGGTCCTTCTGACGCCCGACATCGAGGATTTCATCCGCGACTACTTTGCCCTGGACTACGTTCTGCTGGACCGCTGCGCGCGCTGAGAGGGGGCCGTGCGCAGGGCTGGTGACAGGGCGCCCGCGCGCCCACCAATAATGCGTGTTATGTAATTTAGACAGTCGTGCGACCCGTTTCTCCTCCGGCTTCAGGAGAGTCCGCACGTTGTTGCACTGTTCCAGGCGCCATCTGTGGTGCGGCATGCCCGCTCTTGCCAAGGTTGCCCGGGAAATGATCGCGGGCTTGCCACATGACACTATTCCCAAGAACATGATCTTCGATGATCTGTTCGGACAGGGGCTGCCTGGAGGTGTCAATGAATTTCCGCTTGTTCGCCATGCTTCTCATCGGGTTGGCGCTTCAACACACTCCCTCGAAGGCAGCGGACATCACCTTGGGCGGCGATGCCCTCATGGACTGCGACATCTCACTCGACGGTCCGATCGTGGCGGGCGATGCCGATAAAATTCGCACCATTATGGTTGAAAATGACTGGTGGAACCTGTCGAACTGGATCCTCCAAAGAGGAAAGACGCTCTGCCTGAACAGTCCCGGAGGAAGCTTTCCGGAAGGGATAAAAATCGCTGACGTGATCGATCAATACGGCATAAAGACAGCGATTGGTGCCGGGAAAGTGTGTGAGAGCGCTTGCAGCATCGCCTTCATGGCTGGAGGGTTGAAAGGGTATGAGGGCACATACTTCATTGACCGCCGCTTGCATCCAAGGGGACGTCTCGGGTTCCATGCGCCGGGTCTCGTGGTGCCCGATGGGGAGTACAATTCCAAAAGCGTTACTGACGCTTACGAAGTCGCCATTCAAAGCACCCGTGAAATTCTGAAATTTCTACAGTATCGAGAAAACCGGATACCGGAAGACCTGTTGATCGAGATGCTTGGAACACCGCCAGGCGACATGTTCCATATCGATACCGTGACCAAGGCCGTCACCTGGAAAATCGAGATCACGCCTGTTGGAAACCCGTCATTTGACCGCCGAGAGGCCGCGATAAATGCCTGCGCGAACGGGGCCGGGTGGATGGCGCCGAGCACATCCTCATTTGCTGGCAGGGACTTCATAAGGGGAGTCGCGCGAAAAGACGGAAACGTCACCGTCCTGGGGCCCACAGACGGCTTCCTGGGGGAAGGAACCTACGGGTGCAATGTGGTATATGGAAAGGATCAGAGCGGAGAATTCGTTGTCTCGATGGATTTCCCAAGCGGGGCGGCACCATTCCCAAAGGATTTTGAAAAGGTCTACCTGTTCGCCCCGGATCTTCCACTTGCGGAATTGCCGCTCGAGGGGGACTGGAGCGACAAGCAGATCATAGAGTACCTGGCCGGAACTCTGTCCCCCGCGCGGCCTGCCGTGATCGAGACGGCAGCGCTCCGGCCATCTCAAGCCGTTGCGCCCCCGGCGCAAGGGTCTCCCGAGATGGGCATTCCGGCGTTCGCCACCGAGGCGGACGAAGCCGCCCTGGCGCTGGACCGCGACACACGAAGGGACGTCCAAAGACGGTTGTCGCTTGTTGGGTTCGACACCAAGGGCGTTGACGGCGCATTGGGGCCGAACTCACGCGCGGCGATCCGGGCCTGGCAGCAATCGAAAGGCTTTCCGGTCTCGGGCTATCTGAACGAAGCGCAAAAAACGGCGCTCTTTTCCGACAGCCAGGAACGCTACGAGGACTGGCAGGAGCAGCAAGCGAAGGCCCCCAAAAAGAGGCGCGTCAGGGTCTGTCAGCGCGGGCCGTTGGGCCTGCTTGTCAACTGCCGCACCGAGTGGCGATAGCGCCACCCTGCCCGACCCGCACCCCCTCACACCAGCACCATCCCCGCGTCCACCTCTGCCCCCAGGAAGACCACCCGCAGGCCCGCGTCCTCGAAGACCGCATCGGCACCCTCCATCGTCACATGCCCCATGGCCTCCGCCACGTCGGCATAGCCGAAGCCCGTGAGGTCGACCACGTCCCAGGGTTCGAGGTCGCTCACCGTCTTGGCCCCCTGCCCCGCCGGGTCGAAGACGAAGGTATCCGCCCACATGCCCCCCGAGAGCAGGTCGTCGCCCGCGCCGGGGCGCAGCACGTCGTCCGGGCCGAAACCCGCCATGTAGGCGACCAGGTCCGCCGCCGTCTCCGCCACGTATTCGGGCGAGTTGACGAAACGCTCCACCAGCGTTTCGCGGCCCATGCCGCCCGCCAGTTGCGACGACCAGGTGGCAAAGCCGCCCGGGTCCGGGTCGCGGTCCAGCACGTTGCGGTAGAGCAGGGTGATGAACTCGGCATCCGTGGTGGCGCCATAGGTCGACTGGAACTCGGGCGAGGCCATGAACTGCGCCACCACCGCCGGGTAGGCCGTGCCGCCCGCCAGCGCCGCGACCCAGCCGGTCAGCCCGCCCGCGTCCGGCTCGCGGTCGAAGATCCCGCGATACAACCTGTATACATCATCCACCCGGTCGGTCGGGTCGTGGCCGGTGTCAAAGGCCGCCAGCGCGTCGGCGCTGCGGGACTGGTGTTCGGGGCTTTCGGCAAAGAGCAGCACCAGGCGTTCGCGGCTCATGCCGCCGTCGAGGCTGGCCAGCCAGGAGGCCAGCCCGGCATCGTCCGGGTCTCGCGTCAGCACGTTGTTGTAGAGCAGCGTGACGAACTCTGCATCCGTGGTGTTGCCGTAGGTGGCCTGGAACTCGGGCGAGGCCATGAAGCCGGTCACCACCTCCTCGAGCGTGCGGTCGCCGGTGGCCAGCCGCGCGACCCAGGCCTGGTGCCCGTTCACATCCGGCTCGCGCCCGAGGACCGCCGCATACAGCCGGTAGACCTGGGCCGAGACATCGGTGCCGTAAAGCCCGCGCCCCTCGCCCAGCATCACGTCGTCGCCGCCCAGCCCCGACAGCGTCACCGCCCCTTCGCCGCCCAGCAGCAGGTCGCCCTCCGCCGTGCCGGTGCCCGGATCGGGCGCGCCGTAGAGATCCGGCAGCGCCACCTCGCCATCGGCAAAGCGCACCCGCTCGACGCCCGACAGGGTCAGCACCATGCCCGGCGCGCTCAGCACCGGCGCCTCGGCCGTGCCGCCCACCGTCACCGCGCCGCGCACCTGGTCCACCACAACCGTGTCGGTGCCGGCGCCGCCATCGATGGTATCGTCGCCGCCGCCGCCGCTCAGGCTGTCGTCGCCGGCGCCGCCCGCGATGTGATCGTCCCCGCCCTGCCCCGCCAGCACCTCGTTGCCGCTGCCCCCGGACAGGTCGAGATCCACGAAACCGCCGGTGGCGGCGAAATTCTGCGTCACCAGCACGCTGGGCCAGGTGCCCGAGCCCTCGTAGGTCAGCGGCCCCTGCGTGATGCCGATGCCGATCACCACCAGGTCGGGGTTCATCAGGTTGGCGTAATGGCCGGGGCTGTTCATCAGGTTGGCGTGCAACTGCGCCACCTCGTCGTAATAGCCGCCCGAGCCGGAGACCGAGACCGCGGCGATGTTCTCGGCGCTGCGCCAGCTGCCGGAGAGATCCATGCCCGCGGCCAGCATCCGCTGGGTGGCGCTGCTGCCCCCGACCCCGGTGTGGCTGAAGACATCCGCCTCCACCATCCAGTCGCTATGCGCCTGGGCCGAGCTGTTGAGGTTCAGCTCCAGCACCAGCGGCGCCAGGCCAAGCGCCGCCCGGTCGGCGTTGATCAGATCCAGCATGTAGCGTTCGAGATCGCTGGCGACGGTTGTCATGCCCTGGCTCCCTGGCTGTTTCACGCGCGCAACATGACCCGCAGATCATGGCATCCCCGGGGCGGAATTGCGCAGGGCGCGCGGAAACTCAACTGCATTTGTCCGGGTCTCGCCCGCGGCCGGGAAAATGGCATGAAACCGCGCAAACCGGGGGCCGGGATCCGCGCGGCGGGGGCGGAGGGTTTCGCGCGCGAAACATCCCCGCCCCGGGTTCCGGTCAGGCCACCCGGTCAGGCCAGCTCGATCATGCCCGCATCGATCTGCGCCAGCTCGGTGTCGAGAAAGACCAGGGTTTCACCCGC
This sequence comes from Mameliella sp. MMSF_3455, assembly GCF_030733205.1. Taxonomy (GTDB): domain Bacteria; phylum Pseudomonadota; class Alphaproteobacteria; order Rhodobacterales; family Rhodobacteraceae; genus Antarctobacter. The sequence continues at coordinate 27,750 of NZ_JASHJL010000053.1, forward strand.
CGCCTCCAGCACCACATCGTCTCCCTGCTGGATCATGGCCCCATGCAGCTGCGCCGCCGTCATGCCGAAGCCCTCGAAGACCAGCACGTCCCAGGGCTCCAGGTCGGTCACGGTCACGGGGCCCTCCGCGCCATCGGCGGCAAAGACGAACCGGTCGGCATAAAGCCCGCCCGAAAGCACGTCGGCCCCGCCATCGGCCCGCAGCACGTCGTCCACCCCGCGCGCCGCCATCCAGGCCGCCAGCGCCGGGGCGGTGGTGGCCACGAACTCCGGCGAGGCCAGGAAGAACGTCACCAGCTTGACCCGGGTCATGCCCTCCTCCAGCCGCGCCACCCAGCCCTCCAGCCCCTCCGGGTCGGGCGCCCGCTTGAGCACGTTTTCATAGAGCAGGGTGACAAAGGCCGCATCATCGGTGGCCGCGCCATAGGTGGCGGTGAACTCGGGCGCGCCCATGAAGCCGCTCACCACCTGGTCGAAGCTGCGCGTGCCCGCCGCCAGCGCCCCGGTCCAGCTCTCGAAGCCGCCCGGGTCCGGGTCGCGGTCGAAGATCGCGTGGTAGAGCCGGAACATGTCGTCGGACCAGGAGGTCACGTCGCGCGCCCGGTCATGGGCCGCCTGCGCGCCGGCGGTGGCGGCCTGGTGCTCGGGGCTTTCGGCGAACAGCAGCACCAGCCGCGCCCGGCTCATCCCGCCTTCCAGCGCCGCCAGCCAGGAGGCCAGCCCGGCGGCATCGGGCGCGCGGTGCAGCACGTTGGCATAAAGCAGGGTGACGAAGTCCTCGTCGCTGGTCGCGCCATAGGTCCTGGCAAACTCGGGCGCGGCGATGAAATCCCAGGCCACCGATTCCAACCCCCTCTGGCCCAGGGTGATCCGCTGCACCCAGCCCTGGTGCCCGCCCGCGTCCGGCTGCCGCCCGAAGACCGCCAGGTAGAGCCGGTAGACCTGGGCCGAGATCTCGGTGTGGTAGAGCCCCGCGCCGCCGCCCTGGATCACGTCGTCCCCCGGCCCGCCGGAGAGGTCGTCCGCGCCCCCTGCCCCGGTCACCAGGTCGCGGCCGCGCCCCGCGCGCAGCAGGTTGGCCCCGGCCCCGCCGGTCAGCACGTCGTCGCCATCGCCCGAGACCGCGTTCTCGATCCCGCCGGTGATCCCGGCCCAGGGCGTGCCCGCCACCGCCAGGGTCGCGGTCCCGTCCAGGCTTATCGTCACCGGATCGGCCAGGGCGGCGGCATTGATCCAGTCGCTGCCGTCATTGCCGTCATGGGCCTGCGCCCGCTGCGGATCGGCGGCCAGCAGCGCCGGGAAATCGGCGGTGAAGGTCCAGATGTCCGCACCGTCTTCGGGACGGCCGAGGAACTCCAGCCCGATGCCCTCCAGCGTGCCCCCGCCTCCCGGGGTCCCGTCGCTGACCCGCACCGTCCAGGTGCCCTCGCTGGACAGGCCGCGCAGGGCGGCGACGCCGAAGGTCCAGTCCCCCGAAAGCGCGTTGGCGCCGCCATCGCCCTCGGCCAGCACCACCTCGGAACCATCGGGCGCCACCAGCGTCAGCGTGAGGTCCGAGGCAAAGGCATGGCTGATCTCGACGGTGACGTAGACACGTTCGATCACCATGCCCTCGTCAACGGAAATGCTCAGCCCGGTATCGGCGAAATCGTCGATCGGGCGCGACTGCTGCCGCGAGAAGGAGGCGCGAACCAGGCTGCTTTCCGTCGCCGCCGCGCCGCCCCGCATCTCCAGCCAGTGTTCGGCCATGCGCACGGCGGCAAAGGCATCGAGCAGGCCAAAGCCGTAGCTGGGGCTGAAGCTGAGACCGCCGCCGTTCCATGTGCCGCCATAGGCGCGCCATTCCCCCGCCTCCCAGCCCTCGGCCGGCCCGCCATAGGCGGACCCGGTCTGTGCCGCGCTCTGCGCCAGGATCTCCTGCACGTCGCGGTATCCCAGCCCCGGCTCGGTCTCCAGCATCAGCGCCACCACGCCCGAGACCAGCGGCGTCGCCGCCGAGGTGCCGCCAAAGCTGCCGGTCCAGGCGCCCGTGGCATAGCCCGCGCTGCCGGTGATGTCCGAGGTCTGGCTGGAGGCAGGCCCCGAGATCAGCAGGTTGGCGCCGAAGTTCGAGTAGTCCATCACCTGCCCGTCACGGTCGACCGCGCCCACCACGATCACCGTGTGCAGCACGTTGTGCCCCTCGCCCTGGGCATTGCCCAGGATGCCGTAGCCGGCCAGCACGGGATCGTTGGCATCGTTGCCCGCCGCCTTGACGAAGACGGTGCCCAGGCCGCCGCGCCCCTCGGTCGCGGCGCGGATCATGCCGCGCGCCTCCTGCCAGGCATTGCTGCCGGGATCGCCCAGGTCCCAGTGGTCCGAGAACTCGGGCCTGACGCCGTAGCTCTGGTTGACCACGTCGAAGACCCGCCCCCAGGCCAGGGCATCCTCGACCACCGCGTCGCTCCGGATCTGGATGTCGCTGAGATAATCCACCGAGGTCAGCCGCGCGCCCCAGGCCACGCCGATCACCCCGACCCCGTTCAGCGCCGCGCCGACCAGCCCCGCCACCGAGGTGCCGTGGCCGGAAGCCTCCGGGTTGTGGGTGCCGTCATCGCTGCCCAGGCCGACGTAATGCAGGCTGGCGTCATAGTTGTCGGCCAGGTCCACATGGACCTGGTCCATGCCGTCGTCGTAGATGCCGACATGGATGCCGGCGCCGCTGACCTCCTGCCAGACCGTCTCGATGTCGCCGATGAGGTCGAAATGCCATTGCAGCGCGTAGCGCGGATCGGTGATGGTGACCATATGCCCTGAAAACCGCCTGAAAAAAACGGGACAGCCCCGCGCCGCGGACCGCCGTGGCCCCGGTCGAAACCCATTCGAATTAGTGCCGGAAAACCGCCCTGCCGGTCAACGGACTCGGCCGGCGCAGCCCCGCTTTGCGCCGCGCCCCTGCGCCCGCTAGAAGGGCGCGCACCAGCGAAGAGTCCCGTGATGCCCCCTGCCCTGCCCGCCGATCTTCCTCCTGTCACCATCCTGCTGGCCAGCTACCAGGGGGCGGCCCACCTGGCCGCGCAGCTGGAGAGCCTCCGGGCACAGGATCACCCCGGCTGGGCGCTCTGGGTCTCGGACGACGGATCCACCGATGGCACGCGGGCGATCGTCGAGCGGTTCCGCCGCGACACGCCCGGCCACGAGATCCGCCTGGTCGAGGGGCCGCGCCGGGGGGCGGCGGCGAATTTCCTGTCGCTGATGTGCCACCCCGAGCTGCCCGCAACCCACGTCGCGATCGCCGACCAGGACGACATCTGGTACCCGCACAAGCTCTCCCACGCGCTGATGGCCCTGTCCCGGCACCGGGGCCCGGCGGTCTACAGCGCCCAGAGCCGCCACGTCGATGGCGCGGGCCGGGGGCTGGGGCTCAGCCGGGTGCATTCCGGCGCCCCTTCCTTCGGCAACGCGCTGGTGCAGAACCGGGTGGCGGGCCATTGCGCGGTGCTGAACGCGCAAGCGCTGGCGCTGGTGCGCGCGGCGGGCCCGGTCGACGTGCCCTTTCACGACTGGTGGCTCTACCTGCTGATCTCGGGCGCCGGCGGTACGGTCACGGTCTCTCCGGAAGTGGTGCTGGACTACCGCCAGCACGGCGAGAACGTGATCGGCGCCCATCGCGGGCTGCTGGCGGGCCTGTCCCGGGCCGCGATGGTGCTGGGGCCGACCTATGCCCGCTGGCAGGCCGCGAACCGCGCCGCGCTGGAGCGCGCCCGCCCGCTGCTGACGGCGGAGGCGCGCGCGATGCTCGACGCGCTGGACAGCGCCCCGCCCCGGGGGATCGGGCGCGCCCGGCTGCACGCCCGGCTGGGCCTGACCCGGGACCGCCCCGGCGCCACCAGCTTCCTGCGGTTGGCCGCGCTGCTGGGACGGGTCTAGGGGGGCGCTGCCCCCCGCCTGCGGCTCCCCCCGGAGTATTTTTGCAGAGAAGAAGCGGGAAAGCGCCGCGCCCCGGCGCCTCTTGGGGCCACATGCCCCCGCGGTGTTTCGCGCGCGAAACGCGTCCCTAGATGGCGGCGGCGCGTTTCATGTTGTCCTCGTGGTGGGCGATGGCCTCTTCGAGATCCTCGTAGTAATAGGCCTGCCCCTCGTCCAGCACGAGCCCGGCATCGCACAGGAGCCGGATCTGCGGCATGGCGTGGCTGCAGACCACCGCCCCCGCCTTGCGCAGCCGCGCCTTGAACAGCCGGTCCGAGCGTTCGCGGAAGGCCGCGTCGCCCACCGCCGTGATCTCGTCCACGAGGTAGGTGTCGAAGGCGATCCCCATCGAGACCCCGAAGGCCAGCCGCGAGCGCATGCCCGAGGAGTAGCTGCGCAGGGGCAGGCGGAAATGCATGCCCAGACCGGCGAACTCCTCGACGAACTGCGCCAGTTCGTCGGTGTCCACGCCGTAGATGCGCGCGATGAAGCGGCAGTTCTGCTGCCCGGTCAGGTCCGGGTGGAAGGAGCCGGCAAAGCCCACCGGCCAGGACACCAGCCCGGTGGTCTCGATCCGGCCCTCGGTGGGGTCCGTCGCCCCCGAGATCATCCGCAGGAGCGTCGATTTCCCCGCCCCGTTGCGCCCCAGCAACCCCACCGACCGCCCCGAGGGGATGGTCAGGGTCATGTTCTCGACAACCGTCTTTTCGCGGCCCTCGGTGACATAGCGCTTGGAGACGTTTTCGAAGCGGATCATCTTATCTTGCTCGCGCAGCTTGATCCGAAAACCGGTTGCCACTTTTCGGGCTGCGCTCGCGCGCGCGCCCCGCCTGGTCCGAACAGCGCGTCACGGGCCCCGGACCGGGTCTCACCGCCGGTCCTTGAGCGCATAGACCACCAGCACCAGCGTCGACCAGACCAGGAAGATGAAGAGCGCCGCCAGCCCCAGCAGCACCGGCCGCTCCGGGTAGCGCGAGCTTTCCGCCAGCGTGGGTTTCACATAGGCCGCCAGGTAGCGGCTCTGCCGGCGCGACTCGGCCTGGGCGGAATCGTAGGTGGCCAGCGCGGTGGTATAGCTTTTCTCGGCGAACTCGCGGTCCACCACCAGGCGTTCGTATTCGCCGAAGAGATTGGCATAGACATCCGCCCCACCCTCGGCGCCGCCCGCAAGGCCCAGCTTGCGGCGCTCGGCGTCGATGCGGTCGCGGATCACCTCGATGCGGCGCTGCGCCTGGGTCACGCGCGGGTCGTCCTCGCGGGTGGAGGTGGCCAGGAGGTCGAACTCGATCAGCGCCTCGGCCAGCTGTGCCTCCAGCGTGCCCAGGAGCCCGGCCTGGGTCTGAAGATCGACCGAAGGGTCGACCAGCTGGTTGGCGTTGCGGAACTTGGTCACCGCCTCGCGCGCGGTCTTGAGCCGGTCCAGCGCGTCGTTCAGGTCCTCGCGGGCATAGCGGATCGCATCCTCGCGGGCGATGGCGGAGAGCGCGTTGATCATCTCCGAGGAATGTTCGAACAGCGTCTGCGCCAGCAGCTGCGCATCCTCGGCGGTAAAGGCCAGGGCGCGGACCTCGATCAGCCCGGCGCCGTCGTCGTAGTAGATCTTGACCATGCGGTTCCAGTGCTCGACCAGGTCCTCGATCGTGCCCTCGTTGTCGAAGGCGAAGACCGGGTCGCCCTGGGGCTTCGACCAGATCGCGCGCAGGTCGATCTCGGCGTCGATGTCCTCGACCAGCTTCTGGCTCTGCAGGAATTCATAGAGGATGTCGGTGTCCGAGGAGGACGACCCCGAGATGCCGGGAATGCCCAGGATCCCCTCGAGCGGCGAGCCCGCTTCCTCGGTGCGGACGGAAAAGGCCACGGTCGAGGCATATTGATCGGCGGCCTTGAGCCAGAGATAGCCCGCCACCAGCAGCACCGGCAGCACCACGCCCAGCAGCAGGCTGAGCAGCACCGCGTAATGGCGCCGGCGCAGCCGCGCGCCCGAGGCCATGCGCGGGGCGCCGGATCCCGGCCCGGATCCGGGACGGGGCGCCGGGCCCACGGGGGTGCGGCCCGGCCCGGGATTGGGCCCCGGATTGGGTCCGGGATTCGGACCTGCGGGTTTTCCTGCCGGTTTTCCGGGGGCGGACATCTGCGGCCCGGCCGGCGCGGCACCGGCAGGTGGCCGCAACGAGGCGACCTTGTCACCGCCGCCGGGGGCGGCG
>NZ_JASHJL010000054.1 GCF_030733205.1 Mameliella sp. MMSF_3455
TCGGTTTCAGAAATGCGACACAGGCAAGTCATTGAAAACAAATGGAACGCAGTCTCAGAAATTCCGGCAGACCGACAAAATCGAGCTCAGAGCAGCCAATCCGGTCTTCCGTCAACGAGGGCAGCGAGAGAGTTCGCCCTGACGGCGAGGCCTTGGCCCTGCCGTCATTTGTGGCTGGGTCCGGCGGACTTGACCGGCTGGTCGACACGGCCCGCGACTATGCCCGCGCCGCGGCTTCCGAGAACACCCTGAAAGCCTACGCCATGGACTGGGCGCACTTCGCGCGCTGGTGCCGGATGAAAGGCACCGAGCCAGTGCCTCCATCACCGGAAATGATCGGCCTCTACCTCGCGGATCTGGCCTCCGTGTCGGGCCCCTCCCCTTCGCAGTCGGCGTCCCGGCCCCTATCGGTCAGCACCATCGACCGCCGCCTGTCGGGTCTTGCTTGGAACTACGCACAGCGGGGCTTCGCCCTCGACCGAAAGAACCGGCACATCGCGACCGTGCTGGCCGGGATCAAGCGCAAACACGCGCGCCCACCGGTGCAGAAGGAAGCGATCCTGGCCGAGGACATCCTCGCGATGGTCGCCACCCTGCCCTACGATCTGCGCGGGCTGCGGGACCGCGCGATCCTGCTGCTGGGATACGCCGGAGGCTTGCGCCGCTCGGAAATCGTCAGCCTCGATGTCCATAAGGATGACACGCCGGATTCGCGCGGCTGGATCAAGATCTTCGAGAAAGGCGCCCTCCTGACCCTCAATGCCAAGACCGGCTGGCGCGCAGTCGAGATCGGCCGCGGCTCGAAAGATCAGACCTGCCCCGTCCATGCGCTTGAGCAATGGCTGCACTTTGCGAAGATCGACTTCGGCCCGGTCTTCGTGCGCACCTCGCGCGATGGAACACGCGCGCTGGAAGTGCGGTTGAACGACAAGCATGTCGCCCGGCTGATCAAACGCACCGTCCTGGACGCCGGCATCCGATCCGAGCTGCCCGAGAAGGATCGCCTGGCGCTGTTCTCCGGTCACTCACTGCGTGCCGGTCTCGCCAGTTCTGCGGAAGTCGACGAACGTTACGTCCAGAAACAGCTGGGGCACGCCTCGGCCGAGATGACCCGCCGCTACCAGCGCCGCCGCGACCGGTTCCGCGTGAACCTGACCAAGGCCGCCGGACTCTGACCCCCTGCCCCATCATGCCGCCTGTCCACTGAGCCTGCCATAGAAGCTGCGCTCGAGATGCAGCTCCCCTGCCCCGGCCTTCTCGACCATGCCGCGCAGATATCCGCCCGGCGAGGAAACTTCGCCCGCGCAATGCTTCTCGAAGACAAGCGCCAGCGCCGCTGTCGCCACCTGTTTACCCAGCCGGTCTTGCGCCACGTTCCACGCATGCTCGGACACCCCGATCATCGGCCTGAGCTGCCCGGCTACCCGGTGCAGATCGCCCCAATCCTTCAGGAACCCGCCCATATTGCGCGCCCAGGACGCGAATTCAGGACAGGCCTGCATCACAGTGGGCAGATCCAGCGCTGCGCGCTTCTTGCGCACCTCTGCCACCCACTCTTCCAGCTCCCTATCAACCTGATCTTCGGGCTGAGCATTGGGCACCACGGCCGCGATTTCCTCATTTTCTGAGGAATTACTGGTTACAGGATTCAGTTGGTTTGTAATTAGTATATGAGGGTCAGAAATGACCTCCCTGGGGTTCATTTCTTGAGTCTTCTCGGAAACTTGCTCCTTGGTTTCAGGCGTATTTTCCACAGGCTGGGTAGCCTCTGTTGCCTTGAGATAGGCCGCCTCGACACGCTCCTGGAGATCCTTGAACCAGCCCAGCAACCGTGCAAGCTGCTCAGAAGCTTCGTGGCGGCGCGGAAGCCGGTCCAATAACTCTTCGAAGAGCCCCGTGAACTGCGCCCAGGGCCCTCGCAGCGCGCTGCTGACGGCCGCCTCGATCCGAGCGCGGATCATACGGCGTGCAACCGTGATCTGGCGCTTCAGGCGCTGACAGAGTTCGCGCTCGGCCTGCAAATCCGCATGCAGCGCCTCGAACTCGAGGGCGCGGGCCGAGAGCGGCGACAGATCGAAGCCATAGGCCTCCACGATGCGCCCCTCGGAATCCCTGCGGCCCCAGCGCTTGCCGTTCGGGCTGTCCCGGAACGAGATCACGCCGATCTCGGCCAGGCGCCGGGCATGACGCTTGAGCGCCGACAGCGAAAAGCCCGTCTGCGCCATCAGATAGGCGTTCGACGCCCAGACGATCGGGCGCTGCCCCTCCTCCCAATCCTGGGACTGGGTAAAGGCCCCGAGCGTATCGAGGAGCATCATGTCCCCGGCCTTGAGGCCAATGTAGGCCCCCACCCGCTTCACGGCCACGAAGGCCCGCGATTTGGGTACAGCGATCCGTTCACCGGCTTGGGCAAGCTGCTCTGCAATGCCAAGACCCGGTGTCGGCTTGCGCCAACCTGTATGTTTCATGCCTGTTTCTCACCTCCGGCCATGTGGAGGCAAAAGAAAGCCGTTCGCTCAGAAGCGTTCGTCGTTGACAGTGATTCGAGAGAGACTTATCTTCAAGGCGACCAAACCAATAAGATCAGCTCTCAGGCCCTCAGCTTGGGGGCTTTTCTTTTGCCTTTAGATCACATTCTTCCTTCTTGCTCGTTGCCTCAATGTATGGAGATGCACCGGTATTCAGGCTCTAGCCCGTCGGTGGAACCTCCTTATTCTTTGCCAAGAAGTCCGCGATCAGATCGCTCAACTCCTCAAGTTTCTCTTGGCTCAGCGGTACGCTTGCGGCTTTGATCGAGAGATTGCCGTTCGCTGACGTGAGCGAGAGATTACGACCCCCTACCTTGCGCTTGGCGGTGACCTTCTGAGCGGACTTTCTGACTTGCTTCTTCGGCTTGCCCTCAAGGCTGGCCAGCGCTTTTTGCAGATCCTGGAAGCTCATGTCGTAAGCGTTCTTGAACGCGTTCAAGATTTGATCTCGAGCCCCGAAAACTGCGCGAGCGCGCGACACGATACTCTCGTGGACACCAATACGTGCTGCAAACGCTACCGCAGTCGTCTTCTCGCCAGACTCACGAAGCGTCTCGTACATCTCTCCGATAGCCAGTAGGCGCTCGAATGCGCCAAGGTTCTCCCTTTCCTCGTTTTCCCGGAAACGGAGGAACAGCATCTCGAACTGCGCGTTCTCCGCGCCTCGCTTCTCTGGGGACGCCAAGATTGCTCGAAGCTTAAGCCCCAGGGTCTTCGCTGCAGCATGACGACGTCTGCCGGTCAGCATGATAAAGCGAGCATCCGCAACGTCTGTCGGGTTTAGCGGGTCAGGCTTCCAATTTGGATCCTCTGGCCAAACAAGGATTGGCGTGTCCTGGCCGTTGATCTCGATGCTCTTTAGAAGCGTTTGAAAGGCCTCTTGTGCCATCCAATCATCACGACGATCCGAACCAAGTGGGTCTTCCACTTGATCCGGTGAAATCTGAAGTTCGTGACGGCCGTTCAGAATGTCATCGACGAGCTGCGCACGTCCCTGCTCTACCGCTGCCTGCGATTGGGCAAGTGCGCCGGCCTTCCATGCACTACCCGCTCCCTTGAAAGGTGCAGTAGTAGAAGACGGTGCAGTGTCGACTTTTGCCTCGTCGCCATTGCCACTCGGCTCAGCTGATTGGTTCAACGCTTTCGAAACCAGCGACCTCGGGATAGTTCGCTTCATGCTGCGGTCTCCCCGTCATCGTCATCATAGAACGTGTCCATCCAAGCATTCGCATAACCACGTTCGAGGCCTGGCCACAGACGGCTGACGATTGCATCGTTCACCGCGTCTGCGTTCTCAATAAATCTGTTGATACCTTTTCTTTTGCCAGGCGTGTCAGGCTCGTATTCGTAGACCGACTGATAAACGTCTGAAGCGTTCGAAATCGCGTCCGACCGAAGATAGAACACGGGCAAGATCTCCGTTGGGCAGTGCTCGAGAAGATTGCCGATGTGGTTGAGATCCTGACCGTTGGAACGCTGTACAATGGTTGGCAAGAGCATGTTGGCACCCGAGCCAATATCGATACGCTCATGTGCCAGGATGTGCTGGAGCATGCCTAGCAGGCCGGTAACAAACGTCGATAGCGTTGCGATGTCGAACCCCTTCATGGTCTGCGGAATGACGAGGGATGAAGAAGCTATCACATTGTTGAGCTGGAAAAGCGTCAGCGCCGGTTGATAATCAATGATGATGCAATCCAGCGTTTCGTTCAGCGCCTGCTCAAGTCGGACAGGATCGACCTTACCATCCGTAGCAAGTTCATTGGGAGCTGTTGCTGGAGGGTGCGCTTCTTTCCAGCGATCAATCGCGTCCCGAAGGTAGCGGTAGAAACTCTTCCCCGCAGGAGCCTCGCGAACCAAGCGGGCAATCTGAATCTCGCCCTCAGAGGTCTCTCCGTGCGCTGGAACCAATCGAAGCCCCGGCCAAGAAGTTTTCAAAAAGAAGCTATCCAGCGTCTCCGCAGAGTGATCCGTGTACGGCGCCTCTTCAGACTGGAAGAGGCCCGCGAAGTCCACCATCGATGGCGTTTCTTCAGTAGGCATTTGAGACAACCCCTCACCGCCTACGAAGTAAAGTGTGATCGTGCTCTGCGGGTCCGCATCCATCACGCCAACACGCATTCCGTAATGTAGGCTCAGGTACTGTGCGAAATGTGCAGCGCTAAGGCTCTTGGCCGTGCCGCCCTTTTGGCTGGCAAATGAAATGACTGGAAGCGGATCGCCGGGCTTGCGCCACGCAAGATAGTCAAAAGGACGCTTTGCAGACGCCGCCATCAAAGCGCGCATATGCATCAGTTCATGAAGGTTGAAGACACGCTCGCGTCCAACGTACTCACCCTTTGGAAAGTCGTCGTTACCATTCGCGAACTTGGTCAAGTATTGGATGCTGACGTTCAAGAAGCGAGCGCACTGTCGCATCGACCATGTGCGCTTGATACGATGGCGCAGCGTCAACTCTTTGTTGACGGCGACCATTGTGCGCTCCAGACCTCGTGACAGGTCGGTCAAAAACTGTTCTAGACTTCCGCTCATATCGCTGCCCCGACTTCGGTTGATTCCGAGTTCGACTCGTTTCGCCACTCATAGTAGCACTATTATGGGCGCAATTGGAAGATACCACGCGCCTACCTGAATTCAGGAGTATGATTAGAGGCGGCGAGGTGCAAAACGATCTAATCTTGAACGCGTTCAAGATCGACTTGCGGGTGCTGGGCCCGAACGATGTCGGGCCCAATTCTTCAGATCAAGCGGCGTCTTTGGGACCCCAGGGGATCACGGCCTGCAGGGACAGATCGTCCTGGTTCGCGGCCTTGCCGAGGTTGGCGTTGAAGCCGTGGTCGCGGATGGTCAGCGTGTAGTAGTCGGCGCCGGTCTCCTTGTTCTGCTTCTTCCAGATGCCGCCGCACTCGACCAGCTTGCCGCGCGGAGAGCGGCCGAGGACGCGGTGCGTGGGGGCCATCGGGTTCGTGCTCGCGACGGGTTCGACCGTGATGTCGAGGTCGAAGGTCAGGGTCGAGATGGAGCCGACGCCCTTGGCGGTTTCGATGTCGGCGCTGGTGAATTTGATGCAGTTCGTGGTCATTGCTCTTCTCCTTGTTTGCGTTGCAATGATGGTCACTTTGCAGCTGGCCAAGGCACGGCCACACCGAAGGCGAAGCGCAGCAGAGAGGGGCAGGCGCCGGTCTTTTTGATCCGCGAGGAATGATCCGCAGGATCAAGGGAAAAAGATCGTCGACAACCTTTGTGGCCGGGACGACAGCTGCGACCAGCATGTCATGCAACTCAGACAAAGGGAGAAGTGCGGTGGCCACGAAGGAAAGTAGGGGAACAGCCGACAATCAAGAACGCCAAAGCGTCCCTTGCACTGTCACGCCTGATCCTTCGATACACACCACGACCCGTCGCAACGCGACACCGGCCGGTATTCAGTTCCTCGGTCGAGTCACTAGGGGTCTCAAGCAGAAAGTGGTCTGACAGGCTGGAGAAGATGAAATACGAGGGCGAAGACACGCGCATCTGTCCCCGACGGCTTTAATCCCGGCCGCGTTGCGAACTTCGAAGATGTCCCGTATGGCAGCGCGAAACTGAGCGAACGACGCATGCGACTCGGAAGATCAGGCAATAGCTCGGGCCCGTTCCAATCCCGATACGTGTCGGCATAAGTGAAGAGGATAAGCAGTTGGACGGAGCAACACCGAACGTGGTCACCGAGGATGGCCTGCGCGATCTGCTCTCAGATGGCTACCTCATCGAGGTGGTCTGCAACCGGACTGCGGAGAAGCGCCATAACAGTTGGTATGGCTCTTGGGTGGTGCACGCAGTGACGAAGGATGGCCAGGATGCGAAGATGCTAGTGACAAGCCGCAGCGTCTTCAAATTACGCGAGTTCAAGACGATCGTCGGACTCGTCAGTTTCCTGGCCGACATGGGGTGCCTTTCGGCGAATATCCCGCTGATCGCGGGACGACGAGAGCGTCACGAGGCTTCAGAGGGTTTCCCCACAGCCACCAGTTAGAAATGGTGTTAACACTCACGGCAGTCTGACAGGTCAGATCCCGCAGAACTGGCACCTCTGTGTATTCATAGAGCAAACTGCACAGTGCGCTCTGACTGATGTCATGGTAGAACCGGGGCCTAAGCCCCGATCCTCTTGATGCGGATCCCGAGCTTGCGGGCCTTGTCGACGATGTTCTCGGTGATGCCCGAACCTGGGGTGGCGATCAGGCCTTGCGGCATGGTCTCGAGCATCTTGTCGTTGCGCTTGAACGGGGCGGCTTTGCCGTGGCTCTTCCAGTCGGGTTTGAAGACCACCTGGGTGACACCGCGCGTATCTGCCCAACGGGCCGCGATCATCTCGGCGCCTTTGGGCGTGCCTCCATGCAGGAGCACCATGTCGGGGTATTTGGCGTGCGTGGCGTCGAGGACGGACCAGATCAGATCGTAGGCGTGATAATCCCCGCCCGAGAAGGCGATCCGCGTGCCTTCGGGACAGTGCACCTCGGTCTCCTTGCGGCGCTTGGCGGAAAGATAAGCCCGGCTGTCCACCACGGCGGATGTGAGGCCGCGATGCGAGACTTTGGATCCGGTGCGCGGGAGCCAAGGAGACCCAGTGGCGGCCGAGAAGTGGTCCACGGCCAGATCGCGCATCTGCTCGAAGGCGTCGCGATGGTCCCAGAGCTTCAGCCCGATCATCTGGAGGCGCTCGAGTTCGACCGAGGCGACCTCAGAGCCGTCCTGGATGGCCAGACTTTCCCGGACCTCGAATTCATTGTCGTCGAGGAGCTTCTGGATATGGGTCAGCCGGCGATGGAAGATCGAGGTGAGGGACCAGAGCATCTCTTCGAGATTGTCTTCCAACTGGCTGCCGATGAGGAGGCCGATGGTGGTGTCAAAAAGCGTCGCCATGGCGAGCTCGACCTCGTCTGGCTGGGGCAGGGGACGATGATCGGTCTCGCCGGCCCCGGGCGTTGCGCCGTGAAGTGCGAGGTGGTCGAGGATGGCGGAGGTCACGCCGATGTCCTCTTGGATGTCTGTCTGATGGGGCATTGTCTGGTTCCTCTGTTTGATCTGACCCGATTTGGATGGGGCGATACCAGGACCGGCGGCGACCGGGCCGCATCCGTCAGGATCGGAGCGCAGCGGAGAATGCGCCGCGGACCGGAAAATTGTCCCCGCGAGGAATGGCCCGCCACGTTCAAGTGGTGGGGCAGGGGAATTTTCCGGTTCGGGGCGCATTGCTGCCCGGGCGAGGAGCACTCTGCTCCGACCCGCTGGTCCATCGCACCCCTTTTCCAAACGGGATCAGATCGAACCTGCGAAACCTTTGCCCTTTCGGACTTCGCTGAGGAAGTTGGCGGTCACCCGACCTCAATCTCCAGACCTTGCGCTTTCATGGCCTCTAACAGGGACCGGCGCAGCGCATCTCTGCCAAATGCCCGCAGATCGTCGTTGAAGTCGCCCATGTCTGGCACGAGATCACCAAAGGTAGTTCCAAGCGATTCCAGTTTGTTACGCAATTTCTTTGATGCGTTGCGTCCGGCTTCGTCATTGTCCCGCGCGATCCAGATGCGCTTGATCCCCGGCGGCGGGATGAAGAGACCGACATGGGTGGCGGTGAGACAGGAGGCGAGATCGAACTCCGGGAGAGCGGTGCCCACCGAGAGGGTGTTCTCGAGACCTTCTCCGACGATGAGATCGCTGCGAGGTGAGCCGGACCAGAAGCGGATGGCATGGCCGTGCAGCTGCCCGAGGATCCGTTTCGGGCTCTCGATCGCGGCCAGACCGCCGGTGGACGAGTCGAGAAAAACTCTTGCGCAGCCGGTGATCTGGCCCCGATTGTCGGTGATCTTGGCGAGCAGGGCAGGGGCCCTTTGCGGCGGATCGGGATCGTCCTCGCCTTGCCACAATAAGACCCGCTGGTGATAGCGGAGAGCCGGACCGAAGCGCGAGATGCCGCGCCCCTGCAGATAGGTGGCAGCCAAGGTGCCCAGGACCGGCTTGCCCGCGGCCAAGAGTTTGCGCGCCCGCGCGATACGTTTGCTCGAGGCGGCATCTGGTTGCTCACGGGTTTGGGTGTCGCGCGGCACGGCAGGGCAGGGGGTCTCGCCGAGAAAGGACCGGGCCTCCCTCAGCGTTTCCTTCAGCGTGACCGATCCGAGCCGTTCCTTCAGCAGGTCGATCAAGTCGCCATATTCACCCGTCGCAAAATCCTGCCATGATCCGGCTTTGCGACTACCCTGCGCTTGCAGCCGGATGGCGAGACTCTGGCCCTTTGCGCCCGAGGTATCGCCAACCTGCCAATAGTTGCCCTGCCTGCGCCCCTCGGGGAAATACAGGCGGCAGAAACTCTCGGCCCGGTCTGCCAGATCAGCCGAGAGGTCCGCGATACTGCGCCCCGCGCTCATGCTGCGGCATCCGCTGCACTGGCGCCAACAGGATACTCCGCGAGAACCCGCGCCAGCACCTCGGTGCCATCCACCGGGATGAACACCCGCGTCTTCCACTGGATCACCTCGGTGAAACAGCCCATCGCCTTCAGTGCGGGCAGGGCCGTGCCCGACGCTCCGATGAGCTCGAGCCTCGGCTGTCCCATGACCAGCGACCGGCGCAGATGGTAGCCGCCAAGGAGGCTCAGGGTCGTTCGCGCCTCCATCACCGCGCCGAACACCTCCTGCGGCGTCATCTCAATCTGACAGTCGAGGCCGAGCCGCGCGTAGACATTGAGAAGTTGCTCCTGGCTGACCAGACGACCGATGGCGCGCTCCCCGTCCTCGGTCTGCAGGCGATAGATGCGCATGTTGTCGGCGGGCAGCCGGTCCCAGATCGGAAGGAGCAACCCGCAGATCAACGTGATCTTCGAGGTGGTGAACTCCGGCACAGCCTCAACCTCGGCCTGCCAGAGCTGTTCGAACATCGCATCATCGATCTCTTCCCAGTGCGATTTCGAGAACTCGGTCAGGGCGAGGATCTCGGTCGCCATGGGCCGAAGCAATTTCACCCGCAGGATCGGCACGCCGTCCTCATCCATGAAGGCCGGCGGGCTCTGTCAGACAAACTTGGCTTGAGACGGGGCAGGGCGCTGGCTAGCTTCCGTCCATGACCCAGCGTTCGCCTTTCCGATACTTCAAGACCAGCCCGGAGATCATCCGGCTGGCCGTGATGATGTATATTCGCTTCCCGCTATCGCTGCGCAACGTCGAAGATCTGCTGCACGAGCGCGGTGTCGACATCAGCCACGAGACGGTTCGATTTTGGTGGCATCGATTTGGTCCGCTGTTCGCGTCTGAGATCAGGAAACGGCGCATCGAGGGAATGCGGACCAGCCACTGGCGATGGAATCTGGACGAGATGTTCGTGAAGATCAACGGCGAGCGGCACTATCTTTGGCGAGCCGTCGATCACGAGGGTGAAGTCCTGGAAAGCTTCGTCACCAAGACACGGGACAAGAAGGCCGCTTTGAAATTCCTCAAGAAAGCAATGAGGAAGCATGGCCGGGTGGAGGTCCTGGTGACCGACAAGCTACGGTCTTATGGCGCCGCGCTGAGGGAGATCGGAGCGGCTGATCGCCAAGTAACTGGCCGCTGGCTGAACAACAGGGTGGAGAACTCACACCAACCATTTCGACGAAGGGAGCGGGCGATGCTCCGCTTCCGACGGATGCGAAGTTTGCAGAAATTCGCATCCATCCATGCTTCGGTCCACAACCTTTTCAACTAGGAACGCAGCCTCACCTCACGAGCCCATTTCAAGGCAAACCGTGCCGCCGCTCTCACAGAGTGGCGCGGTCTCTGCGCGGCATAAGGAGCAGTCGTTCTGCCCTTGCGTAGACTGGTTCGCATTTGTCTGCCAGCACCCATTCTCGGCTTGGGACGGCTCCGATTACGTGGCCCTTGCGGTGTAAATGACGAATTCCTCCTCGCCGCAACCGCCCAAAACCTCCGCAAACTGGCCAAGATCTTTCCTGCACCGCAGCAACTGCGGAAAACCTGACAGGAAAGGCGCTCGCGCCCTGAAATCGATACCACTTTCTGCGTCAGCAACACGTTGTTTTTCCACAGAATCGGCGGAGAGCCGTCATTCGCTGCACCCGGCTCGAATGTCCGCAAAACGGACCAGCTGGCTATTCGTAACGAGTGCTGGATTTGCGCTGACCCTACGAATCCGCTTAGAAAAGAAGGTGGTAAGCCTTGTATATTGCAAATTTAGAAACATCGAAAAACTCTGAAAGAATTTCAAGACAGCCTTTGAACGCGCTGAGTGTATCGGCAAAGTCCCTCGGCTCTCCTTGACCAATTTTGTGCACAACCTTGTGTCGCCGCAACTGAATTGGACCACGGTCATGTTTGGTGAAAGGATGACAAATCATGATGAACAGGCGAGACACGCCACCTTGCAAAGTTCTCGGAAAGCCGGCGCAATAATCTAAAATCAATACGTATTTCCGTTTCGCCAGTTCAACGGATCACACCGACGACAAACAAAACATTCGTAGGGGGCGCAGTGCTCTGACTGACGCCCCCAATTCGATCACTCGTGCGACTAAACGCCGGTCTTCAGGACGCCGTGGTGGCCACGGGGCGGGATCTGACCACCCGCTCGTTCAGAACTGATACCGCAGCGCCCGCGACCAAGGCCCAAAAGGGCGCGCTGATGCTCAGGAACGACACGTTCGACATCGCCACGATCAGGGCAACGAAGGCGCCGATCTGATGGCCTGCGTTCCGGTCGAAGGCGGACTGGAATGCGCTCAGCAGGACGGTGATCATCGCCAAGCCCGCCACCGCGCCGATAAGGGGCCCGGGCAGCGCCATGATGAGCGGAACCGCAACCCCGGCGAAGATCCCGAAGGCAGCAAAGAGCACGCCGTTCAGCACCGTGGCCGCATAGCGCCCCTCGGGGTTCTCGCCCGCCTGATCGGAGGAACAGATCGCCGTCATGGGCCCAGCGATATTTGCGTTATGCCCGCCGATTACCCCAGCCAGCATGCCGCCGATGCCCGAGATCACGGTCATGGCGTTTATCGGCGGACGGTATCCCTCGGCGTAGAGAACCCCAATGGCCTGGGCGTTCTCGGCTCCGATCACGAGCACGGCCAGCGGCACGGCGATGGCCAGGAACGCGTCAACCGTGAAGACGGGCGCGGTGAATTCAGGAGCGACAAAGCTGATCGCCGCCTCGCCTCCCTGGAAGCCTCCGGTCAGGGTCACGGCCACGAGGCCAACCACCAGTGCCGTCAGAACCGGCGGGACGGCCCGCAGGAACCGCATCGACAGGAAGAATGCGATGGTCGCCGCACCGACCACTATGGGCAGCTTCTCGATCGAGGTGACCGCGCCGATGCCGAAGCGAATGAGCGCCCCCGCGATCATCGCCATGACGATAGGCATTGGAAGCCAGCGCATCACCTTGCCGATAAGGCCGGTGATCCCCAGGACAAAGACCATCGCGCCCGCCATCAGGAAGGCACCGACCGCCTGTTCGAACGGGAAGGTGCCCAATGCGCCGGCGACGAGGGCCGCGCCCGGGATGGAATAGGCCCCCGTCACCGGAAGCTTGTAGTAAAGCGCCATGATCAGGCTGATCAGCCCGCCGAGGCCGTAGATCGCCAGAAGCCAGGCCACGGTCTGGCCCTCGGAGAGCCCGCCATTATTGGCCGCGCCGATTACGATCAGCGCCGGCCCCGAGCATCCGAAGATGGCCGCGACCAGTCCCGCGCTCGCCGTTTTGATGCCCAGCGCCTCGCGCAGGCCCGACAGGCCCGCGCCGAAGCCCGGTCCTTTCTCGATCCAGTTTGTCTTTTCCGTCCGTTCCATTTGGGTCTCCTCCCCTGATGTTGGTTGCGGGCCGTCTCAGCGGCCCGTGAATACGGGCTTGCGCTTGGCGTGGAAGGCCTCGACGCCCTCGCGGAAATCCTCCGATTGACGCAGGCGGCTGTAGTTCAGCCCTTCCATCTCGATCGCGGTGCTGAGAAGCGCGTCATCGGTGTCGTTCAGCAGCTTCTTCGCGGTGCGCTGCGCCATGGGTGAAAATTCGCGGAGCTCGTTCACGAGGTCGGTCACCGCCTGTTCGAGATCGCTATCGGGCACGCATTCGGTGGCGATGCCCCAGTCCAGCGCCTGCTGGCCCTTGATGCGCTTCGAGCGCATGACGATGTCCTTCGTGCGCGTCACGCCGACAATTTTCTGCAGCCGGGCGGAGCCACCCGATCCAGGGATCTGGCCCAGTTTCTGTTCGGGCAGGGCGTAGCGGCAGGTCTCGGACACGATGCGGAAATCGCAGGCCAGCGACAGCTCGAAGCCGACGCCAAAGGTGTAGCCGCGATTGGCGGCGATCACCGGCTTGGAGCAGCGTGCCGGAGCCGCGACATTCCATGCCAAATGCGAGACATGCTCGGGGCTGGCCTCGAGGAAGCCCTTGATATTGCCCCCCGAGGAGAAATGCTCGCCCTCGCCGGAGACGACGATGATACGCACTCGGTCATCCTCATCGAGTGCCTCGAAGACGAGGCGGAGCTGATCGCGGGCTCCCATCGAGATCACGTTGTAGGGCGGCCGTGCGAGGATGATGTCCGCGCGCTCGTTTTCCGCATCGAGCCGGACGTGGAAGCCGTCGAGATCGGAAAGGCGCGGGTCGGTGAATGTCATTGTCTCGGTCATCGGTGTATCTTTCATCTTGGTGTCTTTCTCTGGACTTACGCGGTGGTGGTCTTGGCCGGTTCGACCTCGTATTCGCCCGCTACAAGCAAGCGTCGGAGGAGTTTTCCGACCGGGGATTTCGGGATTTCGCGCACGAAGACGTAGCGGCGCGGTCGGCGGAAATTGGACAGGTCCGAGCCGCGGCAATGGGCGTCGAGATCGTCTTCGGTGACATCGCCGCCCCGCTTGACAAAGGCGGTCACGACCTTGCCCCAGCGAGCGTCGGGCAGGCCGACCACGGCGACCTCGGCCACCGCGGGGTGCAGCGACAGGCAGCTTTCGACCTCGACGGGCGAGACGTTCTCACCGCCGGTGATGATCATGTCATCGGCCCGGCCAGTGACGAACAGATCGCCGTCTTCGTCGAAGTGCCCGCAATCGCCGGTGAAATACCAGCCGTCGTGAATGGCCTTTCTGTCTGCTTCGGGGCGGTTCCAGTAACCCTCGAAGGCTTCATCACCTTGCATGGAGGCGACGATTTCGCCTTCTTCGCCGGGTGCGCAGGTCTGGCTGACATCTCTGGTGCCCAGCGGCACCACGCGCAGCCGCTGGTTGATCGCTGCGCGGCCCGCCGATCCGGGCTTGGCCGCAGCGTCCTGGCAGATGGAGAACGTGTAGATCTCGGAAGAGCCGTAATGGTTCACGAAAAGCTCGGGCTGGAAGGCCTCCGCCAATTTCTGCACCAGACCGTCGGTCATGGACGCGCCGGCAAAGCCCAGCTTTCGCACGCTGGCGACCCGATCCGGCGTGAAATCTGCGTGGTGGACAATGTCGTGATAGAGCGTCGGCACGAGATAGAGGTTGTTAACGGCATGCTGCTCGATCGCATCGAGAGCCTGTGGCACGTCAAAGCGCGGCAGGCAGACGAAGCTACCTCCGATCACGCTGGCCGACAGGAGCGAGCGGATGCCCATCGTGTGATAGAGCGGCATGACGCCAAGCGTGCGCTCGCCATGGCCGTACATGTTCTGCGCCACATGGGCGATGGCCGCGGCCCGTTCGGCCCGGTGGCGGCGCGGCACGCCCTTGGGCTTCGAGGTCGTGCCGGATGTGTAGAGCATGACCGACAAATCGTCGGCGCCGGCCTGCGGCACCGCATCGGTGGCGCGCCCCGCCAGCATCGCGGCGAGGCCATGATCACCGCCGAGCGGCAGCACGTTGAGGTTCGGGGCAAGTGCCGATCCGGCCACCGCCTCGGACGCGGCATCGTCATGCACCAGAACGCGGGCCGCACTGTCGTGCAGCGCATGGTCCAACTCGTCGGCGGTGACGCGCCAGTTCACGGGCGTGATGACGATCCCGGCGATCTGGCAGGCCCAATGCAGCGAGGCATTTTCCCACCGGTTCTGCATCGCCGTGACCAGTGTGTCGCCCTTTCTAAGCCCGATTTGGCCGAGCGCATCGACAAGCGCGCTGATCCGGCCATACCAGTTGGAATAGGTGATCGTCCGGTCTCCTTCGGCGATTGCCATCGCGCCGGGGTCTCGTTCCACGGACGCGATAAAGCTGGTTCCGAGGTCAAGCATCGATTGGTCCTCCCTTGATGCGGTTACGGGCGGCCAACGCCGCCTGCACGATGGGCGCATAGCCGGTGCAGCGGCACAGGTGGCCCGAGAGCGCCTCGCGGATCGCGTCTTCCTCCGCGTCCGGTTGGCGCGAAAACAGCGCGTCGAGTGTCATCAGGATGCCCGCCGTGCAGAAGCCGCATTGCAGCGCGAAATGTTCGCGGAAGGCCTCTTGCAGCGGAGTGAGCGCATCGCTCTTCCCCAGCCCCTCGACTGTACGGATCGCGCAGCCCTCGGCCTGCTGGGCCAGCATCAGGCACGCGCGGGCGGGCTCGCCGTCCACCTGCACCGTGCAGGCCCCGCAGACACCGTGCTCGCATCCCACATGGGTGCCCGTCGCGCCGATCTCGTGGCGCAGGGCATCCGTCAGCAGCGTACGCGGCGACACCCGGACGGAAACGGGCCGGCCGTTCAGGGTGAAGCGCACCGGGTGCGTGTCGTCTTTGGTCAGTCGCGGCATGACAGGGCCTCCTCCAGCGTTGCGAGCCCGAGGTGCCGGACCAGGTCGCGGCGGTAGCGGGCGGTGGCGTGCAGGTCGTCTCGGGCCTGCAGGTGCCAGGCGAACTCGTTCAGCCGGTCGTCGAGATCGGTTCTGTCTGCCGACAGCTCGAGTGCACGTGGCGTGTCGGCGACGCCGCCCACGGCAAGCGTGGCGGTGCCATCGGGCCGGGCGATCGCGGCGCAGGCGACGATGGCGAAATCGCCGTGTCGGCGCGCCACTTCGCGGAAGGCATATCCGGTGCTCGGCTTGCGGGCCGGGAACGAGACCGAGACGATCATCTCGCCGGGGGCGAGGTCGGTGGACATCATGCCCTGAAAGAAATCACGCGCCGCAACCTCACGCGTCTTGCGGCGGCGGCGCAGGGTCACGGTGCCGCCGAGCGCGATCAGGCACAGCGGCAGTTCGGCGCTGGGATCGGCATGGGCGACGGAGCCGCAGATCGTGCCGCGATTGCGCAGCTGCGTATGGGCAACCCAAGGCAGTGCCGCGTGTAGCAAGGGAAGGCGATCTGCCAGGTCCGGCCAGCGCTCCAGCGTGCTCTGGCGTACGGCGGCTCCGATGGTAATCCGGTCGCTCTTGGCTTCGATCCGCGACAGTTCCGGGATGCGGGTGATGTCGACAAGCGTGGTGGGACGCGCGAGGCGCATGTTGAGCATGGGCACCAGCGACTGACCGCCAGCGATGACGCGGGCCTCGGTGCCGCCCTGGTGCAGCGCCTCCAGCGCCTCACTCATGTCGTTGGCGGTTACGAGATCGAACGGGGCGGGTTTCATGACCGGCCTCCCTTAATGATGCGATCAACAAGCCCCCGCAGGCGAGCCACGGCACCGCTGGACGCGCCGCCGCCGCAATGGCGCGCGAGGGCGCGGAAGAACTCGCCGATCACGACCTTCGCCGCGCCGTCCAGAAGCCGTCCGCCGACTGAGGCGACCTTGCCGCCGATCCGGGCCTCGTAGCGATAGGCGATCTCGGTGCCGTCTTCGGTGTCGGTCAGCGTGATGCGGCCTTCTCCACCGCCCGTACCGAGCGCGCCTACGGCCTGCCCCGAGAGGGTGACCGCGTTGGGCGGATCGAGGTCTGACAGGTCGATATCGGCCTTGTAGCGCCCCCTCACGGGCCCGACGCCCAGCGTCACATCCGCCTCGAAGCGCGTCTCGCCGACCTTCCGGACACCATGCGAGCCGGGGATGATCGCGTCGAGCGTCGCGGGGTCGAGGAGCATCCGCCAGACATCCTCGCGGCTGGCCTGCACCACGGCGCGGCCTTCGCCGGTAAGCTTGCGCCCACCTGCCGTGTCCTCTGTTTTCGTCTCGGACACGGGCTCTTTCGGTGCGGGCTCGTCGCCGAAAATCAGGGGGGCGAGCTTGGCCGCAGTCACCGGCAGTACGATCTCGGGTGCATCGCCCTCGGGTGCGAGCGCATCGGCCACGGCGTTGGCGATGCACACGGGCGTGGACATGCAATTGCCTTCTCCCACGCCCTTGGCCCCGAGCGGTGTGAAGGGCGACGGGGTCTCGTGATGCAGGATCACCGGTTCGGGGACCTCCATCACTGTGGGCAAGAGGTAATCGGCCAGCGTGCCTGATTGGAATGAGCCGTCCGCACCGTAGGAATATTCCTCGAGGAACGCCGCGCCGACCGCCTGGGCAAAGCCGCCCCGCACCTGACCGTCGACCATGGCGGGATGCAGGATGCGCCCACAATCATGCATGGTCACGTAGCGGTCGATCCGCGGCTCGGCGGTCTCGGGGTCGATTTCGATCCCGCAGAAATCGAAGATGAAGCCGTGACAGAGCGAGGAATTCACCCCGTCCTCCGCCGTCGGCGCCTCCAGCTCGGGCGGGGTCCAGTAGACGGTCTCGCGCATGGTCTGGTCCACGTCATCGGGCAGCGTGCCCGGCGACCAATGCGCTGTGGCGGCCACCCGTGCGAAGGACAGGCTGTTGTCGGGATTGCCTGCAGAACGGATACGGCCCGCCTCGAAGAGCACATCGCTTGCGGAGATGTTCAGCTGCGTGGCCGCGACTTTCGCCAGCTTGTCGCGCAAACGCGCAGCCGCGATCTCAGTCGCACCGGCGACGGCGGGGGCAAAGCGCGAGGCGTAATTGCCCGAGGCGATGGACCACGCGTCGCGCATCGTGTCCACATCGGCCAGAACGCGCACCGCCTCCAGCGGCAGGCCGAACTTGTCGGCCACGACCTGCGCCAGCACCGTACGGTGGCCCTGACCCTGCGGAACCGAGGCGACTTTGACCGTGACCGAGCCCAGAGGGTCGATTGAGATGGTTGCCGTGGCCTGCGCGCCGTTTTTCGGCCCAGCCTTAGCGCGCTCTTCGGGCGTCAGAACGGTGGTTATGTAGCCCATGTTGGACACGGAAGGTTCCACTACGCAGGCAAAGCCGATGCCGTATCGGCGGCCCTCGGCGCGGGCCTTGTCGCGGCGGGCGTAAAGCTCGGCGAGGCCGCCTTCCGCGACCGCGCGGTCCAGCGCCGTGGCATAGTCGCCCGAGTCATAAAGTGCGCCGCTGGCCGTACGGTAGGGAAAGGCCTTGGCGGGGATGAGATTGCGGCGAATGACCTCGAGCCGGTCCAGTCCGAGATGCCGGGCGATGGTATCCATCAAACGCTCCAGCGCGAAATAGATCTGCGGGCCGCCGAAGCCGCGATTGAGGCCCGTCGGGGTTTTATTGGTCAGCACAACGCGGTTACGGATCGCCATGTTCGGGATGTCGTAAGCACCGGTCATGTTACCGTGCATCCGGTAGAGCGTGGCAGGCTCCGGCGCGCGCAGATGAGCGCCGCAATCCTCGATCTGGTCCCAGTCGAGCGCTGTGATCCGTCCGTCCGCCGTCACCGCCGCCTCTATCCGGGTCTGTCGATTGGTGGCCGAGACGCTGGCCGACAGATGCTCCAGGCGGTCCTCGATCCACTTGACCGGCGCACCCGCGATGCGCGCGGCGATGCCCGCGAGGATCATGTAGGGAAAGACCCCCTGCTTGATCCCGAAGGAGCCGCCTGACTCGGGCGGCGTGCGCAGCCGCAGCCGGTTGCCCGGCACGTTCAGCGACCGGGCCACTACCGCGTGGATCGAAAAGGGGCCTTGGAAATTCGCGGTAACGTCATAGGCATCTTCGCCCGGCTCGTAACTGGCGACGACGCCGTAGGTCTCGATGGGCGTGCAGGCGCTGCGCGGATAGGTGACGTCAATGCCGATCCGGTGCGCCGCCGCGTCGAACGCCGCTTCGGGCTCTCCGTAGCGGAAACTGCGTTCATTGATGAGGTTGCTGCCGAGGCTGGGATGCAGCACCGGCGCGTCCTCGGCCAGCGCCGCAACCGGCTCCACGACAGCCTCAAGCACAGCGTAGTCGACCACAACCAGATCGGCGGCATCCTCGGCCAGGTAGCGGTCGGTCGCGACGATCATGGCCACCGGCTCGCCCACATAGCGGACGCGGTCCACCGCCATGGGCCAGCACTCGACATCGGCCTTCACGCCGACGGTCATGGACCGGGTGCGCGCCGCGACATCGTCTCCGGTGATCACGGCAACGACGCCCGCCGCCTGCGTGGCCTCGGCCGTATCGACAGACCGGATCGCCGCATGGCCGTGGGGCGAGCGGACAAAGGCCAGCGCCAGGGTGCCTGCGGCAACCGGCAAGTCGTCGATATATCGCCCGCGCCCCGACAGCAGCGCCGGATCCTCGACGCGCAGTGCGGACTGGCCGAGCAGCTTTTCTGTAACGGTGTCTTTCATGTCTCCTCCCGGCTTGGCATGGGCAAGCTCTTGCGAGAGGACGTTAGGCGCGGGTATGTTGGCCTTGCGACTCCGCCAGGTCTCGGACCTTACCGAGGAGTCTCAAAAAGCGGGGTCAGGCGGTATCGCGCAGGGCAGAGACATCGCGGAAGACGCTGGGCGAGGAGCCGGCATGGTCGTGGAAGAACCGCGAAAAATGCGCCGGGACAGAAAATCCCAGCTCGTCGGAGATGGCCGAGAAACTGCGCGTTTCGTTGACCACGGCCCGCACCGCACGTTCCACCCGCTGGGTGTTCAGGTAGACCCGGGGCGAGATCCCGGTATCGGCCTCGAAGAGCCGGAAGAAATGCGCACGCGACAGGCCGCATTCGCGGGCGAGCCAATCCATCGAGACAACGCCGGCCGGATCCTGCCGGAGCAGGGTCAAGGCCCGCGCGATCCGACGATCGGGCGCGCGCGTCGCTTTGGCCCGGTCCCGGAGCGAGGGTTGCACGCTACGCCAGGGTACCAGCCTCTCGATAATTGAGACCATCAGCCGCCCGATCAGCCGCTCATGCGTCGCGGCATCTCCGGGTGCCTGCACCATCGCCTCTGCCGTCTCACCGACTTGTCGCCGAATCTGCGGCGTGATGGCACCGCCCGGATGCGGGAAAAAGTCCGGACCGGCGCTTGCCTCCCAATTGCCCCGAAACGCGCCAAGCCAAGCCGGTTCTATGTACATTGCCAGGATGATGGTTGGCGGTTGATCCGCGCGGTGCACGTAGCTGTGATGCTCCCACGCATTGATCAGAACCGCGCTTTCATCGGTCAACGCCACGCGGCGCCCGCCCACATCGAACTCGGTATCGGCACCTTCGACCTTCAGAAGAACGTGGCATTGCGCATGGGCGTGCTTAACCAGAGGCCGGTCCATATCAAGTAGAGCGACCCGCCCGAAAGGCCCTATAGCAATCCTCAGAGCAGACGACATCCGAAATGGTTATCAGTTTTCAAGATCGGGTCAATCTCGGCCGGCTGCAGGCTTCATGACGGCTGCTCCTTTCAGGACATTGCCGGCGTTACTTGATAATGTGTGATATCAAGGGTTTCGCGCGGATGCCGGATAGCAAACTTGATCATGATGAATCGCACTCCGATCGGCCCGAAACCAATGTATCGTTGCGGAGGGAATCGCTCTGTTTAAGCGCAGATGTGCTTCGCCATGCTGAAGCCCCTTCTGCAACAAAGAAGCCATTTCCTTTCAATCGGACCTAAGCGTGAACTTTGCAAATCTTAGGCGTAAGCGCGGAGCAAGGCCTTACGTTCTCCGTGTGGTTCACAGATGCGACTATTAGGCACCGAATAGTCGATCCGAAAGAAAGAGGGCTGCTTCCGGACCTTGGCCGCTCAGTCCATGAATGGCCGTTCAGGGCCGTCCTCGACGAATAATGATTTGCCGCGCGTGCGCAATGCACCTCCGGCGCTGCGGTAGGTTTGGGCTTATTCTGTTGAAAAACTCGCACTTGATCGGGGTGCCCTCGGCTGATTCAATTCCCGCATAGGGTGGGAGGATCGGCTATGATGGGACCGCGGCAGGAGGCGCAGCCGGCGCTGTTCTACGAGTTCTCGCTTGAGGATCATGTCCCGCAGGGGCACCTTCTTCGCTCCATCGACCGGTTTGTGGATTTGTCCGGCATTCGCGCCTTCCTCGCCGATTTCTACAGCCATACCGGCCGCCCGTCCGTCGACCCCGAACTGCTGATACGCATGCTTCTGGTCGGCTATTGCTTCGGCATCCGGTCGGAACGGCGGCTGTGTGAGGAGGTGCATCTGAACCTCGCATACCGGTGGTTCTGCCGACTTGATCTGAGTGATCGGGTCCCGGATCACTCGACCTTCTCCAAGAACCGCCACGGTCGGTTCCGCGACAGCGAACTGCTGCGGCATCTGTTCCAGACGACCGTCGCGCGGTGCATCGAAGAGGGCCTTGTCAGCGGGCAGCGCATGGCCGTCGACGCCAGCCTGATCGAGGCCGATGCCAACAAGCAGAACTCGACACCGAAGGACGACTGGGACGCCGGGCAGATCGATCCCGCCGACGCGCCCCGGGCCGTTCGTGAGTATCTCGACACCCTGGACGAAGCCGCCTTCGGCGCGGCCAGCGAGGTCCAGCCCAAGTTCACGTCGCATTCCGACCCGGCCAGCCAGTGGACCGCTGCCCGAAAGGGCCCGGCATTCTTCAGCTATTCCGACAACTACCTGATCGACACGGATCACGGTGTCATCTTGGATGTGGAGACCACCCGATCCATCCGGCAAGCCGAGGTTGGATCAACAAAAACCATGCTGACGCGGGTGAAAGACAAGTTCGGCTTGATCCCCAGTTGGATGATCGCCGACACCGCCTATGGCTCGGGCCCGATGCTCGGCTGGCTCGTGGACCGCAAGATCGATCCTTATATCCCGGTGATCGACAAGGCCGGGCGCCCCGATGGCACCTGGATCCGCACAGATTTCGACTGGGATGCGGAGAACGGTCAATACATCTGCCCCGAGGGTCACGCGCTCAAGCAGTTCCGCCGGAACTATTCCGATCCGAACCGGGGCCCGACCGGCAAGGGCACCGCGAAGTATCGTGCTCTGAAACTGACCTGCCAGGCTTGCCCATCCAAACCCAGGTGCTGCCCAAACGCCGACGCCAGATCGATCACCCGTGAAGAACACGAAGATGCCCGCCAAGTTGCCAGGGATTTAGCCAAAACCGATGAATACGTGATTGCGATGAAGCTCAGGAAAAAGGTCGAAATGCTCTTCGCCCACCTCAAACGTATTCTCGGCTTGGGACGGCTCCGATTACGTGGCCCTTGCGGTGTAAATGACGAATTCCTCCTCGCCGCAACCGCCCAAAACCTCCGCAAACTGGCCAAGATCTTTCCTGCACCGCAGCAACTGCGGAAAACCTGACAGGAAAGGCGCTCGCGCCCTGAAATCGATACCACTTTCTGCGTCAGCAACACGTTGTTTTTCCACAGAATCGGCTCCTTCCGGACGTTCTTCGCAGCGCAGTATGGGCCCAAACCCGTACGTTTTTGTCACCGGCGCTTACCGCATGGTGTGATTGCGGCGGTAGCTCTCCGGGGGCAAACGAGGTCCGGTATGTTGGCCTCATGGATAATAGCCGTGAGGAGAACGACCTATGGAACACTATGCCGGTCTGGACGTGTGCCTGAAAGAAATTTCGATCTGTGTCGTGGATGGGGATGGCAAGACCATCGCCCACGGCGCTTGCCCTGCAGATCCCGAAGGCGTGGCGGGTTGGTTTCGTACCAGGTCGCTTACGCCGAACCGGATCGTGCATGAGAGCGGGATGCTCTCGATCTGGCTACAGCGTGGACTTGCCGCACTGGGTCTTCCGGCCACGTGCATCGATGCGCGCAAGGCGCACAAGGCCCTGTCGGCACGGCTCAACAAATCCGACGCCGCCGATGCTGAAGGGCTGGCGCAGCTCGCCCGGACCGGCTGGTTCACACCGGTCCATATCCGCAGCGAGGATGCGGACCGCTTGCGTGCCTTGGTCGGCGCCCGGGAACGGCTGATCCGGCTGCGCAAGGATCTGGAAGAGCACATCCGCGGCGTTCTGAAAACCTTCGGCATCCGCATGACCGGTATCGCTCAGGGGCGGCAGCGACAGGCATTCCGTGATCAACTGGCTGCGGCGGGCGAAACGGATCCTGTTCTGCGCGTAATTGCCGATGGCTTCATCACCGCCCATGCCACGCTGTGCGAGGCGGCTGATGATCTCGACAAATCCGTGAAAAAGAAAGCCAAGGCCCATCCCGTCGCGCGCCGCCTGATGACAATTCCCGGCATTGGCCCGGTCAATGCGCTCAGCTTCATCGCACTGATCGACGATCCGAACCGGTTCAGCCGAACCTCGGACGTGGGCGCTTTCCTGGGGCTGACACCGAAGCGGCATCAGTCCGGAGAGGTCGATTGGTCGGGACGCGTCTCGAAATACGGTGACGGCGCGATGCGCGGGCTGCTGTTCGAGGCGGCGTCTTGCCTGATCCGCCAAGTCAAACGCTTCTCACCGCTGAAAAGCCGGGCCGTGCGTCTGGCCGGACGGCGCGGGTTCCGAAAGGCAGCAGTCGCCACCGCGCGCAAGATCGCCGTCCTGATGCTGACGCTCTGGAAAAACGAAACCGACTATCAATGGACAAAGGAGGCCACCGCCTGACCTGAATTTCCGCCGCTGAGAGGGCGGGAAGCGAAGTCCCGAAAGGACGGAGGTTGATCGATCTCGTACAAACGGTTGGGATGCGGTTCGCGCCGCTCACCCCGCAAACGACATTGGAGACGATCCGCCACCGAACACCATCATGAGGCGCGAAACCCGCGACCTGGGAGAGAACCATGACCCCGGACGGACAGATTGCTCACCCGCTTGACAAAGCCGCAATCAGAGAACCGTTTTTGGCGTGTAAGTTCTGGCAGGGGGTTTGTGTCCGGTGTGCGGGACAAAGCGCTAATTCGCTGCAGTTACTCGAACGACCGCTTAACGGTGAATCTAAATTCGTTCGGCAAAGCGCCTGATGCGTTGCACCAGGCGCCTCTTGTTCCTGTAACATCGCGTTACTTGATGGCGAGGATGTCGAAGTTGCGGACGTTAGCGACCACACCGTCGTCCCACCCGCCAGCGACCAACTCCGCTGCCCGTTCGTGCAGCAGCCCGGCGACTTGACCGGCAAAGTGTGCTTCACGGCCAGCATTGTTGGTGAAGATGTCGAAGATTGCGAAGGATGTTTCGTCAATCTGCAGCGCCGCCCAGAACAATGTGCCAGGTTCGGTTTCTCCGACGATGGGACCAGCTGCGGTCAGCAAGGCTGCCAGTTCCGGCCCTTTGCCGGGTGCTGCTTCGAGCGTGATATACGTGGCTGTCGTCGCCGAGTAGAGATCAACCGGTTCCCTCACCGACAGGACATCCGAATAGTTGATATTCGCGACAACACCATCGTCCCAGCCCCCGGCGACCAGCGCGTCGGCATTTTGGTTCAAAGCCGCGGCCACAGCGCCGGAGAAATGCGCATTGCGCGCTTCTTCATCCACGAAGATATCAAAGATCGCGAGCGTATCGTCGTCTTGTAAGGCAAACCAAAGCACGGTGCCTGGTTCGGTGTCCGCGACAATCGGGGCGGCTCCGGCCAGAAATTCGGCGAATGCTTCGGTCTGGCCTTCAGCGGCGGGCATGGCGATGTAGCTGGCAGTGTGATTTTCCATTGGGGCTTCCTGTGCGGGTGCAGATGTCGTGATCAAGGCCAAAGCGGCGAGTGTCTTGAGAATTTGGGCTTTCATGGTCGCCTCCTGATTGAAAGGTCGTTGTGTTTGCTTTCGATGCATCCTTTTCCCATGCCGAATGCCTCAGGCACCAATCCCGAACTTCTATTCTTTGATAGACATGTGCTATGGTGAACCTCATGGCGGAAAGTGACGGAGACTGTGGCAGTGGAGATGAACCAGATCAGGTATTTTTTGGCTGTCTGCCAGCATCGCAACTTCACCCATGCCGCTAGCGCCTCAAATGTTTCCCAACCGTCCTTGACGACCGCGATCAAGAAACTTGAACACGAGCTCGGGGGTGATCTGTTTGTCAGGGACCGCGCGGGATGCAGGTTGACGGCACTCGGAAAACTCATGCAGCCAAGGCTACAGAAAGCGCATGACGAAACGCAGGCAGCTAAGGCAGAAGCCGTCCGCCACACGCGACTAGAGCGGGTTCCTATTTCTGTCGGTGTTGGCGAAACGATTGGTCACAACCGGATTTCAGCCGCCGTGGAACGCTTCCGTACACGATTGCCGCAAGCCGAAATAGAGTTGATCGTGGCGTCTGCCTCCAAGCTTCTGGCCGGATTGCGAGAGGGTGAATTTGACGTCGTTGTCACAGCGGCGACGGTCAGTGAAGACCTCTATCGAATAGACCAGCTCTATGACGAGTCCTACAAGGTTGTGGTGTCCAAGTCGCACCCGTTGTCTGGACGAAACGCTATTTCTCTTTCGACACTCGCTGAAACTGACATGCTCGATCGACCCAATTGCGAAATGCGCGATGCGTTGCATCGGGCATGTGCAGACCAAGGTCACGAACTCTACGCGGCCTATCGGTCAAATCGCGTGGATTGGTTAGTCGAACTCGCGCGGCAGGGATTAGGCGCGGTGATTTTGCCAACCACGGCAATTCCAGCAGACAGGGGCCTCGTTTCGATACTCATCGACGGCCTTGAAATTTCGCGAACTGTTTCTGCTCTTCGTTATCGGCACCAAACGACGAGACCAGAGACAAATGATCTGATCCGTGAGATTGCGCGTGTGTAGGCGTAGTCTCATTGATGGCCGACATTCGCGCATAGTGCAGTAACTGGTACTTTGGGCTCGGAACCGTCACTCGCCGCGCATTGCGCGAAGGTCCGCTGTAGAGCATTCAACTGTGCCCGGCAATAATCGCCCTTGTCGTCTGAACTGCCGAAGCGAGCATCGTTCGGTCCGCGCTCGTGATCCCCAATCCTTTAATATTCAGCGCTAGTTGACCTTGGCCACCTCCGCTTGCAGCAGCACGAGCCGCGCGGCCGCGGGCCTTCGCTGCGCTGACAGGGTCAGTTTTCGATGCGTTGGGCGCATTGTGGCCGACTTCCCGCGGTCCCGCGGCCGCCCGCACTTCCTGCAGCTCCTGCTTCAGCTTCTCGACCGTCTCGCGAGTCTCGGACATCTGTCGGTCCCGCCGAAGGCCGTCCTCATCCGGATACGGGAAGCTTCCCGATTGACCGGCGTGCAGAACCTTCAACACCGGGTCCTCGAAATACTTCACCCTTTTTGCCCGGATGGGCATCTGCGCGTCGATCACAAGGATGACCTCGTCGAGGTCCATGCGCCGGGCCTCATCCTCTGTCAGGAGCGGGGTATCTTCTGTCCTCTCCGAAACGCTGCGCCCCTCGAATGGATTGCGTCCAACAGCGCGGGAGCGGGTCACCACACGCTTGGTGGTCTTGCCGACGGCTTGGCTCAACTCCTCGATTGTCTTCTGCTCGGATGGGGTGAGGTAGAGCGTAAGCGGCGGTCACGCCCCATTGATTTCGCACTTGCGCGGTGTCGCGGGGAGTGAAGCTGAGTACGGTCGGTAGCTCGTCAGGTACTACGAGATGAGGTCCCTATGCCTTCTGGCGCTGCTGGCCGTAGGCCCATGGCATCAGGGCCTCGATGTCCTTGTCGAGATGGCCGTTGGCGAGTTTCGTGAACAGATCGCGCAGATAGGCATAGGGTTCGACGCTGTTCATCTTGCAGGTGCCGATCAGGCTGGCGAAGCGGGACCAGTTGCGGCCGCCTTCGTCGTGGCCTGCGAAGAGCGCGTTGCGGCGGTTCATGGCCGGGCTGCGGATGGCGTTTTCAACAAGGTTGGAGTCGATGTCGACGCGCCCATCGTCCAGGAACAGGCGGAAGCCGTCCTGGCGCTTCAGCATATAGGCCATGGCCTCGCCGAGGTCGGATTTGCGTGACACGCGTGCAGCCTGCGCCTTCAGCCAGGTGAAGAACTCATCGACCAGTTGGCGGGACAGGTCCTGCCGGACGGCCAGACGATGATCCGGATCAGACCCGCGGATGGCATCCTCAATCTTATAGAGGGCGGCGATGCGCAGCAGCGCCTCGTCGACGATGGGGGATCCCTTCTTGGGCGTGGCCTTGATCAGCTTCCTGCGGCCGTGCGCCCAACAGAAGGCCAACCGCAGCGGATCGCTGCCCGGGCGTTTTGGCGTGGCCAGATGGGAATAGCCGCCATAGGCATCGACCTGGATCGTGCCGTTGAAGCCAGTGAGGATTTCAGCGGCATATTCGCCCTTTCGCCCGGGCCTGTAATGGAAGACCACGCCCGGCGGCGCAGGACCGTTCCAGCCTCGGTCATCGCGCAGCACGGCCCAAAGATAGCCGGTCTTCGTCTTTCCCTTGCCCGGGTCCAGCACCGGGGCAGTGGTTTCGTCAACGTAAAGCCGGGTGCTGTCAGCCATCAGCCGCTTGGCCATGTGGTCTACCACGGGGGCGATCAGCGCACCGGTCCGGCCCATCCAGTCGGCCAGCACCGAGCGGTCGATCGGCACCCCATGCCGCGCCATCACCACGGCCTGCCGGTTCAGCGGCATATGCTCGGAATGCTTGGACACGGCGACCTGGGCCAGCAGCGCCTCGGTGGGCCAACTGCCCTCCAGCAGATGCGCGGGCACCTTGGCCTGCACCACGCCGGTGCGCCCCTTGGGGCAGGCGTATCGGGGGCGAACGGTGACGATGACCTGATAGCGCGCGGGGATGTAATCCAGCCGCTCGCTGCGGTCCTCGCCGATCCGGACCATGTCGCCGCAGCCGCAAGGACAGGCGATGCTATCGGGCTCAACCACGCGATCGACACGCGGCAGGCTTTCGGGCAGGGCCCGTGCCTTGCGGGGCGTACGCGGCTTGCGCTTCTCGGGGTCCGGTTCGCTGGTCGTAATCCTCTCCTCGACGGCGGCGATCTGCGCCTGTGTCTCGGCTATGGCGGTTTCCAGATCTTCCAGCGCCAGTTCCAGTTGCGCGGGGTCCAGCTTCTCGGATTTCGGCCCGAACTTCGTGCGCCGATAATCCTGAACCTGACCTTCCAGCTTCGCGATCAAGTCCTTCAGCTCGGCGATGAAGGCCTCCTTCTCGGCCACCACCGCCTGCTCATGCTGACGCGCTGCACGCTCAACGCGCGCCTCAAACTGCGCGGCTTCCAGCGCTGCCGTCTGGGCAGCAAAGGCCTTCACCACCTCGGGCGGCAAGTCAGGGAACTGGCTGAGATCGAGCGGTTGCGACATGCGCTTTCCTACCCGTTCCGGGACAGAAAACCCAATAAAACCACACCAGAAACGACCAGATGAGTCATCCCGCCGCAGCTGGCGGCAAAACCCTTTGCGCCACCACCCGCCGCCAATCGAGCCCTTCGAACAGGGCTTCCGCCTGCGCCCGGGACAGCCGCATCGTGCCGTCCTGCACCTTCGGCCAGGCAAAGCTGCCCTGTTCCAGAACCTTGTAGATCAGCACCATCCCGGTCCCATCCCAGACCAGGATCTTCAACCTGTCGCCGCGCTTCGAGCGGAAGACCACCGTCACCCCGGAATATGGGTCGAGCTTCAGCTCAGTCTGCACGATCAGCGCCAGAGCGTTGTGCCCGCACCTGAAGTCGACCGGCTTCGTCGCAATCAGGATCGGCAGCCGTTGGCCGGCGACAATCACGACGCCCCTCGCAGCGCCCGCACCAGTGTCGCAGCGCGGTCCACCGCGACATCGCCGGGAATGCGCAGCACCAGATCGGGACCGACCTCGACCGTCATCTCCCCGGAGCCATCCTGCGCAGCAACGGTGGTTGAAGAAGGCACGGGCTGATCCACAGGATCGGGCAAAATGGACAGCGGCACAAAGGCTGGCTCCGCCAACGCCAGGCTTGGGGATGGGATCAGCGCGTCCATCAGCTCACCGGGCAGAGCAAGTCGACCCTGACGGGCTTGACGACGCCAATCTGACAAGTGATGGGGCTGGATGTCATAGCGCGCCGCAACATCGACAACCCGCACACCCGGTTGAAGGCTTTCGGCGACAATCCGTGCCTTGACCTCAACTGGCCACCGCCGCTTGCCACGCCGCCGCGGTTCGACAACCTCGCACCGGCCCGCGAACCCATCACCACCATCCGCCATGCGCAACCTCCATCTGCTCAAGCAGACCCTATCGCAGGCGTCTCAGCCGTCAGGAACTCATCAACTCAATGGGGCGTGGCCCCCGCTTACGGTAGAGCTTCACTCCGGCGCCGCCCTGAAGCGACCGGCGGGTGTTCTCACCATAGTGAGCTACTCCCCGAAATTGGGACACTGACGTAGGCTACGATTTGCGGTCTGCTGATCTTCAACGAGAAGGAGATCAGAGATGTCGAAGCGAAAGCAGCACGCGCCTGAGTTCAAGGCGAAGGTGGCGCTGGAAGCATTGAAGGGCGAGGAAACGGTCGCCGAGCTGGCGAGCCGGTTCGGAGTTCACCCGACGCTGATCCACCAATGGAAGAAAGCGCTGCTGGAAGAAGCCTCCGGCGCCCTGTCGATCGCCGCCTCGATCTGGCGAATGTTCTGAGAAAACTCGGTGATCAGCGTGTCGAACGCTGCTTCGTCTTGGGACATGTAGATGGCTCCGTCAGATTGAATCTGACCGCCACTGGCAAGGATGGTGCTGGCCCGCTCGAGCGCTTCGGCCACGTCGTCGAAATTCGAGCGTGACGCCTCCGCCGCGAGCCCGCGGTAGATCAACGCGTTGTGCCTGACGGTTTCCAGAGCGGCCGCCAGGTCAGCACCGGTTCTCTGGCGCTCGACTGGGGGACGGCCTTCGTCACGAGCCTTGTAGATTTCATCGATCTCGGCGCGGTAGGTCGTGACGCCGCGATCCAGACGGCGCGTCGCCTCGAGGCGGATCCCATGAACTTGGGCCGCCTCAACCATCGCCTCGCGAAAGGCGTCGTAGTTGAAGTGATGATCCTTCCCGAGAAAGAACATTTCGCCATCCTTGCTGCGGCGGTTCAGAACGATATGCGCATGTGGATGTGCGCGATCTTGGTGTATTGCAGCAATATAGTCGAATTGCGATCCCTCACCTTGAAAGAACTTCTCGCAGACCGCCTGGGTGATATCGCGCACCTCTTCACCCCTGGTCCCAACCGGGAATGCCATCAGCAGATGCGACGTATGGCCAAGCTTGGGGCTGTAGCGCTCGTTCCACTGGTTCTCGAACCGCCGCGCCACTCGGTTGATCTCGGCTTCCGAGAGCTGCTTCTTCCCGTCATGGGTGCCGCGACTGTCGAGGATATGGGTCGACTTTGTCGTGAGATATGTGAGCTGCGCCCGTAGCTGCGCCCCGGTGTGGCAACCCCCTTTCGAGATAGCCTTGAAGATCGCTGGCGAATAGCCGCGCGCGGCCCGAACCATCTGCGCGCCCTTGGAAAGCCCCTGCCAAGATCCCGAAACTCGGCTCCAGCCGCGGTCAAAGAGCGCCGGGTCGATGCCACGGACCCGGTCACTCCGCGCCATTCTCATCCCTCTCGGCGAGGTCCGCCAGGGCAGAGCTGATCTCAAGGTCCAGCACGCTGCGCCGCGCACGCGACATCTCATGGACCTGGTCGGCCAGATCGAAGACCAGACGCGCAAGGGCGCGGACGTCACGGTGACTTGAGGCCGGGTAGGACAGTCTCTCGCCCCGCACCTTGGCCTCGTTCAGACGTCGCGCGATCTGGTTCACGTTGTTGCCGACCCGGTTGAGCGCGGCGCCGAGGTTGCGCAACTCGTCACACATCTCGTCGTCGGGCAGGAAAACACCTTCGGCCGCCAGCATCAGGCGGCGCATGGCATCCGAGCGGTGCGCAATCCCGCGCCGCGACAGCGCCGCGTCGAACCGGCGCAGGTCGTCGTCCGAGACCCGGATCCCCACAACCCGCGATCGGCTGCCGTTCGCTGTCTGACGCTCATCCCAGTGGTTCACCACGTTGTAGATCGTCTTCAGGCTGACATCGTAGCGGGCTGCCAACGACACCGCGGAGACGCCGTTCCGGCGGTCCTGGGCGATGGTCGATCGCTCGATCTTTGACAGTCTGCTGCGGCGGGGCATTTTGAAGTTAACGTTCCTATTTCTTGCCAACTTCGTACAAGCCCACCGACTCCCAACGCAAGTGGAGTCGGCCATAAGGGCTTGTACTCAATGTAGAAAATCGCCCTGCAGGAGCGATTTCCCGTCCCTTGTCAAATGGATCGCGCTTCGCGCTCATTGCACCACGCGATGCGGTCCCCGCATCGCGCATCGCGTCTTTTGCACCCCGTCTCTTGCACCCCGCAAGACGGGTTTTGCTGCGTGCTAACCGTCTCGCGTCACCTGCAGAACGCCATACGCGCGGCTGCCTCCCGTCGTCTGGCGCGCGCTATCCGTCACCTGCAGTCCGTCCGCAGCACATCGCCAAGCGCATCCCGACATTTGGAGGGTGTGTGGTGCCCCGCGACGAATGCTGAAGGCGCCACGGCAGGCGTCGCACGGTCATCGCACAACGCCACCCGCTGCACGCCAAACGCGGGTCGCATCCCGACTTCTGCTTGACCCCTCCGCCTCATGCGTTTAGCGACATTTTTGCATTATCGTTGCGAGTCACTATTTTTGCGGAGGATCAGAATGCCGAACGAAAATCTTGTGGTGATCGCAGCGATGGCCCGGAAAGGGGGCAGTGGAAAAACGACGCTTTCGCGCGCCTTGATCAGCGCCGCGATCGCCGCCGGACGCAGAGTGATGTTGATCGACACGGACAGCACGAGGGTGCTCGGGGCCTGGCATACTCGGGCGCAAGCCGGTGGGCTGAGTTCGCCGCTTCTCTGCTCGGCCATTGAACTGATGCGGTGGATGCCCCCACCAACGGCATCTCATATGCCATGATGGTTCCATTGGAACCGAACGGAGGGCA
>NZ_JASHJL010000055.1 GCF_030733205.1 Mameliella sp. MMSF_3455
CCGGGCTTGCGAGCCAGAACCGGAATGTAGTGCAACGGGTCGTAGATGGCCTTGTCGCGCCCAAAGGCTCGGGCGTGCTGCCCCACGATCTTGCCGTCCTGCCAGAACTCGACCCGCTCGGCATAGGCACGGATCTCGA
The DNA here is from genome assembly GCF_030733205.1 of Mameliella sp. MMSF_3455. Lineage (GTDB taxonomy): Bacteria > Pseudomonadota > Alphaproteobacteria > Rhodobacterales > Rhodobacteraceae > Antarctobacter. Next base: position 140 of record NZ_JASHJL010000055.1, read on the forward strand.
CGGGGCGGCCAACGGCCCGGCCGTCCACGGAGTAGCGGTTCTTGTCGAACCGGACGAGACATGTCTTCGAGACCGAGGCTGGCACGGCATGGAAACCGTCGAACGGACCGACGTAGGGGACAAGACTCGCGCGCTCGTCCTGGAACACCTCCCAGATCGTTCGATCTCGAAGCTCCTGGTGCGGGTTGGCCTTGGCCCAGGCAACACAGCGATCCTCGAGCCAGGCGTTGAGTTCTGCGTAGCTCTTGAACTTCGGCCGGGGCACGAAGAACCGCCGTCGGACAACGCCGACCTGGTTCTCGACCTGTCCCTTCTCCCAGCCTGATGCAGGTGTGCAAGCGACGGGTTCGACGAGGTAATGGCTGCACATCTGCTGGAACCGGCGGTTGTAGGCGCGGTCTCGGCCGACGAAGATCGTGTCGACCGCGGTCTTCGCGTCCATTGTCCTCGGACCAATGGCGGATCAATGAACGCTGTCGTAGATGCCCCGCGTGCAGGTGCCCCCGAAGAAGGCGAAGGCCTTGTCATGGGCGTCGAAGACCATCTCCTGCGTCTCGCGGGGATAGGCACGCACGAACAGCATCCGGCTGTGACACAGGCGGACATGTGCCACCTTCACCGTGGTCGTCGCGCCGTCGATCACCACGATCTCGTGGCTCCAGTCGAACTGGTAGGCCTCGCCTGGATCGAAGGTTAGCGGGACATAGGCGGCCGCAGATGCCACCGCTTCCTCCTTCGACCAGGAGGCCGCGTATCGCCGGACCGCATCATAGCCACCGTCATATCCTTGAGCCCGGAGTTCCTCGAAAATGCGGATGCGAGTCAGTCGCTCGCGCTTGGGCTTCCGCGCATTCACCGCCAGCATCTCGTCGAGCATGTCTTGCCAAGGCCCGATCTTCGGCAACGGCTGAATGGTCCGCTCATAGGTGAGCTCCGTCGCACCGGACCGGATCACTTTGCGCACAGTGTTCCGTGATACTCGCAGCTCCCGACAGATCTGCTTGATCGACTTCTTGTCCTGAAAATACGCTCGCCGGATCTTCGCTATCGTCTCCACGACCAACATCCCACACTGTGCTCCCCGATGACCTCAGGGGCATCATCCACATCAGTGTAAGGGGGTCATTTTTGGACGCCGATCACCCCTCTACGGGGTCAAAATTGCACGCCGGTTCACACGGATGCTGCCTGTCGAGGGCAGCCACGAGCTTTCCGGCGTAGAGATCATCAAATGACACGACGGCCATTTCGGCGAAGCCAAACTGGGCTTCGACGCCCTCGGCGACCGACATCACAACGGGGTCAAAGACGCATCCGCGCGTCACCGGGGTTACTTCGATCTTGATCTGCGCCTCCGGCGATCGCAGGACAAGCCGGTTCAAAGTCCCCTCTTTCTCCAGTCGGCTCGGAAAAACTCTGGTATCAGGCAGGGATTGCGCGATCGACGCACCGATCCGAGTCAGTGCATCATCGATGTTGATGAGGGCTTCATCCCGCGGCCTAAGCGGCAGATAGGTTAGGTCGATATCAACGGAGAGCCTGGGTAGGTCTCTGATAAACAGATTGATCGCCGTTCCACCTTTGAGTGCGAAGACTGGCTCTGCAGCAACGGATGGAATGGTTCGGACCAACAGGTCGACCTGCTGTCTATAGCGCTCATCAATGGACATCGAGCGCCTCCGGAACAGTGATTTGATACTTCGGATCTAGCCGCCCGCCTTTTGCGATAACCCGCTTGCCGCTTCCGAGGTTTATTTCTGACGGGTCCAGGTGTTTCAGCCATGCATGCTGGTGCTGGTCGGCGAACCACATAAAGAGCCTTTTGACTTTGACGCTTTTGCACTGCTGTAGCAGCTTCTGTAGCCGGCGCGGGCTTAGGTTTGATAGCCCCGAGAAGAGATCGCTTCCATGCTGAAATGATTGCTTGTCGGGCAGTTCATCCAAAAACTCCAGGATGGCGCGTTCCGGTGTTGAGATTACCATCAACCATTCACGTTCGCCCCAGATGTAGTGCGTCAAACCTCCGGCTACGCTCCTCGATCCGTCTGATGGAGGGTCGAGCGCATCAAGTCCAAGACTCGGAAGAGCTTGTACCGCCTCGGCAATGAAGGCCTCCTCGAACAACTTGTTTGCGCTGCGATGCTCAAATCGCACATGTGGGTCGATCTCGTTCACCCACTTTGCAAGTTGTGTCTCTGAATAGAGGAAGACGTTCTGCTCACTCCCCATGCGAACGTAGTGCCCGTACCTCTGGAGTTCGAGCGCTGAAAGGCCTCCAACCATGACCGGCTGGTGCATGAGGGACTGCAGGGATATGACTAAATGTTGCCACTTGGTTGTTGCGCCCGGCCGCGCATAGACACCGCGAGCAGGCTGCTTCAGCCATCCGTTTGCGACGTATTTGCTGCAGAGCGCGCTTGAGTAGCCATGGTCTCGCATCCATGCCGAGCTTGCCACCATGCCCTCGGGGAGCAGGTGCTGGAGCGAGTTTAGCTTTTGACCTCTTTGCACACTCATGGTTAGCTAAATTAACCTCTTATGAACCAACCGTGGTTTGATGCCAGCGTCGAAGAGTAACCCAAGGTATGCAAAAACGCAATATGGCAAACCTCTCCATATTGGTGGATGAAGACACCAATGGCCGTCAGAGCTTCCGGGACCTCAATTGCTCAATGTGTGGCGCCATCCGTTCGAGTACATTCAATGTACCCTCCTGGGAAAGCCACCAAGCGCCGCTTTCCGAGATATTTGCCTGGCGACAAAGAGTTTCGAAAGATGTGAGACCTTCCGTATCGGGTTTGTATCCAAAAAACTCCTGCGCTAGCGTCTCTAGATCAGACGCGTAACCACCATAGCAGTGGATCGTTTCGGAGCCGAGTTCATGCAGTTCGAGAACAACTTCGCGCTGCGTATCGTGATAGCGTCCAATCCCATTATTGAAGCCAATAATTTCCGGCTTGAGCCGCTCTATCGCCCGACCAAAACCGGGGTCTCTATAGATTTCGATGAGATTGATGACGACGCTTCCCGGCGGCGGCGTCAGACTGAAAATAACCCCTCGAAGCCCCTCCGGCGGCACGCCATTCTTGAAGTGCTTCGCAATTGAGAGGTCCGTCGTCCAAGCCGCGATCGTCTCGGGCAAGCTCTCATCTGCAAGAAGTTGCCAGATACGATCTTTCTCGTGGGCCTCTTGTCGATAGCAGATCTCTGAGCAAGTTCGGAACTGTTCGGGAAGAGCTGCCGAGATCTGCTTAAGCTTGTTGCCTCGTTTGAGCTTCTGTTTGTGATCCCCGCCGCGTTGCCAGTCATTGATGGCCTGCAGGAGTTCAAGCGTGAAGTCAGTCACTGGTCCGACCCGTCATGTTCGTCTTTCCGTACTTCCGAAGCTTGCGTTTCGGCGCGCAGGCGCAGCGATGCGATGACGTTATTCAACCGGCGCAGTAGGTCATCGTAGGTCAAGACATCGATCATATTCGCGTATTTGCGCTTGATGATCTCCAGGTCGAGCTGTTGGCTGGAATCCAGGGCCATCGCAGCGTCCGGCCGTCGGTCGCGACAGAGGATGAGCATCGCTTTAGGATTCGTGATGCGGATCACGAGACCCGAGGGCAGCTTCGATGCATAGCGCTGCATGAGCACCTTCTCACCAGCCCGGCCCCATTTCGAGAGGTGGAACAGGTATTTCTCGGCTTGCATGATGCTGCCCGAGAGTTCCTTGGTGGGGATGTAGTTGTCCCGATATCTTGTCCGGCCAATCAAGGCATCGTCGAAGGGCTTCTTAATCTCGATAACATCGAGATTACCCGCGGCATCGACTAGGGCGAGGTCGATGAAGCGATTCTTCGTCCTCCCCGAGGAAGAATATGCGTCGGCGATCTTCACGTTTGACAGTACGGCAACATACTTCGGAAAGATCAGCAGCAAGAAGTTAATGATCATCTTCTGCCAGTCACTTTCGGATCGAGCGGTGCCGTCCCGCAACCACTCCGTGATGGTGTCACGGATGAATACATACTTCTCGATCTCGGTCTGGAGCAACTCGGGATGACTAAGCGTTGCGGTCATCGTCGAGCGCCGCCGGTTCAAGTATTCCTCGTACTGCGCGCGCGCATCCTTCAATGGAGTGATGTAGTCGCCAATCACGCTCGCTACCCTGGCCGCAGCGTAGCGGTTGAGTTCGCCGGTGTTCGGGAATTTATTCAAGAGAGCCTGGAAGTCCGGCCACGGAATCGCTCCTGCTCGGTTACCACCGATGATGATGGGCTGATCTGCCGGAACGAGATCAGCTATCTTGCGAAAAATCGAGATATTTCGCTCAGCAACAAATACCTTCCGTTCCAATCGGAGTCCTGCCTCGTCAATTAGTACGGGGTTCTCAATTCCGAGTATCCGGCCTTCAACTTGGAAATAGCCATCTCTGCGTGTTGCGAAACGAAACCGATACTCGAAATTTTCGAAATCGCTATTTCGGTCGTCCGTGTTCGGCTGCGAGAGCAAGTCTCGAAGTGCGAATGTGAAGACCCGACTGAGCGTGACGGTACCATGGTCGCGCAGCTCTCGCCAAACCCACCCATTGTCTATTTGGTCGGCTCGGTAGGTCAATTCAACAGCCGATGCGGATATCACGAAATCAACCAATATTCTTCCTCCCCAAACAGCGCCACTAGATCAATGAAACTAAGAACAGCTATTAAATCGCAGGTTTTGCTCTGCTTGTATGTACCCGCGATTCAATACGCCAACCTCGCCAACTGCAGAATCAATACCGACGAGCAAGAAGTGAGAATGCAGCGGTAGCAGCACCGGTGGGCACAGTTTTGGAGGTCACAACAACGGCGTTGCCGGCTTCGGGCTCCGTGTAGCGGCGTCCATTGACGTTCACGATCTCCAAGGGATGCGCATCCAACGCATTGTAAAATTCAGCACCAAAGTCGTTGCGTAGCGCCTCAAGATCGGTTCCAGCGCCGCGGACAACGATATGCAGAAAACCTCCTTGTCGAAGCCGCTGGCCGGCGAGCTGGATGACTATGTCTTCCAAACATTCACGATGCAGTCGATCGTTGCTGATCTTATTTGCTTGGGCCAACTCAGTCTCGGCTCGGGCCTTATGAATGCCGCTGAACCAGAGGGTGACAGCGTCGAGAGGGCCAATATCGTCTAACCAAGCCTCGAAGACTTTGTCCTTCAGCATGAGATCCACATTAAGAAGGGTCACGTCCTTTGCCGTTGGCAAGTTGTCTCCTGTCGCTCTTAACCTGTAGGCTCCTGAGGGAAGTATCTCGAACGTCGTTCGACGTAGGTGGGCATCGTCTACATTCATCCCCAACCGTGCTGCGGCCGCAGCCAAACATTCGGGATTCTCATCTACTCCGATGATCAGGCGCCCCTTTGGCGGGATCAACTCGCGCAAGGCACAAATCCCTTCCCCTTGGCCGCAGCCGATATCTAGTACACGTCTAACCCGCCCGGCGGACACAAGCTCTGCGGCGAGATCGGCATATATGCCTTGCTGACGATAGTGCTCGGCGTTGCTCGCCCATTCCTCAGCGTACATGGCTTGCGCTACAGCAATTCGCTGATCAGGAACGGCCGCGTGGACCCGCATATGGCAATCCGCATAACGCTTGCCGTTGCCGCAGCCACATAAATCGTTTGGCGCAAGAGGAAGTCTGGGCATTGGGGTCTCTTTCTCGGGGTTCAACAGATACGAGCGGTGCGTCGAACCTAAAGGGTGCCCACTTCCGAATCCATGTAGCAAAGAGTAATCTCGACTATCGCTACCCCGAAATAGTTGCCAATGCATTCGTGGCCGCAATGGCCCCTGCTGCGCTCCCGCACGATCACCACTTCAATGAAAATCCCTGCTCGGAAACAGCTTCTTGGCCTGTTCGCGCGGATGCCGGGCGGTCGATCCTGCACCACTACGCGTGGGTTGGTGCGCTGCCTCGGCCTGACGATCACCTGCGTCTGTCGGTGGCCGCCCGAGGCTTGAGAGCATCGGCGAGATGTCCTCGATCCGCTCGGCAATCACATGAACGACCTGTCCTTCGCGTTCGATCCGACCCGTCACACGCAGTAGCCGCCCCGCGATCACCGCCTTGCGGAAGGCCTCGTAAACCCGGCTCCAGACCACCACGTTGGACACGCCGGTCTCGTCTTCGAGCGTAAGGAAGATCACGCCCGAGGCGGTGCCGGGCCGCTGCCGCGTGATGACGAGACCCGTGACGGTGATGCGACCGGTCGCCCGGTCCAGCCGTTCATGCGGCAGGCTTTCGGGCAGACGCGGCCGGAGCAGTTCCATCGGATGGGCGCGCAGAGAAAGCCGCAGCGCCAGGTAGTCCTCGATCACCTCTTGGCCCAGCGTCATCGCCGGCAGCGCAACCTCCGGTTCCGCTCCGCCCTCACCGTCAGCGCCGAAGAGGGGCAGGGGCTTTGGCCCTCGCAAAGCCCGGGCGGCCCAGAGCGCATTGCGCCGATTGAGACCGAGCGAGGCGAAGGCATCCCCTTCTGCCAACCGTTCCAGCGCATCGGGCCTGACCCCGGCCCGGCGCCAAAGGCTCTCTACATCGGGGTAGCCATTGCCGCGAGCGGCCTCGATCCAGACCGCATCCTCCTCCCGCATCCCCTTGATCTGCCGAAACCCGAGCCGGAGCGCCAGCGCTCCGTCGCCGCGCGGCTCCAGGGTGCAATCCCAGACCGAATGATTGACCGATACGGCCCGGATTTCGACGCCATGCTCACGCGCGTCGCGGACCAGCTGAGCCGGGGCGTAGAAACCCATCGGCTGGCTGTTCAGCAGGGCGCAGGTGAAGACCGCCGGATGGTGGCGCTTTAGCCACGCCGAGATATAGACCAGCCGCGCGAAACTCGCCGCATGGCTTTCCGGGAAACCATAACTGCCGAAGCCTTCGATCTGGGCGAAGCAACGCTCCGCGAACCCCGCCTCGTAGCCGCGGGCCAACATGCCCGAGATGAACCGCTCACGGAACGCGCCGATGGTGCCCATCCGCTTGAAGGTCGCAAGAGAGCGTCGCAGCCGATCCGCTTCGGCCGCCGAGAAGCCAGCTGCGACCACCGCGATCTGCATGGCCTGCTCCTGGAAGAGGGGGACGCCATAGGTGCGCCCCAGTACCTCCATCATGGCGGGGCCAAGGTCTTCGACCTTCTCCTTGCCCTGACGGCGGTTGATGAAGGGATGAACCATACCGCCCTGGATCGGACCGGGGCGGATGATTGCGACCTCGCAGACCAGATCGTAGAATTTCCGCGGCTGCATGCGCGGCAGGAAGTTGAGCTGCGCCCGGCTCTCGACCTGGAAGACCCCGGCCGCATCGGCCTTGCAGAGCATGTCATAGACCACCGGATCCTCGGGCGGAACATTGGCGAGGGTCAGTTGCAGGTGGCGGTGATCCTCCAGCAGCCCGAAGGCCTTGCGGATGCAGGTCAGCATGCCGAGCGCCAGCACATCGACCTTCAGGAGCCCGAGCGCGTCGATATCGTCCTTGTCCCATTCGATGACGGTACGATCCTCCATCGCGGCGTTCTCGATGGGGCAGAGCTCGTCGAGCCGACCATGGGTGATGACGAAGCCGCCGACATGCTGGCTCAGATGCCGGGGGAAGCCGATGATTTCGCCGATCAGCTTCGCCGCCAGCGCCACGCGCCCGTCCGCCGGATCGATCCCGGCGTCGCGCATGCGGTCCTCGCCCGGTGCGCTGGACGACCAGCCCCAGATCTGACCCGAGAGCCGGGCGATCACGTCCTGGCTCAGCCCCATCACCTTGCCGACCTCGCGGATTGCGGCGCGTGAACGGAAATGGATCACGGTCGCGGTCAGTCCGGCACGGTGCCGGCCATATTGTTCGTAGATCCATTGGATCACTTCCTCGCGCCGCTCGTGCTCGAAATCCACGTCGATATCCGGCGGCTCGCCACGTTCCTTCGAGATGAAGCGTTCGAAGATCAGGGTGATGCTCTCGGGAGGCACCTCGGTCACGCCGAGCAGGTAGCAGACGACCGAATTGGCGGCCGACCCGCGGCCCTGACAGAGAATGCCCTTCGAGCGCGCGAAAGCCACGATGTCATGGACCGTCAGGAAATACGGCGCATAGCCCATCTCGCCGATGAGCTTCAGTTCCTTGTCGACCCGCGTAATGATCCGGGCCGGCGGCCCCTCGGGATAGCGCCAATGCAGGCCCTCCCGCGACAATCGTTCGAGGCGAGCCTGCGCGGGTTCGCCGTCCCGCGCCTCGTCGGGATATTGATAGCGCAGATCGTCCAGCCGGAAGGCGCAGCGGTCGGCGATCTCCAGCGTGCGCCGGATCGCTGCCGGATAGCGATGGAACATGCGCGCCATCTCGGCCGGGGATTTGAGCCGGTGTTCGCCATTGGTCAGCCGGCGCTCCCCGATCGTGTCGATCGTGCAGCCCTCGCGCAGGCAGGTCAGGACATCGGCGAGCGGACGCCTGGACGAGCGATGCATCATCACCTCGCCGAGGGCCACGAGCGGCAGGCCGGTGTCGTGGGCGATCCGGGCCAGCTGGTCGAGGCGGGTTGGGTCTCGCCCGTCATAGCGCGGAGCCGCCCCGAGAAAGCACTGGCCGGGGAAGGTGCGCAGCATGTGCCGCAGGTCGCTGACAGATGCCCGGGCCGGGTGCTCCATCGGGTCGGGTGGCAGCGCAATCAGCACCATGCCCTGACCCCAATCCAAGAGATCCTTGCGCGTCAGACGGCAGTCGCCTTTCGTAGCTCGCCGCTTGCCGAGGGACAGGAGCCGGGTCAGCCGCGACCAGGCCGCGATATCGGTAGGCAGGGCGAGCCAGTCGACCGGGCTGTCGGTCAGCACGATCCGGGCACCGGGGATCAGCTTCGGCAACACCATGTCCGGCGGAATCCGGGGCGCATCGCCTGCCGGCATGTGCTGCATCGTCTGGCGGCTGGAATGATCTGTCACCTGCCGGGATCGGATCGCCGGACCGGCCTCGGCTCCCTCGCTCGCTGCGTGGGCCTCCTCGCGCAGTCGGGCCAGCTCCTTCAGGGCTGAGAAGGCCCGCACCACGCCCGCCACCGAGTTCCGGTCGGTGATGGCGATGGCCTTCAGACCCAGCTCGGCCGCCCGCGTGACCAGCTCCTCGGGATGCGAGGCCCCGGTCAGGAAGGTGAAATTGCTCGTCACGCAAAGCTCCGCATAGCCGGTCATGCGAACTCTCCCTGTGCGAACCAGCTCTGCGCGGGCCAGGCCGGCGCCTGTGGCGTGTGGTAGAGCCAGAGCCGCGCGCCCTCGCGGGTCTCCACCCGCCAGTAGTCGCGCAGGCCCGAGCGCCAGGCCGGATCGTCGAACCACCATTCAGGCGCGATCCGCTCCGGCCCGTCCGCACGCAGGGTGGTGCAAGACATGCGCCGCCAGGCGAACCGGGCCGGGGGATGGCCGGGCTGGCCAAGACCTTTCGTGATGACCGGCTCAGGAGGAAAGATGATGATCGGGCGATCCGGCCCGCGTTGCGGTGGCGGGGGCTCTGCTGCGCTGTAGGCGGCCGGTGCTACCAGAAAGCTCCGCTCGGGGATCTTGCTGGCGGCGGGCAGGAGCCGCAGAACCCGGTCGAAGCCCAGCCGGTTGCCGAGCCGGGAGAAGAGGTCGGCCAGCGCGTCCTCGCGGGCTATCGTTCGGGGTCCGCCGACCTGCTCGGGTGGCAGGTCTTCGGTCACATGGGCGACGAGGCGCATCGCTTCGATCCCGAACCCGGCTTCGACCTCCGATACGCCTTTCTTGAAGAGGGCCGCAATGCGCTCGGGATCGCGCATCGGCCGGGCCAGCCCGATCTCGACCTGCGCGGTTTCCCGGTCGACCCTGTGCAACTCGAGCCGGAGCCGCCGTGCGCCACGATGATGATGGGCCAGTGTGCTGCAGAGCCGATCGAGCAAGCGGGCGAGGCCCGACATGACATCGGCCTCGAGACCGATGGGTTCAGGCATCGTCATCCGCACCCCGAAATACGGCGCGTCCGCCTCTGGAGAGACCGGCTCCGGTTGAAGGCCGAGCGCCTGGTCGAGCCGCAGTACGAGGCCCGGCCCAAAGCGCCGGGCGAGAGGGGCGCGGGGCAGATCGACGAGATCGCCGATCCTGTTCAGTCCCATCCGGGCGAGCCCCTCGGCCACATCGCTCCCGATCCTGAGAGACGATACTGGCAGGGAGGCAATCCCTTCCTTCGCCGCGCCCTCTGGCAGGATGCCGCCACTATGACGGGCCAGCGCTTGGGCCGCGCCACGGGTTTCGGCGATGGCGCTCGAGAGGGTCAGGCCGACCCGTTCCAGCCGCGCATGAAGGTGGGCCCGCATTTCGGCCTCGCCACCGAAGAGATGCGGCACACCGGAGATATCGGCGATAAGCCCGTCCGGGCCGTCGCGCGCCACCATCGGGGAATAGCGCCCCGCCCACCGTCTGAGGCCTGCCAGTGCGGCTGCTTCCTGTGCAAGATCGGCGCGCCGGGTAATCAGCTCGGGGCAGATGGCGCGGGCATCGGCCGCCGCCATGCCGGGATGCAATCCGCGCGTCTCGGCGGCCGGGTTCAGACAATGCACATGATCGGCATTCCCTGACCTGTGGATCAGGGCGAACGGTCCCTCAACGGGACGTCTCCGCAGGCTCGTGTCGCTTGCCAGCCGCGGAAACCGGATGGACAGCAGCCGTCTTGCCATTCCAATACACAGTCCAGGTTCCTAATGTTCCCTTTTTGTTCTTATTAAGGGTCCATTGATGCAGAGTCGAGTCCCGTCGTTCCGACGCAATCGGTGCGCAATGCCAGCGTGTCTCCGCAGCGTTGCTGCCCTGGCCCTCTTGGATCAGCATGAGCCCGGTGGTTCGACCGGCTTCCGCGGCCAGCTGCAGGCGTCGCCCGGCGATCAGGGAGAGGGGCTTTTCCGGCTCTGCGATCACGAGGCCGACGCCTTCGGAGCGCAGCGCTTCCTCGGTGGCCCAGAGTAGGTCGGTCTCGTTCGCGGGACGGATGAGATGCAGCCGCTCCCCGACGCCTTCGGGCAGACCCCGGAGCATCGGCTGGTGCGGGGCATGCCCGGGAATGATCCAGATCAGGGCCTCGGTATGTCGGACGGCTTGCAGCGGGGCGAAGCTGCGCCGGCCTGGACCTTCGGCCTCATGGACCCGGTGCCGGGCCAGGGCAAAGAGCTCGCTCGGAGCCGGATCAAACCGCATCCTCGCGTACCCCCTCGGCAACGATCTTCAGCATCCCGTCCGGCAGGGGGCGCTGCAGCTTCAGGGCCTCCTCGGTCGGCGCGGTCAGCCAGCGCCGCCATTCCTCGGGCTGGGTTAGGATGACGGGCATGGCTTTGGGGTGGATCGGCGCCACCTCGGCATTGGGCGGGCAGGTCAGGAAACCGAAGATCTCCGCTGTCACCACGCCTTCCTTCAGCTTGCGCACCGAAGTCCATGTCGTTCGCAGCCCGGCGAAGAAGGCGAGCGGCCGATCCTCGTCCAAAGCGAACCAGACCGGCGAATTGCGCGGCGCACCCCGGCGCCCGTCGATTTCCGAAAAGCTCGTGAAGGGCACGAGGCAGCGATGTTCGACACCGAGCCAGCGCCGCCAATGGGGAGAGCCGACATTGCGGATATTGGTGACACCCTTGTCGGTGCGCTTGCCTTCGAGGACCTTCGCCGGGGTCGGCATGCCCCAACGGGCCATTGCCAGTTGCCATGTGGCGTTTTCGCCATGTCGAATGATCGGTGCCGGATAGTCGGGCCAGATGCCAGGTTGAGGCGGCAGGTTCCCGGCGCTGTCTACAAGTTCCTCATCCTCCTCGAGCATGTCATCGAACAAGTGGCGCATCGCGTCCTGGCTCTTGGTTTGGGAATAGAGATTGCACATCTGGGGTACGCTCGGGAATCGAAACAAGGTCTTGATCGAGAACAATGCCAGAACAGGCGCCGGCTGGAAAGTGCGGCCGGGCGTGACTTGCGCGGCGTTGAAAGGTGAAAAGCGCAGAGTTGGCCGCGAACACGCCGTGGATTTGCACCTTGGACACTCCCAGAACGGTCGGAGGTTCAGGTACAAAACCGATCTCGTCACAGAGCCTATCGAGGACGGCGAGCATCAAGATTTCTCGTCAGAAGGCTGATCGCAGTGTCGATATGCGTCGCGTCCGGCCGGGAGAGCATGCCGTCCGAGTTCATACCATGATGGTACATCTCAGATCATCGAAAGCGGCGAGCACCATGTTGTGGCTCTCGATCAGCTACTCTTCGGACAATAGATCGAATGCGCCGCGGTCGTTTTCTATCATCACTCTTGCTCGCGAGTTTGTCTCGTCACAACCAACCAACGCCCTCTGAAAGGCTCCCGACGTGGCCGCGATCTAAAACACCGACGGACTCAGCGGTCGATCAGGAGTTCGTCCAGAACCTTGCCCGACTCCAGTTGTTCCTTGGCCCATGCCGGCTGGCGCCCCCGTCCGCTCCAGGTCTTGGCCGGGTTTTCCGGGTGCTTATACTTGGGCGGCGCCTGCGTATGGGATCGTTTCGATGGCATCGCGCCCGTCAGCTCGGAAAGGGAGTATCCTTTCTCGCGCGCAACCGCTTCGATGGCATCGAGCGCTTCCTTGCGTTTTCGGACCTCGAACTGCGCAATCGCTTTTGCGACGTCCTTCTGGAGCGTCTTGAGTTCGTCCAGATTGAGCTTCTCAAGGTTGATTTTGGTCATACTGTTCCTCTGAACGCCGATGTCCCGGTGAGCCTTTTGGAAGGGTCCAAGGCAAGCCACAATGTTCCCAAGACTATGCTCGGGCATGTGCTGCTGCAAGTTGTGACCGACCGCTGATCGCCGTCATGTCGTCCAACCCGCGCTCCTTCGACGCCAAATTCTGAAAACGTGGTGGTGGTGAACCTGGCCCGGTTCAGCCTCGACTGGTTGAGTGAAATTCCTGGCCAGGATCTTCGACAGCTATCGACCCCCGGGCATGGGAAAGTGAAAGCGGACTTTGGATTTTGTCGGATCCGGAGAATGCGGGAAAGGGGTCTGGCGGGGTTCCGGAAGGAATCACCCGCCCGCCTGGGCGGCATTGCCGGCGACCGTTCTCCGATCCCCCCACGGCTGCCGTGCGGGCCCTCAGACTTCGGAGATCATTCATGGCCAAGTCCAAGCCGAAATTCGACGCCGCGGCGTCGATCACCGACGAACTCATCGAGATCATCGACAGAGGCGTATTGCCCTGGCGCAAACCCTGGCGGGTCGGCGGCAGTTCCGTGCCGCTCAGGCACAACGGGGAGCCCTACCAGGGCATCAACAACTTCCTGCTGACCATGCGCACCATGATGGCTGGTTACACCTCGCCCTACTGGATGACGTTGAAGCAGGCGAACGAACTGGACGCGAAGGTCATCAAGGGCTCGAAGTCGTCGGTTGTTGTCTACTACGGCACCACCGAACGGGACCGTGAAGAAGGTGCCCACGACGATGAGACGGACGCGGAAGACCCCAAGACCATCCTCTTCATGAAGTCCTATCGCGTCTTCAATGCGGAACAGATCGAGGGACTGGACGCCCGTTTCCATCCAGAACCGGCTGAGCCGCAAGCTCATCCCGAGCGTGCGCCGATCCCGCACATGCAGGCGTTCTTCGAGGCGATCGGCGCGACGGTCAGTTTTTCGGGCCGGGAAGCTTGTTACGTTCCCGCACTCGACAAGATCTACCTGCCGCCGATCGAGCTCTTCGAGAACCCACTCAATTTCTACGCCGTCTGGGGTCACGAGCTGGGTCACTGGACGAAGCCCCGGCATCGTCTGAACCGCAGCTATGGCGATGCGAAATTCGGCAACACCGCCTACGCGCGGGAGGAGGTCGTGGCTGAACTTTGCACGGTTTTCCTTGGCCAGAAGCTGGGGTTCTCCGCGCATACGCTGGAGCTGAACGCTGCTTATCTCGACAATTGGGTCCGTGTGCTTCGCTCGGACAAACGGGCGATCTTCAAGCATGCGGCGGATGCACAGCGGGCCTGCGACTACCTCGTCGCCGCGTCGGAGGCGGGGCAGGGGGAACAGGCGGCGTGAGCGAAGGTCCGTCCGGAAGAAATTCGGGCGGGTACGGCTCATCAAAAGGGAAAGCAGGCTTTGGGTCTGGTGGTTTCAACCCATCCCGAAAGGACAGACCCATGAGCACCCCAGAACCCGCAGAGTTTTCCGCGCCCGACGCGACCGCTGTCGCCGCGCAGAACGACGCCTTCCGCCGGCTTGCCTGCCTCGGCGTCGCGCCGGATCAACCGATCCAGGGGCGAATGCATGTGACACGGTCATTGATGGAGGCCGGTGACGGGTTCATGGCCGAAGCGGTGAAGGCCACCGGGGCGTTCGACACCTTCGAGCCCGAGAACGATCCCGAGGGCTGGCACGATTTCGGGGCGGTGACGATCCGCGGCGAGACCGTGTTCTGGAAAATCGATCTCTATGAGGCCGACTCCGACTTCCGCTACGGCGCCGAGGCTCCCGACAATCCCGAGACCACGATGCGCGTCCTGACCATCATGATGGCGCACGACTGGTAGGGTAGGTCCCCCTCCTTCCTTGACACCGACAGGCCCGCTGACCCTCCGAAAGGGAAAGCGGGCCTGTTGTCCTGTTGGTTCCCGGATCCGGGGGTCGGTCAGGCCGTTCGGACCCATCCGGGTGGCGCAGATACCAGAAAAGGACTTCCCATGACACATGCCCTCAAACCCATCTCCGTCGCCATCGGCGATCTCGTCGCCCATCCCGCGAATGTGCGGAACAGGTCGCCGGAGAGCTATGCCCCCGAGAACATCGCGCATCTGAAAGCCAGCATCGCCGTGCTGGGTCTTCTTCAGCCGCTGCTCGTTCAGAAGATCGATGGCAAGTTCGGGGTGCTGGCCGGCGGCCGGCGCCATGCGGCGCTCCTGGAGCTTGTCGCGGACAAGACCGCCAAGGGGTTCACCAAGAGCACGAGGATCGATTGCCGCCTGGTTCCGGACGATTGCGACGTGACCACGGCCTTGTCGCTGGCCGAAAACATCACCCAGGCGCCGATGAACGCCATCGACGAGTTCGAGGCCTTCGCGCGGATGATGGAGGTCGACGGGCAGACGCCGGAGACGATCGCCAAGACCTTCGGCACGACCGTCGCCGCCGTCAAAGGCCGTCTGCGCTACGGGCTCATCCATCCCGATATCCGAGCCGCGGCCCGCGCCAAGTCGATCACCCTGGATACGATGAAGGCCTTCGCGGATCATCCCAGCCAGGAGGTGCAACGCGAGGTCTTCGAGGCGCTCACCAAGGAGGACAGTTACCTGCAGGCCTATACGGTCCGCAACGCGCTGAAGTCCCGCGGCGTGCAGGTCAGCGACGATATCGGGGCCTTCGTGCGGAAGGACTACCAAGCGCGTGGCGGCGTCATCGCGGCCGATCTCCTCGAAGAGCATTCGGTGCTCGAAGACTCGGAGCTGGTCGAGACGATCCTGCTGGAGAAGCTGGCGGCGGCCGCCGAGGAGACCCGCGCGAAGATGGGCTTTGCCTGGGCGGATGCGGTGATCCGCTACGACTATTCAGCGATGGCCGACTACGGCCGGGTCTATCCCGGTCCTGTCGAGCCGGATGAGAAAGGCCAGAAGCGTCTGGACGAGATCACCGCCGAGCTCGAGACGCTCGAGCGCGAGATGGAGAACGAGGACCTCGAGGATGAGGCCTACAATGATCTCTACGAACGGGTGGATGTTCTGGAAGCCGAAGCACGGGATCTTCAGGAGGCCTATGGCGCGGAGGATCTTGCGCGATCCGGCGTGATTGCCTCCTGGTCGAACGGGCAGGTGACGTGCCATGTCGGCCTGGTGCGTCCCGAGGACAAGGCGGAGAGCTCCGGCAAGACTTCCGCCGCGCCGGGCGAGAGTGGCGCAGCGGCCTCGGAGGAGATCACCTATCCCGCTTCGCTGACCGAGGATCTCAAGACCGAACGGGCGATGGCGCTTGGCGCCGCGATGGCGATGCACCCGGAGGCCACGCTCGACCTCACGCTCTTCAAGCTGGTCACCGACGTGCTGGGCCACGGCGTGGGTGTGACCCATGCGATCAAGGTCGATGCCCGCCAGGAATATCGCAATCACGCGAAGATGGACGAGATCGACGGCACCTCGCTCGAACAGGTGGCCGCGGCCCATGACGCGCTCGATCTCTCCTGGGCCGATGACGCGAAATCGCCCGCTGACCAGTTCGCCCTGTTCCGGGCGCTCGACGCGGGCGAGAAGGCCAGGCTCGTGGCCTATGCCACGGCGACAACCACGCAGTCCTGCTTCGCGCGGGACCGGCAGCGCGACAGCCTGATGCATGATTTCGAGGTCGAGATCATGCCGGACATCCGGGCGCATTGGACGCCGAACGCGGCGCTGTTCAACCGCTTCAAGAAAGCGTGGCTCCTCAAAATCCTCGGCGAGGAACTGGGGCTCGCGCAGGAGGCGGTGACACTGGCTTCCTCGACCAAGAAGGAGGTCGTCGCCTTCTGCGACAAGCTCTTCGCCGAGCCCTTCGCCACGCTCACCGATGCGCAGCGCGCGGCGGTCGCGGCCTGGTGCCCGCCGATGATGCAAACCTCCGGGACCGAGACGATCGACGCCCCCGAGGCCGAGACGCCCGAAGACGAAACCGGGGTCGCCGAAGCGGCCTGATCGAGCAGCCGACCCGCACCGCAGCGCCGGTGCGGGTCGCACCTCTCTCAAACTCACAGGTAAATCCCATGGCACTTCTCAGCTTCACCGCGGCGAGCGTCGCGGCCCAGATCGCGCATGCGCGCGGCTGCTCCACCTTCCTGCCCAACTGGAACGGCCCGGTCGGCAAACCTGCCCTGATCCTGATCGTCGGCAATGGCGTCCATCTGCGCTCGAACGGGATCGATGGCACGACCACGCGGATCGTTACGACTGAGCGCGCCGACCCCTCTCATGCCTTTGCCGAGGGCATCAACCCGTTCCGTGATCCGGACTGGATGGCGGCTCGGCAGGCGGCGTTTCGCGATCTGACGGGCCAGTTCTACACCGACATTCTCGATGACGTGCAGATGCTCATCGACCGCGGCCATGACACCATCCGGCTGGCGACCGACGGTCACACGATCCGCGTCTTCCTGCGCCGCGCCGCCGACTACCTGATCGGCGGGACCTATGATGTCCCCTCCGGCCTCGGTGGAACATTCCGGGTGATCCTCAGGGATGCCACCGACACCCATGCGATCGTGCAGAACCACGGCAATTGCGAGGATTTCGACGAGATGTTGCCCTACCGGGTGCCGCTCGACGCGCTCATCGAACTCGATGACCGGAGGGCGGCATAGTGGGCTGGCTCTTCTACACCGACCGCCGCGTGAAGAGCTACGCGGACGAGAAAGCGGAAATCGCCCGGCTCTGCACCTTCGAGACGGATATCCGCAAGACAGTGTTGCTCAATGCCTGCAAGGTCGGCTCGACCTGGTATGCCGCTTTGAGGCTCACGAATGTCGACGGCTCGCCGGTCGAGGATGCGACCTACGCCACCGACGACGACGGATCGATCACCTTCGGGGCCGTCTTCCTGACGCGCTACGACGATGGCTGCTGGGGCTACAAGGACATGGAGGAGAGCGCCGGGCCGGTGGAGTCGCGGGCGCCGCTCGGCCTTCTGGCCCTGCTCTCCGAGCTGAAGGATTCCGACAGCTATGCCCATGCCTGGCGCCAGCGCTGCCGGGACTGGGCGGCAATCCCGGACTACGACGAAGGCGACAGGATCAAGCTCGCCGCGCCCGTCACGCTGACCGACGGCAGCACCTGCCAGATCGTGACCGCCACCCATTATCGGCGCGGAGGGCAAAAGCGGCGCTGCTACCGCATCGAGGAGACAGGCGGCCTCGTGCGTCTGTCGAAAGCCTCGCTTGCCGGGTCCGAGCTTCTCAGCTCCGCCAGGAGTGAGGCGAGTCCGGTTCTTGCGGAGTTCTTCTCCGGGCGGAGTGCTGACGATGCGCCCCCTTGAGATTATGCCCTCGTATCCTGCGCCCTTGCAGTATATACAGAGATTCTGTATATTCTTACTGAGACAGAAAATCGGTGGAGAGCCAGGATGAAACAGTTTGCAGCAGGGGATCTGACCCGCAACACGGGCGATCTCTTCGAGGCGGCGACCGTCGCCCCGGTCGCGATCACCAAGCACCGTAAACCGCGCTTCGTGGTCATGTCGATGGAGCGGTTCCAGGCCCTGACGGCCGGTCGCGGGTCGCAGGTGGCGCTCGATGTGGTCGACATGCCCGAAGAACTGGGCAATCTCCTCGACCGGGGCATCGAAGAGCATTTCCGTGACCGCTGACTTCCCCGCCGCGGGGCAGATCTTCGACTATCACTATCTCTGGAAGTGGCAGGCGGAGCGCGGCGAGACGGAAGGTCGGAAGAAGCGGCCGAGTTGCGTCGTGATCGTCGTCACCAATCAGGCCGGTCAGCACGTCATGTTTATCGCGCCGATCACCAGCAAGGCCCCGGCTCCGGGACGGACGGCCCTGGAGGTCCCCGAGACCGAGGCCCGGCGGGCGAGTCTCGAGACCGACGTACCGCTCTGGGTCATCCTGGACGAGTTGAACGCCGACATTCTCGAGACGTCCTATACGCTCGAAGAGCGGTCGCCGCGCGGATCGTTCGGTGCGGCCTTCACCGACGCGATCCTGCGCGAGGTGCAGCGCCTTCGCACCGCCGGCGGGCTGAAGCTGTCGAACCGGACCTGAGTCCCGAACGCCGGCAAAACGGACGCGCCGGTCTCTCCACCTTCGCGGCGGACCGGGGTCCGATCTCTCTGACCTGCCCACATTCCGAACTCCCAGCTGCTTCCACCTCCTGAAAGGGGAAAGGGGGCTTTCTGTCCTGTCAGACCCGCAACCTGACTTGAAGGACAGACGACATGGCCGATCAAAGCCCCAAGCACGGACCCGATATCCCATCACAAGCCCGCCTCCGGGAGGCCTTGTCACAGATCGCCAGGGAGATCCAAGACCAGCCCCTCAGAAGTTCATCGCTGGCGCGGATCATGCGCGAGACGTTCGGAGGCAGCGATGCCGGCGGCGCATGGGACTGGCGCATGGCCTATGACGTGATGCAGGCCGCAGCCGTGATGCAGATTGCGCAGGGTGTTGGCCAGGATACGTTCACAATGGCCAGGCTGCTCGCCTCACGGCTCCTGACGGAGACCCGGCGCTCCGAACAGCAAATCCGGCTGCAGCAATTCTCCACCCCGCTGCCCTATGCGGTGCTGGTCACGCGTGCCGCTGCCATCCGCCCCGGCGAAACTTTCCTCGAACCCTCGGCCGGGACCGGCGCACTGACCGGTTTTGCCGTTCGCGCGGGCGGCAAGCCGATGCTTAATGAGATCGACCCCTTTCGCCGCGCGCTTCTCGAGACGGTATTCGGGAGCGAGGCGACAGGTTTCAACGCCGAGCATATCGACGACTTCCTGACGTCGCCCGATCTTCCCGGCGTCATCGTGATGAATCCGCCCTTTGCCTCCTCGGTCGATCGGTCGCGCGACAAACACATCGCGGCGAAGCACCTCGTCTCAGCTGCCAAGCGCCTCGCGCCCGGCGGGCGTCTCGTGGCGATCATGCCGATGGGATTCACACCGGAGCGGGATGCGGCGCATTGGGCGCGAGCCTCGGCCATTGCAAGACCGCGCCTCGCGCTAACGATCCCCGGCCATGTATACCGTAAGCTCGGCACCACCGTCGAAACCCAGCTCATGGTCTTCGACAAGGTGCAGGAGGAGGTCGAATGCGTCCGCGCGGTTGTCGATGATCTGGATGCGGCGCGGCAAATCGTCGATGATGTCGCCGCGACCCGACCCGCCACTCCTACTATCCAGGCCACTGCGCAGGCCCGGCGTGGGTCGCGCCGGGTCGGTCTCCCTATTACACGCGAGCGCCCAATCGCCCAGGCGGCGAATGCCAAACCCAAATCGCATGCCGCCATCCCGCTGGCCTTCACCTGCCTCGACACGCCCCGCGAGAACACGCCCGTCTCCGACATCTATGCCCGCTACCGTCCGCAGCGGATCGAGATCGCGGGGGCCCAGGAACATCCGACCCCGCTGGTCGAGAGCATCGCCATGGCCTCGGTGGCGCCGCCGGCGCCCACGCGCGAAGCCGCTACCGATCTGCGCCTGCCCGGACGTCTGATCGAGGAGGGGCATCTCTCGGAGGCGCAGCTCGAGACAATCCTCATGGCGAACGATGCCCACGCGCGCGACCTGCCGGGGCGGTTCACGATCGACGAGGACCAGACCCGGATGACCCGCGCCGACGACGATCCGGAAGCGAAGGCCTATCGCCTCGGCTATTTCCTCGGCGACGGCACCGGCTGCGGCAAGGGCCGCGAATGCGCCGGTCTGATCCTGGTGAACTGGCTCGCGGGCCGTCGCAAGGCGGTCTGGATTTCCAAATCGGCCACGCTCATCGAAGACGCCATCCGCGACTGGACCGACCTCGGTGGCTCGCCCGCCGACATCCAGCCGCTCTCTAAATGGAAGCCCGACCGGGCGATCCCGATGGGCGACGGTATCCTCTTCGTCACTTACGCCACGCTGCGCTCGGCGGGCAAATGTGGGACGACCCGGCTCAGCCAGGTTCTCGACTGGATGGGCGAGGGCTTCGACGGCGTGCTGGCCTTCGACGAAGCCCATGCGATGCAGAACGCCGCCGGGTCCGACGAGGGCAGGGGGGTCAAACCCTCCCAGCAGGGCTTCGCCGGGCTGCGCCTGCAGCTCGCGGCGCCCCGGGCACGGGTCTTCTATGTCTCGGCAACCGGGGCCACCAGCGTGCAGAACCTGGCCTATGCTTCACGCCTCGGGCTTTGGGGGCAGGGCCCGGAATATCCTTTCCCGAGCCGGGAGAGTTTTGTCTCGGCGATGGAGGCCGGTGGGGTGGCGGCCATGGAGGTGGTGGCACGAGATCTGAAGACACTCGGGTTCTATACGGCGCGGGCGCTCAGCTTTGACGGCGTGGAATACGACGTGCTCGAACATGAGCTGACGCCGGCCCAGATCGAGATCTACGATGCATTCGCCTCGGCGTTTCGAACGATCCACTTGAATCTCGAGGCGGCGCTGACCGCGACGGGCGTCAACGACGCCTCCGGCCAGACCAATGCCTCCGCCGCCAAGGCCGCGGCCAAATCGCGGTTCGAAAGTACCAAGCAGAGATTTTTCAACCACCTGCTTCTGGGCATGAAGGCCCCGACCGTCATTCGCGCCATCGAGCAGGATGTAGCGGAGGGATATGCCTGTGTTATCCAGGTGGTTTCCACAGGCGAAAGCCTGCTGAAGCGCCGGCTGGAGGCGATGGATCCGGAAGATGATCTCGCGGAGGGTGCCTTGACACCTCGGGACTATGTTCTCAGCTACCTTGAGCAGGCCTTCCCGATCCATGCCCAGAAACTCGTCGAGATCGACGGGAATGTCGTGGCCGAACCGCTCCGGGATGCGAATGGCGCCCTGGTCGTCTCGCGCGAGGCCGAGGCCCTGCGCGACGCGGCGATGATGGAGCTGATGTCCCTGGCGCCGATCCCGGCGGCGCTCGACCAAATTCTCTGGGCCTTTGGCGACGAGGCGGTCGCCGAGGTGACCGGGCGCTCCATCCGGCCGCTGAAATCCCAGGACGGTGCCCTCTTCATCGAGAAACGGTCCGCCAGCAGCAATTCCTCCGAAACGTTGGCATTCATGCAAGGCATGAAAGACGTGCTGATCTTCTCCGATGCCGGCGGGACGGGCCGGTCCTACCACGCCGCAAAAACGGCAAAGAACCAGAAGCGGCGGCGGCATTACCTGCTGGAGCCCGGCTGGCGGGCCGATGCGGCGATCCAGGGGCTCGGCCGCACGCATCGGTCCGCGCAGGTCAGCGCGCCCTTCTTCCGGGTCTGTACCTCGGATGTGCATGGCGAGAAACGCTTCACCTCGACCATCGCGCGTCGCCTGGATCAGCTCGGCGCGCTCACCAAGGGCCAGCGCGAGACCGGCTCCCAGGGTATGTTCCGCGAGGAGGACAATCTCGAAAGCCCGATCGCAAGGGGTGCGCTGCGCGGCTACTACGCCGATCTGGCCGCCGGGCGCGCCGGGGCGATGAGCTACGAGCGCTTCACGGACTGGACCGCCTTGCGGCTCATCGATCAGGACGGCGTGCTCCTGGAAGAGTTGCCGCCGATTCAGCGCTTCCTCAACCGTGTCCTGGCGCTGCCGATCCACATGCAGAACGCGCTCTTTGCCGAGTTCATGAGCCGGATCGCCGACCAGACCGAACGCGCCCGCGCTGCCGGCACGCTCGATCTCGGGGTCGAGACGTTGCGCGGCGAAAGGATCGAACAGGTCTCGGTGGAAGACCTCTGGACCTGCCCGCGCTCCGGGGCGGTGACACGGGTCATCGGGCTCGAGGTGACGGACCCTGTCCATGTGCTCTCGGCCAAGGAGGCTTTGGACCGGAATCCCGACAAGCTGACCATGATCAACCGCGCCTCCGGTCGTGCGGCGCTGATCTCGTCCCGGCCGATGCAGATGTATGACGAGGAGATCGTCACGCTCATGCGCAAGGTGACCCGGCCGAGCGGATCCACCTATGTCGAGGAAGGGAAGTTCCAGGCCTCCGCCTGGGAGGAAATCAAACCCTCCGAGTTCTGCCGCCTCTGGGACGAGGAGGCCGACAGCCTTCCGAAGGTGACCACGACGAAGCTCTACCTGCTGACCGGGCTGCTGCTACCGATCTGGAAGGACATCCCCTCGGGCAACGAGCGCATCTACCGGGTCACGCCCGAGGGGCAGGGGAGCATGATCGGCCGGACCGTCAGCGAGGACGGCGCCGCGGCGCTACGCGCGCGGTTCATGGTCGGCACACCGAAAACCCCGCAGGAGATGCTGACGGCCGCCCTCGGGTCCACCGCACCGGTCGATCTCGGTCGCGGTCTCGCGCTCACCCGCCGCCGCGTCGCGGGCGCGGCACGGCTCGAGATCGACGGGGCCGACCGCGGCACCATCGACGGGCTGAAGGCCATGGGGTGCTTCACCGAGATCATCGCTTTCCAGCTCCGGGTCTTCGTGCCGCACGGGGACGGTGTCGATACCGCCGCGATCCTGGGCCGGATCGTGGGGGACGGATCAGCCTCCAGGGCTGATCGCGCCGCCTGAAAGGGAAAGCGGGCTCTCGGTCAGGGGGAACGCGGAAGGGTGCTTTGTCCCCTCGCGTTCCGCCGCCGTGGCGGGTCCGCGGACCCCTCGGCGCCTTCCCCATCTCAGACCAGAGGACGAGACCCATGACCAAACCACAGATCGATTATGCCACCATCTTGGCCGACTGGCGCGCCGAACGTGAAGGTGCTCTGAAGGCCGCTCGGAGCGAGCTGCTCCCGCAATTGCGTGCCCTCGGCATCACCGAGGTGACCGCCGAATACGAAGGCTACGGCGATTCCGGCAATATCGAGGACGTGACGGTCCAGCCCGCAGGCATCGCGCTCCCTGACGATCTCTGTACCAAGGTTGGCGACTTCGCCTGGTCCGTTGCCTATCACCAGCATCCCGGCTCCGAGAACAACGAGGGTGGCTATGGTACGCTGACCTGGGATGTCACCGCCGACAGCATCTCGCTCGATCACGCCGACCGCTATGTCGAGACCTCCCACAGCCATGACGAGGGGCTTTGAGATGGCCCATCCTCTGCATCATGCCGAAAGCTCCGCGCGGAAATTCGGCGGAAAGCCGTCCGACTATCAATGCCTGCATGATTGGTTCGACTCATCCAAAGAGCACCTCGCGCTCTTTGTTCATCGCGCCCACCGTCATCATGCCCTCGGGATCTTCGAGCTTGAACGCCAGTTCGGCCGATCGCTGACAAATAGCACGGGCCGCGTCATTCCGACCCGCTGGATCGGTGAGCAGCATGTCCGCGAGGACTGCCAGGGCCGCATCCCCTCGCTTGGCGACTGGCTCAAACGGATTCAGCCGGAACCCTGGATGGCGAATGGGAGGATCGACAACGCGCCTCCAGAGGTCGGCCGCGATCCACGGGCGGAATGGCTGGCCGAGGTGGCAGCCGGCAAGACGATCCTCGGCCTCAAGGATTGGATGGCAGCGCGGGCGCCCACGGCGCCGTCGTTCATGAAACAGGAAATCGCAGAAACCGGGGAGGTAACCTGAATGGCTTCCGTAACCATCATAACGCAGCTGCATTGTGCCGCCACCGGCACGATCGACCTTCCCGAGGGGAAGACCTGGGGCGATGTGGCCGACTGGTATGTCAAATGGGGTCGAGCCCACCTCACCTTCAAAGGCGGAGAAAGGGCGGAGATCGACTGCAATCCGGACATCGGGGATTCCGTCGACTGGAAGCGGCCCATCCACGCGGAGATCTACGCGAACGACGCCTCAGGTGAGCCTGATTTCGGTGTCATGCTGGATGAGAGGGGCTGATCATGCGCAACGTCCGCAGGTTCTACGATTGCAGCACCGCACATCTGCCCGCGCAAACCGCCCAGGCCATCGACAGCGGGCTCTTCGCCAAATCGCCGACCATGCGGAACGAGTATGGCTGGCTGTTTTCCGTCCCGGAGACGCTCGCCGATCTGCCGGAAGGCGTCGACTGTGACGCCTTCAAGACGGTCATGGCGTTGGCGATGGATGCAGGCTGCGACTACGTCCTGTTCGATCGGGACGTCCCGCCCGTCGCCTATCTCGAGGTCTTCGACTGGTAGATCGAATGCGGGTGTGCAGAGGCCCGATCCGCGGATCGGGCCTCTCCTGTTTCCAACGCCAACACTCAAATGGAGATCCAGATGAACATCGCGGAGATCAAGGCCGCCGTGGATGCCGGCAAATCCGTCCACTGGGCGAACGTGGGCTACCGGGTGCATCGGGATGGCCTCGGCCAATACCTCATCACCTATGTGCGGAACGGCAGCACCATCGGTCTGACCGACCGGAGCGGCCGACAGTTGAACGGGTCCGAGGCCGACTTCTTCATATCGGCGCCGGGCCATGATGGCGTGGCAGCGCAGGGGAGGGAGGTGCGCGGGGCAACGTCAGACACCCGCTCGGGCGCCGGGCCGGGCTGACAGGCAGGAGAGAAAGGAAAGAGGGCTTTTGGTTTTGCGATCCCATGAGGGGTCGAAAAGCAATCCCGCGTGCTCTGGCAGGAAGCCGGGCAGCGGCAAACCCAAGGAGAAGACCCATGTTCGCAGGAACACTTACCAGAAACGCCGAGACCGCAGCCACCGCCTATTCCGGCATGATCCACTCGACCCGGTTCGACATCGCCATCCAGCTCGAGACCCGGACGAAGATGTCCGAGCGGAGCCCGGACTTCGATGTGACCGCGGTGAACAAGTCCGGCCGCAAGGTGCGCATCGGCACGGCCTGGAACGAGACCGGCAATACCACCGGAAATCCCTACATCTCGATGCAGATCGATGTCGGCCTCGGCCCCTTCCGCGTGAACGCCGTGCAGACCAAGGAGGCGCGTGACGCGATGACCGGCGTGTTCGAGATCATCCCGCTGGTCTCGAACGGCACCATGAAGTCCGGCTCGATCTCCGGCGAGCTGACCGCCATGGATGCCGACAACGCCTTTGCCGGCTACATCGCCAATATGATGTTCGATCTCGACTTCATGCTCATCGAGAACGAGTTCAAGACCGAGGAGACCCATCCCGACTACCGCATCGAGGTCAGTTCGCCGCGCGGCCACCCCATCCGCGTGGGCTCGGCCTGGATGGCGAAGAGCAACCGGACCGGCAACGACTACGTCTCGCTCCTCATCAACACGCCCGATGGCGATCTGCGCGTGAACGCCGTTCAGAACGAGGAGCAGCGGGGCGGCCAGACCTTCTCGATCATTCCCTTCGTCGAGAGCGCCGGCCAGGAGCGGTCGGACAACACCGGACTCGCCCTGGTCGGCTGATACACAGCGTTACCGCAGCGAGAGGGCGTCCCGGGCAACCGGGGCGCTTTCGCCCGTGCAGGCCTGATCCTCCTCCCATGAAACAGGTCTGACGGAGCGCTGTCGGCATGTCTCCGGTCGGCCAGCGTCCCCTGTCCCCAAGAGGCAGGTCCCGTGAGGGGAGCCGCGACAGCGCGGCTCCCCTCTTTTCGTTTCACCCCGACAGAAGGACGTCAACCATGTTCAATCTCACCCATCCCAAGCTGGTCACGCTCGCCGAGGCCGAAGGCTATGCCGATGTCGCGGACTTCCTGGAGGACCACGCGCTCGATAGTGTCGTGCCCGCGATCTGCATGGCGCCCGATTGCGATCACACCGCCGAACTCGAACCGGATCAGCGCGCTGGATTCTGCGAGGCCTGCGGCCGTCCCTCCATGAAATCCGGCCTTGTCATCGCCGGCATGATCTGAGCGGCAAGGATCGAGGGCTTCCCATGACACATGATAGATACACCACGCCGGGCACGCGGCTTACCTGGTCCGACGTCTCAGAATGGGTCGATGCCGCCCATCGGATCGGCAGTCGCCAGCTGAGTGCGGCGCGCAACCGGGCTTACGCCGCCCATGCGGCGGCTCTGCCGCGCGAACTCATCGACCGCGCGACGCATGTCCCATCGCTCGAGACGGCGCTGCACCTTCTCAAATACGGACATCCCAGCCTCGGCCGGCCGCAGAGAGGCCATCGGGCCAATCACCCGACCACGTCGGTCATCATGGATCTGATGAACCGTCTCGCCGTCCTGAAACGCCAGGACCAGATGGGTGCCGGGGACAATTGGACCGCCATGTTCGGAGGTTCCGATGCGCATTCCGGCTGACATCACCGATATGATCGAGCGCGGCGCCCTTGTGGCGATCAACCATTCCGGCGGCAAGGACAGCCAGGCCATGACGATCAGGCTGGTCGAGGCCGGAATCCCGCACGACCAACTCCTCATCGTCCATGCCACCCTCGGCGAGGTGGAATGGCCGGGCACGATCAGCCATATCAGGAAGACCACGTTCGGCCTGCCGCTGGTGATCGCACGACCGCGCCGGTCGTTCTTCGAGATGGTCTGGGCCCGGGGCATGTTCCCATCCCCGCGATACCGCCAATGCACATCCGACCAGAAGCGCGGTCCGATCGAGCGCGAGCTGCGCCGCTATCTCGCGGCCAACTCCCGCTTCGCCGGGCAGATCATCAGTGCGATGGGGATGCGCGCCGAGGAAAGCGCCGCACGCCGGAGCCGTCCTGTCGTCAGCCGGAACGCCCGGGGCAGCGTGGCGGGACGGACCTGGATCGACTGGCTGCCGATCCATGGCCTGACCCGGCGGGAGGTGTTCCACACCATCGCCGCGGCGGGGCAGGAGCCGCATTGGGCCTATGGCCGCGGCATGTCGCGGCTGTCCTGCAGCTTTTGCATCATGTCTTCGCTTGCCGATCTTCAATGTGCCGCACGGCTGAGGCCAGATCTCCTTTCCACCTACATCGCGCTCGAAGACGAGATCGGCCACACCCTGCGTTCCGATGGGACGAGCCTCCGAGAAACGCTCGACCGATTGGAGGCCGCATGACCCTGCATGACCCCAAAGAGACCGCCGACCAGCGCGCGCCCGGCTTTTCCGAAGCCGAGATCGCGACCATCGACGCCGCCCGCACCATCCTGCGCAGGCATGCCCGCTCGACCGTTGCCCTGCAGTCCTGGACCATGCTGACCGACTACCTGGCTTTCAGCGCCGTCCACGAGCGGGTCGAAGTGTTTCGGGTGCTGCTGCTGGACCGAAAGAACAGGCTGATCCGCGACAGGGTCATGACACGTGGCAGCATCGATCATGTCCCGGTCTATGTCAGCGAGGTGCTCCGCTCCGCCCTCGTTCTCGATGCGTCTGCCCTCATCCTCTGCCACAACCACCCCTCCGGCGATCCGCATCCGAGCCAGACCGATATCGATCTCACACGGAAGATCGTGGAAGCCTGCAAGGTGATGGAGATCGTCATCCACGATCACATCATCGTCGGCTTCGGACGGGAGAGGAACACGTTCAGCATGCGTGCTGCGGGGATGTTGTCTGATTAAGTTTGCGCACTGGAATGCCGTGCAACCGCCACTTGCCAGTCGTATCGCTAGCAGTAGCTCGCCCGCCTGATCCGCGACCGCGCCGCCGGCGTCTCCAGATGGGCATACCGACCTCCGGAATATCTCCGACAGTCGAGCGCGTGACCGGCCGCGATCAGCGCGGCGCCGATGTCCTCGCCATCGGCGTAACAAATGCCCACCCATCGGTCATGGGTCCGCTCGCCGTTGAGCTCGCATTCTATCGAACGGCCACCGAGGTAGTTCACCATCCAGCGCCTGGCGTCCCGGCCCGCCCGCGTTCCGAGTTCGGGTGCATCGACCCCGTTCAGGCGCACAGGTGTTCCAGAGACCACGATGGTGTCGGCGTCCCGGATCTGCACCTGCGCGATGGCCGGTGATGTCAGCAGGACAACGGCGACCGGGATCAGATATTTCAACCTCCGCCTTCTCTGCAGGTGGGTCCACATTCTTCCGGGCGTATCACTCTCGGACCCTTGTCGCATCAGTTGGCCCGAAGCGCCCCCTGCCTTTCGGCCTCCCCCGCTCGGCTGCGCGTGTCGCGGTGGAGATATCGGCCGATGGCCGATCGCGCATTCGGCCATTCGGCCTCACCGCGGCGTTGCGCCCTGCATCCCGGTTTGCCCGTCTCGCGAGCACGTCGCTCCGCAGCCGCTCCGTCGGATTGCGCTCTGGTCTGTTTTGCGAGGCAAAACGATCCCGCCGCTTCATCCGTCTCCCGCGTCCGGTCGCGACGTTTGCCTGCTCGTGTCGGGCAAACCTGCCGTCAATCACACACACACACACATGAGTGCGGAAGCATATCCTCCGGATGGCCCCCGAATCAGCCCGCGTCAAGGATCGCAAAACTTTTCGTCGAGGGCGGGGCGCGTGGGCAGGTCGGTCCAGTGCGCGCCGCCGCGCTGGCGGCGACGGCGCGCCTCGAAAACTTTTGCGCCCGGCAAGCCGGCGGCTTCGCCGTCCCTGACCCGGGCAAATTCGGAGAACCGGACTTTCGGCCATGCCACCACACTCACGTGGTGGTTCCCCGAACATCTGGAGACACCAACATGACTTACGAGAACGCGAACGCCTACGAGACCATCGAACTGTTCGGCCTGACGGAGAAAGACGCGGAGCTGCCCATCCCCGAGGATCACGTCCTGACCGACAGCATCGTCCGCGAGACTTTCGAGGCCCTGCTCGGCCAGTTGCGCGGCACCGGTCTTGAGGCCGAGATCGAACCGCTGGCGCACGGTCTCGCCACCATCCTGCAGCGCCGCAAGGTCGCCTTGGCGAAGGAGCTGGACCGGACGGCCGACAAGATCGGTGCCGTGGCAAAATCGCACGACGGATCGGAGATCGCGGAGATGGCCCTCGAAGAAGCGCAGGGACGCTTCCTGCAACTCCGCGAGATCGTCGCCGCCATCGAAGTGATGAGCGAGGCGGCGGCGGAATGCTACGAGGTCGAGACCGGTCACGCCTTCATCCCGGCCGCGGGATCCCGGGCAAGCCTTCGCGCCCAGGAGACCGGGGCGGTCTTCGAGGCCCGGCAGCTGCTGGAGCAACATGATCGCGAAACCGCCGCGAAGTCGAAGGTCGAGGGGGTTCCCCTGATCGTCTCCGGCGCGACGGACTGGACCGATATCGATGTCATCTTCTCGACACTCGACAAGGTTCGGGAGCGGATCCGGCAGAACCGCAATCAGGAGATCTTCCTCTGCCACAAGGGCGGCAAGCATGGCGCCGAGATGATCGCGGCCCGCTGGGCTCGCGCACGCGGCGTCGCGCAGGCGCGCTTCGATCCGCGCTGGTCCGCGCATGGGCGTGCCGCCCCGTTCAAATGCAACGACGAGATGCTGGACGACAAATTCGCCGCGACCGGGGTCGTGCTCTTCGGCGGCAACGGGGTGGCGCTGAACCTCGGGCAGAAGGCCGAGGCGAAGGGCCTGACCGTCATGCGGGTCGCCGACCCGGCGAAGAAGACGGCAGACGAGTGAATGAGAGAGGGTCGCCTACGGGCGGCCCTTTCGTCGTTTCCATCGGCCTGTCCGTAAACTGACGGCCTCTGCCGCCCGGCCGCGCGTGTCGCGGAGGCGATATCGGCCCCTGGCCGATCGCGCATTCGGCCATGCGACCTCACCGCGGCGTCGCACCCGGCGTCCCGGTTTGCCCGTCTCGCGAGCACGTCGCTCCCCGGCCGCTCCGCCGGATTACGCTCTGGTCTGTTTTGCTGAGCAAAACGATCCCGCCGCTCCATCCGGCTCCCGCGTCCGGTCGCGCCCTTTGCCTGCTCGGGTCGGGCAAACCTACCGTCAAAACGCACACACATGAGCGTGGAAGCATATCCTCCGGATGGCCCCCGAACCCGCCCGCGTCAAGGATCGCAAAACTTTTCGGAGAGGGCTGAGGGGGTGGGGGCGTCGGTCCGGTGTTTGATGACGGGCCCGCGGTGAGCGACGCGCCCGGAAAATTTTTGCGCCCGGCACGCCGGCGGCTTTCGCCGTCCCTGACCCGGATAGATTCGGTGAACCAGACATTCGGCCATGCCACCACACTCCCGTGGTGATTTCCCGAACATCTGGAGATGAGATCATGACTCACTAGACCAAGACCGAGGACGACCTTTGCCGGCAGTGCGACCGCACAGGTACCACGCAGCCCGGAACGGCCACCGGGAGGGACCATCACGATAGTGGCGGCTATGCCGTCCCCTGCACGGTCTGCGGTAGAGACGCGTTGAGGACCGACTGGGAAACCATAGATGGCGGGAGCGTCAACTTTCAATGGCGGGAAGTCTGCGCGCATTGTGGGCATGTCAGCGAGTCTCTCTTCGCCTGAACGTCACCGGTCATCGGGCGGCACCGTCGCCCGGTGAGCCTCGCCTTTTCACCCGTGCGTCCGACGGCTGCGATACCGTCCACAAGAGCAGCCCCGCCCGGCCAC
>NZ_JASHJL010000056.1 GCF_030733205.1 Mameliella sp. MMSF_3455
AGAGCCCCGGGCGCTGGACCACATGCTGACCGATACGATTTTCGAGGACGACCGTTGGGAGGCCGCCGGGCTGGCGGCCCTGTCCGAACGCGGGGCGGTGGCGGCCCTGGCGCACCTGGGGCTGGACCCGGCGGAATACGAGATCGCCGTGCTGGGGTGCGACGACGCCCGGATCGCCACGTTGAATGGCGATTTCCGCGACAAGCCCACGGCCACCAACGTGCTGAGCTGGCCCTCCGAGGATCTTGCCGCCGAGGATGCGGGGGGCACGCCCTTTCCGCCCGAGCCCGAGGACGAGGAGCCGCACCACCTGGGCGACATCGCCCTGGCCTGGGAAACCTGCGGGCGGGAAGCCGCCGAGCAGGGTATCGCTTTAGAGCAACATGTCACACACTTGGTTGTTCATGGCGTGTTACATCTATTGGGGTATGACCATATGCGTGACGCGGACGCCACGCTGATGGAACGGCTCGAGGTCGAGATACTTGGAAATCTCGGTCTGCCGAACCCATATGGTGAGGATGATGGCCCCGATGGGGCATGACTGGAACAGGAAAGATGGGCGATAGCGACGACTCGTCTAACGCGGCGCAAAGCGCGCCACTGACGGGAAAAATGAACGGACACGGGCCGCGGCGCAGTTTCTGGCAGCGGTTGTTCGGCCGAGGTGGCGAGGAACCCTCGCCGCACGGCTCTGCGGCCCAGAGCGCGCCACGGGCGCACGACAGGCCGGTTCACGGCATGATCAACCTGCGCCGGATGCGGGTCGAGGACGTGGCCATTCCCAAGGCCGAGATCATCGCCGTGCCCAACACGATCACCAAGGAGGATCTGGTCACCGTGTTCCGCGAAAGCGGCATGACGCGGCTGCCGGTCTACGAGGGGACGCTGGACACGCCGGTGGGCATGGCGCACCTCAAGGATTTCGCCTTGCAGCAGGGGTTCAACGGCACCGGCGGGCGGTTCAACCTGAAACGGATGCTGCGGCCGCTGCTTTTTGTGCCACCCTCGATGCCCATCGGCGTGCTTCTGACCAAGATGCAGACCGAACGCCGGCACATGGCGCTGGTGATCGACGAATACGGCGGGGTCGACGGGCTGGTGACGATCGAGGACCTGATCGAACAGGTCATCGGCGAGATCGAGGACGAGCACGACACCGACGAGGACCAGTTCTGGACCCGTGAAAAGACCGGGTGCTACCTGGTGCAGGCCAAGACCCCGCTGAGCGATTTCGAGGGCGAACTGGGCCTTGCGCTGACCGACCACGACGACATCGACGAGGAAGAGATCGACACGCTGGGCGGGCTGGTCTTCATGCTGGCGGGCCGGGTGCCCGCGCGGGGTGAGGTCGTGCCGCATCCGGCGGGGCTGGACTTCGAGGTAGTCGATGCGGACCCGCGCCGGATCAAGCGGCTGCGGGTGCGTCGGTCGAACGGTTCGCGCGGCGAGGCCGCCGCCACGACCGCGCCAGCGCTGGTGGCCGAGGCGCAACCGGCCAAGGCCGACGCGGGCCATGCCTGACAGGCTTGCGGCCGGTGACGGCCGCACGGTCGCGGGCCCTGTGCCGGGCTGGATGCGGTTGCCGCTGGCGGTGCTGTCCGGCGTCGTCATCGGTCTGGGCCAGCCCCCCTACGACCTGTGGTACCTGGGCTTCGCGGGCTATGTCGCGGCGGTCTGGCTGTTCCTGGTGACGCCGGGCGGGCTGCGGTCGGCGGGCACGGGCTGGGCCGTGGGGCTGGGCTATTTCGGCTTTTCGATGGGCTGGATCGTCGAGCCATTCTTTGTCGATGCGGCGGTGACGGGCTGGATGGCGCCTTTTGCGCTGATCGGCCTTGCCGGCGGTCTGGCGCTGTTCTGGGGATTGGCGTTCCGGCTGGCCTCGCAGGGGCGCCACCCGGTGGTCGCGCTTGTCCTGGCGTGGAGCGTGGCGGAAATGGCGCGCGCCTATGTCCTCACCGGCTTTCCCTGGGCGCTGGTGCCCTATTTCTGGTTGCCGGTGCCGGTGATCCAGTGGGTCTCGGTGGTCGGGCCGCATGGGCTGACGCTGATGACGCTGGCGGCAGCGGCGCTTTGTGCGCTGGCGCTGCGCCCCGGAGGCGCGCGGGCGGGGCTGGCGGGCCTTGTCCTGCTGGCGGTGCTCTTCGGCGGCGGCGTTCTCCTGACCCCTGCCGCGCAGGACCTGGCGGCGCGCCCGGTGGTGCGGCTGGTCCAGCCCAACGCCCCCCAGCACGAGAAATGGGACCCGCAAAAGATCCCCGTCTTCATGCAGCGCAAGCTGGACTTCACCAGCGCCGCACCTGCCGAGAGCGGGGCGGCGCCCGCGCTGATCGTCTGGCCGGAAACCAGCGTGCCCAGCCTGCTGAACCGCGCGGGGCCGACGCTGGACCGGATCACCGAGGCGGCGGGCGATACGCCGGTGCTGCTGGGGATCCAGCGGGCGGACCAGGCGGGCTATTACAATTCGCTGATCGTGCTGGCGCCCGGCGGCGGGGTGCAGGCGCTTTACGACAAGCATCACCTGGTGCCTTTCGGGGAATACATGCCGGCCGCGGCGCTGTTCGCGCGGTGGAACATCGCCGGTCTGGCCGCCCGGGCCGAGGGGGGCTACACGCCCGGACCGGGGCCGCAGGTGATCGACATGGGCCCCCTCGGGAGCGCGCTGCCGTTGATCTGCTACGAGGCCGTCTTTCCGCAGGATGTGAACGGCGCGCCGCTGCGGCCGGACATGCTGATCCAGATCACCAACGATGCCTGGTTCGGCACCTGGTCGGGGCCTTACCAGCACCTGGCCCAGGCCCGTATCCGCGCCATCGAACAGGGGCTGCCGATGCTGCGGGCGGCCAATACTGGGGTCTCGGCTGTGATCGACGGGGCCGGGCGGGTCCTTGCGACCATTCCGCTAGGCGAGGCGGGCTTTGCCGATGCGCCGCTGCCGCCGCCGCTGCGGCACACGTTTTACAGCCGTTCCGGGGATCTGCCCGCGGTATTGCTCATCTTTGTGGCAATTGCATCGCTTTGGGCGGGGCGTCGCCGCCGCAGGACGCCAGAAACCGATTGACCCCGCGCCCTGCGCCGCGTACCCGCATTCGGACAGCAAAACCCGTCACAACGGCTTCCTGGCGTGACGGCGTCATCAATGGAGCACCCCATCATGTCCCGACAGAACTACACTTTCACCTCCGAGTCCGTCTCGGAGGGGCACCCGGACAAGGTCTGCGACCGGATTTCCGACGCGATCCTGGACGCATTCCTGGCCGAAGACCCGCTTGCGCGCGTCGCCTGCGAGACCTTCGCCACCACCAACCGCGTGGTCATCGGGGGCGAGGTGGGCCTGACCGACCAGGACAAGCTGGCCGAATACATGGCCAGCATCCCCGACATCGCCCGTGCCTGCATCAAGGACATCGGCTATGAGCAGGACAAGTTCCACCACGAGACCGTGGAAATCACCAACCTGCTGCACGAACAGTCCGCCCATATCGCGCAGGGCGTGACCGGCCAGCAGGGCGACGAGGGCGCCGGCGACCAGGGCATCATGTTCGGCTATGCCACGGACGAGACCGACGCCTTGATGCCGGCGCCGATCCAGTTCAGCCACGCGATCCTGCGCCGCCTCGCCGAGGTGCGCAAGAACGGCACCGAGCCCAAGCTGGGGCCGGATGCCAAGTCGCAGCTGTCGGTCCGCTACGAGGACGGCAAGCCGGTCGGCGTGACCTCGATCGTGCTGTCGACGCAGCACCTGGACGAAAGCATGTCCAGCGCCGAGGTCCGCGCGCTGGTCGAACCCTACATCCGCGAAACCCTGCCCGAGGGCTGGGTTTCCGATGAGACCGAATGGTGGGTGAACCCGACCGGCAAGTTCGTCATCGGCGGGCCGGACGGCGACGCGGGCCTCACGGGCCGCAAGATCATCGTCGACACCTATGGCGGGGCCGCGCCCCACGGCGGCGGCGCCTTTTCGGGCAAGGATCCGACCAAGGTGGACCGGTCGGCGGCCTATGTCGCCCGCTACCTGGCCAAGAACGTGGTTGCCGCGGGCATGGCGGAACGCTGCACCGTGCAGCTGTCCTATGCCATCGGCGTGGCCAAGCCGCTGTCGATCTACGTCGACACGCACCAGACCGGCCAGATCGAGGCGCGCGCCATCGAGGCGGCGATCCCCAAGGTGATCGACCTGACCCCGCGCGGCATCCGCACCCACCTGGACCTGAACAAGCCGATCTATTCGCGCACCGCCGCCTATGGCCATTTCGGCCGTGCCCCCGAGGCGGATGGCGGGTTCTCCTGGGAGCGGACGGACCTGGCCGAGGCGCTGAAGAAGGCGGTCTGACGGGGGCGTCATGCCTCTGCCCGCCTCCCCCCGGGGGGATATACGGGCCAGGACGAAACAGCAGAGGCGCTCCCGTCGCGGGGGCGCCTTTCCTTTTTCCGGGGGCCGCTACCTTTACGGTGTGAATTGTGACCAAGGAGGTTCCGTTATGATCCGCACCGTTTTCGCCGCCGCCGTGATGCTGGCGGGCGCAGCACAGGCCGAGATCCAGGCCGGCTATCACCAATACACCGTGGGTGAGCGAAGCTACGAGGGCTATGTCGCCACCAACACCGCGATCACGCCCAAGGGCACGGTGCTGATCGTGCATGACTGGGACGGGATGACCGCCTACGAGGAACGCCGGGCAGAGATGCTGGCGGCGCTGGGCTATACGGCCTTTGCCATCGACGTCTACGGCGCCGACGAGGACCCCAAGACCGTGGACGAGAACCGGGCCCTGTCGGGGGCGCTTTACGGCGACCGCGAGGAATTCCGCGCACGGCTGATGGGCTCGATCATGGAGGCGGCCAATATCGCCGGGGCGACGGATGACATCGTCATCATGGGTTACTGCTTTGGCGGGGCGGCGGTGCTGGAGGCGGCACGGGCCGGTGCGGACCTTGAGGGATTTGTCAGCTTCCACGGCGGGTTGGGCACGCCCGAGGGGCAGGATTACAGCGCCACCTCTGCGCCGGTCATGCTGTTCCACGGCAGCGCCGACCCGGTGTCGGGCATGGGGGATCTGGCCGCCCTGCTGGACCAGTTGCAGGGCGCGGGTGTCGAACACGGGGCGCAGGTCTTTGGCGGCGCGCGACACAGCTTTACCGTTTACGGGTCGAGCGACTATGACCTGACCGCCGACCAGGGGTCCTGGGAGGGGCTTCTGGGCTTCCTCGACAACCGACTGTGATGCGATTGCTGATCCTCGCCCTCGGCCTTTTGTGGCCGGGGGTGCTGTTGGCCAATGATTGGGACGCGCTGGACCGGCCAGGTGCCTTTGCCCTGATGCGCCATGCGCTGGCGCCCGGCACGGGAGATCCGGCCGGGTTCGTCCTGGATGACTGCGCCACGCAGCGCACCCTCGACGCGCGCGGACGGACGCAGGCGCGGGCCATCGGGGCGGCGTTTCGCGAGCGCGGCGTGCCTTTTGACGCGGTGCTGAGCAGTCAGTGGTGCCGCTGCCTGGAGACCGCCGAGCTGCTGGAACTGGGGGAGGTGACGCCGGCGCCCGCGTTCAATTCCTTTTTTCGCGACTTTGACCGGCGCGGGGCGCGGACCGCTGCGGCGCTGGACCTGCTGGAGGCGCGGGGCGACCGGCCCATCGTCGTCACGCACCAGGTCAACATCAGCGCGCTGACCGGACGGGGCACGCGGTCGGGCGAGGTGTTGGTGGTGCGCCGTAGTGGTGACGCGCTGGAGGTGCTGGGCAGCATCCTGATCGCCCCTTGAGCGGGCATGAGGCCGCAGGAGCCTTGCGCGATCCGCTCGTGGAGGCTAAGCGCCCGGGCCATGACCACGTCAAACAAGCACCCCGGCGCCCCCTGGCGCAATTTCTACGGCCGCGTGAAGGGCAAGACCCTGCGGCCGAAACAGGAAGAGTACCTGCAGGAGGACCTGGACCGGCTGTCGCCCGGTGCGGTCGACTGGGAAGAGAACCCCGACCGGGTGCCCCTGGATCTGGGCGCGCTGTTCGATGGCGCGCCGGTCTGGCTGGAAATCGGGTTCGGCGGTGGCGAGCACATGGTGCACCAGGCGGTCGGAAACCCCGGCGTTGGCATCATCGGGGCCGAGCCTTTCATCAACGGGGTGGCGATGCTGCTGGGCAAGATCCGGGAGGCGGGGGCCGAGAACCTGCGCGTCTATCCCGGTGATGCGCGCAACCTCTTCGACGTGCTGCCCGACCAGTCGATCGCCAAGGCCTTTCTGCTGTACCCGGATCCCTGGCCGAAGAAGAAACACCATCGGCGGCGCTTTGTGACGCAGGAGCACCTGGAGCCGCTGCACCGGGTGCTGAAACCGGGGGCCGAATTCCGCGTGGCCACCGACATTCCCGACTATGTGCGGCAGACGCTGGTCGAGGTGCCGAAGGCCGGGTTCACATGGACCGCCGAGGGACCGCAGGACTGGCGAGAGCCCTGGGATGACTGGCATTCGACCCGTTACGAGCAGAAGGCGCTGCGCGAAGGGCGCGTGCCGCATTACCTGACCTTCCGCAGGCGGTGAGCGGGCAAGGGGCGCTGACCGGCCGTTGTTGGTATTGGGACTGTTGCATTTTGCGGTCCTGTCGCGGGCAATTTTTGTCGGGTGAGGCGCCCGAGGATCCGCCCGACGCCTTTTGGGCAACATCGTTCACGGCCGAGGTCATCCTGTGCGCGGTCCGGGCATTTCGCCGAAATTCGCTGCCTTCTCAGTATACTGCGCCGCGCTGGCCGAGCGTGCAGTCGTTGTTGATCGCTGTGCAGTTTCTCGCCGGGTTCCGAAAATCGGGCCCAAGCAGACCAATGCACCGATAGGAATAGGCGCTGGGTCAGCCTGGCCTTGTATCTTGACGAAGCTTATGTGCCGGTCGGCGGGCAGTGGCGCTATCTGTGGCGCGCCGCTGGAACACATGGCCGATTGATCGATTTTCGGCTGAAGGTCCGGTGCGTTTCCGTGGCTTCCAAAGTTTTTGTGCGCAGTGCCATCCAACGCGCGTTCGGCAGCATCACGCAGGTTGGTGAAAACGACGCAATAACCGAACCGAGAGCGATCATGCCGCGCTGAAACGGTTGCTCGGCTATCGGCAGCGTCTCAGGACATAGCAAACGGGGAAATCAACTCTCTGCAGTATCGAAGTCATCCGAACCACCAAGAAGCAGCACATTTCGAATACGGGCCAAGCATCGCCTGAGAGATCGCGTTGGGGCATCAAGCTTTCGGACTTTCTGCGTGAACAACGGTCAGAATGGCATTACGTTCGGTCGCTCAAGTTTTTGCTACTGTCCCTGCCGATCCGCCCTACCGCCTTCGGGATTCGAAAAGAAGGCGATCGCAAGGACTGCGTATTCAGGATCTCTAGGAGAACCTGCGCGGGTTCGGACAAAGGCTGCGAGGCCGGCAGAACCAGTTTCAGCTCGCAGGGAATGCTTGGCCTGAAAGGGCGGATTTCTATCTCCATGTCCGAATAGGCGTCCGCGGTGAGGAAATCCATGATCGAGACGCCCATGCCACTGGCGACCAGGCTGCAGATCGGACCGGTATAGGTGGAATCGAGGATGACGTTTGGCGTGACGGACGCTTCGTTGAAAGCCTGTAGCAGGCGCTTTCGCATCAGGCTGCTTTCCGAGATCAGAAGCAGCGGTGTTCCGGCGAGATCGGAAGGTGTCACGGCGTCGAGTTCGGCGAGTGGATGCCCTTTGGGCAGCACGGTCACCAGGCTGGTTTCAGGCATTTCTCGGATTTCGACACCTTGGACATCCAGTGGAAGCAGCGCCAGACCGATGTCGAACCTGCCCTTTTCAATATGCTCGACCACCTGGGGGGAGGTCCCGCTGAACAGGTTGATCGAGACATCAGGGCAGCGCGCGTGAAACTCTTTGATGGCCTCGGGCAAGAGGAAATACGAATGGCCGACCGTCGACGCCACCCGCAACCGTTTTCTGCGAAATTCACCCAGGTTGGTCGCAAATTCGACCATCTGTTCAAGCTCGCCATAGCAGCGCTCGACCTCGGCATACAGGGCAAAGGCATCCTTGGTGGGCTCGATCCGCCCGGCATGGCGAATGAAGAGTTTCAACGCGTATTGCTCTTCAAGATCCCGGATCAGGCGGCTCACCGCCGGCTGGGTGACGCCCAGAACCTCTCCGGCCTGTGTCATGTTGCCGGTCTCGATCACGGCGCGGAAGGCCTCGATCTGGCGAATATTGAAGCGGAGCATGGTTTCGGACCCCATCAGGTTTCGTTATGGGCAGATGATATTAAAGAATTTGCTTTATGCCCACCCACGAAGGAAACATTGCGAAACACCGATCCGCCAGTCCGGCGCGGAGGAGTGTTGACAGCCTGGTCTAAGCGGTCGCAGGGAGGCGGCACTTGGCCGACGAAGGGCTGAACCAACAAGGAGGAAACTGTCCATGAACCTGACGAAGCTGGCCCTTTGCGCCGCCCTCATGAGTTCGGTTGCGCTGCCTGGATTGGCGGGCAAGGCAACCGATACGTTGAACTGGGCGACCGACAAGGAAGTCGCAGTTCTTGACCCTTATTTCAGCGTGACGCGCGAGTTGGTGATCATGGGGCACATGGGCTGGGATGGCCTTGTCCTCTACAACAGCGAAACTGGCGAATTCGATCCGTTGCTGGCCACCAGCTGGGAATGGGACGGCAACACCGCGGTGGAATTCGAGCTGCGCGAGGGGGTGGTGTTTCACGACGGCAGCAGTTTCGACGCCGACGACGTGGTTTATACCATCAATTTCCTCGCAAACGCGAAAAACGCGGTGCCAGCACAATCTGTGGTCGGCTGGATGAAAGGCGCCGAAAAGCTGGGCCAGCA
Organism: Mameliella sp. MMSF_3455; assembly: GCF_030733205.1. GTDB lineage: Bacteria > Pseudomonadota > Alphaproteobacteria > Rhodobacterales > Rhodobacteraceae > Antarctobacter. The sequence goes on from NZ_JASHJL010000056.1 coordinate 8,847, forward strand.
CCGGGTTCGGCTGGAGCTGAAAGAACCCTTCCCGAACGCTTTCGCCTATCTCTCCAACGAGATCATGATGATGCCCGAAGGGCTCTATGACAACGCGCCGTTGGCCGCCGATGGTACCCGGGACCTTGCGGCTGTCACGCCCGTAGGCACGGGGCCCTACAAGTTGGCCGACGTCAAGCCGGGCGACTTCGTGTTGTGGGAAAAGAACGAAGACTATTTCGAGGGTGGCCCAAAGGGCACGCCTGAAATCGGCAAGATCAACTTCCGTACCATCAAGGAAAACAACACCCAGCTGGCCGAGCTGATGACAGGCGGGCTTGATTGGGCATGGGACGTGCCCAAGGAGCAGGCGCTGCGACTTGAAGAAACCGGCCAGGTGCAGGTGGTCAACGAGAAGACCTTGCGGATCTCCTACATGGCCTTTGATGTCGACGGCAGTTCTGGGCAGGACTATTTCACCGATAAGAAGGTGCGCGCGGCGGTCGCCCATGCCATCAACCGCGAGGCCATCGCCAAGGAGCTGGTAGGCCCGGCGGCCGAAGTGATCCATTCCGCCTGCCACCCCGATCAGTTCGCCTGTACGCAGGATGTGGCGAAATACGAGTATGATCCCGAGAAGGCCAAGGCGCTGCTGGCCGAGGCAGGCTATCCCGACGGGTTCGAGTTCGACCTCTACGGCTATCGCCAGCGCGAGTTCACCGAGGCGGTGATCGGCGACCTGGCCGCCGTGGGCATCAAGGCCAACCTGAACTGGCTGCAGTATCGCTCGCTTCTCGGTCTCGTGCAGGAAGGCAAGACGCCGGTGAACCACATGACATGGGGGTCGAGCTCGATCCCGGACGTGGCCGCGATCACCAGCCATTTCTTTACCGGCAGTTCTGATGATCCGGCCAAGGATCCGCGCACCGCCGAGGCTCTGAGACGCGGCGACACGTCGGTGGACCCCGAAGAGCGCAAGGCGGCCTATGCCGAAGCGCTGGGGATCATTGCCGAAGAGCTCTACTGGCTGCCGATGTTCACCTATGCCAAGTACTACGTGTTCTCCAACGATCTCGACTTCACGCCGACCTCGGACGAGATCCCTCGGCTCTACGAAGCCAAGTGGAAGTGATCTGCGACTGACAGTAAGCAGAGGTATCCCGGGGGCGCACCCCCGGGACATTCCACCCCCGAATGCAATCCAGACTGGCACGAGGCTGACCGAATGTTGGCATTCTTATTTAAACGCGTAGGCGTGGCACTGCTTGTGGCGCTGACCGTTTCGGCGATTACCTTCTCGATGAACTTTCTGACCGGCGATCCCGCTATCGCCCTTGGCGGAGAGAACGCGACCGCGGCGGACCTGAAGGCAATCCGCGAGTTGCATGGCTATGACAAGCCGATCCCGATGCAGTTTCTCACCTGGCTGGGAAATGCGGTGCAGGGCGACCTCGGTCATTCGCACTATCTCAACCAACCGGTGGCCGAAGAGATCTTCTCGCGCCTTCCGACGACCATGACACTGGGGTTCTGTGCCTTGCTCTTTGCGCTGGCCTTGTCGATCCCGCTGGGGGTCTTGGCCGCAATCCGGCCCAACAGCCTGCTTGACCGCGTGGCATTGACCATCGCCGTGGTAGGGCAGGCGATGCCAAGTTTCTGGTTCGCGCTGACAATGATGCTTTGGTTCGCTATCAACTGGCGCATCCTGCCGGTCTCGGGCACCGGAACCTGGGCGCATTTCGTGATGCCCGCCATTGCGCTGGGGTATTACATCACACCCGGCGTCATGCGGCTGACCCGCGCCGGCATGATCGAGGTGCTGCGCTCGGATTACATCCGCACCGCCCGCGCCAAAGGTGTCAGCAAATTCTCCCTTTTGTTCAAGCACGCCCTGCGCAACGCGATCATCCCGGTGGTATCGCTTGCGGCGGTGCAGTTCGGCTTCATGCTCGGCGGGTCGATCGTGATCGAGACGATCTTTGCCATCAACGGGCTGGGCTTCCTGGCCTGGGAGTCGATCCAGCGCGCCGACCTGCCGATGATGCAGGCGATCGTTCTGGTGCTCAGCTTCTTCTACATCGCACTCACCCTCTTTGCCGACGTGCTGAACGCCTGGCTGGACCCACGCATCAGGATCGGATGACATGAGCACTCTGGATCAAGACGCCCCCAAGACCCTCGACGCCGGTACCGTGCATTCGCCCATGCGAATGATGTTGTTCCAAGCCTCGGCGCACCGCGGCCTGATGCTTGGCGGGCTGGTTATCGTGACCATCGTGCTGGTCGCGCTCTTCGCCCCGCTGTTGTCGCCGCATGACCCTTATGAGCAGGTATTGTCGCGCAAGCTGATCCCGCCAGTCTGGTTCGACAGCCCCAAGGCGACCTGGGATCATATCCTGGGCACCGATCACCTGGGCCGCGACATGCTTTCCCGCCTGATGTACGGCGCCAGGATCTCTTTGCTGATCGGCTTCTCCGCCATGCTGATCTCGGGTGTGATCGGTACCGTCCTGGGCATCTGCGCGGGCTATTTCGGCGGCCGCGTCGATATGGTGATCAACTTCATCATTACCACGCGACTTTCGATGCCGGTGGTGCTGGTGGCGCTGGCGGTGGTCAGCATCGTCGGGTCGTCGCTGACCGTGGTTATCTGGGTGCTGGGCCTGCTGATCTGGGATCGCTTTGCTGTGGTCATGCGCTCGGCCACGCAACAGGTGCGGCAGCTGGACTTCGTGGCCTCGGCGCGGTCGCTGGGCAGTTCAACGCCACGAATTCTCTTCGTCGAAGTACTGCCCAACATCTCGAACCACATCATCGTCATCGCGACGTTGGAAATGGCCCATGCCATCCTGCTGGAGGCGGCGCTGTCCTTCCTGGGTCTCGGCGTGCAGCCGCCGGCGCCGAGCTGGGGCCTAATGATCTCTGACGCCAAGGGGCTGATGTTCTTCGATGGCTGGCTGATCGCCGTGCCCGGGACCGCGCTGTTTCTGCTGGTGCTGGCCATCAACCTTGTCGGCGACGGGCTGCGCGACGTCACCGCACCGGAGGACCGCAACTGATGCAAGCGCAGATCCAACACCAAACGGGGGAAATGACCGTGACCGAGACCGCCAAGCCGGTTCTGTCGATCCGCAACCTGACCGTGGCACTGCCGGTGAACATCGAGCGCGCCAACGCGGTCGAGAACCTCAGTTTTGAAGTGCGGCCCAAGGAAATCCTCTGCGTGGTCGGCGAATCCGGATCCGGCAAGTCGATCACCTCGCTGGCGACGATGGGGCTTCTGGCTTCAAGCCTGAAGGTTACCGGAGGCCAGATCGAGTTTGACGGCCGCGATGTCCTGAAGCTGGGCCAGGCAGCGCACAATGCGCTGCGCGGCGACCGCATGGCGATGATCTTCCAGGAGCCGATGACCGCGCTTAACCCGGCCTATACCGTCGGCGACCAGATCGAAGAGGTGTTTCGGGTTCACCGTGACTATGGCGCCGCCGAACGCCGCAAACGCACGCTGCAATTGCTGGAGGAAGTGCGTCTGCCTGATCCCGAACGCTTGTTCGGCTCATATCCGCACCAGCTCTCGGGCGGGCAGCGGCAGCGGATCATGATCGCCATGGCGCTGGCGCTTGAGCCGAAGCTGTTGATCGCCGACGAACCGACAACCGCCCTCGATGTCACAACCCAGGCGCAGATCCTCAAACTTCTCAAGCAGTTGAACGCGCGTCACGACGCGGGGATTATGTTCATCACCCATGATTTTGGTGTGGTTGCCGAGATCGCGGACCGGGTGGTGGTGATGCGCCAGGGCGAGATCGTCGAGCAGGGCACCGCCGACGAAGTTCTGAACAATCCGCAGCACGCCTATACGCGCGCGCTGATTGACGCGGTGCCGCGCCCGGCAGAGCAAGGCCAGGACAGCGTGTCGGACAGCCCGGTGGTGATCGACGTGGAGGGGCTGCGCAAGACCTTTCACACCGCCGGTACGCTGTTCAAGAAGAGCCGCACGGTGCACGCGGTCAAGGATATCTCATTCCAGGTCCGCCGCGGCGAGACGCTTGGCATTGTCGGCGAAAGCGGATCGGGCAAGACCACGCTGGTGCGCTGCCTGATGCGGCTGATCGATCCCGACGCGGGCAAGATCAACATCTCCGGTGTCGATTTCGCCAGCCAGACCTCGTCCGAACTGCGCCGCCATCGCAAGGACATCCAGATCGTCTTTCAGGATCCCTACGGCTCGCTCAACCCGCGCCGCACCATCGGCAGCCAGTTGATCGAAGGCGCAGTGAACTTTGGCGTGCCGCGCAAGGAGGCTTGGGAACGGGTTTACGAGTTGCTGGATATCGTCCGGATGCCGCGCTACTCGGTGCACCGTTATCCAAGCCAGTTTTCCGGCGGCCAGCGTCAGAGGCTCTGCATCGCCCGCGCGCTCGTGGTCAAGCCCAAGGTCCTGATCGCCGACGAGGCGGTGTCGGCGCTTGACGTGTCGATCCAGCGCGAGGTCCTCAAGCTGATCAATGACATCCGCGACCGGATGGGCCTGACGGTGATCTTCATCACCCACGACCTGCGTGTCGCGGCGCAGGTCTGCGACGAAGTGTTGGTGATGAAGCATGGCGAGGTGGTCGAGAGCGGCGGTGTCAGCCGCATTTTCAACGCACCCGAGCACGAATACACCCGCGCGCTGATCGCGGCGCAGCCGGGGCAGGACTGGGAGATCCCCGAGATGGCGGAATATTCCGGCGATGCAGACCGGAATTTGGTGGCCCTATGACCGAAGCCGTTTACGATTTCATCATCATCGGGGCCGGTTCCACCGGTTGCGTGCTGGCCAACCGGTTGAGCGCGCGGCCCGGCCTTAAGGTGCTGCTGCTCGAGGCGGGGCCGAAGGACCGCAACCCGTGGATCCACATTCCCATTGGCTATTACCGGACGATGGACGATGCCAGGATCAACTGGAGCTATCGGACAGATACTGTGCCGCATACCGCCGGACGTGCCTTTGACTGGCCTCGCGGCAAGGTGCTGGGTGGCTGCAGTTCCATCAATGGGCTGGTCTATGCCCGGGGACAGGCCGAGGATTTCGACCATTGGCGTCAACTCGGCAACGTCGGCTGGGCCTTTGAGGACGTGCTGCCCTATTTCCGCCGCGCCGAGGGCGCCTCGATCGGTGATATCGACGAGGAGTTCCACGGCCGGGACGGCCCGCTGGGCGTCAGCCGGGCCAGCGCCAACCCGCTCTGTGACGCCTATATCGCGGCGGCCGCTGAGGCCGGTATTCCGACCAATCCCGATTACAATGGCCGCACCCAGGAGGGCGCCGGTTATTTCCAGGTGACCACGCGCAACGGCTGGCGCAGCAGCGCCGCCACCGCCTATCTCAAACCGGCCCGCAAACGCGCCAACCTGCATGTGCAGACCGACACGATGGTGCGCCGTCTAATCGTCGAGGGTACCCGCGTCACCGGCGTCGAGATCGAGCGCGGCGGCAAGGTCGAGGTGCTCAAAGCGGGGCGCGAGGTGCTGCTGGCGGCGGGCGCCATCAACTCGCCGCAGGTCCTGCAACTGTCGGGGATCGGCGACGGCGATCGGCTGCGCGAGACAGGCGTCAATGTCGTACACGACCTGCCGCAGGTGGGCGAAAACCTTCAAGACCATTACACCTGTCGTAGCACCTATCGTTGCGCCCAGCCGGTAACCGTCAATGACGAGGTCAAAAGCTGGCCGCGCAAGGTGGCCTCGGCGCTGCGCTGGCTCAAGGACCGCTCGGGTCCGCTGTCGCTCTCGGCCGGGCAGGTCGGGGTCTTTGCCAAGACCCGGCCTGATCTGGCGACGCCGGACGTGCAGTTCCACTTTCTGCGCTACAGCGCGCAGAAACGTGGTCGCCAGCTCGATCCGTTTTCCGGGTTCACCGTAACCATGTGCCAGTTGCGCCCTGAAAGCCGCGGGCATGTGCGGATCACGACGCCGGACCACCGGCAGAAACCCGCGATCCAGCCCAATTATCTCGATACCAGTACCGACCGGGACACGATGGTGGCTGGCATGAAGCTGGTACGCCGCGTGGCGGCCCAGCCCGCGCTGTCGGATTACATCAGCGCAGAGATGCTGCCGGGACGCGAGGTTCAGGACGATGCGGCGCTGCTCGATTATGTTCGCGCCAACGGGTCGTCGATCTTCCACCCCAGTTCCACTTGCCGCATGGGCATCGACGCAGGGGCCGTGGTCGATCCCAGGCTGCGGGTTCATGGGCTGACGGGGCTTCGCGTCGCCGACGCCTCGATCATGCCGACATTGGTCTCGGCCAATACCAATGCTGCCTGCATCATGATCGGCGAAAAGGCCGCAGACATGATCCTCGAGGATATCGCCTGACATGACACTGATACGAAAAAGACGCGAGCTTTGAGATGAAGATCAAGGATATCAAAACCTTCGTGGTCGGCAACGCATCGATCCACCGGGGCGGGCCCTACTGGGTCTTCGTCAAGGTGACCACCGACACCGGAATCGTCGGATATGGCGAAGTCTATGGCGTAGCCTTTCACCCCAAGGCGTTGACAGCGATGATCGACGACCTCTTCGCTCGGCATTTCGAAGGCGCCGACCCGTTCAAGATCGAACGCCACTTCCGTCATGTCTATTCCGCCGGCTTCTCCCAACGCCCCGATCCAACGGTCATGGGTATTTTCAGCGGCATCGAGATGGCGCTTTGGGACATCATCGGCAAGGCGTTGGACAAGCCGGTCTACGAGCTTCTCGGCGGCCAGGTGCACGCGCGGTTGCGCAGCTACACCTATCTCAATGCCCCGCCCGAAGCAGCGTCGAACAAGAAGGTCTACGACGATCCCGATGCCGCGGCCGAACGTGCGCTGGAGTATTTGGCACAGGGGTTTACCGCGCTCAAGTTCGATCCAGCGCGGCCCTATACCGCCTTCGACCCGCGGCAACTGTCGATGGAGACGCTGGATTTCGCCGACCGATACACCGCGCGGGTGCGCGAGGCGGTGGGCGCGCGCTGCGATATCCTGATCGGCACCCACGGCGAGATGTCGCCCTCGGGCGCGCTACGTCTGGCGCGGCGGCTGGAGCCGCATGATCCGCTGTGGTTCGAGGAACCGACGCCGCCAGATAATATCGCCGGCATGGCGCGGGTGGCGCAGGGCACGCGCATCCCGGTTGCCACCGGCGAGCGGCTGACCACCAAGTACGAATTCGCCGATCTGCTGCGTCAGGACGCGGCCTCGGTCCTGCAGATGAACCTCGGTCGGGTGGGGGGCCTCCTGGAGGCCAAGAAGATCGCCTCGATGGGCGAGGCGTTCCACGCCCAGATCGCGCCGCATCTTTTCTGCGGTCCGATCGTGGGTGCCGCCAACATCCAGCTTTCGGCCTGTAGCCCGAATTTCCTGATCATGGAGGGGATCGAGCAATGGGGTGGCTATCATGCCGAGATCCTCAAGAAGCCGATCCAATGGGAAGAGGGCTACATCATCCCACCCGCGGCGCCCGGTCTGGGGGTCGAACTGGACGAAGAGGTGGCCGAGGCCAATCCCTACACCGGCGACCGGCTGCAACTGCGCATGGGCGACGAGCCGGCATGAGTGACACGAACGGAGCAGACAGAAACATGAAAAACCCATTCTCCCTCACCGGCAAGGTCGCCATCGTCACCGGCGGCAGCAAGGGAATCGGCCTTTCCATCGCACATCACCTGGCCGCGATGGGCGCGAAGGTGGCCATCGCCAGCCGCAAGATCGAAGCCTGCGAGGCGGCGGTGAAGGAGATCGAGGCGCAGGGCGGCGAAGCCATTGCCGTGGCCTGCAACATTTCGCGCCGCGACGAATGCGAGGCACTGGTGGCCAAGACGCATGACACTTGGGGTCGCATCGACATCTTCGTTGCCAACGCCGCGGTCAATCCGGTCTACGGGCCATTGGCTGAACTTTCGGACGAGGCCTTTGACAAGGTGATGACGTCGAACGTGCACAGCGCCATCTGGTTCGCCAATGCCGCCATGCCGCAAATGGCCGAGGTAGGGGGCGGCGCCTTCATCATCGTCTCTTCCATCGGAGGGTTGCGCGGCTCCGCCACCCTGGGCGCCTACGGCATCTCGAAAACCGCGGACGTCGGCGTGACCCGCTCGCTGGCGGTCGAATGGGGGCCGAAGAACATCACTGTGAACTGCATCATGCCGGGGCTGGTGAAGACCGATTTCGCCCGCGCGCTCTGGGAGAACCCCACCCTGCGCGACGACCGCATTGCCCGCACACCGGTCCGGCGTCTGGGCGAGCCCGAGGACATCGGCGGCGTCGCGACCTTCCTGGCCGGTCCAGCGGCGAGGTTCATCACCGGAGAGGTCATCGTCGTGGACGGCGGAACCACCATTGTCGGCCCATAGCGCCGATCTGATCTGAACACCTGACATCGCCGCAGGAGATGGCGCAACGGCTCAATTCGAGCCGGTGGTTTTCTGCGGCCTGAACACAGGCCCCGCGCCGAAAAAATGGAGATATATCAATGGATTTCGATCCCAGCCCCAAGGTTAAGGACCTCAGCGCCCGGCTAACGGCCTTCATGGAGGAACACATTTATCCCAATCAGGATCTGTATGCGCTGCAATTGCAGGAGATGGGTTATGGCGTCGAGCACTGGGAAAACTGGGGTGCGGTTCCAATCATCGAGGAGCTCAAACCCAAGGCTCGCGAAGCCGGGCTGTGGAACCTCTTTCTGCCGGAAAGCCGCCGCGGCGGCGGGCTGACCAACCTCGAATACGCGCCCCTCTGCGAGATCATGGGGCGCGCGCCGTGGTCGGCCGAGGTCTTCAACTGCTCGGCGCCCGACACCGGCAACATGGAGACGCTGGAGCGTTTCGGCACCGAGGCGCAGAAAAAGGAATGGATGGAGCCGCTGCTGGCGGGCGAGATCCGGTCATGTTTTTCGATGACCGAGCCGGAAGTCGCCTCGTCTGATGCACGCAACATCAGCCTGACGATCAAGCGCGATGGCGACGAATATGTCATCAACGGCCGCAAGTGGTGGACCTCAGGTTCCGGTGACAGTCGCTGTAAGCTGTTCATCGTCATGGGCAAGACCGACCCCGAGGCCGAGCCCTACCGCCAGCAGAGCATGATCCTGGTTCCGCGCGATACCCCCGGCCTGACGATCAAGCGGATGATCCCGGTGTTCGGCTTTTCCGACGCGCCGCACGGGCACGGTGAAATCATCTATGACAACGTTCGCGTTCCCGCCGCCAACATCCTTCTCGGCGAGGGCCGCGGCTTCGAGATCGCGCAGGGACGGCTTGGACCGGGACGCATCCATCATTGCATGCGGATGATCGGGCAGGCCGAAGTCGCGCTTGAGAAGATGTGCAGGCGGTCGCTCGAACGTCGACCCTTCGGCAAGCCCCTGTCCGATCAGGGCGTCACTCGCGAGCGCATCGCCCAGTCGCGTATCCTGATCGACCAGGCCCGGCTTCTGACGCTGAAAGCAGCGGACCGGATGGACAAGGTCGGCAACAAGGAAGCCCGCAAGGAGATCGGCATGATCAAGGTGGTCGCCCCCAACATGGCCGCCCAGGTCATAGATTGGGCGATTCAGGCGCATGGCGCCGCCGGCGTCTCGAACGATTTCGGCCTGTCGTATGCCTATGCCCGGGCGCGCGCCATCCGACTGGCCGATGGCCCCGACGAAGTCCACCAGAACCAGATCGCGCGGCTTGAGTTGCGCAAGTATCAGACCGAGGAGCGCTGAGATGTCCCTTCCCGAAACCATCGGCTTTGTCGGCCTCGGCCAGATGGGCGAGCCCATGGCAGCCTTCATCGCCCAGGGCGCCACGCCGCTGATCTGCTACGATCGAGTGCCCGGTCGCGCGCCCGAGGGCGCCACCGAGGCGGGCAGCTTGTCGGAGGTGGTCGCCAGCGCCGATACCCTCTTTTTGTCGTTGCCCGATGGCAACATCGTCAACGCCGTGGCAGCCGAGATCGCCGCGCTACCGGATGTGGCGGGCAAGGTTGTCATCGACATGTCGACCATCGGCCCCGCGGCCGCCAAGCAAGCCTGCGCCGCGCTGACCGGCGCGGGCATGACCTTCATCGACGCCCCGGTAAGCGGAGGACGGCAGGGGGCGCTCAAGGCGGCGATTACCGTGATCTGGTCCGGCCCGAAGGCCGAGTTGGAGCGTCACCAGCCGGTGCTTGACCTGTTCAGCCGCAACACCTTCCACGTCGGCGACACGCCGGGGCAGGGGCAGGCGGTGAAGCTCCTGAACAACTTCCTTTCCGCCACCGCGATGGCCGCAAGTTCCGAGGCGGTGCTGTTTGGTCTTTCGCACGGGGTAGAGATGAAGACCATCCTCGACGTGGTGAAAGTCTCGACCGGCAACAATACCGCCATCGAGGACAAGTTTCCCAACCGCATCCTCACCGGCAGTTACGACGCGGGCTTTTTTGCCGAGCTTCTGAACAAGGACGTGCGGCTCTACAGCCAGTTTGTCGAGGAGGCGGGCACGTCGAACCTGATGGGCCAGCGGGTGGCCGAGATCTGGCAGCAGGTCGAAGAGGCGCTGCCGCCGCAATCCGATTTCACCCGCGTCTTCGAGGTGCTTGAAAAAAGGAGTGCGTCATGAGTTTCGAGCGTCCCTACGAAGGGTTGAAGGTGGTGGACTTTAGCCAGGGCCTCGCGGGACCCTACTGCGGCATGCTGATGGCGCAGCAGGGGGCCGACGTCATCAAGGTCGAGCCGCAGGGCGGCGACTGGGCGCGTCTGATTGGCGGCGTTTACGGCGACCATACCGCGTATTCCATCGTCGCAAACTGCGGCAAGCGGGCGTTGGCCATGAACCTAAAAGCCGAGCCAAGCCGCGAGATCGCCGCCAAGCTGATCGCGGAGGCCGATGTCTTCATCGAGGGTTATCGCCCCGGCGTCGCCGAACGGCTGGGCTATGGTTATGAACGGCTGCGCGAGATGAACCCGGGGCTGATCTATGTCTCGATCTCGGGCTTCGGCCAATGCGGCCCTATGCGCGACCGCCCGGCGATGGACCCGATGCTGCAGGCCTTCAGTGGTTTCGTGGCCGAAAACACCGGCCCCGACGGAACACCTCATCACACCCCGGTCAGCTATTTCGACATGTCCACCGGACTCTATGCTCAGCAGGCGCTGGCGGCGGCGCTCTATGCGCGCAAGGATGGCGCCGAGGGTCGCAAGATCGAGGTCAGCCTGCTGGAGGCCGCGGCAAGCATCCAGGCGGTGCGCCTGCTCAGCGGCTACCGTACCGGACCGCGTCGTGCCTCTACCGCCCCGTCCGGGACTTTCAAGACCTCCGATGGACACATTCAAATCAACATTGTCCGGGACCGCGAGTTCAAGATCTTCTGCGACCTGCTGAAGCTCGACGAGCTCTGGGCCGAAACGAAGTATCACACCATCGCCGGACGGCTGGCTGAAATCGATGTCCTCAATGACTACGTGGGCCGCTTCACCGCCGACTGGAAAGCGGAAGAGCTATCGGAGCTGCTCAGCAAGGCCGGATTGCAGAACGAGGTGGTCCAGACCTACCGCGAACTGGTGCACCATCCCCAGGCCGAAGCCGTGGGCGTCTTCTCTTGGTTGCAACAGGCGGGTGCCAATGACCCTTGGCCGGTGCCCAACATACCCGGAATGCCCGCCTTCCGGCCCGGTGACCCGCAGGCGCAATCGCCCACCGTTGGCCAGCACACTCGCCAGATCCTCAATGAGCTGGGCTACGGCAAGGAACAGATCGACACACTCTATGCGGAGGGTGTGGTCGCGTGACCAACTCGCAGGACAAGGACAGACAAAATGGATGACAAATTTTTCGAGCTTGGGCTGGAACAGCGCAAGAAGGTGGTGGGCGCGGAATACGTCGAGCGCAACCTCGCGGCCGCCGACGATTTCAGCCGTCCCTTCCAGGAGGCGATGACGGCCTGGTGCTGGGGCTTCGGCTGGGGCGACGACACCATCGATCACAAGACCCGCTCGATGCTCAATCTCGTGATGCTGGCGGCGCTCGGCAAGATGCACGAATGGGAAATCCACTGCCACGGCGCCATCACCAACGGCGTCAGCAAGGACGAAATCCGCTCGATCATCCACATCATCGGCATCTACTGCGGCGTCCCACAATCGCTCGAATGTTTCCGACACGCCCGCAAGGTGCTGGAAGACCGCGGCCTGCTGGATGCGGCGGACAAGTGACAGGAAGGCGGGACACGTGACAACACTCGACAAGCACTACATCGATGGCGCCTGGGTGGCGGGGCACGGCGGGCAGGATTTCGCGATCCTGAATCCTGCGACCGAAGCGCAGATCGGCACCGTCACACTGGGCACGGCGGCGGAAGTGGATCGGGCCGTCGCCGCGGCCACCCGCGCCTTCGAGAGCTATTCCCGGACGTCCCGGGAAGAACGGCTGATCCATTTGCGCGCGCTGAAGGCGGCGCTGGAGAACCGGCTGGACGATATGGGCCAGGCCATCAGCCAGGAGATGGGCGCGCCGATCACCTTGGCCGTCAATGCGCAGGCCGGCTGCGGCCCGCGCCATGCGGCTGCCTTTATCGACGCGTTGGAGGCCTTGGACGAGAGCTATGCGCTGCCCAACGGAGATATCATCCGAAAGGAACCGATCGGCGTCTGCGGACTGATCACGCCCTGGAACTGGCCGATCAACCAGATCGCACAGAAGGTGATGCCGGCCTTGGCCGTGGGGGCGACCTGCGTGTTGAAACCTTCCGAGCACACGCCGCTCTCGGCTGCGATTTTTGCCGAATGCGTGGACGCGGCGGGGATCCCGCCGGGCGTCTTCAACCTCGTCTTCGGCGATGGTCCCGGTGTCGGCGCGGCGCTGTCGCGTCATCCGGATATCGCGATGATGTCCTTTACCGGCTCGACCCGCGCCGGGGCAATGGTCTCGCGTGACAGCGCCGCGACGGTCAAGCGAGTGGCGTTGGAACTGGGCGGCAAGTCAGCCAATATCGTTTTTGCGGACGCGGACCTGGAAACCTGCGTGCCGGCTTCGGTCAAACGCTGTTTTCTCAATACGGGCCAGGGGTGCAATGCGCCGACCCGGATGCTGGTAGAGCGCGACTGCTACGACCGCGTGCTCGAGTTGGTGCGTGACACTGCCGAGGCACAGAGGGTGGGCGACCCGTCGAAGGCGGGCGACCATATCGGCCCGCTTTTCGATCGGATGCAATACGACCGGGTGCAAGAAATGATCCAGGCGGGCCTGGACGCAGGCGCGCGGCTGTTGGCCGGCGGTCTCGGGCGGCCCGATGGCATCGACCGGGGCTGGTTCGTCAAGCCCACGGTCTTTGCCGATGTCACCAATGACATGCGCATCGCGCGCGAAGAGATCTTTGGCCCGGTGCTCTCGATCATCCCCTTCGACGACGAGGAAGAGGCGCTCCGCATTGCCAACGACAGCGACTACGGCCTGGCCTCCTATGTTCAGACCGGCAGCGCCGCGCGCGCCCGGCGGGTGGCCGCAGGACTGCGTGCCGGCGTGGTCGCGATCAATGGGCAGGGGGCCAGCTACGGCTCGCCCTTCGGGGGTTACAAGCAATCCGGCAATGGCCGCGAGGGCGGGGCCTTCGGGCTGGAGGAATACCTTGAGGTCAAGGTGATGCCTTCGATCGAGGCCATGGAAAAGGCCGGTCGCTTCACCGCGGCCTGAACGGAGAAAACCATGTTGGACGCCTATATCTATGACGGTCTGCGCAGCGCCTTTGGCCGCCACGGCGGTGCGCTGGCCGGCATCCGCCCTGACGACCTGATGGCCCAGGTGATCGCTGCACTGATGAACCGCAGCGACCTCTCGTCCGTGGCCGTCGAGGACGTGGTCATCGGCAACGTCTGCCAGTCGGGCGAGGACAGTCGCAATGTCGCACGTTTTTCCGCGTTGCTGGCGGGGCTGCCGGAAAGCACCGGTGCGCAAACGGTCAACCGGCTCTGTGGCTCAAGCATGTCGGCGGCGCTCGACGTGGCGCGGGCCGTTACGCTGGGCGAGGGAGAGTTGTGCGTCGCGGGCGGGGTCGAAAGCATGACCCGCGCGCCCTTCGTTCTGCCGAAGTCCCCGGCGGCCTGGAGTCGGCAGTCCGAGATCCACGATGCCACCGCCGGAAAGCCTTTCCCAAACCCGGCCTTCCGGGAACGCTTTGGCAGCGAGACCATGCCGCAGACCGCTGACAACCTGGCGCGGGAGTTCGACCTGACCCGCGCGGCATGTGACCTTTTCGCGGCGGGCAGCCAGCAGAAGTACCAAACCGCACGCGCGCGGGGCTTCTACGACGACGAGATTGCGCCGGTCACCATTTCGGGTCGCAAGGGTGTCAAGACCACTGTGACCGAAGACGAACACCCGCGGCCCGACACCGGTTTCGAAAAGCTGGCGCGCCTGCGCCCGCTCGACCCCGAGGGCGTTGTGACCGCCGCCAATGCCTCGGGTATCAACGACGGTGCCGCGGCGCTCCTGATCGGTCGGCGGGGCCTGGGGCCGCGGCCGCGTGCACGTATCCTTGCCGGGGCGGTGGCGGGCGTGCCGCCGCGGGTCATGGGCATCGGGCCGGCCATTGCCATCCCAAAGGCGCTGGACCGCGCCGGGCTGAGTCTGGCGCAGATGGACGTGATCGAGATCAACGAGGCCTTTGCACCGCAGGTGCTGGCCTGCTGCGCGGCGCTGAAAATCTCGCCAGAGGATTCGCGGCTCAACCCCAACGGCGGTGCCATTGCACTGGGTCATCCGCTGGGCGCCTCTGGCGCGCGGCTTGTCCTGACCGGGCTGCGACAGCTGGAGGCCACCGGCGGGCGTTATGCCTGCCTGTCGATGTGCATCGGTTTCGGGCAGGGCATCGCGCTGATTATCGAGCGCACGGAATGAAGGAGGGCAGAGCCATGAAGGACGCCGCAAACCCCATCGTCCAGATCGAAACCGAAGGTGAGATCGGGTTGATCCGCCTTGCCAAGCCGCCGGTCAACGCGCTCGGGGTGGCGCTGCGCGATGCCGTTCACAATGCGCACCAAACCTTGCTGGAGGATGCCGGCATCCGGGCCATCGTACTCTATGGTGAGGGGCGGTTCTTTTCGGCCGGGGCCGACATCAAGGATTTCGGCAAGGCAGACGTGGAGCCGACCTTGCCGCAGGTGCTCAAGGCGCTGAACGACAGCGCCAAGCCGGTCGTGGCGGCGCTGCACGGAGTGGCTTTCGGCGGCGCGCTGGAACTGGCCCTGGCCTGTCACATCCGCGTTGGGGTGCAGGGGCTGCGGATTGGTCTGCCGGAGGTCAAGCTGGGGCTGCTGCCGGGGGCAGGGGGCGCGCAGCGCCTGCCCCGTCTGACCGGGTTGGCCAAGGCCATCGACATCATCTGCGCCGGACGCGAGGTCGGCGCCAAGGAAGCGTTGGAGGCAGGCATACTCGACCGGCTTGCAGAGGCCCCGGCGCGCGAGGCCGGTATTGCCGCGGCGCGCGACGTGCTGGCGGGCCGCTTGGCCTCCCGTCAGACCGACGTGTTGTGCGTTGAGGAAGACCAAGGCGCGATTGACTCGGCGCGTCAAAAACTTACCGCCAAGCGCCCCGCCTTGTCTGCACCGCTCAAGGCGCTGGAGGCAGTTTCCGCTGCCACCCTGCCAATCGACGCGGGACTGACCCTTGAGCGCGCGCTCTTCATGGAACTGATGGCGGGTGAGGAACGTGCCGGGTTGGTACATGCCTTCTTTGCCGAACGCGCCACCGGGCGGATTCCCGAGCAGGACGAAGCCCCACGCACGATCGGCGCCGTGGCTGTGATTGGCGGTGGCACGATGGGCGTGGGCATTGCGACGGCGCTGCTCATTGGTGGACATGATGTAAAGGTGATCGAAGCGCAGTCCGATCGGATTGCCACCGCCCGCGCAGGCGTGGAAGCCAACCTCGCCGGTGCCCTGAAACGCGGCAAGCTGAATGCGGCCGGACATGCTGCCGCGCTGGCCCGGCTGACCGCGACCGACAGCCTTGAGGCCGCTGCCGGGGCCGATCTGGTCATCGAGGCGATCTTCGAGGACATGGATGCCAAGACGGCGCTTTTCAAAAAGCTCGACGCGGTTTGCAAGCCGGATGCGATCCTCGCAACGAATACCTCCTACCTTGACGTGAACCGGATTGCCGCAGCCACCGGACGGCCCGCCAGCGTTCTCGGTCTGCATTTCTTTTCCCCGGCCCATATCATGCGGCTGGTCGAGGTGGTCGTAGCCGACAAGACCGCACCCGAGACCGTGGCAACCGCCTTTGGGCTGGTCCGCGGGCTGGGCAAGGTGCCGGTGCGGGCCGCGGTCTGCGACGGCTTCATCGGCAACCGCATCCTGACGCATTATCGCCGCGCGGCCGAGTACCTGCTGCTTGACGGCGCCGGTTTCGACGAGATTGACGCCGCGCTTGAGGGCTTCGGCTTTGCAATGGGCCCTTTCGCCGTCTCCGACCTGGCCGGGTTGGACATCGCCAAGGCCACCCGTGACCGCAAGGCGGCCACCCGGCCACCCGACGAGCGCTATTCACGTATCGCCGACCTGATCTGCGAAGAAGGCTGGTTCGGGCGCAAGACCAGCCGTGGCTACTACCTCTATGAAGGCGGCAAGGTCATCGGGCCGAACCCCGGCGCGGTGAAGATCGTCGAGGCCGAGCGCAGGGCCCTTGGCATCGCCCCGGATCGCGTCACGGCAGACCAGATCGTCGACCGCTGCCTGACCGCGATGATCGCCGAGGCGGTGCGCGTACTGGAGGAAGGCATCGCCCTGCGCCCGGTGGACATCGATGCGGTTGAGCTTTTCGGCTACGGCTTCCCGCGCCATCGCGGCGGGCCGATGCACCAGGCCGACAGGATCGGTCCAGCGGAACTGATCCACCGCATAGAGACCTATGCCGAGGAAGATCCGCAATTCTGGCAGGTGCCGGACCTGCTGCGCCAGATGGAACGAGAGGGGCGCAGCTTCGCGGACCTGAATGGATGATCCGGCGATGCAGGACGAAAGGACAGAGACATGAGTGAAAACAGCGGCCCCGCCCTGATTGAGGTCAGCGACGCCCTCAGCTTCGACGAACGGGCATTGGAGGCCCATCTGGCCCAACACCTGCCCGGCTTTTCGGGGGCTTTGGAGGTGCGCCAGTTCAATGCCGGGCAGAGCAACCCGACCTATCAGCTCTCTGCCGGCGGAAAGCGCTACGTGCTGCGCAAGAAGCCACCCGGTACGCTCCTGCCTTCGGCGCATGCGGTCGACCGGGAATACCGGGTGATGCACGCGCTTCGCGACACCCCGGTGCCGGTTCCGCGAATGCTGCACCTGTGCCAGGACCCTTCCGTGATCGGCACCGATTTCTATGTGATGGAAATGGTCGCGGGTCGGGTTTTTCATGATCCCAGCCTGCCGGGCCTGACACCGCCCGAGCGCCGGGCCTTCTACGCCAGTTTCATCAAGGCGCTGGCCGACCTGCACACGGTCCGGCCCGAGGCGGTGGGACTGAAGGATTTCGGACGCGCGCAGGGCTATCTCTCCCGCCAGGTGGCGCGCTGGTCAAAGCAGTACGCCGCCACCGAGACCGAGACCATCACCGCGATGGACAAGCTGATGGACTGGCTGCCTGCCAACCTGCCGGCGGATGATGAGGCGGCCATCGTTCACGGCGATTTCCGGCCCGGCAATGCCATCGCCGCGGCGGACAGTCCCGAGGTCATCGCGTTGCTTGACTGGGAGCTTTGCACCCTGGGCCACCCGCTGGCCGACCTTGGCTATGTCTGCGCGCTTTACCACGCCGACAACCTGCCCACAGGCCGGTTCAAGGGTCTCGATTTCACGGCCCTGGGCATCCCGACAGAGCAGGAGTTCGTCGAACTTTATCGTCGGTACTCCGGGCGTGACCGGATCGACAATCATCTGTTCTTCGTCGTTTTTTCCTTCTTCCGCAGCGCCGCCATCATCCAGGGCGTCTACAAGCGTGGGCTGGACGGAAACTCTTCGTCACGAAAAGCGCTCGAACTGGGGCATCTTGCCCGGGTCCGGGCCGAGAATGCCTGGCGGATCGTCGAGGCGCATTTTTAGGGGCTTTCGATCTCTGGCGGCCATACGCCGCCAGGGCGTTCCGGGACGACCCGGAGGGTGTCGAAAGGCAAAGCGGTCAGCTCCCCGTTGTCGATACCTCGGCTTCCAGCCAGTGTCGCAGCGCGCGCAGAGGTGGCACATCGGAGTTTTCCTCCGGCCAGGCCATCCAGTAGGCGCCGCGCATGGGCACAGCTTGCTTGTACAAGGGCTGCAACCGACCTTCTGCGATCTCGGCCTGGGCGATATAATCGGGTAACAGCGCGATTCCGATGCCGGAAATCGCGGCCTGGATCATCATGGAAAACTGGTCGACCATCATGCCGCCGCCGATTGATGCCGCGACGTCGTGCGCGTGGAACCAATCGCCCCAGGCATCGGGCCGGGACTCCAGGTAGAGCAGGGAATGTTCGGTCAGATCGGCGGGGCCTGACAACTGCGCCGCAGCAATGTATTCGGGTGCCGCGCATGCGGTGGCGCGCTCTTCGAACAGCCTAAGGTGCCTGACAGCGGGCCAGTCGGCTTCACCGTAATAGATGGCGGCGTCGAAAACCTCGGCCGAGAAATCGAACCGCTTGATCCGCGTCGAGAGATTCACCGACACCCCCGGATGCTGCTGCAGGAAATGCCCCAGCCTGGGCCCCAGCCAGCGGGTAGCAAAGGTGGGCAGCACCGCAAGCGACAGCGTGCCGCCGTCCGGGTTCGCCACAACCCGGGTGCTCGCGCTCTGAATCAGGTCGAGCGCCGCGCCAATATCCTTCTGATAGGCCAATGCCGCCGATTTCGGCACCAGCCGCTTGCGCTGGCGGGTGAAAAGCTCGGTCCCCAACTGTTCCTCCAGAGACAGGATCAGCCGGCTCACCGTGCTTTGCGTCAGATCAAGCTCGCAGGCCGCCGCGGTGACCGAGCGGTGCCGCACTACGGCGTCCAGGGCCAGCAACTGTCGAATCGAAGGCAGGAAGCGTCTGGGTCTCATATTCTATTTCCGCATGAAGTTATGTGAAAATACCAATGTTTTCCGCGGATAACAGCAGATAGTATTGCGAAAATGGAATAAATTTTGCTCCCGCGTGAGAAAGGAAAAGACAATGTCAAACCAGACCTCCAAAGGGGTTCCCTTCCAATGGTCCGATCCTTTCCTGATGGACGACCAGTTCACCGAGGAAGAGCGTTTGATCCGCGAAGCGGCCGAAACTTTCGCGCAGGACAGGCTTCTGCCGCGCGTCGAACAGGCCTATCTTGAGGAACATACGGACCCCGAGATCTTTGCCGAGATGGGAGCCCAAGGGCTGCTCGGCGTGACCGTTCCGGAAGAATACGGTGGGGTCGGAGCCTCTTATGTCTCCTATGGTCTGGTGGCCCGCGCTGTCGAACGGGTCGACAGCGGCTATCGCTCGATGATGTCGGTTCAGAGCTCGCTGGTGATGTTCCCGATCCATGCCTACGGCTCGGAAGCACAGAAGAAGAAATATCTGCCAAAACTGGCGAGCGGCGAATGGATCGGCTGCTTCGGTCTGACCGAGGCCGACGCGGGGTCGGACCCGGGTGGCATGAAAACCCGCGCGGTGAAGACCGAGGGCGGGTATCGGCTGACCGGGTCCAAGATGTGGATTTCCAACAGTCCGATCGCGGATGTCTTCGTTGTCTGGGCCAAGTCGGAGGCCCATGAAGGCAAGGTGCGCGGCTTCATTCTCGAAAAGGGGATGAAGGGGCTATCGGCGCCCAAGATCGGCGGCAAGCTGTCGCTCCGGGCCTCGATCACGGGCGAGATCGTGATGGACAACGTGGAGGTCGGCGAAGAGGCCCTGTTGCCCGAGGCACAAGGGATGGGTGGGCCGTTCGGCTGTCTCAACCGGGCGCGTTACGGCATCGCTTGGGGGGCGATGGGCGCCGCCGAGGATTGCTTTCGCCGGACCCGGCAATACGGTCTGGACCGCAAACAGTTCAACCGGCCGCTTGCCGCGACGCAGCTATACCAGAAGAAACTGGCCGACATGCAGACCGAGATCGCCCTGGGGCTGCAAGCCGCGCTGCGCATCGGGCGGCTGTTCGACGAAGGCCGGTTTGCCCCCGAGATGATCTCGCTCATCAAACGCAACAACTGTGGCAAGGCGCTGGATATCGCGCGGCAGGCCCGGGACATGCACGGCGGCAACGGCATCCACATCGAATATCACGTGATGCGCCACGCTCAGAACCTTGAGACCGTGAATACCTATGAAGGCACCCATGACGTGCATGCCCTGATCCTCGGACGCGCGATCACCGAACTGGCGGCCTTCGCATGATCGGGGCGACGCCGCTGTCCGGTTTGAAGGTCGTCGAATTGGCGCGCATTCTGGCGGGGCCGTGGATCGGCCAGACGCTGGCCGATCTGGGCGCCGAGGTGATCAAGATTGAAGCCCCTGAAGGCGATGATACCCGCCGCTGGGGGCCACCTTTCATCGAGCGAACCGGGCCGGACGGCACCAGCGAAATGGTGTCGGCCTATTTCCAGTCCGCCAACCGGGGCAAGCGCTCGGTGACCTGCGATTTCAATTGCCCGGCGGATCTTGCACGGCTCAAGGGCCTGATCGCAGAGGCCGATGTCGTGATCGAGAACTTCAAAGTGGGCGGACTCGCCCGCTTCGGCCTGGATTATGACAGCCTTGCCGCGACCAATCCCGGGCTGGTCTATGCCTCGGTCAGCGGTTTCGGGCAGGACGGTCCGCGTGCCAGCCAGCCGGGCTATGACTTCCTGATCCAAGGCATGTGCGGCATCATGGACCTGACCGGCGACCCCGCTGGAGAGCCGCAAAAAGTCGGCGTGGCCTGGATTGACATCTTTACCGGGCTCTACGGCGTGATCGGCATTCAGGCGGCTCTTACCGAACGGCTGCGGTCCGGACAGGGTCAACATGTGGACCTGTCGCTGCTGGATTGCGGGGTCGGGGTGCTGGCGAACCAGGCCAGCAACTTCCTGTTGGGCGGAACCGACCCGACACGGCTTGGCAATGCGCATCCCAATATCGTGCCGTATCAGGTCTTTCCGACATCGGATGGTCACGTGATCATCGCCTGTGGCAACGACCGGCAGTTTCGCGCGCTATGCGGGCTTCTGGACCTCTCGGATCTTGCCGACGATCCGCAGTTTGCCACCAATCCCGAGCGTGTCCGCAACCGGGACGCCCTGTGCGCGAAGATTGCGCAACGCAGCGCCACCTTCACCAAGTCTGCGCTGATCGAGGCGCTGACCGCGGGCGGCGTGCCAGCCGGACCGATCAATACCGTGGCAGAAGCGCTGAACGACCCGCAGATCCTGGCCCGCAAGCTGCGCATAGAACCGGAAGGTATCGAAGGTCTGCGCACGCCAATTCTGTTCTCGCGCAGCCCCCTCGCCGCGACCAAGGCCGCGCCGCTTTTGGGTTCGGGCAACAACGAATTCGCGTTCACGCTAAAGGAAAACCGCTAAAGTTCGCTGGAACCTCAAGGTCTTGGGTCGGCAGGAGCACGTTTTCCAGCGCGGCCTCCGAGCTTTGGGTCGCCCGGGGCTGGGATTTTTGCCTGTCTCACGATGACGGGGTGGTCGTGCGATCGGGAACGTGCCCCAGTGCTTGAACCAACGGTGTATCAATGGCTCAGCTTCCTTTGGCGCCCGCTGCCCTGCCGGGCAGTGGATGAGGGGCGCGAACCAACGTGATGTCGATCATCAGGACGCGCATGGCTAGAACATCAAAGGCCATTGTGCGGGCAGGAACAGCCTGAAACCGGCGTTGCGCGGTATGGCATTGCTGAACTGCGGCCAATCGACTGGCGGGACGTTGGGCCGTGGGGCGCTCGCCAAGGCAAAGCCCTATCCAGTTAAATCACGGGAGCCCTCTTTGACGGTAATCCCCGAAGTGAGATGTCATTGGCTTGAGTATTTCAGTCAACCAATAGCGCAAGAACAAACGCAGCCAGATCCTTTTTCGGCGTAGTCCTCCGCGCCAATCAGGCGTCGGTTCAAGGGGCTGCGCGCGGCATCGACGTGGCCAAGATCTCCCCCCTTGCGGTTGCAGTGAC
>NZ_JASHJL010000057.1 GCF_030733205.1 Mameliella sp. MMSF_3455
CCCCCCCGCACCCCCGTGGAGGTATTTTCAGAGAGAAGAAGCCCAAAGAGCGCTTCTGGCGGTAACCGTGCGTTAAGTTTGACGCGCCATGCTCATCCTCGCGGTACAGGCTGGAGAGCCGATGACCGCGAGAGGAGAAGCCCCGTGCCTGGCCAAAGGCGCGGGCAAGGCGGGAAGGTCGACTGCTGCCCGGACGTGCGGGTCCGATGTGCGACCTTCCTGTTTCTTCTCTCTGAAAATACTCCAATCTCCCATATCCACTCGCGTCCCGGTCAGAGCGATCGGGCAATCAGCTCCTTCATGATCTCGTTGGTGCCCCCATAGATGCGCTGTACCCTTGCGTCGGTCCACATTTCGGCCACGGCGTATTCCTGCATGAAACCATAGCCGCCGTGCAGTTGCAGGCAGTCATCCAGGACCTCGCCCTGCGTGTCGCTCAGCCAGTATTTCGCCATCGCCGCCTTTTCGACGGTCAGCTTGCCTTCGAGATGCTCCGCGATGCAGGCATCGAGGAAGGCGCGCGCCACTGTCGTTCTGGTCTGGCATTCGGCCAGCTTGAAACGGGTGTTCTGGAACTGCATCAGCGGACCGCCGAAGGCCTCACGCTCCTTGCAATAGGCGATTGTCCGTTCGACAGCGCCTTCCATCGCGCCCACTGCGCCGCAGCCGATGATCAGCCGTTCCTGCGGCAACTGTTGCATCATCTGGTAGAAGCCGCGCCCCTCTTCGCCGCCCAGCAGGTTTTCCGGCGCGATCTCGACGTTGTCGAAGAAGAGCTCGGAAGTGTCCGCCGCGTGGCAGCCGATCTTTTCCAGGTTGCGACCGCGCGAGAACCCCTTGGCGCCTTCGGTCTCGACCACCACCAGGGACACGCCTTTGGCGCCCTCGGCCGGGTCGGTCTTGGCCGCCACGACGATCAGGTTCGCGTGCTGGCCATTGGTGATGAAGGTCTTTTGCCCCGTCAGCCGATAGGCGTTGCCCTCGCGGAGGGCCCGCGTGCGGATGCCCTGCACGTCCGACCCGCCCGAGGGTTCGGTCATCGCCAGGGCGCCGACGATCTCACCCGAGACCATCTTGGGCAGCCAGCGCTGTTTCTGGTCCTCGGTGCCATAGGCCAGGATGTAATGCGCCACGATGCCCGAATGGATGCCGTGCCCCCAGGAGGCGAGGTTGGCGCGGGCAGCCTCCATCAGGATTACCGCCTCATGGCCGAAATCGCCGCCGGCGCCGCCGTATTCCTCGGGAACCGACGGGCACAGCAGGCCCAGGTTCCCGGCCTGTTGCCAGGTCTCCGGGTCCATCTGGCCCTGCTGGCGCCACTTGTCGTAGAGCGGCGTCCATTCGGTTTCGATGAACTTCGCGGTCATCTCGGCCAGCATCGCGTGCTCGTCTGTCATCCAGTCGCGCGGCATCGGACCTCCTATTTCTTGCGCTCGTCGAGATCGGCGTTGAACAGCCGCAGCCGATGGGCCAGCGCCTCGCTGTCTGTCACGCTCTCGAAGTGTTCGAAGAGGAAGGACAGCGCCTCGCCCTCGTCCAGCCCGGCCTCGTGGGCAAAGGATTTCAGCTTGCGATAGCCGTCCTCGGTCATGGCGACCGGAAAGCGGCGGGTCAGGCGAAAGCGTTTGGGCATGGGTCCTCCGAAGTCAGGGGCGCCGGGCGGGACGTCCGCCGCTGGCGCAGGGCGGGGTGATCCCCGCCGCCACACCTTTGACTCAGAAGGCCTCTGCCTCAAGCGCCATGACCGGCTCTGCCCCGGATTCGATGCGTTTCAGGTGCGTCGCCGTCATCGGCAGTTGCCGTGCCATGTAATAGCGCCCGGTTGCGATCTTGGTGCTCAGGAACTCGGCATCGCCATCACCTGTCGCCAGCTTGCCGCGTGCGGTCCAGGCCATGCGGGCCCACATCAGACCAAGGCAGACATGGCCGAAGAGATGCATGAAGTCATAGGACCCGGACAGGGCGTTGTTCGGGTTCTTCATGCCGTGCTGCATGAAATACATCCCCGCCGCCTGCAGGTCCTTGGAAGCCGCCTTGAGCGGGTCGAGGAACTGCGCGTCGAAATCCTCGTCCTGGCCCTTGTGCTCGGCGATGAAGCTCTTGACCATCTCGAAGAAGGCCATGACGTGTTTGCCGCCATCCTGACCCAGCTTGCGGCCCACGAGGTCCAGCGACTGGATGCCGTTGGTGCCTTCGTAGATCATGGTGATGCGGGCGTCGCGCACGAACTGTTCCAGCCCCCACTCGCGGGTGAAACCCGACCCGCCCAGCGTCTGCTGCGCCAGCACCGTGGTCTCGAACCCCTTGTCGGTCAGGAAGCCCTTGATCACCGGGGTCAGCAGGGAAATCAGCCCTTCGGCCTGCGCATCCTCGTTGCGGTGCGCGCGGTCGATCATCGACGCGCCCCACATGACGAAGGCCCGCGCGCCTTCGACAAAGGCCTTCTGGTCCATAAGGTTGCGGCGCACGTCCGGGTGCACGATGATCGGATCGGCCGGGCCGTCGGGGTTCTTGACGCCGGTCACGTCGCGGCCCTGAACGCGGTCCTTCGCAAAGGCAAGCGCGTTCTGGTAGGCGACCGCGCCCTGCGCATAGCCCTGCAGGCCGACGCCCAGCCGGGCCTCGTTCATCATGGTGAACATGGCGCGCATGCCCTTGTGGGGCTCGCCCACGAGAAAGCCCTTGGCGCCGTCGTAGTTCATCACGCAGGTGGCGTTGCCGTGGATGCCCATCTTGGATTCCAGCCCCCCGCAGGACACCGCGTTGCGATCCCCAAGGCTGCCGTCCTCGTTCACCATGAACTTGGGCACGATGAAGAGGCTGATGCCCTTCACCCCATCCGGGGCGTCCGGCAGTTTCGCTAAGACCAGGTGGATGATGTTGTCCACCATGTCGTGTTCCCCGGCACTGATCCAGATCTTCTGGCCGGTGATGGCATAGCTGCCGTCATCGTTGGGCATCGCCTTGGTGCGGATGAGCCCGAGGTCCGTGCCGCAATGCGGCTCGGTCAGGTTCATCGTGCCGCCCCATTCACAGCTGACCATCTTGGGCAGGTACATCGCCTTCTGCTCGTCCGAGCCATGCGCATGGATGGCGTTGTAGGCGCCATGCGTCAGGCCCTGGTACATGTTGAAGGCCATGTTGGCCGAGGAGAACATCTCACCCACCGCGGTGGCCACGACGTAAGGAAGGCCCTGGCCGCCATAGTCGGGATCGCAATCCAGCGCCGTCCAGCCGCCCTCGCGCATCTGGTCGAAGGCGTCCTTGAACCCCTTGGGCGTGCGCACAACGCCGTTTTCCAGGGTGCAGCCCTCTTCGTCACCGACCGGGTTCAGCGGCGCCAGCACGTTTTCAGCCAGCTTTGCCGCCTCGCCAAGGATCGCGTCCAGCGTCTCGCGGTCGAGGTCGGCGTAGCCGGGAACGTCCTGTGTGCTGAGTTGCAGCACGTCGTCCAGGAGGAACACCTGGTCCTTGGTCGGCGCCGTGTAGATGGGCATGTCTCTCTCTCCCTGATAGTCCTGCCCGCGGCCGCGCTTATTCGGCCGCGCGCTTGTTCTCCATCGAGGCCAGCATCCGCTCACCCCATTTCATCTGGTCCTGCAACTCTCCGATCGCCGCGTTCAGCTCGTCTCGCTGCCGGATCAGCTCCGCCAGGCGCTCCTGGGCCACGTCGTAGGCCGCCGCCAGCTGCGTGCGCTGCTGGTCGCCCACATCGTAGAGATCCAGCAGCTGCCGGATTTCCTCGAGGCTGAAGCCGAAACGCTTGCCGCGCAGGATCAGTTTCAGCCGGGCCCGGTCACGCCGGGTGAACAGCCGTTTCTGACCTTCGCGAATCGGGAAGAGCAGCTCCTTCTGCTCGTAAAAGCGCAGCGTCCTCGGGGTCACTTCGAAGGCGTCGCACATTTCCCGGATCGTCATTAGTTGCTCGTCTGCCATGTCTCGCATCCTCGGTTCTCCGTCCGTCACAGTTCCGTAGCGACAACCGAGGTGCGTCTTTCCGGACTTTCATACAATGGGAAAACCGGGTGACGTAACTCATACGCTGCGTCACTTTATGCTTGACGTAAGATAAGGCAAGGTCAACCTGCCATCAGCGCAATTTTCTACCAAGTGGTAAAAATTCCCGGGGTAAGGAATTCCGGACCCGCTTGATACAAGGGGAGCGCTCGTCAGGCTGACTGACCCAGCGAGTCGGCTGTCTGGTCGCGCAGCGCCTGGAGTTCGGCCATCGCTTCATCCAGCTGCCGGCGTTCCTCGGCCAACTGTTTCAGTTGCCGGTCCGCCATCTCCAGCCAGGCCTGCATCTGGGCCTCTGTGCCTTCTTCCTCGTAGATCATCAGCCATTGGCGGATTTCCTCAAGTTGGAAACCAAAGCGCCGGCCGCGCAGGATCAGCGTCATGCGGGCGATCTCGCGCGCGCCATAGTGGCGCGTCCGGCCCTCTCGCAGGGGCGAAATCAGCTCGATATATTCGTAATACCGCAGGGTCCGCGGCGTCACGTCGAACTTCGCGCACATTTCCTTGAACGTCAGACGCGTGTCGTCCATCGTTTGTCTCCCCATCCGCCTGCGGCGGAATCTAAGCCCAGCCTGCCGGGGTGACAAGCCGCCTCGCCCCGCCCGGCGGAACGCCCCGCTTGCAGCGTCGCGATCCCGCGCCCATAAAGACCCCAAGGAGATCGCGCATGAGTGCAGACAAGGTCGACATCGCCCGCCAGTTCATCGATTCCATCCCGCACTGCAAGGCGCTGGGCATGGAGATCGGAGAACTTGGAGAAGGCATCGCCGTCATCCGGATGCCCTATGACGCCCGCTTCGTCGGCGACCCCGAAACCGGCGTGATTCATGGTGGCGCCGTATCGGCCCTGATGGACACTTGCGGCGGGGCGGCGGTGATGAGCCATCCGAAATCGCCCGCGGGCACCGCCACCATTGACCTGCGCATCGACTACATGCGCCCCGCGACACCGGGTCAGGCCATTACCGCGCGGGCGGTTTGCCACCACATCACCCGCTCGGTCGCCTTTGTTCGCGCCACGGCCACGGACGACGACACCGACCGCCCGGTGGCCACCGCGACCGGCACCTTCACCGTGGAGAGCAAATGATGCAGCGTTCCGCGCCCGAACCTGTTCAGGTCATCAAGCAGCGTCGTGACGCGGCGCTGTCCGCGCTGGTCTCCGGCGTGCCCTACATGCAGTACCTCGGTGTGCGTTTCGACCGGCGCGGGGATGAACTGACGGCCCTGCTGCCCTACGACGACAAGCTGATCGGCAACCCGATGCTGCCCGCGATTCACGGAGGCGTGACAGCCGCCTTCCTGGAAATCACCGCGATGGTCACCCTGAACTGGGCCTATCTCTGGCAGGACATCGAATCCGGCGCGCTGGACCTCGACGACATGACCCGAGGCACGCTGCCGCGCCTGCCCAAGACCATCGACTTTACCGTCGATTACCTGCGGTCAGGCCTGCCACGCGACGCCTATGGCCGCGCCCGTGTCACCCGGTCCGGGCGCCGCTATGCCAGCGTCCAGGCCGAGGCCTGGCAGGACAATCGCGACCGTCCCATTGCCCAGGCCAATGCGCATTTCCTGATGCCGCGCAAGGAAGGGTAAGCGGGCAGAGCGCACAGGGCGACCCTACGTAAGTTCGTGGCCCACCCTTGCCGTTTCGGCGGGGCACCCATATCCCGGGGTCATTCCCTGTCCCCGATTTCCGGCAAGCCATGACCGCGTCCCAGCCCATCACCCATGCCCGTGTCCTGACGATAGCCGTGCCGATCGTCATCTCCAACATGACCGTGCCGCTGCAGGGCATCGCGGACACCGCCATCATCGGCCAGATCCCGGATGCAACGCCGATCGCCGCCGTGGCCGTTGGGGCGGCCCTGATCACCGCCGTGCTGTGGATTTTCGGATTTCTGCGCATGGGCACGGCGGGCATGACCGCACAGGCGCAGGGCGCAGGCAACAGGGCCGAGGTCGCGGCCCTGCTGACCCGCGCGCTGATGATCGGCGGGGCAGGGGGGGTGTTGCTGATCCCGCTGCTGGGGCCGATTGCCGGCTTCGGGTTCGGCCTGTCGCCCGCCAGCGACGAGGTCAAGTCGCTGGCCCGCAGCTACATGGACATCCGCATCCTGTCGGCCCCGGCGGCGGTGGCAATCTACGGCATCAACGGCTGGCTGGGCGCGCAGGAAAAGACGCGCGCCATGCTCGTGCTGCAACTCTGGCTGGTTGCGGTGAACATCTGCCTGAACCTGCTGTTCGTCGTCGGGATGGACATGGGGGTCAAGGGCGTGGCGCTGGCCACTGTCATCGCCGACTGGACCGGGCTGGTCCTCGGCCTCTGGCTGTGCCGGTCCGCATTCGCCAACCCGGCATGGCGTGACTGGCCGCGGGTCTTCGACCGCGCGCGCCTGCGCCACATGGCCGCCGTGAACACGGACATCCTGATCCGCTCGCTTCTGCTGCAGGCGATCATGTTGTCTTTCATCTTCTACTACAGCGCCGGCTTTGGCGTGGTGACGCTGGCCGCAAGCCAGGTCCTGCTGCATTTCATCGAGGTCATGGCCTATGCGCTGGATGGGTTCGCCTTCGCCGCCGAGGCGCTGGTGGGGCAGGCCTTCGGCGCCCGTGCCGTGGCCATGCTGCGGCGGGCGGTCTGGCTGACCGCGCTCTGGGGCTTTCTGTCGAACCTGGTATTCGCGCTGGGCTTTGCCCTGCTCGGAGGCACGATCATCGACGCGATGACCAAGGACCCCGAGGTGCAGCAGACGGCCCGGATCTACCTGCCCTGGATCGTGGCGACCCCGGTGCTGGGGCTGCCATCCTGGATGCTGGACGGGATCTTCATCGGCGCCACGCGCACGCGCGACATGCGCAACATGATGGCGATCTCGGTCGTGGTCTATTTTGCTGCCGTGTCCGTCCTGATCCCGGTCTGGGGCGCGCATGGACTCTGGGCGGCGCTGATGATCGCCTACGTCACCCGCGCAGCGACCCTGGCGCTGCGCTATCCGGCGCTGGAACGGGCCGCCGTTGTTGTCTGATTCCTGTAAGTCACGAAAAAGTAACTAGACGACCGGTCTAATCGTTCCTATCTGGCGCTCATGACAGAGACGCCGGATACCCGAAAGACCATTCTTGACGCTGGCGAGGCGCTCTTGCTGACGCACGGGTTCGCCGGGCTTGGCCTGTCCGCCCTTCTCAAGGCGGCGGGCGTGCCCAAGGGGTCCTTCTATCACTGGTTCGACTCCAAGGAGGATTTCGGTCGCGCCGCAATCGAGGCCTATACGGACGCCTATATCGCACGTCTCGACACCTTGATCGACGGGCCGGGAATGGCCGCGGACAAGCTGGACCGTTTCATGGACGCCTGGCTGTCGCAGGCGGCGGGGCCGGGGCTGGTCGAACGCTGTCTCGTGGTCAAGTTGGGGGCCGAGGTCTCGGATCTGTCCGAACCGATGCGCGCCACGATGCAGGACGGAATCGAGCAATTCATCGGCCGGCTGGCCGACCTTCTGAGGCAGGGGGCCGAGGATGGCAGCCTGCGTTCGGTTCCGGACCGCCTGTCAGAAGCCCGACGCATCTATGCCTCGCTTCTGGGCGCGGCGATCCTCGCGCGGATCTCGCGCGAAGACACCGCCCTGCGCGATGCAACGAAAGACGCCCGCGCACGTTTGCGGGCTTGAACACTCCGAAAAAGGAAAACCTGATGAAAGCCGTGATTCACGAAACATTCGGCGAGCCTGCCGAAGTTCTCAAGACCGCCGACGTCGATGCGCCAAAGCCGGGTGCCGGTCAGGTGCTGGTGAAGACGATCCTGTCGACGATCCACAACCACGACCTCTGGACCGTGCATGGCTCCTACGGCGTGAAACCGGAATTGCCCGCCATCGGCGGTACAGAGGCCGTCGGCGTCGTCGAGGCGCTGGGCGAGGGCGTCCCGCAGGAACTGTTGGGCAAGCGCGTGACCTCGGCCGGCGCAATGGGCACATGGGCCGAGTATTTCACGGCCCCTGCCGCCGGTGTCGTGCCACTGCCTGACGCGATTTCCGACGAGGCCGGTGCCCAGCTGGTCGCAATGCCCTTTTCGGCCATTTCGCTGCTTGAGTTCCTGCATGTCTCCGAAGGCGACTGGATCGTCCAGACCGCGGCCAACGGCGCGGTGGGCAAGATCCTGGCCAAGCTCGCCGAAGCCCGCGGCGTCAAGGTGCTCAACCTCGTCCGTCGCGACGCCGCGAAGGCAGAGCTGACCGAACTGGGTATCGAAAACGTGCTGGTGACCGAGGGCAAGGACTGGATCGAAGAGGCAAAGGCGCTGCTGGGGCCCGAGGGGGCGCGCGCTGCGGTCGACTCGGTCGGCGGCGACATGGGCGCCGACCTCGTTGAATTGCTGGGGGTCGAGGGCCTGCTCGTGACTTTCGGAACCGCGACCGGCGCGCCGCTACAACTGGACACCGGGCCGATCATCTTCAAGCACATCACGCTGAAAGGCTTCTGGGGCAAGAAGGTTATCGAAGAGATGTCTGGCGAGGACCGCAAGCGGCTGATGACCGAACTGGTCACCCTGGCGGCCCAGGGCAAGTTGCCGATGACGGTCGACCAGGTCTTTTCGCTCGACGAGGGGGCCGAGGCCGCGACCGCCGCGCGCGCCACGGGTCGCAAGGGCAAGGTCATGTTCCGCGGCTGAACGGGACAATTCGTCCTCCTGCGCCCCTGGACAGCTTCCAGGGGCGTTTTTCGTTCTGTTTGCCTCTGGTCACCGGCGCCCCAAATGCCCTATTCAGACAGCCAGACAGAGGAGAGGTGTTATGGACGATCTCGTGAACAGCTTCATGACCGGACCCGATGAAAAGGGCCGTTTCGGTATCCATGGCGGGCGCTTCGTCTCCGAGACGCTGATGCCGCTGATCCTCGACCTCGAGGCCGAGTACGAAAAGGCCAAGACGGACCAGAGCTTCTGGGACGAGATGGACTTCCTGTGGAAGCATTACGTCGGCCGCCCCTCGCCGCTGTATTTCGCCGAACGGCTGACCGAACGCCTGGGCGGGGCCAAGGTCTACATGAAGCGCGACGAGCTGAACCACACCGGCGCGCACAAGATCAACAACGTGCTGGGCCAGATCATCCTTGCCCGCCGCATGGGAAAGACCCGCATCATCGCCGAGACCGGCGCCGGTCAGCACGGTGTCGCCACCGCGACCGTCTGCGCGAAGTTCGGCTTGAAATGCGTCGTCTACATGGGCGCGCATGACGTCGAACGCCAGCAGCCCAACGTTTTCCGGATGAAGCTGCTGGGCGCCGAGGTCGTGCCTGTCACCTCCGGTCGCGGCACGCTCAAGGATGCGATGAACGACGCGCTGCGCGACTGGGTGACCAACGTGCGCGACACCTTCTACTGCATCGGCACCGTGGCGGGCCCGCACCCCTATCCGGCGATGGTCCGCGACTTCCAGTCGATCATCGGCAAGGAAGCCAAGGCACAGATGCACGAGGCAGAGGGCCGCAACCCCGATACGATCATCGCCGCCATCGGCGGTGGCTCGAACGCGATGGGCCTGTTCTTTCCCTTCCTCGACGACAAGGAAGTCAACATCATCGGCGTCGAGGCGGGCGGTAAGGGTGTGAACGACAAGATGGAGCATTGCGCCTCGCTGACCGGCGGACGTCCGGGCGTGCTGCATGGCAATCGCACCTACCTGCTGCAGGACGACGATGGCCAGATCCTCGAAGGCTTCTCGATCTCCGCCGGGCTGGACTATCCCGGCATCGGTCCGGAGCACAGCTGGCTGCATGACGTGGGCCGCGCGCAATACGTCTCGATCACCGACAAGGAGGCCCTCGAAGCCTTCAAGCTCTGCTGCGAAACCGAGGGCATCATCCCCGCGCTGGAGCCCTGCCACGCGCTGGCCCATGTCGCCAAGATCGCGCCTGACCTGCCCGAGGATCACATCATCTGCATGAACATGTGCGGACGGGGCGACAAGGACATCTTCACCGTCGCCAAGCACCTGGGCGTCGACATGTCAGGCACCGAGGGCCGCAGCGCAGGCTGATCCGGCCCTTTCGGGGGTGATCTGAGCGCATCCTTTTGAATCAATGGTTTGACGCCCATAAACTTCGGTTTATGGGCGTCTGCATGTGGTTTAGGGCGCCGCTGATAAACCCCTGTTGAGTTCCAACCCCGATGCGCAGCGGGCAGAGTGACCGAGGTTGCCGAATTGATCGGTAAAACTCGTCGGCCACCTGCCGGCGCCGGATGTCCCACACCGGTCCCCGACCGCACCCGTCCGGTTCCCCGTACCGGGCCAAGTCACGCTCACGGAACGCGGTCATCGGTGCAAGGCCTCGGCAGGTGGCCGACATATTTTCCACTGTCTTCCCGCAGGGGATGACCCGCAGGTGAATGAGTGTCATGTTAAAGACCCGGATCACACGAACGCAGACCGTCATGGCCATGACCCCGACGACCACTTTGATGATGACAATGACCACGTTGGTCACCCCCTCGACCAAGCTCAAGCTCATGACCAAGCACCACCGCCCGCGCCAGCCCGATGACATGTCGACGACGCGCAAGACAAGCACGGGCGCTTGGTTCGTGGCCGTGTGAGCGCGCCATGCGGTTTGCCCTCATTTGTCTCGGGTTGATTGCCGGTCTGCTCTGCACGTCTCCGGCGGCGGCGCAGTCCTACCGCGACCGCGTGATCCAGAGCCTGACGGACCAGGGCTTTTCCAGTTTCCGGGTTCGCCGCACGTGGTTGGGTTACGACCAGATCATCGCGCTGGGGCCCGAGGGTCGGCGCGAGGTGGTGCTGAACCCCTCGACCGGGGCGATCCTGCGCGACTATCTCTACACGACGGACAAGCGACGCGCGGGCAGTGCGCCGTTGGCGCATGGCGATACGCCGCCTGTCGGGACCACGCCGCCGGAGGCGGCGGATGCGGGCACCACGGCTCCGCCCGATGCGGACCCCGGGACCGCGCCACCGAACGAAGGAGCGCCGGGGCAGAAGGACAAGGACGGCCCTCCGGGACAAAATGACAAGGACGGCCGTCCGGGACAGAAGGACAAGGACGGCCGGCCCGGGCAGCGGGACAAGGGCGATCCCCCCGGTCGGTCCGATGACAAGCCCGGGGCCGAGCCGCCGGGGCGCGACCGGGCTTCCGGTCTCAAATAGGCGGTTTCCCGCCGCTCCTCGGGCTTGCCTGTTCGGTCGCGGCAGGTGCATTCTTGCGCCCAGGACATGTAACCATCCCAAACCCTGCAATCCGGCGTGGCCCTCGTGGTCATGCCGTTTCGCCAATGGAGCCGTCTGGCGTGAAGACCCGAATCGGAATCGGCATGCTGTTTTCCTTCCAGCTTTGCTGTGCCGGGTTCTTCCTGAACGACATCCTGTCGACGCGCCTTGGCCTGCGCAGCGTCCCCATTCCCTGGGCGATCTACGAACTGATCCAGATCAGCGCCGCCATCGGACTCATCGTGGGGTTGGGCGTTACCGCGACGCTGCTGGCACGCAGCCTGCGCGCCCGGGCCCGGGCCGAAGACAGCCTGCGTCTGGCACGGGGTGCCTTCATGGAAGTGCTGGACGAACATTTCAAAGAGTGGAGCCTCACCCCCGCCGAACGGGACGTGGCGCTGATGGCGATCAAGGGGCTGTCCACCGCCGAGATCGCAGAGGTGCGCAGGACCTCCGAGGGCACGGTCAAGGCGCAGACCAACGCCATTTATCGCAAGGCCCAGGTGACGGGACGGCCACAGCTTCTGAGCCTGTTCATCGACGACCTGATCGCGGCGGACCCGCCAGAGCCTCCGTCAAACGCGACACCATCGTGAAGCCTTTCAGATCCCGAACGCTTTGACTGACCGACGATCTACGCCGCTGCGTCATCCGACCTTGTCTAAAGATGCGCAGGGAAAGGGGCCAGGGTGATCCCGCGGCGCGGGAAAGGAACGCGATCCGGGCGTTTCTGAGCATGGCCAAGGGGGCACGACGGCACGAGGCGTGTCATGCAAAGGATCGACGCCCAGGGAAAAGCCGCGCCGGTCGGACCAGGGCGGCAGGTTCGCGATCTGTCCCCAGGTCGGAGGGGCATGGGGACAGATCGCGGTCCTGAAAGCAAACAGGAGATATCCGGGCAACCAGCCCTTGAGACGATCATGGGCGGAGAATGGTTAAAGGCGGGTTAAGCGCGCCCTCGTGGGGCACGAATTCCGCCGCTCCGGCGCGCAGGGGGCGTCTCAGCCCCGGTCCGTCCAGTCATAGGTCTCAAGTATCCGCAGCGGCACGATGTCCAGCGCGCCCCGGTGTGTCGCCGAGAGGTTCACCAGCGGCGCACAGCCCTCGTCATGGGCCTGCAGAAAGCGCCCGGCGCAGAGACACCAGTGGTCCCCGGGCTTCAGACCCGGAAAATGGAACTCGGGTCGCGGCGTCGACAGGTCGTTCCCGACGTATTTGGAGTAGGCGAGGAACTCGGCGGTCATGACTGCGCAGACCGTGTGACTGCCCCGGTCTTCGGCACAGGTGTTGCAATGTCCGTCGCGAAAGAACCCGGTCAGGGGGTCTTGAGAACAGGACTCAAGAGGGCCGCCGAGGACATTGAAAGAAGGGTCTTTTTCCAGCATTGCGCTCTCCCTTATTGGTCGGCGAGGCGGCGGAACATCTGCAGGGCATCGTCAAAGGCCCCGGCCTCGCGAAAGCCGCGATCCGCGCCCGTGATCGCCACTACGGTGCCGCTCTGCCGGGCGATGTAGACGTATTGGCCATAGATTCCACGCGCCATGAACTCGCCCTCGCGGGCGTCCGCCGGCATCCACCATTGATAGCCGTATTGCAGCTGTCCCTCGTCCGTACGCGCCGAGGGCCTGGTGCTCTCGTTCACCCAGGCTTCCGGAACGATCTGCTTGCCCTGCAAGCGGCCGCCAGCGCGATACATCTCTCCCAGTCGGGCATAGTCGCGCAGTGTCAGGTTCAGGCCCCCAAGCGCGAAGGCGACACCGTAACCGTCTGACAGGTAGTAGGGATCCCCGTACACGCCCATCGGATCCAGCAGGTTGTCCGCAAGCAGGTCCGGCAGGGATCGCCCGGTGGCCCCGCGGGCAACCATCGACAGGACATGCGTGTCGATCGAGACATAGCGCCAGCGTTCGCCCGGAGCCTGATCCGTTTCGTCCAGGCCGGCGGCAAATCCGTCCATCGAGCCGCCAAGCGCAAGGATGCGCCCCATCTTTTTGATGTCGCTCCAGAAATCCAGGTAGTCCTCATCAAAGACCACGCCCGTGGACATTTGCAAAACGTTGCGGATGGTGGCGCCGTCATAGGCGCTGCCCGCCAGTTGCGGCGCGTATTTCACCACCGGGTCGTCCAGGCTGTCCACATGACCCTGTTTCAGCAAGATCCCGAAAAGCGCGGACAAATAGGATTTGGCCACAGACCACGAGATGCGCAGATCCTTGGCCCCGGTGCCCAGGTGATAGCTCTCGTGCACGATCTCTCCGCCGCGCAGGACAATCGCCCCCGTGACGGCCCGCCGGTCCAGCCAGGCCTGCCAATCCGCCGGCATCTCCATTGCGGGGCCTTCGGGCAGTGGGACGGCGCTGGTGGTGGCGGGGATCGGGACCGTCTCGAACAGCCGGTCCATATGGCTGAAGTTGGCCACGATTTCGCCCTCGTCAAACAGCGTCATCGTGGCCCGCAGGCGCGCCAGTTCATCGCGATAGCCAACGCCGACGGCACCCACACCTACCAGCGCAACAAGAGCGATGGCCGCGAAGCGCGTGCTTTTCATCGGAACTTGTCCACCAGCCGTTGCAAGGGGTTGCGGCTCTCTTCCTCGCCGCCCGTGTCCTCGGGCGGGGCGGGTTTCGCAGCCGGCGCGGGTTTGGGCGTCTCCGGTGTCTTCGAGGACCGGGGCGGGGCCGTGCGCAGTGCGACGGCGTTCGAGAACTTGCCCGCATCGCCCGCGGCAAGCTGCGGTGCACCGTCCGACACCCCGCGCAATAGATCGTCCAGCCAGTCCTGGTCGGCCTTGTGGAAATCATGCAGCACATAGGCCGCGACCAGCTCCTTGCGGCCCGGATGGCCGATGCCCAGACGCACGCGGCGGTAGGCCTCGCCGATATGGGCATGGATCGACCGCAGCCCGTTGTGGCCCGCGTGGCCGCCGCCCGTCTTGACCTTGCACTTGCCCGGGGCCAGGTCCAGCTCGTCGTGGAACACGGTCACGTCACCCGGTTCCAGCTTGTAAAAGCGCATCGCATCGCCCACCGACTGGCCCGAGAGGTTCATGAAGGTCTCGGGCTTCAGCAGCAGCACCTTTTCGCTGCCCAGCCGCCCTTCGGCCAACTGTCCCTGGAACTTGGCCTTCCAGGGGCCAAAGCCGTGATCCTCGGCGATCCGGTCCAGCGCCATGAAGCCGATGTTGTGCCGGTTGCCGGCGTATTTCGTGCCGGGATTGCCGAGACCAACGAATATCTGCACTGTGCCCTCCGAGATCGCCTGCGCCCTATGTAGGCCAGAGGCGGCATGGATCACAACGGCAGAGCGGAATGTACCTAACCATGAACCGGTTCAAGGTGATCAAATCCGAGGTCGAGGCCTTTGAAACCCTCTGGAAAAACCGCGACAGCCACCTGAAAAGCGTGCCCGGGTTTCGCAGCTTTGCCCTGATGAAGGGGCCGGAGCGGGACGACCACATCCTTTATGCCTCGCACACGCTGTGGGAGGACGAGGCGAGCTTCACGAACTGGACCCGGTCCGAGGCGTTTCGCGCCGCCCATGGCGGGGCCAAGAGCTCGGCGCACATGTACCTGGAGGCGCCCGAGCTGGAAATCTTCGAGGCGGTGCAGGTGCTGACGGCCTGAAGACCGTCGGAGAAAATGCGGGTTTGAGGTAGGATGGGGCAAGGAAAGGACACCCGATGCCCGATCTCTACTTGCAAATTGCCGATCAGCCCGACAGCGTCCTCGAGGCCATCGCGGCCTCGATGGAAGACCGGATCGCCGATCCGGCCATGCAGGAGATCTGCGCCGATTACCTGGGGCGACTGCCGGGGCCGGGGGCCGAGGTGGTCGAAATCGGCTGCGGCGGCGGGTCCAGCACCGAGATGATCCTGCGCCATCTGCGGCCCGGGCGGCTGGTCGGGATCGACCCGGCCGAGGGGCTGTTGGCCCGCGCCCGTACGAGGTTCGCGGCGCGTGACGGGGTGCGCTTTGCCATGGGGGACGCGGTGCGGACCGGGCAGCCGGAAGAGGCGGCCGACGTTGTCGTGGCCCACACGGTCTATTCCCACCTTGCCGATCCGGCGGCCGCCCTGGCCGAGGCCTGGCGTCTGTTGCGGCCCGGTGGCGTGCTGGCGGTCTTCGACGGCGATTACGCGACCAATACGGTCGCGCTTTTCGACGGTGATCCGCTGCAGGCGGCGATGGTCTCGACGCAGCGGAACCTGATCCATGCCCCCTATATCATGCGGCACCTGCCAAGGATGATGCGCGAGGCAGGCTTCGAGGCGCCCGAAAGCCGGGCCTACGGTTTCGTCCAGACCGAGCGGCCCGCCTATATCCAGTCGCTGTTGGCGCGCGGTGTCACGGCCGCCACCGCGGCGGGGGACTGTACGGAGGCATTGGCGCAGGGGTTTCGCGACGAAATCGCCGCACGGGTCGCTTCCGGGAGCTTTTACGGCGCGATCCTCTTTGCCTGTCACATGGCGCGCAAATCTGGCTGAGACGCGATCCGGCAAAGCAAAACCCCCGCCGAAGGGGCGGGGGTTCGAAATCGTCTCAGCGAAGGGCCTGTCAGGCGTCTTCGGAGGCCGCGCTCTCTGCAGCAGCCTCTGCGGCGGCTTCAGCCTCTTCCTCGGCTTCCTGTGCGGCCAGGCCGGACGGTGCCGAGATGTTGGCGATCACGAAGTCGCGGTCGATCGTCGGCTTGGTGCCTTCCGGCAGGGTCACGTCCGAGATGTGGACGATGTCGCCGATTTTCAGGGTCGACAGGTCGACGGTGATCTTCTCGGGGATGTCGCCCGCGGTCACGATCAGTTCGACTTCCGGGCGAACAACGGTGAGAACGCCGCCCTTCTTGATGCCGGGGGCCACGTCTTCGCCCACGAATTCAACCGGGATGTAGAGGTTGATCTTGGTGGTGCGGCGCAGGCGCAGGAAATCGACGTGGGTCGGCAGGTCCTTGACCACGTCACGCTGCACGTCGCGGCAGATCACGCGCACGTCCTCGTGGCCATCGACCTTGAGGTTGAAGAGCGTCGCCTTGAAGCGACCGGCTTTCAGGCGCTTGAGCAGATCGTTGAAGGGCAGATTGATCGGCAGCGGTTCTTTGTCGCCACCAAAAACGATGCCCGGAACCATGCCGTCGCGGCGTGCTTGACGAGCGGCGCCCTTGCCCGTCCCCGTCCGTTCCTGGGCGTTGAGATCAGGAATCTCACCAGCCATATTGTATCTCCATCTAAAAGGGCAGGGTGCCTCCAAGGCTGTCACCCCGCGTGAAGCCGTGCCGGTAAACCGGATCGGCCCGATTGGCAAGCGGATTCGTCCCCGGGCCCGGTCGCTTTCGTGCTGGACGAGGGCGGCGGCCCGTGGCAGGCGATCCCCATGTTGCGCGATCTTGTCATCAGCCGGGGGCCAGCGGCGGGTTTCGTGGCCGTGGGGCTTTACTGGGGCGCCTTCGCGGCCCTGGTGCCCGATCTCAAGCCGCAGGTGGGCCTGTCCGATGGCGGGTTCGGCCTTGCGATGCTGGTCTCTGCCGCTGGCGCGGTGCTGGCCATGTGGTTGGCGCCGCTGGCGCAGCGGCGGCTGGGCAGCGGCGATCTGCCGGTTTCCGGCCTGCTGATGGCGCTGGCCTTCCTGTTGCCGGGGCTGGCCGGGGGCGGTGTCAGCTTTGCGCTGGCGATGATGGCGGCGGCGATGGCCTCCGGCACGCTGGACGTGTCGATGAACGCCCGCCTATCGATGCTGGAGGGGCAGAGCCGGCGGTCGCTGATGAATCTCAACCACGGGATCTATTCCGCCTCTTACGCGGTGTCGGCGCTGATGACGGGGCTGGCGCGTGAGGCGGGCTGGTCGCCCTTCGCGGTTTTCGCGGCGCTGGCCCTGCCGGTTGTGGCGCTGTGCCTGCAGATGGCGCTGGCCCCCGTGCGCGAGGCGCCACCCGAAGAGGGCGCGCCGCCCGCCGCGCCGCTGTCCTGGTGGGTGTTGGCGCCGCTGGGGGCCATCGTCCTGCTGGGGTTCCTGGCCGAACAGGGGACCGAGGGCTGGTCGGCGCTGCACCTGGAACGCACGCTGGGCGCCGGGGCCGCGCAGGGCGCCCTGGGGCCGGCGATCCTGGGCGTGACCATGGCCGTGGGGCGTTTCTCTGGCCAGTTGGTCGCGCAGCGTGTGAGCGAGGCAGTCGTGATCCGGCTTGCGGCCATGCTGACCTGCCTGGGCGCGGTGACGGCGGCCTTTGCGCCGGGGCTGGCCGTGGCCTACGCCGGTTTCGCGGTGCTGGGGCTGGGTGTCTCGGTGGTGGCGCCGATGGCCTTTTCATGGTGCGGGCGGCTGGTCTCGAACGAGTTCAAGGCGCTGGCGATCAGCCGGGTGGCGGTGCTGGGCTATGCGGGCTTCTTTGTCGGCCCGCCGCTGATGGGCGGTCTGGCCGAGGGCTTTGGCCTTGGCGCTTCCTTCGCGGTGGTCGGGGCCTTGATGCTGGTGATCCCGCTGGTGCTGGTCCCGCTGGTCCGGCGGGCGACGTCAACCGAAATGACCCCGGCAGAGTGATCCGCCGGGGTCGTGTTTCGCGCGCGAAACATTTTCATTCATTAACAGTGGGTTAACCCGTCATTCCCAGTCGCCGGAGAAGCCCCGGGGCACCATCAGGATGTCACGGTTCACCGTTTCGATGTCGGTGTGACCACAGAGGGCCATCGAATGGTCCAGTTCCTTGTGGATGACCTCCAGCGCGCGGGTCACGCCGGCCTCGCCCATCGCGCCCAGTCCGTAGACGAAGGCGCGGCCGATCCAGGCGCCCTTGGCTCCCAGTGCGCGCGCCTTGAGCACGTCCTGGCCAGAGCGCACACCGCTGTCCATGTGGACCTCGATCTTGTCGCCCACGGCATCGACGATCGGCTCCAGCGCGCGGATCGAGGACAAGGCCCCGTCCAGCTGCCGTCCGCCGTGGTTGGAGACGACAATGGCATCCGCACCGACATTGCAGGCCTCGAGTGCGTCGCGCGGGTCGATGATGCCCTTGATGATCAGCGGGCCGTCCCACATCTTGCGGAACTCGCGGATGCGGTCCCAGTTCAGCGACTGGTCAAAGCTTTCCGCGGTCCAGTTGACCAGCGACGAAGGGTCGGTCACGCCTTTGGCGTGGCCCACGATATTGCCGAAGAACCGCCGCTTTGTCTGCAGCATGTTCAGGCCCCAACCGACCTTGGTCATCATGTTGGCCACGGATTTCGGCGTCAGCTTGGGTGGGGCCGACAGGCCGTTCTTCAGGTCCTTGTGGCGTTG
The DNA here is from genome assembly GCF_030733205.1 of Mameliella sp. MMSF_3455. Classification (GTDB taxonomy): domain Bacteria; phylum Pseudomonadota; class Alphaproteobacteria; order Rhodobacterales; family Rhodobacteraceae; genus Antarctobacter. The sequence goes on from NZ_JASHJL010000057.1 coordinate 18,506, forward strand.
CCCCAGCAGTTGAAGGTCCACCGTGATCACGGCGGCAGAGCATTTCGCCTCTTTCGCGCGGTCAAAGAGGTTCTGCATGAACTCGTCGTCGCGCAGCGTGTAGACCTGCATCCAGAAGGGCGCCGAGGTGTTCGAGGCCACGTCCTCGATCGAGCAGATCGACATGGTGGACAGGCAGAAGGGCACGCCGAATTTCTCGGCCGCCTTGGCGGCGAGGATCTCGCCGTCGGCGTGCTGCATCCCCGTCAAGCCCACCGGGGCCAGGGCCACTGGCATCGAGACGTCCTGGCCGATCATCTGCGTCTTTGTCGACCGGCCCGACATGTCCACGGCCACCCGCTGCCGCAGGTAGATGTCGTCGAAATCCGAAGAATTCTCGCGAAAGGTCTGCTCGGTCCAGCTGCCGGACTCGCAGTAATCGTAGAACATTTTCGGGACGCGTCGCCGATAGATGCGCTTGAGGTCCTCGATTTCGGTAATGACGGGCATGGCATGGCGCTTTCGTGGGAATTGGTAAGAAGCGATTACCAATGCCGGGACATTCATGCAATGCGACTCTTAAGGCCCTCTTCATCGACCTGCGCTACGCAAGATCAAACAGGTCAAGGAGAGAGGCCGATGAAGGGCATCGTGTTCACGGAACTGCTGGAGATGGCGGAACAGGCCATCGGCGAGGAGGCGGTGGATGACATCCTGGACCAGCTCGACCTCGAGTCCGGCGCGGCCTATACATCGGTCGGGAATTACCCCTGCGGGGAGCTGATGCGCATCGTCGGCGCTGTCAGCGACCTGACCGGCATCCCCACCGACGACCTGCAGCGCAAGTTCGGGGCCTGGATGCATGGCCGTTTCGTGCAGACCTATCCGCAGTTCTTCGCGGACAAGACGACCGTGCTGGATATGCTTGCCGCGATCGAGAGCGAGGTGCACGTCGAGGTGCGCAAGCTGTATTCGGACGCGGAACTGCCGCGTTTCGACACGACCTGGGTCGGGCCGGATCACCTGCGGATGACCTACCGGTCCGAACGTCCTCTCGTCGCCTTTTGCCACGGCCTGATCGAGGCCTGCGTGGATCATTTCGGGCAGGGCGCGCAGATCGGGCTGAACCGCGTCTCGCCGCGCGAGGCGGTCTTTGACGTGCGGCTGGAGACATGAGGCATGGGATCTGCTGCAGTCAGCGCGCCGGATGACGGCAGGGTCCTGCGCCGCCGCTATGATCGGGAACGCGCCGCGCGCAAGGAGGCAGAGCGCCTGCTGGAAGGCAAGAGCCGCGCCCTGTTCGAGGCCAACGCCGCCCTGCAGGCACAGGCCGCCGCCCTGGAAGAGGCGGTGCGGGAACGGACCCGGGAACTGGAACAGGCCAAGACCGCGGCGGAAAGCGCCAGCGCCGCAAAGAGCGGTTTCTTGGCCATGATCAGTCATGAGATCCGAACCCCGCTGAACGGTGTCCTGGGCATGGCCACCGCCCTGGTCGAAAGCGAGGACCTGCAGGGCGAACAGCGCGAGATGGCGGAAATCATCCAGTCCTGCGGGCTGTCGCTGCTGGAACTGCTGAACGATCTTCTGGACCTGTCCAAGATCGAAGCCCACAAGATGGAGATGGAGACGCGCGATTTCGACCTCAATGCGCTTTGTCAGGAGGTCCGCCAGATCCATGAGCCTCGCGCCGAGTCCAAGGGCCTGGACTTTCGGGTGCGTCAGGACGCGCGGGCACGCGGCTGGATCAGTTGCGACCCGACGCGCCTGCGGCAGGTCATCAACAACCTGGTGTCAAACGCGCTGAAGTTCACCGCCACCGGCGGTGTCTACGTCGACCTGCGGCGCAGGGGCGATGTGCTGGAAATCGAGGTATGCGATACTGGCCCCGGCGTGCCGCCAGAACGGCGTGACCGCCTGTTCGAGGCCTTTACGCAGACCGACGCCTCGATCACGCGCAAGTTCGGCGGCACGGGACTGGGCCTGACGATTTCACGGCGGATCTGCCGGCTGCTGGGGGGCGACCTGGTGCATGAACCTGCACCGGGGGGCGGGGCGCGCTTTATCGCGCGGGTCAATGTGTGCGACGCGCGGCCCCGGCCGCGCTCTGTCGACAGTTCGGCGGAAGCGGCGAACGCGGTGCTGATGGCGCGGGACTGGCGCATCCTGGTGGCCGAGGACAGCGAGACCAACCAGCGCGTGCTGCGCCTGCTCTTGCGGCGCTACCCTTTGCGGATCGACATGGTCCACGACGGGGCAGGGGCGGTCGAGGCGCATTTCGCCGACGCCTATGACCTGATCCTGATGGATGTGAACATGCCGGTCATGAACGGGCTGGAGGCGGCGGCCATGATCCGCGAGGTCGAGGCGGCGCGCGAGTTGCGCAGCGTGCCCATCATCGCCCTGACGGCAAATGCCATGACGCACCAGGTTTCCAGCTACCTGCGGCAGGGCGTCGATGCCCATGTGGCCAAGCCGGTCCGCCGCGAGGAACTGATCGCGGTGATGGCCCGGCTGCTGCTGGCTCAGGCCGAGTGAGCGCCGCCGGCGAGGCCCGACACGAAGGACAGGACCTCGTCTACCGGCTTGCCGGAGGCCAGTTCACCCACGATGGCCGAGCCCACGACACAGCCGTCCGCGACGGAGGCGATGGCCCGGCTGGTCTCGGGGGTGCGGATGCCGAAGCCGACGATCACCGGCAGATCCGTCCTGGCCTTGATGCGCGCGACCTCGGGGCCGACATCCGCCGCCTCTGCCGCCGCCGCGCCGGTGATCCCGGTGATCGAGACGTAGTAGACGAAACCGCTGGTGTTCTGCAGCACCTTGGGCAGGCGCTTGTCGTCGGTGGTGGGCGTCGCGAGGCGGATGAAGTTCAGGCCCGCCTTCTGCGCGGGAATGCACAGTTCGTCATCCTCTTCGGGCGGCAGGTCGACGATGATCAGCCCGTCGATCCCGGCCTCCTTGGCCTGGTCGAGGAAGGTGTCGACCCCGCGGGAATAGATCGGGTTGTAATAGCCCATGAGCACGATCGGGGTGTCATTGTCCCCGGCCCGGAAGTCGCGCACCATCTGCAGGGTCTTGTCCAGCGTCATCCCGCCTTCGAGCGCGCGCTGGCCGGCCAGCTGGATCGTCGAGCCGTCGGCCATCGGATCGGTAAAGGGCAGGCCCAGTTCGATCACGTCAACACCTGCCTTGGGCAGGCCTTTCATCACCGACAGCGAGGTCTCGATGTCGGGATCGCCCGCCATGATGTAGGCGACAAAGGCTTTCCGTCCCTCGGCTTGCAACCGGGCGAAGGTGGAATCGATGCGTGTCATGGCTCACTCCCTGCAAGGCTTTTGCCTCTTGCCGGATGTGCGGGGGAAAATCAATGGCGCCCGGAAAATGGAAAAAGGTGAAGCTTTCGTGACGGTTTCTTGACGTGCCGCAAAGCGGGAGTGCCGGGTGCATGCGATCATGGGGCCATGAATTGAAGGAGACCTCATGCCGCCAGTCCAGACCGCCCCCGCAGAAGACCAGACGATTGCCAATGCCGTCGATTCCGTTGCTGCGCCAGAGCCAGCCGCCGAAGCGGAAACAGCCGTCGCGGAACCCGTCGCCGTAACGCTGCCCGCCCGCGCAGAGCGCCATCACCCGACCCCGGACGAGATCCGTCGCGCCTTCGAGACCGGGGAATATCCCTACGACAAGAAGGTATCGCGCCGCGCCTACGAACGGGACAAGGCGCGCCTGCAGGCGGAACTGCTGAAAGTGCAACTCTGGGCCCAGGAAACGGGGCAGAAATTCGTTTTGCTGTTCGAAGGCCGCGATGCCGCCGGCAAGGGGGGCACGATCAAGCGGTTCACCGAACACCTGAACCCGCGCAGCGCGCGTGTCGTGGCGCTGAACAAGCCGACGGAGCAGGAGCGCGGCCAGTGGTATTTCCAGCGCTACATCGAACACCTGCCCACCTCGGGCGAGATCGTCCTGTATGACCGGTCCTGGTACAACCGCGCGGGCGTCGAGCGGGTGATGGGATTCTGCGAGCCGAACGAATACCTGGAATTCATGCGCCAGACCCCGGAGCTGGAACGGATGCTGGTCCGGTCGGGAATCCGGATGTACAAGTACTGGTTCTCGGTCACGAAGGAAGAGCAGCTGGCCCGGTTCCAGAGCCGCGAGACCGACCCTCTGAAACAGTGGAAGCTGTCGCCCATCGACAAGGCCAGCCTGGGCAAGTGGGACGATTACACCGAGGCCAAGGAGGCGATGTTCTTTTACACCGACACCGCCGACGCGCCTTGGACGGTGATCAAGTCGGACGACAAGAAACGCGCGCGGCTGAACTGCATGCGGCATTTCCTGTCGACACTGGATTACCCGGACAAGGATCACAGGATCGTCCGTGCGCCCGATCCGCTGATCGTGGGCGGGGCAGGGCATGTCATCCATCGGTCGGATCACATCCTGGGCAAGATGCTGCACCCGGGCACGCGCCGGACCTGAACCTCAGGCGATCTCGCCCAGCCAGTCCATCAGGGGGGTGAATTCGGTGATCCCCTCTTTGATGCTGGCGGCGGGATCGGTGGACAGGGCCTCGTCCAGGTTGTCGCGCCAGGCGACGTAGCCCTTGCACCGCAGCATGTCCTCGCGCGGGTGATCGGCGGGGTAGGGGTCCGGCACCTGCTCCAGCGAAGGGGGATCGACCCGCCATCCGGCCTCTGCCACCAGTGCGACCAGATCCGCCCCCCGATCCGAGGCCACCGCCTCGCGCCAGCGGTCAAGCTGGGCCGGCTCGAACTGCATCACCCCGGCGCCCAGCGTGGCATATTCGAGCGAGATCCCCAGCATCCAGACGCGCCCGTCCGGCAGCGACCACATCATGTGCAGATGGGTGTGATAGGGGGTCTTGTCCTCGGAAAAGCGCACGTCGCGGTGTGGGCGGAACAGCTTGGTCCGGGGCGGCGTGCCCCGGGTCTCTCTCAGCCAGGTGGCAATCCGCGCCAGCAGTTTTTCCGAAGGACGCTTGAGCTGGCTGTCATAACGCGCCTTGTTGTCCCGAAACCAGTCACGGTCGTTGTTGTCCGCAAGTTCCGCAAGGAATGCGCGGGCGTCCGGCAAAAGCCGGTCAAGATCAACGGGGTCGGCCATTGGAAAGCTCCGTCAAGGCGCCTTTTAAAAGACTAGCACAGGACGGCTGGCAAAGCACCCCGCGCCCTTGCCTCCGGCGAAGGGCGGCACTAAGGGCAGAGCATGACCGAGCCCATGTCCTATACCGACCACAGGCGCGCCGTCCTGCGCCTGGGCCTGCCTTTGATCGGCGGGCACCTGGCGCAATTCGCCATCGGCCTGACCGACACGATCATGATCGGCTGGTACGGCGTGCCGGAACTGGCGGCGCTGACCCTGGCGGGGTCGTTCTTCTTCACGGTCTTCCTGTTCGGATCGGGCTTTGCCTGGGCGATCATGCCGATGGTTGCCCGCTACGCAGCGCAGGAGGACGAGGTGCTGGTGCGGCGCGCGACGCGCATGGCGCTGTGGCTGTCGATCCTCTATTTCTTCGTGACCCTGCCGTTGTTCTGGTTCTCGGGGCCGATCCTGCGGGGCATGGGGCAGACGCCCGATGTGGCGGCGCTGGCGCAGACCTACCTGCGCATCGCGGCCACAGGGCTTTTGCCGGCGCTTGGGGTCATGGTGTTCAAGAACTACCTGGCCGGGCTGGAACATACGCGCGTCGTGCTCTGGATCACGCTGGGCGCGGCGGGGGCCAATGTGCTGGCCAACTACGCGCTGATCTTCGGCAACTGGGGCGCGCCGGAACTGGGAATTACCGGGGCGGCCATCGCCTCTGTCACGGTACATGTGATTTCGCTGGTGCTGGTGGCGGCCTATGCGCTGATCAAGCTGCCGGAACATGAACTGATGGTACGCTTCTGGCGCCCGGACTGGGAGATGTTCGCCCAGGTCTTTCACCTCGGGTGGCCCATCGGCCTGACGACCCTGGCCGAGGTTGCGCTGTTTGCCGCCACTGCCGTGCTGATGGGCTGGCTGGGGACGATCCCGCTGGCGGCGCATGGCGTGGCGCTGCAGATCTCGACGGCGGCCTTCATGGTGCAACTGGGCCTGTCCAATGCGGCGACGGTGCGCGCGGGCAACGCGCTGGGCCGGGGCGACCTCGATCACATGCTGCGCGGGGCGCGGGTGGTTGCGGTTCTGGGCGCCGTGGCGGCGGCGCTGACCGTGGCGGTCTTTGTCGCGCTGCCCGAAACGCTGATGAGCCTCTTTGTCGACCCGGATGATCCCCAGCGTGATGCCATTATCGCCACCGGCCGGGGGCTGTTGCTGATGGCCGCGCTGTTCCAGGTGGTCGACGCGACCCAGGTGATCCACATCGGGCTGTTGCGCGGGTTGCAGGACACCCGCGTTCCGATGATCATGGCCGGCGTGGCCTACTGGGGCATCGGGATGCCCTGTGCCTGGATCTTCGGCTTTGCCCTGAACTGGGGCGGCGAGGGCATCTGGTTCGGCCTGGTCGTGGGGCTTGCGGCGGCGGCTGGACTGCTGATGTGGCGATTCTGGATGCACAGCCCTGCCATTCTGGCGCGGCAGACGGCAGCCGCCTGATCTGCCGCGCTTTTCGGGCGACTGGTGGTATTCCACCATTGAGAGCGCACATGTCCGGTGGTTAATTGCTCCTACCGGATCGGGGACACCATCCGGGCCACTCAGGGACCACGGACAGTTTTCAGGAGACACAGATTATGGCCCATACTATGGACGCGGGTGCCGGCGGCTATGACCGCCAGGTCGGCATGGGTGAAGCGATCAAGCTTTTCTTCACCAATTACATCAAGTTCGAAGGCCGCTCGAACCGTGGCGAATACTGGTGGGCCGTGCTCGGTCTGTTCCTGGTTGGGATCGTGCTGGGCATCATCGACGGTCTTCTTGGCATCGCCGTCCTGGGCACCGTCTTTTCGCTGGCCACCCTGATCCCGGGGATCGCCATCGGCGTGCGCCGCCTGCATGACATCGACAAGTCGGGCTGGTGGTATCTCATCATCTTTGTCCCGCTGATCGGTGTTCTCGTGCTGATCTACTTCTTCATCCAGAAGCCGACCCCGGGCCCGAACCGCTTCGGCTGATCCCCTCGTCAGCTCAAGGCACACGAACCCCTCTTTCCCCCGGGAAGAGGGGTTTTGCATGCCACGGGACGCCTCGCTGCTTGCACGCCCGGGGCTGCCCGACTAGAAGCGGCCCGTCATTCAAGATGGAGTGTGCCTGATGGGCTTTCGGATGGGAATCGTGGGGCTGCCCAACGTGGGCAAGTCGACGCTGTTCAATGCGCTAACCAAGACGGCGGCGGCGCAGGCGGCGAACTTCCCCTTTTGCACCATCGAGCCCAACGTGGGCGACGTGGCGGTGCCCGACCCTCGGCTGCCGCAGCTGGCGGGGATCGCCAAGTCGGCTCAGGTCATCCCGACGCGCATGACCTTCGTCGACATCGCCGGCCTGGTCAAAGGTGCGTCCAAGGGCGAAGGGCTGGGCAACCAGTTCCTGGCCAACATCCGCGAGGTGGATGCCATCGCCCATGTTCTGCGCTGTTTCGAGGATGACGACGTCACCCACGTCGACGGGCGCGTCGATCCGGTGGCCGATGCCGAGACCATCGAGACCGAGCTGATCATCGCCGACATGGAAAGCATCGAGAAACGCCTTCAGAACATCGTGCGCAAGGTCCGCGGTGGCGACAAGGAGGCGGTCCAGCAGGAACGCCTGATGAAACTGGCGCTGGCCGCGCTGGAAGAGGGCAAGCCCGCCCGCGTGGTCGAGGTGGACGACGAGGATGCCAAGGCCTGGAAGATGCTGCAGCTGCTGACCTCCAAGCCGGTGCTTTATGTCTGCAACGTCGACGAGGGCGACGCGGCCGAGGGCAACGCGCTGTCGGCCAAGGTGGGCGAGATGGCCGCCGCCCAGGGCAATTCCCACGTGGTGATTTCCGCCAAGATCGAAGAAGAGATCAGCCAGCTGGACGCCGAAGAAGCCGCCGAGTTCCTGGAGGAGCTGGGGCTGGAGGAGGCGGGGCTCGATCGCCTGATCAAGGCGGGCTACGAGCTGCTGGGGCTGCAGACCTATTTCACCGTCGGCCCGAAGGAAGCCCGTGCCTGGACCATCAAGCGCGGCACGCTGGCGCCTCAGGCGGCGGGCGTGATCCACGGCGATTTCGAAAAGGGGTTCATTCGCGCCGAAACCATCGCCTTTGACGACTACGTCACCTGCAACGGGGAATCCGGGGCCAAGGACGCGGGCAAGATGCGCGCCGAGGGCAAGGCCTACGAGGTCAAGGACGGCGACGTCCTGCACTTCCTCTTCAACACCTGACCTGTTCCGGTCGGCATTTCTGGCCGCCAAGGCCCTCTGCCCATTGGGCAGAGGGCTTTTTGCATTTGGTGAGCTGCTCCTAGGCGACTGAGTACTTCGACTGGCGCAGGGGTAAGGGCTGACACCAGTCGCGCTTGCGCTGCTCTCAAGGCGGGGCGACGCCCCGAGGCGATCCAAGAGGAATGGGCGCGCCCGGCCAAGCTGAACGTCTTTCCCGCCATGCCGATTTCCTGGTGCATGTGGCCACGGCCTTGCAGGCTGGACGGGTCTTTGCGGTGATCGCTGTCTGGATGGGGTCGCGGGGTTGTGGCCTGGGACATGGGGGCGATGGGCGTCGTGGTGATGCGGGTGGCAGTTGTGCCCCTGGGACTTTTGTCCTGGCTCCGGCTCCTTGGCGGTGGACTGGACGGTTTGGGCCGCGCGCTGCCCAACGGCGTCCTAGCGACAATTCCTCTTGCCCAGACGGAGCGCCCGCCCTTTTCCCTGTCCCGGTGGACGATGAGCTTTCCCTTTGCGGCCCTTTCGATTTTCCGTTGGCGTAACGCGAAACGTTCCGGCTCAGGCCTGCACGGCGGTAAGAGGGCTTCAGGCGCCTCTGCTGGTGATCGTGACTGGGATTATGGCGGGCACGATTCTGGGCATACACGCGGAGAGATCTGCCGCCCGGAATGAAGACCGGCGGGTTTTGTCGTCTCACTGTCAATTTCGACTTGTTTCCATCCTTTCGCGCGCATAGACACGGCGGCGGAGACGTGGCCGAGTGGTCGAAGGCGCTCCCCTGCTAAGGGAGCGGACATTTCCTGTAACATCTTTATTCCCTTACGTTTTCTGCGTGAACTTTTGCGTGTTGACCGGATCTTGCCCAAAGTCCCACCCATAGGCGTAGAGCTGCTCGGCCAAGTCTGCCGGATAGGCCTTGCGGTAGTCGCGCGCGGTGTCGGACTTCGCCCAACCTCCGCGGTCGAGGAGAAGGTCATGATTGCCGACCTGCGCCGAGTGGTAAGTCGCCCAGGTGTGTCGAAGCGTGTAGCAGACCACGTCTTTGGGTAGACCGGCCGCCTCACAGAGCTTGCGGAATTGCTTGGCGATCTGCCCGCCACCATGGTCCCTCAGTTTGAACGGTTTGCCGCGCGACGACAGGAACGAGTGCCCTTTCTTCGGCAACTCACCGATCAGATCGATGGCCCGCTCCGGAAGGTAGACCCATCGGGCCCGCGACAGCGTCTTGCCGGCGCCATCCTCGACGGCCGGAATCCAGACCTCGTTCGTGGACCAATTGAAGTGCTCGACCTTGACGGCGAAGGTTTCACCAGGTCCGCAGCCCGTTGCGACCATGAAAACGATGATCTTCAGCAGGCGATGGTCCTTGTCATAGACATGGGCCGTTTCTGGCGCCATTGCGGCCTGGATCAGGGCCTCGAGCTGCGCGGGTGAAAGATATCTGCTGCGGACATTCTTCTTCCGACGCTCTCTTCGATTGCCGGTAATGAAGTTGATCACGGAGACGATCGGGGTCGTCACCTGGCAGTCGATTGTGGTGTGCGCCCAGCGTCGCCCGGTTTCCTTGAACCTCAGCTCCGCGATGTCCAATCCGGCGCGCAGGATCCTCGGACGATCGATTTCGTCGATCCGCGTCTGTACACCAAAATAGCGAATGATCCTCTTGAGGTATCGGCGGTTCCCCGTGTGCCTCATGTAGAGGTTTGCCGCCTCGGCGAAGGTCGGCACGGGGTTCAGAACCTTCTCCCAAGCCTTGTCGAACTCCATCTCGGCAAGCTGAATTGCAAGCTCGGACTTGTTCACGTCGCGTATGCCAAGGCGCTTTCGTATGCGTCTTCCGCGGACGTAGAAGTCGCACTCGTAGTCGTTGTTCTTCCACTTCGGCGCCCATGGCTCGGTGGCTTCGAGGCCTTCGTTGTCCATGTCATTGCCTCCCTGAGACCTTCGATGTGAGCGCGGTAGAAGACGGGGCGGCGGCCGCGCCATTCGCAGACGGCGAAGTCGGTCTCGAAATTCTTCCGAATGTCGAAGAAGTAGCGCACGGATATGCCCAACGCCGCGGCCGCTTCGGTTCGGCTGAGCGCTCGTTCGATGTCGCTGCCCGGCTCTTTGCACGAGGTCATTACAAATTCCTAAGTCGATGGATTTGTTTTGACCTCTGGACCAGTGGCTTCGAACCGGTCGCCGAGGTCCGGGAGCGACGGTATCATCAAGCTGTATGAGTGAGCTCGACGACACCGGCTCCCGAGACGCGAAGCTTGAGTTTTCGCGCGAATATCGGCAAACTGAAAGTAGCTCGATTCGGTGCCCTGCGTCAAGGAATGACCAGTTCCACTCGAGCACCACATGCGTTCCCGATGCTCTCGGGGCTGACTTCTGGAGGTGAAGCAATGGCAAGAGCGGCAAGAAAGGGCGAAATCTCGATGAGCCGTGAGGCCATCGGCCTCCTGAAGGCGGGCAGAACTGCGTTGCATTGGTCACAGAACGACCTGGCGGGCAACGCGGGAGTGTCTTCCGCCACGGTCAAGAGGATCGAAAGCAAAGCCGAGAAAATCCGAAAAGAGGCGCTGAAGGAATTGGGAAACGAGGATCGTGGCGCGCCCATTCGTCAAGAGAGCATCGAGCTGATGCTAAGTGCTCTTGAAAAGGCCGGAGTGTCCTTTTGGAGCAACGGGCGTGAGGTTGGAATGTCCGTGACAGCAAGGTCACGGGATCATGCATTCTTTGATATCGCGAAGAAGGTCACCGGGCAGTGACTGTCAGCCGCCTCTTGGTCGAGACCGAGATTTCTCATCACTGGCGTGAAGCATCGAAGAAATTGGAATGACAGGCTTCCTTCTGACACTCGACCGCCTCAAGGTGCTAAAACAGCAAGCGATGATGTCGATCCCGCATGCCAAGGCCGCGTATCGGACAGAAATCGTCGCAAGATTCCTCGGGTGGCGGACGTATGCGTCGCTTCTGTACGATCTCAGGTCCGAGGGCCGTTGTCAATCGGCACGCAATCTTAACCCCCTATAGGCGTCCAAAAATGACCCCCTTGGAGTGCTCCGGTAGCTGGCCCG
>NZ_JASHJL010000058.1 GCF_030733205.1 Mameliella sp. MMSF_3455
GCAGACCAGCACCCAGAGCCCCGCCGCCGCGTCCAGCCGCGCCTGCGTGGCTGGGGACGGGCTGCGCGCAAAGGCAAAACTGACATAGGCCGCCCCTGCCAGCCCCAGCCCTGCCAGCGCGACGAAGGGCCAGAACAGCCCCAACACGGCGCCCAACCCGACTAGCAGTGCCGCCGCCAATGCCACCAGCGCCAGCCAGATGCGCGCGCTGCGCTCGGCCCCCCAGAGCGACGAATAGCTCTCGACCCCTTCGCGCTCGGCCTCGGGCGCCCATGTCTTGCGCCCGATCTCCAGCACGCAACCGTTGACGAAGGACAGCGCAAGGAACAGCCAGAGGCCGGGCGCCGGACCGCCCTGCCCACGCCACTCGATCCCGGTCAGCATCAAATCCATGATCGGCATGATCGCCATGTGGCTGAGAAGGTAGATCAGCACATGCGCGCGCAGCCACTCCGGCGCGCCGAATTCCACCGTCATCAGGGTCAGCCAAAGCCAGCACAGCAGCAACAGCCAGACCACACCGGCCCCCGCCGCCACGATCAGGCCAATCGGGATCACCCCCACCGCCAGCCAGAGCACGGACCGCAACCGCACCAATCCGCGCGGAATGGGACGTTCTGGACGGTAGAGCCAGTCGATCTCGCGGTCCTTCCATTCGTCTGCCGCGCGCATCTGGAAAAACAGGATCATGGCCAGCAGGAACCCGGCGCCATAGCTGCCCAACCCCGGCAAGGGACGCCCGGCCAGCAGGGCCGAAACCGTGATGCTGGCTGCGGAGAACACCGCCAGCAGCGGCACGGTCTTGGCCAGCGGAAACCGCTCTTTCTGGTAGATCAGGGCACGTTCAAAGGGACTCATCTGAGGCGCGCCAACTTTTCATGTGCCGAGGCGAAAGTGCCCGAGGCCATTGCCGCGACGATGGAAATCTCGCCACAGAGACAGGTTGCGGCAACCACTTCGGCCAGGGCCTCGCCGTGGCCCGCGCCGCGCAGCCCCATGAGATCCAGACAAGCGGCCTGCGCCGGCATTCCCGTGCCACCGCCCACGGTGCCCACAAGGATCGACGGCATGGTGACGGAACAGAACAGCCCCTCTTTGCGGCGCTCCATCCGGGTATATCCAACGGCGCTTTCGGCGACACAGGCGGCGTCCTGGCCGGTGGCGATATAGACGGCGGCCAGGCCGTTGGCAAAATGCGCCTGCGCCCCGAACTGTCCCGAGAGGAGCGCGCCCAGGTTCGCCACCCGGCCATAGTCCAACATGGCATCCATCGTCGTGCCCAGCGTGGATTCCACAACCTCCTTAGGCAGTACGACAGAGGCGCTCACCTTCCGCCCACGCCCGGTGATCATCCCCAGGCCTGAGGCCTTCTTGTCACCCGAGAAATTGCCCTCGACATACCAGTTGCGCGGCTGGATCGGGCAATGAGCGGTGACATGCCGGCAGAGCGCCTCGGTGGCGATGGTCACCATGTTCTGTCCGGCGGCATCGCCCGTCGTGTAGCGGCAAAGCAGGAAGACCACGTTGTTGTCGATCACCGGCTCCAGAGAGACCAGCCGCCCGTGCCGCGTGGTGTCCTCGGCCCGGGCCTTGAGGGCATCCGCCTCGGTCACCACCCAGTCGACGAATTGACCCGCCTCCAGCAGCGTGTCGAACACGAAGGCCGGGCTGCGCAACACACCCTCGTACAGCACAGCCGTGCCGATCCCGCCGGCCTTGTTCGCCGCCCGCGCCCCCCGCCCATAAGAGGCGACCAGTGCGGCCTCCGACGTGGCCATCGGCACGGGATAGTCTCCGGCCGCGTTGACCCCGTTGATGCGCAAGGGTCCGATGACACCCACCGGAAGCGACACGGTCCCGATCATGTTCTCGATATTGGCGGCATAGCGCGGCAGGTCCGCTTGGGTCTGCGCATCAAGGAGACAGGCGGCGCTGTCCGCATCCAGATCCAAGTCACGGTGCAGGCGCGCGACCATGTCGGCGGTCACGCGCGGAGACATCCGCAATGAACGGCTGCCCTCTGGCCGGGGGGCCATGTCGGGCAGCGTACCCGTCCCGGCAATCCGCTGACGCACCCGGCGCAGCATTTCGGAGACGTGAAAAGGGACAATCATGCAAGGACTTCCGCAGATGGGCCGGCCGCAATTCCGGAGACCGGGCATCACGGGAGAATTCGGTCGCGATTGTCGGCGGTCCTTGCCGTGTTTACAACTCGTTAGATGGGCTTGTGCCGAAATTCAGGGCGCAAATCGCCTTGGCGATTTGCCCACGGACAGGAACGGTACTGCCGGGCTTGCCCCGCATGAGTTCCACCCACGCGTTCCGGACCGTTTTCCGCTAGCGGAAAATCACCACCGGCAACAGCTAGCCGTGGCCGCCGCTTGGCAGACGGCTTACTGGTGTTCGTCGATCGGGCAAACGGTCTTTGCGGTCACCGGGACGCCATGACACCGGTTCCGCCGCCAAGGGCGCCATAGACACGGGCCTGCATCGCAGACCACTGCGCAGCGGGCCGCGTGTCTTGTTCCACCCGCAGGAAACTGGTCCCGAAACGGTCCGGTCGAAAGTTCCAGACCTCCCGCAACAGCCATTGCCCCCGAATATGTTTCAGAACAGCCACCGAGGGCACCGGGTCCCCGACAAGTTGGTTCTGCGTGATCATCCGGGTCTCATGGGTCGCGACAATCGTCGTCTCGTCCACGCGCTGTGCGTCGAGGCAGACCGCGAAATAGGAGTTGAGATTGAGGCAGCAGATCCGATGCTGGATGATGTCAAAGATCCAGGCCAGATCATCCGTCGTCGAATGAACATGCGCAGAATCGAGGTTCACAAGGCCGAAGGGCAGGTCAAAGACCTCTTTATACCCGTCAAAGTCTTTCGCCCGGATCAGGTGTTGCGCCCGATGCAACAGGTCATCGTAAATCGCCTTCGCGGTCTGGTCGTCGCGATCCAGCATACCCAGCCTTCTGGAGCTACTTGCCACCATCTCTATACGCAACAGGATGCAAAAGACCAGTTTGAACAGCACCTTGTGAGGTTCGCGCCGCTTTGCAGGCCGATTTCCGCCATTCGCCGCGCCGAACGACCGGAATTCCCCGGCGGCAGGTCTGCAAAGCCAAGCGCCGCCGGGTCGATCCGATACGACCTAAGCCCCCTTATACAGCATGGGCGCTCGGGGCATCGGGGTGAGACGCCCCTTCGAACCTGAACCGGATTATGCTTGCGCGACGAGACCTCGGGGATCCGCTGCGATCCTGGCAGCCAAGGAGAACAGCCGACTGTCTGCTGGCCATGACGAACGGCCAGCGACGGATGGCAGCGGGGAAATCAACCATGTGATCTGGCTTCGCTCCCAGGCGGATTTTCGGCCATGAAACGCGAAAACCTGCCCCCATCAATTTGCCCCCCACAGCGCGAGCCAACTTGAAAAGGCGCATGGAGACAGCCATATTCGCCCGATGTCGATCACACCTGGTAAGTAGTCTTTACGAATGATTTATTTCCGGATTCCCTGCGCGCCCATCAACCGCATCACCCGCCTTGTTCTCGCCTTTTCCGTCACCGCCCTGAGCTTTTCCGTGCCCACCGAAGCACCCGCCGGGATCATCGGGCGGGACGACCGCACCGAGTCCTCCCGGATGCCGGATCACCTGGTAAAACTCGGTCGCCGCGTCGGGCAGCTTGTTACAACCACGCCGACCGGCAAGGGCAAGAACAACGTCACCACCTGCACTGGCAGCCTTATCAACAAGAAGTTCATCATCACGGCAGCACATTGCGCCTACACCGCGGACGGTCGCGCGCATCGCAACCTGTTTTTCTTTCCCGGCCGGAAATTCCACGATCACGCCCCCTACAACAAGTACCGGGTCAAGACGGTCTACCATCCCAAGAACTACGCCCCGGGCAGCACGAGTCCTCGGAACGACATCGCGGTCATGGAATTGCGCCAATCGGAAACCCGGGGGAAATATCCCGGCGACGTCGTCGGCACCCTGGGTTTCTGGGGCAAGCCCACGTTCCCACTTGGATCGGCGACGACCATTGGCTACCCGTCGAAACGGAAAGGCGTGCAGGTTTTCGAGCAAGACTGCGACGTTTGGCTGCCGGAACCGCAAAGCAATGCGATGTGGTCCGACTGTGACGTCAGCGAGGGTCAAAGCGGCAGCCCGGTGTTGTTCTATTCCGACAAATACGATCTCTATGCCGTGCACGGCGTATTGACCGGCAGCGGCGAGTCGCGCAACGCAGGCGCACGGTTGTCGAACGAACGCATGAAGATCATGAAAAGCATCTTCGACGGATCCTTCGGCACCTCAGCCTACCGCGCGAAGGGGTACGAAGAAGCCTGGCTTTCCCGCGACATGCCCAAAGCCAACCGCGTACATGTCCATATTCGCAACGACTGCCGTCGCACGAAACTTTTTGTGGCACGCAGTTACAAGAACGCTTCGGACGAGTGGGAGACGACGGGACACGTCGAAGTAAAGCCAGATACGGAGATGAACCTTTTCGAGTCGCGAAACGGCATTTACTACCTCTCCGTGCGGACCGAGGACAAACGCCTGCTGACCCGCAAGGACACCCGAAAACCCCTGCAGAACTACAGGTTCGACGAGACCTTTCAAAAGTTCAAGGTTACCGTCTGGGGCGACAACACCCATAGTTTCGACTGTTGAGACGCGCCTCACTAGGCGACGACATAGGTGAAGGGGGGCTCAAGCACCCGGGGTCTTCAGTGTGCAAAGGATGACGCCGCGGTTTTCTCTCTGAACCAGAACGCATTTCGCTTGCCAGTAAACGAAAGGCAAGACCGATCAGGAATGCCCGGTCGGTTGCTTTAGGGCGGTCGGACCGCGTCTCGGCAGGTGCGACGGAGCGCGACCGGACAGACAGCAGACATGGCGGACCACCATCAGGCGAGGCCGAACGGAAAGCGCCTACCAAAAAGCGCCTGTCAAAGGCCGCTCAGGCGCGCAGTTCAGATCAAGAACTGAAAGTGACCTTGTGACCGCTCGGTGTGGTCCAAAGGTCCTTGTGGCCCAACGGCCTGCGTGGCCCAAAGGGTGCGCCGTGCCCACACACCCACGAATTCGTTGGTACCCAAGGCCGGACTCGAACCGGCACGCCCGAAGGCGGGGGATTTTGAATCAAGCCGAAACCGTGATGCCTCAAGGATATACGCAGGGCGCGCCCCACAGACAAAGCAAGAACGCATCGGCAACGTGGGACAACGCACAAAGTCCAACTTGTCCCGCTTCATGCCCCCGGCGCACAAGCGCATGTCGAAGATGCTGGGGTACACGCTCACCCTCGGCACCTCTGACGCGTGGTCCGGTTTCAGCGATGTGGCCGCCGCCCGCCTTTCTAACGAGGAACGCGCCGCGCTGGCCTTTGCCTCCCTGCGGTCCCTACACCCCGATCACGCCGAACTGACGGCCCGCGCCGCGATCCGGGCGGCGGGCGCGCCTGTT
This sequence comes from Mameliella sp. MMSF_3455, assembly GCF_030733205.1. Taxonomy (GTDB): domain Bacteria; phylum Pseudomonadota; class Alphaproteobacteria; order Rhodobacterales; family Rhodobacteraceae; genus Antarctobacter. The sequence goes on from NZ_JASHJL010000058.1 coordinate 5,475, forward strand.
CCGGCATTCCTGGGCCAGATGGATGAGGCCCGGTCCTGGGCGGCGCTCGCCAGCCGGGCAGAGCTGAAATCCTACGCGGCAGCGGCCTTCGACGCGTTGAGCGCCGCCGACCAAACGGACTTTTTCCGATACATCAGCGAAGTGGAGATTGCGGCATGAAGGCGCTTGTTTCACGTATTCCCGTCAGCAACTCCGCACCGTTCGACCTTGAGGCGGTCAAATGCCACGCTCGCGTTGACGGTACGGATGAAGATACAGCCATAGAAAATATGGCCTGGACGGCTGCGCAGGAGGTCGAGCAGGTCGCACAGATCGGGCTGCTGACCCAGACAATCCGGGTTGTGATCCTTGATCCGGGCACAGACAGAGTGTGGCGCCTGCCCATCGGGCCGGTTGCAGACGACGCGGACGTGACCGTGACCATAGACGGCACATCCTTCACCGACTTTACCCTGATCGGCGGTACCCGCGCTCTGATCCGCTTTGGCGACAACTTCGACAACCTCACGCCGGAACAGATCACGATTGAATACCCGACAGGGTTTGGAGACAGCGCGACGGACATACCGGCTGACCTCGCCCAGGCGATCATGGATCAGACCGCGCTGCACTATGACGGGCGTTCCCCGATGGACGCCAAGAGCCTCACCACGTCGCCGCATATGGCGCGGATCGCGGCCAGGTATCGCGGGGTGCAGGCATGACCGCACGCGAGCTTGACGAAATCCTCGTGCTTCGTTGGCCGCTGGTCATGCGCGCCGTGATGGCGGGTAGCGACGAATGGCTGAAAGGCTTTGTCCGATCCATCGCGAAACATGGCAAGCGCGCCTCTTGGCGCCCCTCAGCCAAGCAAGAGCAGGTCATGCGGCGGCTGCTGTCAGAACTGGGTGCAGCACCGGGCGACGTGGAGGTGATCGAGAGGTGACAAAGCGGCGACCCTGCGCGCCACCCCAGACGCAGGGCCGATGTGGTGGAACGGGTTAGCAACGGTGGCTCCACATCGGACAGCCTACCACGGGCGGGATCACAGGCAAAGGGCAGTCCGAAAGGTTGAGGCCCGATCCCCGGCACCGCGCTCATGGTGTCGCAAGCAGCAACCGACCGACCGGCAGGAGTGCATGACCGGACGGGCCCAAAGCGATGGACCGGCTCCGTTGAGCAGGACCGACACGCAGAGGGCATAGGGACTGCCGCAGCCGCGCGCTGTGGGCAGTCGTCCTATGCCCTTCGCTCCGAACCTCACCATTGAGCAGGTGGGGATAGAGCAACGGTTGAACAGAGAGATACGCGCGAGAGCAGGAACGATGACAGAGGCGACGAAAAAAAACAGGCAATGGCGCAAAGCGGACGGATCGAAGCTCGAACCGAAGCCCGAGCGCGCGCCCGACCTCGCACGTTCTTCGGATCATCAGCCCGACCTCTTTGCAGGCGGTCCCAATGCCGCCGATCTGGTGCGTGGGGCAAACCGTGCTGATGACCTCGCAATTTTCGCTCCCGGCGGCGAACTGGAAAATGCGACCCACGCCGAAAGAGCTATGACCTGGATGCAAACCCTCGCCATTCCCGAGGGGCCGAACGCAGGCAATCTGGTGCAGTTGGCACCCTTCCAGCGTCAATTCATCGAGGGCGCGCTTGCCCCGGAGACTTCCACGGCAGTTCTCAGCATCGGGCGCGGCAACGGCAAGTCCGCGATCACGGCGGGCCTTGGCCTGGGCGGTCTCCTGGGCATCTGGGATCGCCAGCCCCGGCGCGAAATCATCGCAGCCGCGCGAACACGCGATCAGGGCCGGATCATCTGGGACTTCGTTGTGGGTTTTTGCCGGTCTCTGCCCCCGGAGGTGCAGAACAAGATTCAGCCGCTCAAGTCACCCAGGTTGGAAATCCGCTATGAGGGCGACGGCGGCGGGCACGTCCTGCGCGTGATCCCGGCTGACGGCAAGTCCGCCCTGGGCGGCGCCCCGACAATCGTGATCCTGGACGAACGCGGGCACTGGGCGCTGGATCGCGGCGACGAACTGGAACACGCGCTGTTGTCGGGCCTTGGCAAGCGTGGCGGGCGCGCCTTCCTCATCAGCACCTCCGCCAGCGACGACACACACCCGTTTTCCCGCTGGATCGACGACCCGGCCCCCGGCACTTATGTACAGGAACACCGGCCCGCCCCCGGTCTGCCGGCGGATGATCCCGAAAGCCTCCTGATCGCCAATCCCGGCTCCATTCATGGCATCGGGTCCAGCCCTGAATGGCTCGAGGCGCAGGCAAAGCGTGCGATTGCGCGCGGCGGGTCCGCGTTGTCCACCTTCCGACTTTACAACCTCAATCAGCGGGTCAGCGGCGAAACCCGCGACTCGCTGATCACACAGGACGAATGGCTGGCCTGCGAGGTGTCAGAGCTGCCCCCGCGCCAGGGCGGATGCGTGATCGGGATCGACCTGGGCGGCTCTGCCAGCATGACGGCGGCGGCTTTCTACTGGCCCGAGACCGGGCGCCTGGAAGCCCTGGGCACCTTCCCCAGCTCCCCCAGCCTTCTGGATCGCGGCCAGTCCGATGGGGTGGCCGGGCGCTACGTCGAGATGCAGGAGCGCGGCGAGCTGACGGTGCTGGGCGACAAGACGGTGCCCGTGGCGCCCTGGTTGCTCGAGGTGCTGCGCCATGTCGAGGATCAGCCGATCAGCGCAATCACGATGGACCGTTTCAAGCAGGCCGAGCTTGGCGAGGCGATCACACGCGCGGGTATCCGGGCGCCCCTTGTCTGGCGCGGCCAGGGATTCCGCGACGGTGGCGAGGACTGCGAGCGGTTCCGCCGCGCCACCTTCGACGGCCAGGTGAAATCCCGGCCCTCCCTGCTGATGCGTTCCGCCTTCGCGGATGCAGTCTGCCTGCGCGATCCGGCCAACAATCTGAAACTTGCCAAGGCGCGCAGCACCGGGCGGATCGACGCGGCGGCGGCATCGGTGCTGGCCGTGGCCCAAGGCGCACGGATCGCAGCGCTGCCGGTCAAGAAAGCGAGGATGATATGGGCCTGAACGCCGGAAGCCTGAACAGGCGGATTCAAATCAAGCGATTCACGGAAACCGGCAGGGATGCCTATGGCGGGCGGATCGGCGATTGGCAGGACTTCGAAACACCAGTCGCTGCCCGCCGTCGCGACGTTTCCGATGCAGAGCGCCTGAGCGCCGCCGCCTGGGACAACAAGCTGGTGGTCCGCTTCGTCATTCGCGCGACCAGCTTTGGCAAGAGCATCGAACGCACGGACATGATCCTGCACGAGGGCATTGCCTACGAGATCGACGGCATCAAGGAGGTTCCGGACAGCCGGGGCTTTCTCGAGATCACCGCCATCACGTCCGGCGGGCTGCAAGCAAATACTCCATTCGAGGTATGAAAAGATGATCATCCGCAAGCAACACCAGCGGCACAGCGCCCGCGTGACCCGTACCAAACGCTGGAAAGCCCTGCGCGCGGAGATCCTCGAGCGGGACCGCTACCGCTGCCAGTCCTGCGGCTGCGGCGGGCGGCTCGAGGTGGACCACATCAAGCCGGTCAGGACGCATCCCGACCTGTCCTATGAGCCGACCAACCTGCAAGCCCTTTGCCCGTCCTGCCACGCACGCAAGACGCGGCTCGAGTGCGGCCACCCGCCGCCAAGAGAAGACCGCCAGGCATGGCGGGATGCTGTCGAGGCCCTCGAAAAGCCCGGCAAGAACCCCGAGAGCAGAAAGGAACCCAAATGCTCGATTCTGTGAAGATCGCCCGGCGCCAGTCGGAAATCCGTCAATCGCTGGCAGAGCTGGCGGCGAAGGACAGCCCCTCTGACGACGAGGTGCGCAGCATGGAAGACATGGACCGCGAGTACCGGCAGAACGAAACCCGGTATCGCGCGGCCCTGATCGCTGAGGACACCGAGCGTCGCGAGGCGGGCGAGGAACTGGAAACCCGCTCTGACCGAGAATGGTCCGACATGATGGCGGGATTTGAACTGCGCCAGGTCGCGCTTGCCCTGGACGAAGGGCGCCAGCTCAACGGCCAGACGGCGGAAATCGTGGCCGAGCTGCGCGAGCGCGGCGGCTATCGCGGAATGCCGGTGCCCCTCGAGGCGCTGGAAGTCCGGGCCGGTGAGACCGTCGCCAGCGGCACACCTGACCCGATCCGCACCGCCCCGATCATCGACCGGCTGTTTCCGCAGTCTGCGGCGGCGCGCATGGGTGCGCAGATGGTCAACGTGGGCACCGGCGAACTGGAATACCCGGTTGTCACGTCCAGCGTGGCGGCAGGCTGGGCCGATGGTGAGACGGCAAACGTGGCCGGTCCGACCGTCTATGCCACGACCGACCGCCCGCTTGCCCCGGACAACACCCTGGGCATCCAGATGCGGATCACCCGCAAGAGCCTGAAACAGTCGGGCGCGGCACTGGAACAGGCGGTGCGCCGCGACATGGCGGGCTGCATGGGCGAAGCGCTGGACGCGGCGGTATTCCTGGGCAGCGGGTCCAGCGGGGAACCGACCGGGGTTTTCACTGGCGCGTCGGGCTGGTCCATCACGGAAACTGCGATCAACGCGGCTGCGTCCTGGGCGGCGTTCCGGGCGGCTGTGGTGCGCTTCATGACCGCCAACGCGGCGGGATCGCCCGATGCGGTCAAGCTGATGATCCGGCCCGAGGTCTGGGCCGCTCTGGATGATACCTACATCGACACCGGCACCGGCATCACGGAATGGGATCGCCTGGTAAAGAACATCCCGGCGCGCAACGTGGTCATGTCGACCAACGGCCTTGCCGCCCCGACCGGATCGCCCACCGCATCCAACGCCCTGTTGACCACCAGTGCAGGCGGCACGGCGCCGATCTTCGTCGGCATGTGGGGCGCGGTGGACCTGATCCGCGATCCCTACAGCGATGCCCAATCCGGCGGGCTGCGCCTCACGGCTCTGTCCACGATGGACGTCACCATTTCCCGCGCCGCCCAGCTCGAGGTGCTGACCGGGGTGCAGGACTGATGCTCTACGGTGGCGTGGCAGGCGGCGGGCTGGAGCTGCGCCGCCTGGACGGGGGAGGCGCCCGGCTGACCGGGCGCTTTCCCTACAACCAACCGACGGAGCTGGCCCCTGGGCGCTTCGAGGTGATCGCCCCGCGTGCCTTCGCCGCCAGCCTTGCCCAGGGCGCGGGGATCTACCTGCTGGCCGGTCACGACTTCGACCGCCCGCTTGCCAGCCGGGCGGCGGGCACGCTCGAGCTGACGGACAGCGACGAGGCCCTGACCTTCGAGGCGACAATCTCGGACGCCACGACCTGGGCGCGCGACTTCCTTGCCGCGCATGGGGCCGGGCTGATCCGGGGCCTGTCGCCCGGTTTCCGCGTGGCCGGTGGCGGGGATCGCATCGACCGCGACGGGACCACGATCCGCCGCACGGTCTTTGCAGCCGAGCTGGTGGAACTCTCGGCCGTCACCCGCCCGGCCTACGATCACGCCCAGGTCGAGGCGCGCCGCTGGACCGCCCAAAGCCCCGACCTGAATCGGATCGTGATGCGGGCCAATCATGCCTACAGGTGGAGGTGATCATGCTGGAATGGATCAGGAACAAGCTGCGCCCGATCGAGGCTCGATCCAGCGGATCGGGCTACACGGCCCAGGTGATCGCCGCGCGGGACAGCTATGTCAGTGGGCGCCGCGGCGTGGCCGAGCTGACAGCAACCGTGCAAAGCTGCATCAGCCTTTGGGAAGGCGGCTTTGCAATGGCGGATGTGACCGGAACAGACCTCCTGCCGCGCCAGACGATGGCAATGGCGGCGCGGTCCATCGCCCTGACCGGCGAAGCCCTGTTCCTGATCGGTGACCGGGGCCTTGTTCCGGCCACCGATTGGGACGTCAGCACCCGCGACGGCCTGCCCAGGGCTTACCGCCTCTCCATCCCCGAGGCGGGCGGCGGGCGCAGCATGACGGCCCTTGCGCCCGAGGTTCTGCACCTGCGGATCGGCGCGGATCACGTCACTCCCTGGATCGGCACCGCCCCGCTGCGCCGGTCCAGCCTGACCGGCGCCATGCTGCACGCGGTGGAATCGGCCCTGTCCGAGACCTTCGAGACCGCGCCCCTGGGCAGCATCGTGGCGCACCTGCCCGACACCGGGGCCGACGACATGGCGACCATGCGTGCGGCCTTTCGCGGGCGGCGCGGCTCTACCCTGGTCATGGAAGGCGTGGCCCAGGCGACGGCGGCGGGGATGAATCCGACCATCGGTCAGAAACCGGATCAGCTTTCCCCCGACCTCAGCAAGAGCATGACCGCCGAGACGCTGGCAGCGGCCCGAGAGGGCATCCTTGCCGCCTATGGCGTCCTGCCCTCGCTGATGAACAGATCGGCCACTGGCCCCGTAGTACGCGAGGCACAGCGCCAGCTTGCCACCTGGACGCTGCAACCCATCGCCGAGCTTCTGGCGGATGAGGCCACGGCCAAGCTGGGCGCGCCTGTCAGGATCGACACGCTGCGGCCCCTGCAAGCCTTCGACGCAGGCGGGCGGGCACGCGCGCTGTCGGCGATCATCAAGACGATGGCAGAGGCCAAGGAGGCCGGGCTATCCCCCGGCGATCTGGCCGCTGCCTTCGGCATGGTAGACTGGAAGGAACCGGAATAGGGCCGGGCTGTCCTGGGGTTTCCATTACTGCCCCGCTTTGCCCCGGATCAGTCGGCGAGTCCCGTCAGCAACCCCGACAGCGCGCGGCCTGTAGCGCGGGCGCGGCGCGCATTCACCTCATACCTTGGGTTTTTCGAGGCGCTCACGCAGATCATTCACCTCTTGAGCGGTGCCTTGCAGAACGGGAATCAGCGACCGCAACAGTTCATTGGTGTCCGCTTGCAAGCGATTTTGGCGGTCCAACGCTTCGCGGATACCGTCGAGCTTGTCATTCATTTCCGCTGCAACCATGTCATCCATCTTTTGTCACCTTCTTCAATCTGACACCTGCGCCGCCGCCATTCTCTGCGATGAACTCCACCCCGGCGGCTTCGAGGGCGGAGCGCAAGGCCGCAATGGTTCGCTCATACGGTTGCCGGTCCTCCTTTTCGAAACTGGCAATCGTCCGCTTTGCCACGCCAGAGGCTTCGGCCAGCCGATCTTGAGACAAGGCCACGAGGGCACGAGCTGCGCGACATTGTGAGGGCGTCATTTTTAACCTTGCACCAATAGTGCAACCTGCGCTAAAAGTGCAGCATTGCCCTATTAGTGTAACCCACAACAGGAGTCCCTGACAATGCCCAAAGACCCCGCCTGCGGGACCACCCCCGCTTTGTCTCGCCGCGCCCTCTTGACCGCACTACCCGCCACTGGCGCCGCGCTGACCTTTTCACCGGCGGCGGCGGCTTCCGAACCCGACCCGCTGGTGCCCCTCTATCACGAATGGCTGGATGCCCGCCGCACCTGCCGCGCCCTGGCCGCTCTGCCCGGCAATGAGGACTGGGACGATCCACGCGCCGTTGCCGCCGAGGCGCGCGAGACTGCCGCCGAGAAACAGATGCTGACGCTCAAGCCCACGTCCTTCGAGGGCATCGGCGCGCTGGCCGCGCTGGCATGGGTCTTTGTTGGACCCGCCACGCTGGACCCGCAGGAATTTGCCGAGCAGGCGCAGTCTTTCGAATGCCGCGCCCTCATGGCGATCTGGAAAGCCTGCACCGGGCAAGACGGATACCCTGTTACCTAAAAAAACACTCTTGCATTTTTCAACCACACACACTTAAACTACATAAGAGTTTATGGAGGGCGAAATGCAGAGCGTTGAACACCTGCTCACGCAGACATGGAAGGTCCGGGAGGTATCCCGGTTGACTGACGCGCCGTTGAGCTGGTTGAAAATCTCGATGCAACGCGAGTTTCCGGTCGCGGACGGCCTGGGCGGCGGAGGCAGCCAGGGCAAACACCACCTGTTCACGTTTCGGAACGTGATGGAATTTGCGCTTGCGCGTGCGCTGACCGTCCAAGGCATGTCGCCCAAGATCGCATTTCAAGCAGCGGCCAAGGTGGCTTACTTCACCACCCGCGAACGTGGATCGGTGCAGCGCGAGAGCGGCTTTCCGTTTCCGGCAAGCAAAGGGGTGACGGTCCTTGCGGCGGTCAACTCGATGGATGCAACCGATTTTCCGCAAGTGACCACAGCCGACCGCCTGCAAGTCTTCCGTGGCGGCGCCGATGCCGTGACGCTGGTCAACGTGTCCAAGGTGTTCCGGGACGTGTGCGAGCGCATCGGCGCAGACCCTTCTGCCGTCCTGCAGGAGGCTTATTCAGACCACCCGCGCCCGCTGCCCGATCCGGCGGCGACCTGACCAGAGACAGAACCGAGGCCAATGATGGCAGAGCCGCACCCAATCGCAGTCGGTGAATCAAAGGCCGCCAAAATGCTCGACCTCCCGAAGGGCGAGTTTTTGCGGCTCGTGAAAATTGGCGCCCTCCCGGGCCCGTCTAACTTTGGCCCTTACCCCAGATGGTCCGTGGCCCGCCTCCAAGCAGTCGTGAACGGAACCGCCGCCCGCCCCTCTGACGAGGATTTCGAATGAGCTATCGCCCGCCCCGGCCCAGGATCGTGAAGCCGCGCCTCAAGTGGAGGTGGCGGGACAAACTGGGCATCTGGCAGCCTCAACACCGAGTCACCTGGACCGAGGGCGGCAAGCGCAAAGAGCGGGCAATCACGTTGGATTGGCAAGGCGACCCGAAGAAACTGGATGATCTCTACTGGGCCTGTGAGGCCGGTCAACACGAAGCCCAGCAACCCGTGGCAAAGTACACTTGGGGCGAGTGCATCGAGGAATGGCGGAAAGACCCGCATGTGCAGGACCACCTGGCAGACAGCACCAAAAAGTCATACCGCCGCGAAATGGATAGCTTGCGCAAGAAAAACAGCAAAAAGGACATGCGCCGTACGACGCGACAGGCGGTTCGAAAGAAGCACGCGGATCTGGCCGCCACCCCGCGAAAAGCGGATTGGCTTCTGCAGACTGTTTCCCTTCTCTGGAACTACGCGAAAAAAGACCTCGATTGGCCGCTTGGTGACAATCCCGCCTCAGGGATCAAACATTTCGGCAAACAGCGAGAATACGAACCTTGGCCGCCCTGGATGATCGAAGCCGCGAAGGACGCGCCCGAAAACGTATGGATCACGGTGCAGTTGATCCTTGGCACTGGCCAGCGCCCTACGGCAGCCATCGAAATGCGCCGCGACCAGTTTCAAGGCGAATGGGTGACTGTGACCGATGAGAAGGGCGACAAGGCTTTCACCATCTTTTGCCCACAACGGCTGAAACAGGTTGTCGATTCCCTGCCGAAGCGCGGCGCGCATATCCTGGCCAAGAACCTCACTGAACCACTTGGTTATGACGCCATCGAGAAGGCATTTCGTGCGTGGCGCAAGACACTCGGAGAGCGGGCGAAGCTGTACAGCCTTCACGGCCTGCGCAAATCGGCGATCAACGAACTCTCCGAAGCCGGGGCAACCGACGCTGAAATTCAAGCCGTCACAGGCCAGTCAGCTGCAATGGTGGCCTACTATCGTGCCAAAGCGAACAGAAAGGCCCTGTCTCGAAACGCTCAGGAGCGCCGGACATGATGCAAGACCAGAACATGAACGGAACAAGAAAGTGGGACGCCGGTGTGGGTCACAGCGTCAGCGCTGAACATCCCACACCGGCTAAACCATTGGTACCCAAGGCCGGACTCGAACCGGCACGCCCGAAGGCGGGGGATTTTGAATCCCCTGCGTCTACCATTCCGCCACTTGGGCACGGGCCGTACATGTAGCCGTCCGCTTTTGTCGAGACAAGGGCGATTTGCAGCACTTGCGACAAAGCTGGACGATGTAGCCGCCCAAATGGATACCGTTTTCTGCCGCGCAATCAGGCAGATCCCGCGCCCACAATTGCTGCGACCGTCAAACGCTGGCGCCTTTCCACCCGATTTGCTAACCGGGCGCAGGCAGCGGACGTCCCGTTGCACGCTTACAGTCCAGGAAACATTTCAATGACGGCCCCAGACCACAGCCCGATGGCCATATCGGATCGCCTCGACAGCCTGGTCGCAGAGGCACAAGGCGAGTCCGTAACGCTCGACTGGATCCTGTCGCAGTTGCACGAGCGGGCATTTGGTCTCTTTCTGCTGATCCTCGCCCTGCCCTGCTGCATCCCCTTTCTGTATGGCATCCCGCAGATCGTTTCCTTGCCGCTGATGTTCGTGTCGGTGCAGATCCTGCTTGGCCGACGGGTTCCCTGGTTGCCAAGCCGATTGGGCGCACGCACGGTCTCGACCTCGGGGCTGGGCAATCTCGCGCGTCGCGCAGGGCCCTGGCTGCGCCGAATCGAGGCCATCAGCCGCCCCAGGTTGGGCGCGCTCACCCGTCGCCCCATCGATCAGGTCGTCGGGCTTGGCCTCGTGCTGTTCAGCGCCTCGATCATGGTGCCGCTGCCCGGCACGAATACCGTGCCCGGCTTTGCGGTCGTTGTTGTCGCCATGGGGCTCTTGCAGCGCGATGGCGTGCTGGTCCTCATCGGCGCCTTCCTCGGGACAACCTGGATCGCCACACTGGTATTTGCTGGCGCAACGCTCGCCAGCCTGATCAAGGCATGGCTCGGTCTTTGAGCCCATCGCCCCAGCCCCGCGGTCATTTGAACCGCCTCCCTCCTGCGCCACGAGTTCCGGCCAAGCCATCGTGAGGACACCATGACCCGCCGCACCTACACCCTCCTCGCCCTTGCCGGATCCGCCGGCCTCTTGCTGGGGGCGCTCTACTTCCAGTTTGTCCAGGGGCTGTTGCCCTGCCAACTGTGCTACTGGCAGCGCTACGGCCATTTCGGCGCATTGGTCATCGGCGGCATCGCCCTTGCGCTGCCGAACCGGATCCTGCTTGCGCTGGGGGCGCTTTCGGCGCTGTCCAGTTCCGTGATCGGCATCTTCCACAGCGGCGTCGAACGCCAGTGGTGGGAGGGCCTGAAGAGCTGCAGCGCCCCTTCGCTGGAAGGATTGTCGCCCGAAGAGGCGATGGAGGCGATCATGAACGCGCCAATGGTACCCTGCGACCAGATCCCTTGGGAACTGTTCGGCCTGTCGATGGCCAACTACAACGTCGTCGCCTCCGCTGTGATTGCGGCCCTGTTCGTCATGGCGATGCGCGCGCCGCGCTGAACCGCCGCCACGTCCAGTTCATCGGCCCCGCCCTGCGGGGCCGATTTGCGTCTGGATGAGACCGGCCAGCCCATTTTCGGGAAAGCGATCCGGACCCTGAACCGGAATCGCTGCTCTGGCCGCCACCGAAGTCCTTTCTGGCACCTGCCTCCTGATGAAACATCGGGCGCGGCGCCGTCCTGCCCTCTATACTCGCAGTCCTGACAAAGACCGCCTCCACCCCCTCGTGACAGCCCCGCGCCGCTCTGGCATGACAAGGGCAAGACCAAACACAAAGGCCCCGCCATGACCAACCGGCTTGCGATCCTTCTTGGCCTGACCGTCATTGCGGCCATTGGTGCCGACCTGGTGTTCAACCGGGGTGACAACCTGTTGTTTCTCGGGCGCAAGCTGTTTGTGCTTCTCGACTGGCTGGCCTTCTGGCGCTAGGCAGCCTACCCTGCCGCAACGGCAGGAAGCGAGGTTGACTTTTTCGCTCACAGGTGATTGTTAGCGGTAACGACACGCCGGACGGCGCCTCAGATGGCCCGTACCCGCCCTGCCAGCAAGCCACAAAGGGATCCGCTCCATGAGTGTTAAAGTCGCCATCAATGGCTTTGGCCGCATCGGCCGCAACGTACTGCGCGCGATCATCGAGTCCGGTCGGACCGACATCGAGGTGATCGCGATCAACGACCTCGGCCCGGTCGAAACGAATGCCCACCTGCTGCAGTTCGACAGCGTGCATGGCCGGTTCCCGGTCGAGGTCACGCATACCGACGACAGCATCGACGTGGGCCGCGGCCCGATCCGCGTGACCGCGATCCGCAACCCCGCCGACCTGCCCTGGTCGGACGTGGACGTGGTGATGGAATGCACCGGCATCTTCACCTCCAAGGAGGCCTGCCAGGCGCACCTGGACAACGGCGCCAGCCGCGTGCTGATCTCGGCCCCGGGCAAGGACGCGGACAAGACCATCGTCTACGGCGTCAACCACGACACGCTGACCTCCGAAGACCTGATCGTCTCCAACGCTTCCTGCACCACCAACTGCCTGTCCCCGGTGGCCAAGGTGCTGAACGACACCATCGGCATCAAGCGCGGCTTCATGACCACCGTGCACAGCTACACCGGCGACCAGCCGACTCTGGACACGATGCACAAGGATCTCTACCGCTCGCGTGCCGCCGCCCTGTCGATGATCCCGACGTCGACCGGCGCCGCCAAGGCGGTGGGCCTCGTCCTGCCCGAACTGAACGGCAAGCTGGACGGCGTGGCGATCCGGGTCCCCACTCCCAACGTGTCGGTTGTCGACCTGACCTTCGAAGCGGCGCGCGAAACCAGCGCCGAGGAAATCAACGCGGCCATCCGCAGCGCAGCCGATGGCCCCCTGAAGGGCGTGCTGGGATATACCGACCGCAAGCTGGTCTCGATGGATTTCAACCACGATCCGCAATCCTCGATCTTTCACACCGATCAGACCAAGGTCATGGACGGCAACATGTGCCGCATCCTGAGCTGGTATGACAACGAGTGGGGCTTTTCCAACCGCATGGCTGACACCGCCGTTGCGATGGGCAAGCTCATCTGACCGGGAAACCGCGACCTCATCGCGATCAGGGCCGCCTTCGGGCGGCCCTTTCTTGTTTCGGCTGACCGCTCTCGGAACGCTTGCGCGCCCCGACCGGCCGGGGGCGCTGCCTTCCGCCCCCCCCCTCGTGATCTTGACCAAGACGACGCCGGCAACCTCGTGTCCAGCCCTGCAGGAAATGCAAGGCGCCTTTCCGGAACTGTCAATTGTGCTGCGCCGCAGCATGGCTATGTTTGCGATAACAGAAACGCAAACACAGGACACAGACCAATGAGTGTTTTCACAGAACTCCGCAGCTCGATGCAGAAACGCGCCAAGTACCGCGCCACCGTACGCGAACTCAACGCCCTCGATGCTTCCGTCGCCCGCGACCTGGACATCGCTCCGTCGGAGATCCGCCGCATCGCGCATCAGGCCGTCTACGGCTGATCACCGCATCACGGTGAATGAAGAAAGGCGCCGCGCCCGGGTCCGGGACGGCGCCTTTGTCTTGTGAAGGGCTCGCCCGCAAGGGCGGTCAGATGATCCGGATCACCCCGCCTTCTTGAACCGGCTTTCCAGCGCGGTCTTGACCTCCGGGCTGACGAATTTCGACACGTCCCCGCCCAGCCGCGCGATTTCCTTGACCAGTTTGGAGGCAATCGCCTGGTGCCGGGCCTCGGCCATCAGGAAGACCGTCTCGACACTGTCGTCCAGCGCCCGGTTCATGCCAACCATCTGGAATTCATATTCGAAATCCGCCACCGCGCGCAGGCCCCGGATGATGAGTTGCGCACCGACGTCATGGGCACAGTCGATCAGCAGGTTTTCGAACGGGTGCGCGACGATCTCTGTCCCTGTTTCCTCCGAAAGGACGCGGCATTCCGACTCGATCATCGCCACGCGCTCTTCGAGCGAAAACAGCGGGCCCTTGTCGCGGTTGATGGCAACACCGATCACCAGCCGGTCGACCAGCAGGGCGCCGCGCCGGATGATGTCGATATGCCCGTGTGTGATGGGGTCGAAGGTTCCGGGGTAAAGACCAACGCGCATGGCTGCTTCCCTTGTGGTACGTCGGTTCGCACGCAACAATATTGCGCGTGCGAATGCAACCCGGAACCGCAACCGGGGGCGAAATCCCTCACCAGGGGTTCGAGATCATCCCTTCCAGCGCGTCCTTTTCAGCGGCCAGTTCGGTCAGGCGCGCCTTGACGACGTCCCCCAACGTGACCAGCCCGACCATCTTTCCGTCTTCGACCACGGGCATGTGACGAAAGCGGCCCTCCGTCATCCTGGCAAGGATCGCGTCGGCCCGGTCGTCACGCGTGCAGGTGATCGGATCGGGGGTCATGTAGGTGTCGACGCTGGCGTCGAGACAGCCGCCGCCGTGGGTCGCAAGCTCCCGGACGATGTCACGCTCGGACAGGATCCCCATCGCGGTCGATCCGTCCTTCGAGATCACGACCGTCCCGATGCGTTTCTCGGCCAGGATCCGCGCGGCATCGGCCACCTTGGTGTCCGGCTTGACGGTGAAAACCCCGTCCGTGCCCTTGCTCTTCAGGATCTGGTGGACCTGCATCGTCAAACCTCCTTGCATGATACCCTATGCGACAGCGTGACGCGGGTTGGCGCGACCTGTCAAGTGGCTGAAAGTCTTATGCCACCGGCGCCCTCCTCCCGGCTCAGCTCTGTCCGGCACAGGCCGCCAGCGCCTCGAGGCGTGTCAGTTCCTCGCGCATGCCCGCCACCAGGGCCTCGGCAAAGCGGGTCTGGCGTTCAAGGCGACGGTCGTCGGCATGGCGCACAAGGTAGAAACTGCGGGTCAAGGAGATCACGTCGCGCAGGACAAACCGCATGCCCGGCGCGGTCGGCATAGCGAAATCATGCACGACGCCCAGTCCCGCCCCTTGCCGCAGCCAATGGAATTGCACGGCAACCGAATTCGACGCCAGCGGAACCCGGTCCAGCCCCAGTTCACCAAGGTAGTCCAGTTCCTTGTCGAAGATCATGTCGGGAATATAGCCGACGATGCGATGGGCACTCAGGTCCTCGGGGGCCGTGATCGGGGCATTTTGCGCAAGATAATCAGCGCTTGCGGCAAGATGCAGGCGATAATCGGTGATCTTCTGCACGACCAGCCGCCCGGCAGAGGGCGGAGAGACGGCGATCGCCATGTCCGCCTCGCGCCGGGAAAGATTCACCACCCGGGGCAGCGCAACGATCTGCACTTCGAGGTCCGGGTTGGCGGCGGCGATCCGCGCGCAGACCTGCGGCAGCAGGAAATTGGCGCAGCCGTCCGGCGCCCCGATACGGATCTGCCCCGAGAGCCCCTCGGTCCGGCCCACCAGTGCCTCGGACGCCTGTGATGCCGCCTGTTCGGCCTCTTCGGCAAAGCGCACCAACCGCGTGCCCGCCTCTGTCAGCGCGTAGCCCTGGGGTGACTTGGCAAAGAGCGGCGCCCCCAGCGATTCCTCCAGCCGCGCAACCCGGCGCCCCACCGTTGCCGCATCCATGCGCAGCCTCCGTCCCGCCGCCGACAGGCTTTCGTCCCGCGACACGGCAAGAAAAATCCGCAGGTCGTCCCAGTTCTCCATTCCCCCACCCTTGCAAAAACGCAAAACGCTTTTGCCGTATTCTGTCTGTTCAGCGCATTTTTGCAAGGGTACAGTCCGCGCCAAGGGAACAAGGAGGATTCCGATGACCGAACTCACAAACTGGATCAACGGCCAGCACGTCAAGAGCAGCTCGGGCCGCTTTTCGGACGTCTACAACCCCGCCACCGGCGAGGTTCAGGCCAAGACCCCGCTGTCCACCGTGGACGAACTGAACGAGGCCGTCGCCAAGGCAGCCAAGGCGCAAATCAAATGGGGCGCCACCAACCCGCAACGCCGGGCGCGCGTGATGATGGCCTTCGGTGCGCTGATCAACCAGCACATGGACGAACTGGCCGAGCTGGTGGCACGCGAACACGGCAAGACCATCCCTGACGCCAAAGGCGACGTTCAGCGTGGGCTGGAAGTGGTCGAGGTCTGCATGGGCGCGCCCCACATGCTGAAGGGTGAGTACACCGACAATGGCGGCCCGGGCATCGACCTCTACTCGATGCGCCAGCCGCTGGGTGTCGTCGCCGGCATCACGCCGTTCAACTTCCCCGCCATGATCCCGCTGTGGAAAATGGCCCCGGCCATCGCCTCGGGCAACGCCATGATCCTCAAGCCGTCCGAGCGCGTGCCCTCCACCGCGCTGCGCCTTGCGGAACTGTTGCAAGAGGCTGGCCTGCCCGACGGCGTGCTGCAGGTCGTCAACGGTGACAAGGAAGTGGTCGACGCGATCCTCGACAACGAGGATGTCGCAGCCGTGGGCTTTGTCGGCTCCACCCCGATCGCGCAGTACATCTATGGCCGTGCGGCCACGAACGGCAAGCGCGCGCAGTGCTTCGGCGGCGCCAAGAACCACATGATCATCATGCCCGACGCCGACCTGGACAAGGCCGCCGACGCGCTGGTGGGGGCCGGTTACGGCGCCGCGGGCGAACGCTGCATGGCGATCTCCGTCGCGGTGCCGGTCGGCAAGGAAACCGCCGACGGCCTGATCGAACGCCTTGTGCCGCGCGTGGAAAAGCTGAAGGTCGGCCCCTATACCGCGGGCGACGACGTGGACTATGGCCCGGTCATCACCGGCGCGGCGAAATCCCGGATCGAGGGCCTGATCGACAGCGGCGTGAACCAGGGCGCGAACCTTGTCATCGACGGACGCGGGTTCCAGCTGCAGGGGTACGAAAAGGGCTTTTTCGTCGGCCCGTCGCTTTTCGACAACGTGACCCCGGACATGGATATCTACAAGGAAGAGATCTTTGGCCCGGTCCTCAGCCAGGTCCGCGCCGACACCTACGAGGACGCGCTGAACCTTGTCATCGACAACCCCTATGGCAACGGCACCGCGATCTACACCGCCGACGGCGACACCGCGCGTGACTTTGCCCACCGGGTCAATGTCGGCATGGTCGGTATCAACTTCCCGATCCCGGTGCCGCTGTCCTACCACACCTTCGGCGGCTGGAAGAAATCGGCCTTCGGCGACCTGAACCAGTACGGCCCCGACGCCTTCCGCTTCTACACCAAGACCAAGACCGTCACCGCGCGCTGGTTCTCGGGCATCAAGGAAGGCGGCGAATTCAACTTCAAGGCGATGGACTGATCGCCAGTCCAGACCATCCCGCGGGGCGTGCCTTTAAAAGGTGCGCCCCGTTTCTTTGTGGCAACATCCAAAAGTATATAGCTTTCACTAGTCGTTGACAGGTCTCCCGGCACCATGTCACGCTCAACCACAAGGATAGTGAATAGTAGCCCTTTGGGCTGGAAAGAACTCTTCCACGACGCGGGGGCCCCGCTCTCGATCCAGAGGGCCGGCCCCGGACCAGGTCGCCAGCCTGAAACTGTATGTGCCGGAACCATCATGATGCCGATTTCCTATTCGATTCATCCGAACCGCGGCCTTGCACATTTCCGCATGAGCGGCACGATCGACGTTCCCCAGACCCTTGGCTCGTTTTCCGATTACGTCCAGAACCCGCAATTCGACCCGTCCTTTGTGATGCTGACCGATGCCCAGGAGGTGGGTGTCGTTGATGCGGATTTCCTCGGCATCGTAGGCGGTGTGCAGCGCGCGATGACCTTTCTGCGCAGCTTTCCGAACGAGGCCTTCAGCATCATCTACGCCCCGCGCGACCTGACCTTCGGGATGGCCCGGATCATGCAGCAAGTGGTCGAACCGGTTTCGAAACTGCGGTTCCACATCCTGCGGGACGAGGGTGAGGCGCTTGCCCGCGCCGGGCAGCCCGAAACGGACTTCAACGCGCTGGAACAGGCGCTGCGCCCCAGGCGGGCAACAGGCTGAACCGCGCATTTTGCCCCCTTTCCTTTGCACCGGCGCTCTGCTTTCTTTCGAGAAAACCCGGGGGGACGCATGACCGAGCCACCGTTCAGCATCGGCATCGAAGAGGAATACCTGCTGGTCGACCGCGAGACCTGCGCCCTGGTCGAGGCGCCCGACGGGTTGATGGAGGCCTGCGCCGCCGAGCTTGAAGGCCAGGTCAGCCCCGAGTTCCTGCAATGCCAGATCGAGATTGGCACCCGCCCCTGCACCGGCGTCGCCGAGGCCCGCGAGGAATTGCGCCGCCTGCGCGAGGCCGTGTCGCGCCATGCGGCCAACTACGGTTTGTCGCCCATCGCCGCCTCCTGTCACCCGTTGGCCGACTGGAAACAGCAGCATCACACCGACAAGGAGCGGTACAACGACCTCGACCGCGCCCTGGGCAGCGTGGTGCGGCGGATGCTGATCTGCGGGATGCATGTGCACGTCGGGCTGGAAGACGATCCGCTGCGCGCAGACCTTCTGGCGCAGACCAGCTACTTTCTCCCGCACCTGCTGGCGCTTTCGGCCTCGTCCCCCTTCTGGCAGGGCGAGGATACAAAACTGGCCAGCTACCGTATTTCCGTCTTCGACAACCTGCCGCGCACCGGCCTGCCGCCGCAGTTCGACAGTTGGCAGGACTATCATCGTTCGACCGAAGTGCTGATCGAGACCGGCGTGATCGAGGACCGCACCCGCATCTGGTGGGACCTGCGCCCGTCGTCTAATTTCCCCACGCTCGAGGCGCGCATCATGGACGTGCAGCCGCGCATGGAACATGCGCTGACGCTGGCGGCCCTGGTGCAATGCCTGATGCGGATGCTCTGGCGGCTGCGGGTGCGCAACCAGCGCTGGCGCCTCTACGATCGGTTCCTGATCGGCGAGAACCGCTGGCGCGCGCAGCGCTACGGGGTCTCCGAGGGGTTGATCGACTTCGGGGCGGCGCAGGTCGTGCCCTTCCCGCAACTGGTCGAGGAACTGATGGACCTGCTGCAGGAAGACGCGGCCGAACTGAAGTGCCTGACCGAACTTGCCCGCGTGCGGGAGATCGCCACCGAAGGCACCTCTGCCGACCGTCAGCGCGCCGCGCTGGCCGCTGCGCGGGACGCGGGCGCCGACCACGAGGGCCAGATGCGCGCCGTCGTGCACCACCTGATCGAGGAATTCCACGCCGACCTGTGAGGATGGGTCAGGTCACGCGCAAGGTTTCGACAACCGCGTCCACGGCGCTCTGGACGTCGTGCTGGTCCAGCCGCGCGATGCCCATGAACTGGACATGCATGTCGCCGCGCGCCAGCCAGATCTGCCGCACCGCGACCGGGGCCGCCACCTGGCCGAACATCTGCAGGTTGGCCCCTTTCGGCATCTGCCGCACGACCGAGAACCCCCGGAACGGCCCGACCTCCACCTCCGGGTTGGACTGGAGCAGTTTCAGGTTGAACCGCCGCGCCCAAGGATCGTTCAGCACCTCGTCGTAGCTTTGCGGGATCGGGCCGTCGTGGATCTTCATGCCGACACCGGCATCCGGCCCGCCCCGGGCCATCATCAGGGTCCAGTCCCCGCCACTGCCCAGCGTCCGCTCCGGCCCGGGCCGGATGATCCGTTTCAGCAGCGTGACCCCAAAGACGACCAACGGCCCGTCGTAATCCTGTCGCACGGTGACCGGCCACCCCGCGGGGACATCCACGGTCAGCCCGGTCGCGGGATGGCGCACCCGTTGGCTGCCCCTGTCGGCCTGTCCAACCGCATCCGCGTCCCCCTCCTCTCCCTGCTCCCGCGCCAGGTAATCCGTCGCCGCCGCCTCGGCCCGGCGGGAAAAGCCCTCGCGCCAGTCCTGTACCAGCCGAAGCAGCGTCTCGGGGTCCTCGACCCCGTGAAACCCGGGATATCGCGCCTCGACCGTCCGGGCATCGCTCCTGTCCTTGTACCCCAGTTCGCGCCAGCAGACGGCCCCGCGCCGGGTGTAGACAGAGAGGATCTCGTCGGGCTGGGCCGACCTGTAGACATCATTCCCACGGATGCTCAACAGGCGCCTGTCCGTGACCGCGTAGACCCGGACGCGGCGGCGATTGATCCGGGGCACGACAAAGGCCACAACCCCGACCCCGACAAGCGCCAGCCCCGGCAACAGGCGCGACTGAGGTCCCAGCGACAGGCCCGTCACGCTGTCGAAAAGCCCGGTCAGGATCGCAAGACCAAGCCCCCCGGTCAGAACACCGCCAAATGTCGAGCCGCCCGACCCAAGGGCGGCAGGATCCGGGCGCGCCTGCCAAAGGACCTGCTCACCGGGTTCCAGGAACGGCGCCAGTTGCGGGTCCACTTCCGCGGGCTCCAGTGGCGTCAGGTCGTACATCTTTGCCCCCTTCCGACAGGACCCGATCCGCTGGACGACCGGCGGACCGGACGTGCCCACCTAGGCATATCCGGAGAGGGTCACGCAAGATCACGACGCCCAGCCCCGCCAAGGCAAAAGCGCCAGGCCAAAGCCCGGCGCCATGCACGCTCTTACAAGCATCCGTTGCAGGCCGCGGATCCACACAGGCCCGCGACCAAAGGATCAGACGGCGACCTTGCCCCTGGCGCGGACCAGGTAGATGACACCGCCCAGCACCGCCCCGATGATCCAGGCATAGCCGGCCAACTGGTTCAGTCCCGGCACCCAGACCGTCGCGACCGAAAACACCGCCGCCACGCAGAAGGCCACCAGCGCGTGCTCGTTCCAGCCGTTGCCATAGTGGTAGAGGCCCCCCTGCTCGTTGTAGAGGTCGTCACGCTTCAGCGCCTCTTTGCGCAGCAGGTAATAGTCGACGATCATGATCCCGTAGAGCGGCGCCAGCGTCGCGCCCAGCGTGTTGACGAAGCCGGAGATGCCGAACTGGCTGATGAAGCTGGTCCAGAGGCCACCGATCACCAGCGCAAAGCCCGAGGTGATGAGACCCGCCTTGCGAAAGCTGATCTTCGACGGCGCAAGGTTGGCGATGCCGTTCACCGCCGGGATGAAATTGGCCACCAGGTTGATGCCCACGGTCGCGGCGAAGAAGGTGATTGCCGCAATGATCCCCAGCACGACGCTGTCGGTGCGATCGACGATCTCGGTCGGGTTGATGATCTTCTCGCCATAGACCACGGCAGCCCCGGCGGTGGTCAGCAGGGCCAGCGCCGAGAACAGGATCATGTTGAACGGCAGCCCCGCCAGGTTGCCGCGCACCATCGCCTTCTTGTCCCGGGCATAGCGCGAGAAGTCCGAGAAGTTGATCATCACGGCGGCGAAATAGGCCACCATGGTCCCAAAGATCGCCACCGCGCCCTTGAACTCGGTCACCCATGTTCCTTCCGGGTTGGCAAAGATCGTCTGCGCCTCGGACAAGAGCTTGCCGTCCGCGGCGAACCACAGGTAGATCACCAGCCCGATCATGACCGCGTAGACAAAAGGCCCGGCAAAGTTCAGAAAGCCTTCGACCCAGTCCATGCCGCGCCAGAAGATCGCGATGTGAAAGGCCCAGACAAGCACGAAGGACAGCCAGTCGATCTCTGTCAGGCCAAGGTAGGCGGTGCCGCCGCTGATCCCGGTGACCGACTTGATCAGCAGGGCCAGCGCCGTCGAGGCGAAATAGACCTGAACCCCGTACCAGAACACCGCCACCGTCGCCCGCAGGACGGCGGGCAGCTTGGCCCCCTCGGTACCCATGCTGGCACGGGCAAAGACCGGATAGGGAATGCCATAGCGTTCCCCCGCCGCCCCCGAGAGGTTCACCAGGAACATCACGAAAAGCCCCGCCACGATCAGCGAGGCAAAGGCCGTCCATCCGCTGACCCCGAAGGAGATGAACAGGGAGGCCACCAGCGAATAGCCGAACAGCGACTGGATGTCGTTGGCCCAGACGTTGAAGATCGCGAACCAGCCCCAGGACTTTTCCTGTTCCGTCACCGGGCGCAGCGCGTCCTGCGCCACCTCGCCGCTGTCGGCCTCTGCCGTGATTGCGTGCATCTTTCCTCTCCCTTTCTCCCGGCCCGGCGCCTGCGACGCCCCGGGCCCTCCCGTTTTTCTCTATCCGCCGCCTGGCATTGCTTCTGAAATGTTAGCTAATAGATTACACGCTGGATATGATGAAAACCAAACATGACCTTTCGGATTTCCCGAAAGATCAGGATCCGGTCTACGGGACGTCCGCTGGCATGTCGGCCAGATCAGGACGATCCCCTTGGCACCGCGCCCCTCCCACGCTACCAGCGCCAGAGCAGCGTGGAGAGTCCCATGAAAACCGCCATCGCCACCTCCGACTACTTCGTGATGGGCGAGACCTTCATCAATCGCCACATCGCCCATCTCTTCGGGGGCGACACCTGCGTGGTCTGCGGCCGGTTCAACGGCGAGGACCCCCTGGGCAAGCCGCTTTTCACCCGCCGCGCGCCCCTGACCCCGATGGACAGGCTGCGCGCCCCCTTTGCCGCCGCCTCTGGCGCGCTGCTGCATGGCACCTCGCGCCTGCCCTTCGGCGACAACCGCAAGCGCCTGTCCGCTTTCCTGCAAGACCAGGGCGTCCGGGTGATCCTCGCCGAATTCGGCACCCAGGCGCTGGTCATGGCCAAGCTGGGCAATGACCTTGGTATTCCCGTCTTCACCTACTGGCGCGGCACCGATGCCTCCAAGATGCTGCGCTCGGCGCAACGCGTGCGCTCCTACCGGCTGATGATGCCCCGCCTTGCGGGCATGTTCTCGGTCTCGCAATTCCTGCTCGACAACCTCGGCCGCCACGGCATCCGCCACGACAACGCCCATGTGGTGCCCTCCGGCGTCGACATCCGCCGCTTTACCCCCGCGGACAAACGCCCCGGCAGCTTCCTGGCCGTCGGGCGCATGGTTGCAAAGAAGGCCCCGCAAGTGACCCTGCGGGCCTTCGCCAGCGCCGCCGCCACCCGCAACGCGCATCTGACCTTCATCGGCGACGGCCCCCTTCTCCAAGAGTGCAAGGCCCTCGCCCAGACCCTCGGCGTGGGGGACAAGGTGACATTCACCGGCGCCCTGCCCCACGATCAGGTCCGCCAGCACCTGCAAACCACAGAGGTCTTCCTGCAGCATTCCATCACCGCCCCCGATGGCAACACCGAGGGCCTGCCCACCGCCATTCAAGAGGCGCTGGCCTGCGGCTGCATCATCCTGTCCACCCGCCACGCCGGCATCCCCGAGGCGGTCGAGGACGGCGTGAACGGGCTTCTGGTCGAAGAATGGGACGAAACCGGCTTTGCCGACCGCATCGCGCAGATCCTCGACACGCCCGACCGGACAGAGATGACCCGCGCCGCCCGCACCACCGCAGAGGCAAAATTCGACAATGACATCGGCCTTGCCCGGGTCGAGGACGTGATCCGCACGACCCTCGCCCGCACCTGAGTTAACGCAAACACAAACCTTCCACGAACTTCACCGTTTTGCAGAAATGCAAAGCAGTCCTGCGCTGTGCACGGTTGCATTGCGCGGCCCTTCGGGCGACAATCTGAACATGCGTTCATTTCAGCCCGGGGGAGGACGGCCGCAATGGATTTCGCGCTTTCAGAGGAACAGACCGCCATCTTCGACATGGCCCATGCCTTCGGGCAGGAAAGGATCGCGCCCTTCGCCCGCCAGTGGGAGGCCGAGGGCACGATCCCCAAAGAGCTCTGGCCCGAGATCGCAGAACTCGGTTTCGGCGGGCTCTATGTCAGCGAGGACAGCGGCGGCGCGGGCCTGACCCGTCTCGACGGCACGCTGATCTTCGAGGCGCTCAGCATGGCCTGCCCCTCGGTCGCCTCCTTCCTGTCGATCCACAACATGTGCGCCAAGATGATCGACAGCTTCGCCAGCGACGACTTCAAGGCCCGCGTCCTGCCGAAGGTCCTGACGATGGAAACGGTCCTCAGCTACTGCCTGACCGAACCGGGATCGGGCTCGGACGCCGCCGCGCTGCGGACCCGCGCGGAAAAGACCAACGAGGGCTACCGCCTGACAGGCACCAAGGCCTTCATCTCCGGCGGCGGCTACTCGGACGCCTATGTCACCATGTGCCGCACCGGCGACGACGGCCCGAAGGGCATCTCGACCCTCTTCATCGAGGACGGCAGCCCCGGCCTCAGCTTCGGCGCGCTCGAGGACAAGATGGGCTGGAAATCCTCCCCCACCGCCCAGGTCCAGTTTGACGACTGCCCGGTGCCGGCGGAAAACCTCATCGGCGACGAGGGGCGCGGCTTTGCCTACGCGATGGCGGGGCTCGACGGCGGGCGGCTCAACATCTCGGCCAGCGCGCTCGGCGGCGCGCAGAACGCCCTCGACCTGACGCTGCAATACATGTCCGAGCGCAAGGCCTTCGGCCGCACCATCGACCAGTTCCAGGCCCTGCAATTCCGCCTGGCCGAGTACGAGACCAGGCTCCAGGCCGCCCGCACCTTCCTGCGCCAGGCCGCCTGGAAACTCGACACCGGCGCCCCCGATGCCACGAAATTCTGCGCGATGGCCAAGCTCATGGTCACCGACAGCGCCTTCGAGGTCGCCAACGGCTGTTTGCAGATGTTCGGCGGCTACGGCTACCTCGCCGACTACGGCGTCGAAAAGATCGTCCGCGATCTGCGCGTGCACCAGATCCTCGAAGGCACCAACGAGATCATGCGCCTGATCGTCTCGCGCCAGATGCTGGCCAATTGACCGCCCCGGCTTCTTCTCTCTGAAAATACCTCTCGGGGGAGCGCGAGGGGGC
>NZ_JASHJL010000059.1 GCF_030733205.1 Mameliella sp. MMSF_3455
CGCTTTGCCATGTTCGTATCCCTTCAAAGGTTCGGGAAACACCTTAGCTGACTGTCCGGTTTCCTGGGACCACTTCAATCTTCGTGGCGGATGTCTCAATTATTACACGTGCCGATGGACAACGCGTTGTCCCAAATCCAAACGTGATGATCGAGCTTGGTTACGCCTTGCGCGCGCTTGGGCCAGAACGGATCATTCTTGTTTTCAACACCGCGTACGGAGGTATCGAAGAGTTACCCTTTGATCTTCGAACGCGGCGGGTATTCTTATACGAGATGCCAGAAGAGGCCGAACAACGAGCTCCAGAGCGGAGGAAGTTGCAAGGCATGTTTGAGGGGGCTATTCGCGCGGCTATTGAAGCAATACCCGAAGAAGTAGAAGTTGATGCTGTAAATCCTGCTGTAACTGCAATTGAAAATGCGTCTCCGAGTCGACGAGTTGTGATCCGCCGCGCGCTTGGAGAATTAGAACAATCCTTGGTCTCCATTGAGCCAAAGAAAGCTCGAGACGGTGGAACCGTAGAAGATCTAATTAGCTCAATTGCACAAAGCCAGCCTCAAGTGGCTGAGTTCTCTAAGATGTGTGAGATGGCTGCGGTTATGAACGATGAGGATGCTGCACTAGAAATCTATCGTTGGTTTGGTAGGATATTTGATCGCTTTGACAATCCTCCTGGTTTCTCGGGTCGCTTTAACTCGGCGGATCATGATTTCTATAAATTTCTCGGTCATGAGATGTTTGTGACAAACGTTGCTTTTTTTATTCGGGAGCGGCGATGGCAACTACTCCGTCGAATGCTTTCCGAACCAATTCCGATGCAAAACTTGAGACATGAACCAGGAAATACCACTTGGGAGCACGCAAACGTTCACTCAGACTTCTTGCTAGATGAGGGAAGAAATAGGCGCCGCATTACGTTGCATGGTGATTTGCTGAATGAAAGGCACGATGGCGATGGTGGTCTTGCCACAATTCTGCCGATGAATGACTTTGTCGCGGCGGACTTTTTTCTTTTCCTTCTTAGTCGAACAATAGAGGACAAGACTGGGTTTGATTTCCGATTTTGGCGTGCTTGGAGCTGCGTCTACATGAAGCGTGCGCCGAGGTTTATACACGACGCGGCCAGAAGAGACACGGCGGAACAAATTTCAAGTGCACTCAACCAGTCGATTGACGAGTTTAAGAAAGTTCTGCATGACCGTGGCCCGGAACTTAAGAAGCTCTTCCAGTCGGGGTGGTGGGATTATCCAATCGACAACGAAGTGGTGGGACGGATTGGTACTCAGTAGGACTTTTGCCTAGTTCGATACCCCGATGGCCTATATTGAAATATGGCTTAACCACGTACGTGCTTGTACACCTAACTCGAACCCAAACCACCGCTCAACAGAGCGGTGGTTTGGCAAATTTGGTTATGTTGACCCCTTTGGTGACCCAGCACGACACACTTCTCGAACTTTTGCGCGGTGAGCGCAGGCCGGAGGGAGATGAGCTGGACGAGGCTGCATGATCGCCGGAACGTCTACTGCCGCCTCGGTGAATAATGCGGGTTCAGAGCGCGCTATGTAGGACGCGACTTTGGGGGGGCCGGTTCTTTCGGGCCGACGCTGCCTATTCGATCCCCATAATCTACGAGCGACTGGAGGCCGCACGATATTTCTACGCCATCCGGCTGCCCGCGAACGCGGTGCCCAAGGAAAAGATCGCACACCGGCTGACGCGGCCCGTGGGGCGGCCCTCCCAGACCAAGGTGACGCGGTTCTTCGAGGATTTCCACTATCAGGCGGCGTCTTGGGACAAGGAGCGTCGCGTCATCGCCAAGATCAATTGACACCCGGGTGAGCCGTTCCCACGTGTGGGTTTCATTGTCACGAACCTGCCGATGGAGCCCGACTGGGTGGTGCGCGCCACCCTGGCTGCCATCCGCTGTCTTCGGGCACTTCCGTCATGTGCATGA
Source organism: Mameliella sp. MMSF_3455 (assembly GCF_030733205.1). Classification (GTDB taxonomy): domain Bacteria; phylum Pseudomonadota; class Alphaproteobacteria; order Rhodobacterales; family Rhodobacteraceae; genus Antarctobacter. The sequence continues at coordinate 1,958 of NZ_JASHJL010000059.1, forward strand.
CCGCGATCCAAGCGTAAATTGAAGGAAAGCGACAGGACAGGTCTGTCCGCCGAGTTGGAAAACGCCGCCACCGGGCAAGGACTCCGCAGATTCGTGGTCCGATCCGCCCAGTTCCATGCGCTTGCGTGACCGCAGGCACCGCACGGGGAGGAAAACACTTGTTCAGCGCGCAGGTTCAGGCAATCTTGGCGTCAGACGGCAGGCTACTTGAGGAATGTCGGCTTACAACTGTTTAGTCAGCAAGAGATGAGCCGAGAACTTACAAGACTGGGCTCGAACTGGAGGGAACAACGAGAGGGTTTGGCGACCGATTACTTGTTAGAGAATTGCAGGAAACTTTGTCCCGTTCAGATAAACGGTTTGGCTTGGACAACTCGACGACCTCGCGCTGAAGTCTGTTAATGAAAATTGTACCGATAGGAATAAAATCGATGGTTAGCTCAAGCGAAAAAACAATGGACAATATTGATGAAGCCTTAGAAAAGATCAATCAGCGTGTAGTCGAACGAGGGCTGGGACTGGAAAGAGAAATATCAATTAGGAGCCTTTACTTTCGAGTGTCAATAATTGGATCCTGCAATCTAAGCTGCCCATTCTGCCACAACGAAGCCGGCCCAAAAAAAGGCCTGATCAACGAAGAGTTGATGCAGAAGGCTCTACATGTGGCGTCAAATATTGGATACAGTAGAGTGCAATTTACAGGCGGGGAGCCTCTAATTCACCCAAAGCTGCCTGATTTTGTGGGCTACGCACGCTCCATTTTCTCCGAAGTTGGGGTCACAACAAACGGTACTTTTTTGGAAAAACGTATCCTTGACTTGTGCAGGAAATCCATAAATCGAATTCACATTTCGTTGCAAGAAGAGGAGTTGAGAAAAAAACCCACCAACGAATGGTGTACTCCCGCCTGGCTTATCAACTGCCTGTCTATAGCTGATGAGCATAATGTAGACATCAAGCTGAACCTCCCTGTTCGACCGAGTCAATTGACCAACGCAAAAGACTTCGTTGCTCAGAAAGCGTGCGAAAGCCTATCAATTCAACTTTTTTCAATTCTGCCAACAGAAGTGGATGTTGATGACAAGGTCTTTGAGTTGGTTGAGCTTGCGGAAAGCGAAAACAAGCGCCGAGACTTAGTGGGCGCTAGAGGAAGGGTGTTCGTTCGCAGTTACCGACCACCTTCGGGGATTAGGTGTGACACTTGTGATCAAAACAAGAACTGTAAAGAGCAGTCGCACTCTCTACGGTTTGGTGTAGATGGGGTCCTCCGGCCCTGTTTGGTCTCGAGGGCTTGGGATGTCTCAATCAATGAAGCATTGTTGCAAGAGCAGATAGTGAAATCATCTCTTATGGCAATCGACTACGAATGGCCAATGGACGCGGGAATCTGAAGTGAAAAGTGTTGATAATATTTGGAACAATCGCCCTTGGCTTGTGGGCGACTTAGGGCAAGACAGAGCAATGAAGCCGGTCTATATCGCCGTCGGTGGCGTGACTGGTGCGGGTAAAAGTACGCTGGTAACCAGGCTGAGCGAAAAGGTCAGCGGGTTTGGCAAGTGCATGTCAATTGACGAGCGGGAGACACATCATCCCTTTTTGAACAGACTGTTTTTTGACCCGGAAAGGTACTCATTCCAGATTCAATTGAATTTCATGCTACAAAGGGTGCTCCTGATCAAAAGGTGGCTGGATGCTGGATACAACCTTGTTATGGAGCGTTCCCACAAGGAGGACAGAATATTCCCCGAGTTCTTACTGGATCGTGACTTAATCACTTCAGGCCAGTATCGCTCTTACATGGATGTTTGGTTCGAGCTCGACGACGTCACGCCTGACCCAGATGTACTTGTTATCCTGGACGTTTCTCCCGAACAAGCAATTGATAGGATTATTCGAGCCGAGGAGGAGGGGCATAGGCCGAAGGAGTTCCCCAACGAATCTCAGCGAAAAGAATGGGTTGAGGGGTGGTGTAAGCGTTACCAAATTTTTTTGGAACAGGTGACGAATGATGACAAACATGGTAATATTGTAAGGGTGAGCGCGAGTGAGGAAGATCCGCCCAGTGTCGCAGAAAGGGTAGTTCGCTCGCTCCATCAAAGAGGGTTATTTTAGACATGACTGATTCCACGAACAGGCCAGTTGCCTCAAGATTGATCGCAGCGGCACTTCTACGCCAAGGAAACAGATACCTATTTATCAAGCAAAACAAGGAGGGTGGAGCGTACCCAGACCGGCTTCATATTCCAGGCGGCGGTGTTGATGTAGGTGAAACCCCACTAGAAGCTGTGCAACGTGAGGTTCTTGAGGAGGTTGGGATCGAACTGGATGATTTTTTGCCGGTTGATTTCGCATGGGACACGCTGATGTACAAAGGAGCGATGACCGTTCTGGTGTTTTGTCGTTTTGTTGCCGATATCCCAGAAGGAGTGGAGCCGAGACCTTCGTCAGACGCAGAAGAGATTGTGTGGCTTGAACAAGAGGCGCTGCTTACTGGCAATCACAACTCTTCCACCCTGAGTTTGTTCAGGACACTAAATTTGGTACCAGAGTAGAAGCGAATTGAGCCTAGTTGACGCGCTAAGACAGCTAGACGACCGGGAGTTTGCTCTTCTCTGTGGGTCTCTGCTTAAATCGGAGATTTCACCTAGTGTGCGTCTGGTTTCGTTGGCGGGCGCGGACGGAGGACGTGATGCGGTTTTCTTTGGAAATTCAAGCCGATATCCAGATTGGCACGGGGAATGGGTTTTCCAGTTCAAGCACTATCGATTTGACAGAAACCAAGCTCAACAAAAGTTGTTGCGCGAACTTCGGCAAGAAGTAGTCAAAACCCAGTCAAATTTTCCTGATGTGAAGAATTATGTTCTACTTACGAGCGTTTCACTTACCGGCGTTCCTCAAGTCGGAGGATTTGATAGGGCACAGGCTGTTCTTCATGAGATCAGCGAAGAAACGGGACTCAATGTCGATCTCTGGGATGGTGCTGAGATTGCCTCCCTTCTGATATTGCACGGAAAAGCGTCCGCCGGAGACGAGAAAGTCCGGGCAATTGGTTCCGGTTTAGAAGTGCTCGGGATTCAAAGCCTAGTCATGCCCGTCCATAGATTATCGGGTATTTCGACAGAACAATTGTGTCACTACCTATCAATGTTGCTGTCGAGCGACCAAGATCCCCTCAGCCCTTCCTCTGAAAGCCCTATCGGTAGAGAAATTTGGCGCGGCGCTTTTTTCGAATTGAGAAATCACTTGGTCCCATTGGCTGACGAAATTGAAAGGCGCGTCAAATCTGTCCACCCGTCACCTGAGTTAAGTTATTGGCGAAAGTGGCTTGTGTTGGCGTTGTGCCTAGCCGAAACACGTACCGATGCGGCAAAACCGGCCCTTTCTCGACTGGGCAGCATCCTATCGGACCTTGACGATGATTTTGCCCTTGCGTGGGCGAATAACCTTCTTTCTATGATTTATGGAAAACTCGAAAACGACGTTGAATATTTGAGAACTTCTTACTTGGCGATCGAACATGCCAACAAGTGCGGGAATAGTTGGTTGGCGATCAACGTTACACTCAGAATGTTGCATAAAAAAGATTGGGCGACTGGAGAAGCCGGTTTGGTATCGTCGGATGGGGAGTTCAGTGATAGCGTACTTGCTGTCGGTAAGGTAGAGGAAGGAGCAGTTTCTAGCGCTGAACTCGCCCATATTCGGGGGCAACAGCAGTCATATTTGGCTCTTCATTTTCGATGGCAAGACGCCAAGATGGTAGAAGCGGACTCTCATCTTCGAGCCGCCCAGGGCTATTTCGGTGACTTCCTTGATCAGTCAGAACTGAACCGAGTAAATGCGGAGATTGCATTTTTGTCCGGGAAGGCGAGCGCCGCATCGGGCCATATCGTTGCTCAGCTCAAAGAGGCATTCAGTGGTCGCCTTGTAACTGGTGAACTGGCTCGGGGAAGGTATGATCTTCTGAATTTGGCGCAAGTCTACATCGAACTAGGTAATCATCTCGCCGCTGAGTGTTGCTGCTGGCTTATTTTGTTTTTTCACAATCAGCTATATGGTGCCAGCGATGTCGATCATAAAATTGTTAACAAGGCAAAGGCTATCCTTAGGACTTGTGAATGTGAACTGCAACGACGGGCACTCCAAGATGGCTTGACGGAACAAATGGCTCTGAACACAATTACCAATACCTTGGGCCTTAACGAAATCGTTGTTTTGAAATCATTCGAGCTAAAGGATTTTGTCCATCTTATCTGTCACGCCCAATTGGATTGACGAGTCAATCCTAGTGAAAAGGACCTGATCACATGACGACAACAAACCTGAATTCGAATGATGGCAAGGGGCGACTAGCACTTGTTACTGGAGGCAGTGGAGGAATTGGATCTGAGTTCGTGGATCGCTTGTGCCGCGCGGGATACAAGGTTGCGTTCGTGTACTATAAAGGTCGCGCCTCGGCGCTTGAGTTAGAGGAACGTCTCAAATCTGAAGGGTTGCCGGTAAGGGCGATTGAGCAGAACCTGGAAATGCTTGACTCGGCCTCTAGGATTCGGGAAGCGCTTGGAAGTTTCAGCAAAGAAGGCGTTTCCGTACTTGTTTCAAACGCCGGATGCGTTTATCGCCCTTCCGATTGGCAAGACGAAGCACCAACTGATGTAGAAAAATCAATCAATCTTAACCTTCGAGCTCACATTCTTCTTACGCAAGAATTTGCGCCAGACATGCGAGGTCTGGGCTGGGGGCGTCTAGTATATGTTTCCAGCACGTATGGTGAGATCGGGTTGTCGCCAATTCTTAGCTACAGCGCATCGAAACTGGCACTGATATCCGTATGTCGAGCAATGGCCAAGGAGCTTGGTTCTTTCGGTGTTACCGCAAATTGTATTTCACCTGGCAATATTGCAACGGAGATGACAAATGGAGCCGGGAAAGATGTTATTCGTTGGATCGAGGAGAGTACTCCTGTGGGACGCCTCGGGCGAGTCGAGGAGATTGGGAATGCTTTGGATTTTATCCTGCACAACCCGTTTGTGAACGGTACCAACATCGTTGTTGACGGAGGACATAAGCTTTAGCTGAGGTGCTCCTAGATTTGTAGACTCTGCGGGTGATCCAGGCTTTCAAATGCGCCTGCTCATCTTCCCGTGGGATCATTCGACTTTCCACCACCCTGTGAAGTACCACGAATTAACAGTTTCTTAGAAGGCGACCCAACGTCGCAAACAGCAGTTGAGGTGAGGTCACCTATGAAAGAGCGTCTAGATGGCTTGAGCAAGGAAACCCTTGTTGATGCGTTATCCAAGTTCCTTGGCGATTTTTGCACTCCTGCGTTCGGTTCGATGCCAAAGAGAGAGATCGAGTTAGCAGTTTTTGAACTGTTACAGAGTTTGTCAGTCGTTGAGGGCAAGGCATCATTGTATGAGCTAATGACACAACTGCGGATCACCCGTGCGAAGGCTGCACAGCTTCTATTTGACATTGAAGTGCGCAGGCTTGGCGACGACGAGCTGAAGTCTCTCCTTGCCGAAGCGCTAGTTTCGCCACGTTTCGCAAAGGACGGGGAATACTTTGTTCTTGAGATTGAGAACCCTCTAGTACACGCATACTTGAAAGAAAAGCTTCGTCAGCTAAACCACGTTAGCGATACGTCGTTTAACTCTGCGCTCATCCGAATGCCTGTGGACGCAGTTTCTGATCTTATTGCAGATCAATTAAAGGAAAAGCAGCGTGAAGCGGTGCGAAGGGCCCTGGTTGCGGCAGGTGCTCCGGACACGACCTGGAAGGGTGTTCTGCGATCTGCTCTCAAAAAGCTAGGCGCAAAGATCGTTGGAAAGGCGGCTGACGGGCTTGTCGAGGAAGCTAGCGAATATCTCAAGCCAATAGTACACGGCGCATCGGACAGCATTCAAACTGTCTGGTCTTCGGTTTTTGCAGAAGACGGTTTGGACAAATCGAAATAAGTAGGTCGTTAGACAGCCAAGGCAACAGGCTTGCCTTTTCAACGCGGATACGAGCGTGTTGGTATGACGACGGCTCTGTTGCGCAAAGAGCGTGAACTCCGGACTTCCCCTTTCCCCAGACATACTTATCGCACGGGCTCTTTGAGGGGTATGCCGAGCGCGGTGTAGCTATTCAGCACGGCAGCTCGGATCTGGAGTTCTGCGACCTGACGGTCGAAGTCGCGTGCCATGAGGTGAGTTCCTCCCCGAAAATCGGACAGTGACGGAAGCTACAATCTGACGTCTGCTGGTCTCCAAGAACGAGGAGATCAGAACATGTCGAAACGCAGGAACCATGACGCGGGCTTCAAGGCTTGTGTGGCATTGGAAGCCGTGAAGGGCGAGCGCACCGTGTCGGAGCTGGCCGCGGAATACGGTGTGCATCTATGACCGGCAGTGCATTCGCACAGCGAATGTCACGATAGGCGACCATGATCCACCAATGGAAGAAGGCGCTGCTTGAGGGGGCATCGGACATCTTCGAGCGCGGCGGGAAGAAGAAGGCCGAGGTCGACGAGGAGAGGGTGCGGTTGCTGCACGCCAAGATCGGAGAGCTGGCCGTCGCCAACGATTTTTTGTCCAGAAAGCTCAAGTCCTGGACCGGCAAGTGAGGCGCGGGATGATCGAACGCTCTCACCGCACGCTTTCGGTCGGGGCGCAATGCCGCCTGCTGTCGATCTCGCGGTCGTCGTTCTACTACGCACCGCTGGGCGAGACCGAGAGGAACTTGGCGCTCATGCAGTTGATCGACCGGCAGTTCCTGGAAACCCCGTTCTACGGCGTCCAGCAGATGACTTGGCACCTGCAGAACGAAGGGCACCCAGTGAATGTGAAACGCATCCGTCGGCTGATGCGGCTCATGCGCCTGATGCCGATCTACCAGAAGCCGAACACCAGCAAGCCTGCCAAGGGGCACAATACCTATCCCTACCTGCTGGGTGGGCTGCGGGTCGATCGGCCCAACCAGGTCTGGTGTGCCGACATCACCTACCTGCCCATGCGACGGGGCTTTCTCTACTTGGTCGCGGTCATGGACTGGTTCACCCGCAAGGTGCTGGCCTGGCGCACCTCGAACACGCTGGAGGCGGACTTCTGTGTCGAGGCCCTCAACGAGGCGGTCCACCGCCTCCGCCCGCCCGAGATCATGAACACCGTCCAGGGCTCGCAGTTCACGTCCTTCACCTGGACCGACCGGCTGAAACGGATCGGGGCCCGGTTCTCGATGGATGGCAAAGGGCGCTGTCTCGACAACATCTTCATCGAACGCCTCTGGCGATCCCTAAAGTATGAGTGCGTCTATCTGCACGCCTGGGAGACGGGCTCGCAGGCGAAGGCCGGGGTGGGCAGATGGATCAACTTCTACAACCACCAGCGGCCCCACGCCGCCCATGGCGGACAGCCGCCCGCCGTGGTCTACTTCAACCAAATCGAAACCGTCCAGCAGAGGCAGAGAGTAGCTTAAATCATCCCGGGAACTGTCCAAGGATCGGGGAGTAGCTCAGGCCCCGTCTGCGGTGACCGAGCCGATCTCCACATCAGCGGGGATCTGGCTGAGCAGTTCGGGCAGCATGGGCGCATCGCCGACGCTGCTACCGGTGACCTCGATGGCACGCGATTTCGTTAGTGTCCGAGGAGGTGGTGGAAATTCCGCGCGTAAGCGTGGTGGCCATCGAGGTGTAAGGTCGCGGTGGAGTTTGCCGACTTCGACCACGCTCTCACGGAGACCCCGATGACCAAGTCCAACATGTCCCTCACCGAGCTGCTTGAGAAGCACGACGAGGGTGATTTCCTCCGCGCCGTCGCCGAGGCAGTTCTTCAGCTCATCATGGAAGCCGATGTCGAAGGCGTCATCGGCGCCGGCCGGCACGAACGGGCTGAGGCTCGGACCACCTATCGCAATGGCTATCGCGACCGGGCGCTCGACACTCGGCTCGGAACCTTGAACCTGCGCGTGCCGAAGCTGCGGCAGGGCTCCTACTTTCCCGGCTTTCTTGAGCCGCGCAGGACCTCCGAGAAGGCCTTGGTCGCGGTCATCCAGGAGGCGTGGATCGGCGGCGTCTCGACCCGGCGCGTGGACGAGCTGGTGCAGGCCATGGGCCTCAGCGGCATCTCGAAGAGTACCGTGTCGAAGCTCTGCAAAGACATCGACGACCGCGTCGGCGAGTTCCTCAACCGCCCTCTCACCGGCGACTGGCCGTATCTCTGGCTCGATGCCACCTACCTCAAGGTGCGCCAGGGCGGCCGGATCGTCTCGGTGGCGGCCATAATCGCAGTGGCGGTGAACACCGACGGCCGTCGCGAGATCATCGGTTTGGGTACAGGACCTTCGGAGGCCGAGACCTTCTGGACCGACTTCCTGCGAGGTCTGAAGTCGCGCGGGCTCGATGGTGTGAAACTCGTCATCAGCGACGCTCACCTCGGCCTCAAGGCGGCGATACAGCGCGTCTTCGAAGCGATCTGGCAGCGCTGTCGCGTTCACTGGATGCGGAACGCCCTGGCGCACGTCCAGAAGGGCCAGCACACCGTCGTGGCCGCGGCCATCCGCCAGGCCTTCGATCAGCCCGACCGCGAGCGCGCCGGAGAAACATGGCGCCATGTCGCGGACCAGGTGCGGCCGCGCTGGCCGAAGCTCGCGACCCTGATGGACGACAGCGAGCACGACGTGCTGGCCTACATGGCCTTCCCACGCCAGCACCGCACGAAGCTGCACAGCACGAATCCCATAGAACGTCTGAACAAGGAGGTGAAACGCCGGGCCGATGTCGTCGGGATCTTCCCCAACGAGGCCTCGATCTCGCGTCTGATCGGCGCGGTCCTGTTCGAGCAGAACGACGAATGGCAAACCCAGCACCGCTACATGCAGGTCGAGGCCTTCGCTCAGATCGACGCCGCCGACACCGATCCCATTCTCAGCATTGCAACCGAAGCCGCCTGATCATGCCCTCAGGCCAGCCCGCTTTTTCCACCACCTTGACGGACGTGACCCGGATTTCCAGCGTCTGTTCGTCGACACCGATGTGGATCTTGCGCCATAGACGCCGTTTCGCGCCTCCATGCTTGTGTGCGTGCCATTCGCCTTCGCCCTCGGCCTTGATGCCGGTGCTGGCGACCAAGAGGTGCAGGGGCCCCTTGGAGCCCCTGTAGCGAATGGTCACGGCCAACGTCTTCTGTCGCCGGCTCAGCGTGCTGAAGTCTGGCACCGCCCAGTTGAGGCCGACCAAGCGCGGCAGACTCTCCACGAACCGTGTCGTCTGCCGGAGCGCCATGCCGAAGAGAACCTTCATCGTCAGGCACGTCTGGATCGCGACATCGCTATACTGCGGCTGCCGGCCTCGCTTGCCGGTCGGCGGCGGCACCCAGATCATGTCCGGATCGAACCAGATGGTCAGGGAGCCACGCTGCTTCAGCGCTTCGTTGTAGGCCGGCCAGTTCTTGGTCTTGTAACTCGGCGGGAGGGGTCTGCTCACGAAGACCAGCTACCACGATGGATTCACGAGATGAATCCCCCTCGGCATTTGCGCAACAAAGCCCCGCTCGCCTTACGGCTCAATTTTTTCGGGCGAACATGCTGGAGCGAAGTATAAGCGACGTAAGAGCCTATGGCGAGCCTAAGATCTTTGCCGTTCAGGTAAGTCTTTGATTTTATGGTGCCCGGGGGCGGAATCGAACCACCGACACGAGGATTTTCAATCCACTGCTCTACCCCTGAGCTACCCGGGCACGGGTGAAGCGATCGCTTCGGGTGGAGGCGGTTTAGCCGAGGTCCGACCCGGTGTCCAGCAGCTTTTGCAACAGAATTTCACCTTGCAGAATCCGACCCTTCCAATGCCTGCGGCTCCGGGATAAATCCGCTCAATGAGCCTGATACCCGACCGCCTCGAGAGCTTTCACGAGCACGGTTTTGATACCGTGATCGACGTCCGCAGTCCGGCGGAATTCGAAGAGGATCGGATTCCGGGTGCAATCAACCTGCCGGTACTCGACAACGAGGAACGGGCAAGGGTCGGGACGATCTACAAGCAGGACAGCCCTTTCAAGGCGCGCAAATTGGGCGCGGCACTGGTCTTTCGCAACGCCGCAAACCACATCGAACGACAGCTTGCGCATCACGACGGGGGGTGGCGGCCGCTGGTCTATTGCTGGCGGGGAGGGCAGCGGTCAGGCTCTTTCACCTGGATGCTGCGCGAGATCGGCTGGCGCGCGGAGGTGGTGCCGGGCGGCTACCGGACCTATCGCAGGCTTGTCACGGCCTACCTCTACGACGCGCCGCTGCGGCATCGGCTGATCCAGTTGGGGGGCTATACCGGGACAGCCAAGACCGCGCTGCTGCCGCGCCTGCGGGATCGCGGCGTGCAGGTGCTGGATCTGGAGGGGCTGGCGCGGCATCGGGGCTCTCTGCTGGGCGAGATGCCTGGGGGGCAGCCTGCCCAGAAGGGGTTCGAATCCGATCTTGCCCGGGCGCTCTGCGGTCTTGATCCTGCGCGGCCCGTCGTGGTGGAGGCGGAAAGCAGCAAGATCGGGCAGATCAATCTGCCACCGGCGCTCTGGGACGCGATGAAGGTCGCGCCCTGGATAGAGGTCTCTGCACCGATCGCGGCGCGCGCGGAATACCTTGCGCAAGCCTACGACGACATCCTGTCCGATGGGGGGCGCCTGCGCGAAAAGCTGACGCCGCTGCGCTATCATCGCGGGCACGAGATCGTCGACCGGTGGGACGCGATGATCGAGGCGGGGGATCGCCTGGCCTTGTGCCGCGCGCTGGCCGAGGATCACTATGATCCGGCGTATCGCAGTTCGATGCGGGCCCATGCCCCGCAGGTTCTGCACCGCGAGGAGACGCCCTCGTTGGCTCCCGGGGCTCTGGACGCGCTGGCCGACCGTTTGGCTGCGCGGCTTCAGACGATCCGGATCTGACCGGTACTCTCGGTGACATTGCCGATCCGCGCGGCCGCGTAGCCAGCCTCCCGCAACGCCGACAGGGTATCGGCGCCATTGCCCGGCACTGCTGCCAGCAGGCCGCCGGAGGTCTGCGGGTCGATCAGCAGATCGTGCCGGGGGCTGTCTGCGAGGTCGGGAAAGGGGGCGCGATTGTCCGGATAGAGGCTGGAGCGGATGCCGCGGCGCGCGAGGTCCAAGGCGCCTTGCATGAACGGCACGGACTCCAGCGTGATCTTGGCGCCGACTCCTGAATTCAGGCAGATGTTCCGCAGGTGACCCAGCAGGCCAAATCCTGTGACATCCGTCATGGCATGGGCGTCTTTCAGCAGGGTCGAGGCCTGCGCCTGCGACTGGATCATCTGGTCCAGGGCCTCTGCCACGTCTGCACCGCGCGCAAGGCCCGCCATTTCGCCGGCCATGAGCACGCCGGATCCCAAGGGTTTGGTAAGGATCAAAGAGTCGCCGGGGCGTGCGCCGGCAAGGCCGATAGCTGTCCCGTCGCACTCACCGGCGATGGCAAAGCCGATGGTCAGTTCCGCCCCCTGCGATGTGTGACCGCCGATGATCTCCGCCCCGGCCGCGCTCATGATGGCGCGGGCGGTTGACATGATCTCTTCCAGGGTGCGGCTGGAAAGCCGGGGTGACATGCGAGGCAGGACAAGGCTGGTGAGAACGGTCCGTGGCTGGCCGCCCATTGCCCATATGTCGCCAAGCGCATGCTGCGCAGCGATGCGCGTCATTGTTACGGGATCGGCGGTGATCTCGCGCAGGTGGTCGGTGCTGAAAACCAGCTCGGCACCGCCGATGCGCACCAGCGCCGCATCGTCCCCGGGCATCTCCGGCGCTTCCTCGCAGAGCGCGGCCATCAAGGCGCCCTGGCCCAGCTTGGCGCCGCAGCCACCGCACAGGACCTTGTCGCCCAGCTCTGCCGCACCGGCGGCACGCGGGTCCGGGAGGGCAGGCAGCGCCATCTGCGGCAGGTCCTTGAGTTTGGACATGAATTTTCGATCGATCCGGTCCTTCCACCGCCAGACCCATGGGCCGGCAAAGCTCAGGCCCAAACGGTCTCCGAGGGCGGACTTGCCGCCCATCGACACCAGTTTCAGATAGTCCTTCTGCGGGTGGTAGCGCTTCAGTGTCCCGGTGTCGCGCAAAGCCGTGCGCAGGTTCTGCGCCAGCACCGGAGCCTGGCGTACAGCATAGACACCGGCCTTGGGCCGGGGGGAGAATGGCATATGCGCACAATCCCCCGCCGCAAAGACGCGCGGGTCCGAGGTGCGCAACTGCGGGTCAATGCTCAGGTAGCCATCCTGTTGCGCCAGTCCGGTTTCCGCAAGCCAGGAATGAGGGCGGGCACCGGCCGCGCCGCAGACGAAGTCCGCGGCGATCTCATGCCCGTCCAGCGTCACGCCATCCTGCGTGATCGCCTGCACCTTTGCCCCTTCATGAAGCGTGACACCGGCCTGTTCCAATGCCGCGCGCAAGCGTGTTGCCGAACGCGCGGGCAGGGCGGTCAGCACCGTGCCGCGCTCGATCAGGTGCAGCTTTGCGTGCCGTCCGGCCTGTGACAATGCATGACCCATTGCCAGGATCAATTCGGCGCCTGCCACCCCGCCGCCGATCACGGCCACGCTGGCCGGGCCGCTGTTTTGCAGGAAGCTCTGCCAGGCGGCGGCGAATTGTTCCAGCGGCTTGGCGGGCACCGCGAATTCGTCAAACCCGGGGATTTCCGGCATGGCGGTTGTGATGCCGACATCGATGCTGGCCAGGTCAAATCCGATGGGCGGACGGCCTGTCACGTGAACCTCTCCACGGGACAGGTCGATCCCTTCGGCCGCGCCAAGGACCAGCCGAGCCCCCGCAAACCGTGCCAGCCGGACCAGGTCGATCTCCAGCGCGTCGCGCGTGTAGTGTCCGGCGATATGTCCGGGCAACATGCCGGAATAGGCGGCGGCGGGCCTTGGGTTGATCAGGGTCAGGCGCGCACCGGGCAGCGACTTCATCCCCCAAGACCGCAGGACCAGCGCATGACTGTGACCGCCCCCGACCAGCACGAGATCGCGGGTAAACGGATGGAACGATGGCTTCATCTCGGTCTCCCTCGGCCTGCGGTCAGTTGCCCGCCAGGTTGGGATACCGTCGAAGGGCCGCTCAGAAAAGCGTGATCTCGTCCGTCTTGGGCCGAGGGATGGGGGCCGGTCGCTCTGCCGGCAACGATACGGCATCCGCAGAGACCAGAAGCTGGCGCACTCGTCCGGTTGTGGGCCAGAACCGGATCCGCCGGGCCGATGTCCCGCCGACGCTCTCGGCGATGCAGGAGATGCCTTCATCCTTGAGGAAGCCGCGCGCGAAAGCCGCGTTGGACGCGCCGATGTCGCGCAGGTTTCCCATCATGCTTGCGCCGCCAAAGATCTTGGCCTGCAACCGGGTGCGTTCGGCCCCGCGACGCAACAGCCCGTTGATCAGCAACTCCATCGCGTAGGCGCCATAGCGGACACTCGTGCCGTCGCCACCGTCGCGCTTGGGCAAGAGGAAATGATTGAGGCCCCCGATCTGGCACTGCGGATCGAACATGCACACCGCGATACAGGAGCCCAGCACGGTCGTCAGGATGACCTCGGGGCTGTCCGAAATCTCGAACTCGCCCTGGATGACATTTACCAGCTTCTCGGATTGGGGTGTCATTTCTGCATTTCCCTGCCTGGGCCGACGCTTGTGCCGCGGCGGGCCAGCAAGGCTTCGGCGATCTTGTTCAGGGGCAGGACCCGTTCGGCACCGCCCAGATCGACGGCAGCCCGCGGCATGCCGTAGACCACGCAGCTGGCCTCGTCCTGTGCGAGCGTGCGGGCGCCAGCGTGCCGAAGGGCCTTCATTCCTTCTGCGCCGTCGCGGCCCATGCCGGTCAGCAATGCGGCGGAGACCCGTGGCGCCACGGGCACAGCCGACAGGAAAAGTCGGTCGACCGAGGGGATATGACCAGCGACCGGGCCGTCGGCGATGGTCGTGATCCGTGTTGCGGCCCGCCCGTCCAGAACCAGATGCGCCTGTATGCCGGCGCCGATCAGGATCTGCCCCCGTCTCAGGGGCATGGGCTCATTCGCCAGAATGACAGTCGGCAGGCACTGGCGATCCAGTAGCCCGGCCAGGCTCTCGCCAAAGCCGGATCCGGTGTGCTGCACGATCAATGTGGGTGGGCAACCTTCGGGAAAGCGGGTCAGCACAGTCAGCAGCGCATCGACCCCCCCAGTGCTGGCGCCGATCAGGACGATCGGATCGCCCCCCGCTGCCGGCGTCGGTTCTGTCGTATGTGTCCCAAGCGGTTGCGCCACACGGGAAACGCCGGGCATTTGATTATGCACCGTGGCGGTCTTGATCGCCGGCCTGTTCGCGTTGCCTGTCGCGCCCTGATCCCGCGGGGTGTCGATTGGACGGGGCGGATGGGGTGTGGCCGCAGGGCGGGGGTTCAGGCCGGTCCGCGTCAGGGCGCAAAGCTGCTGTTCATAGAACTCGCCGGGCGCATCCGCCGGGATCGAAAACAGGTCGGATCGTGGGTCGCAACCTGCCGTGATCGGGGCCGCTTGGCGCGTCCTGCGGTTCGGCACGGTCACCACCAGCCAGCGGATATCCAGTGTCGAGAACAGCGCCCGCATCACCTCGAACTCTGCGAGGCCGGCCAGGACGTCCGCGATGAGAACAGCCTTGGGCAACTGTTCCTCGACGACATTGTAGGTGTTCATGAGGTCGCCGGTTTGGGCGATGACCTCGAACTCGCTCATGCGATCCACCAGAAGGCCCAGCCGTTTGCGCTGTGCGGCGTCCGGTGTGGCGATGACGACACTCTTGACCGACATGGCTAGGCCCCGCCCGTATGGGACCAATGTCGCCGGGGATCATGCACCCGGTTCATCAGAACAGTTCCGCGCGGCCGCCGACTGCAGCGGAATTGGCCTGACCACCCAGCCGGCAGGCCATGTCGCGCAGCGGAACGGCGGTCAGTGCCTCGCCGACGTTGACAATGCCATTGGCATCGGTCGCGGCCGAGATCTGATCGAGGTAGTCGGCAAGCGCTCCGATCGACTGCCTCAGCATATCCAGTTCCTGCAGCATGCCGATCGACTTGGAATCGAAGGCCTGCGTGGACTGGCCGATCACCGCGTCCAGCCCGTGTTCAAGCCGTTCGAGGCGGGCGTGCAGGCCCTCCAACTCTTCCGAGGCGCGCCGGGTGGCCAGTTTCAGCGGCAGCACGGTGTCCTTTTTCCCGGTCATAGGCGGCCGACCACGCTTTCGATGCATTGTTTCATCGAGGCCGAGGTGAAGGGTTTCTTGATCATGTTGTTGAGGCCAAGCCGCTTGGCTTCGGCCACGATCTCGGGCGTCGGGCGGCCGGTGACCAGGATAAAGCCCATCTTCTTCAGTGTCTGGTGGCCGCGCACGGCTTTGAGCAGCCCAAGACCGTCCAGTCCGGGCATGTTGTAATCCGACAGAACCAGGTGCACCGGGCCTGCAGCCATGCGTTCGAGCGCGGCACGCCCGTCGTTTTCCGTGACATAGTTCTTGACCCCGATGTCATCGAGGGCCTGGGTGATCAGGCCGCGACTTGTCGCCATGTCGTCGACGACCATGACCCTGAGAGAATCCTTCATTCCCATCTTGCTCTCCTATTGCAGCGCGGGAGGCACGCCGGCGCGTGCCTTGCGGTAACTGGTGATCCCGAAGGCGGTGAGGGTCTGCAGGGCCGGGCCTGTCACCCGTTCGGAATGTCCGATGAACAAGAGCCCATCGGGGTTCAGCATGGCGCTGAAGCGTTGCCAGAGGCGCCTTTGCGTTTCCTGGTCGAAATAGATCGCGACATTGCGACAGAAGATCGCGTCGAAGGGGCCGCGGAAGGGCCAGTCCACCATGAGGTTCAACTCGTTGAAGGTGATCAGATCCTTCAATGCGCGCGTAACGCCGTATGTCTTGCCGGTCGCATTGGTTGCCTTGGTCCATTTGCCGCGCATCGGCGCGGGAATGCCGGCGACATCCTCGGCCGAGTAGACCCCGTCGCGGGCCTTGCGCACGATCTTTGGGTCGATGTCGGTTGCGAGGATGCGCAGATCCGCGCGCGCGGCTTCCGGAACGGTGTCCAGAACCGTCATCGCGATGGAATAGGGTTCCTGGCCAGAGGAACAGCCCGCCGACCAGATCCGCACCCGTTGCCCGGCGGTCACGCGCTGTGCCAATCCCTCTGCCAGGGCGTCGAAGTGGTGTTTCTCGCGGAAAAAACTCGTGACATTGGTGGTCAGGGCCGAGATCAGTTCCAGGCGCTCGGCCTCTTCCTCGCTGCGTTCGAGCAACGCCAGGTAGTCGGTGAAGTTCCCGACTTGCCGGGACTTGAGGCGCCGCGACAACCGTGAATAGACCAGCGGCTTCTTGCTCTCTGCAAGGCTGAGGCCGAACCGTTCCTGGGCAAGCCGCGCGATGGCGCGGAAATCCGCATCGCTGAAGGGGATGTCACGCGTGAACGCGCCCGGCGGAGAGCTTGTCATGCAGGCAATCCCTTGCCGCTTTCGACAACCGCGCCGAGGTTGACCACGCGCACCATCGTTTCGTCGACCGAGATCATGCCCTGGATGCTGTTGCGAGTTGCCTCGGACTTGATGTCGGGGGTTTCCTGGATCTCGCTCTTGTCGACCGACAGGATCTCGGACACCGACTCGACCAAAAGGCCGATGGTTGCGCCGTCCACGGCGGCCACGATCACGACATTGCGCTCATTCGCCGGCGTGGCGCCCAGGCCGAAACGGGCCGAAAGGTCGAAGATCGGGATCACCGCGCCGCGCAGGTTCATCACGCCCAGCACATCGGCGGGTGTGTGGGGCAGGGCGGTCACCGGGGTCCAGCGGCGGATCTCGCGGATCTGCGTGATCTCGAGACAGTAATTTTGGCCACCTGCCGAGAAGGTGATGAATTCGAACTGCGTATCCGCATGCGCTTCCGAGGTCTCAGCCATGACGAAGCTCCATTCTGCTGTGCTGTGCAAAGGGATCGTTGCCCGAGGCATGGGCCAGATTGATCAGCTCTTCGGGATCGAGGATGAGGGCGATCTTGCCATCGCCCAGGATGGTTGCCGCGGAAACGCCTTGGATGGCGGCATAGTTGCTTTCCAGGCTCTTGATCACCACTTGCCGCTGGTCATGGATCGCGGTGACCCTGAGTGCGGTCAGGCCCTGCAGTTCCGTGCTGACCAGCAGGAGGATGCCGGTGCCCCCGGCGTCGTCGTGGCGTGTGAGGCCAAGGTTGTCGGCCACGTCCACGATCGGCACATACGAGCCGCGGACGCTGACCACCTCGCTGTCGGTGCCGACCACATGGATGTCGCGCGGGTTGGGGCGTATGGTCTCGAGGATCGAGGAGATCGGAATGACCATCGTCTGGTCGGCCACCGAGATCACGAAACCATCCATCACGGCCAGCGTCAGCGGCAGGACGATGGCAAAGGTCGTGCCCTTGCCCGGGGTCGATGTGATCGACACCCGTCCGCCAAGCGCATGCACCGCGTTCTTGACCACGTCCATGCCGACACCTCGGCCCGACAGGGCCGAGACCTCGCCCGCCGTAGAAAAGCC
The DNA here is from genome assembly GCF_030733205.1 of Mameliella sp. MMSF_3455. Lineage (GTDB taxonomy): Bacteria > Pseudomonadota > Alphaproteobacteria > Rhodobacterales > Rhodobacteraceae > Antarctobacter. The sequence goes on from NZ_JASHJL010000059.1 coordinate 19,500, forward strand.
GGGCAGGAACAGAAGGTTGTCGATTTCCGGGTCCGAGAGTTCCACGTCCGGAGGAACGAGGCCCTTTTCGATCGCCTTGGCCAGGATCCGTTCGCGGTCAAGGCCGGCGCCATCGTCCGATATCTCGATGAAGACGCTGCCCGACCGGTGCGAGGCCGACAGGCGGATCGTACCCACGGGATCCTTGCCGGCGGCGTCCCGGCCGTCGGGTTTTTCCAAACCGTGGTCGACGGCGTTGCGGACCATGTGGGTCAGCGGATCCGCCAGGCGTTCGATCACGGTCTTGTCGACCTCGGTCGAGTCGCCAACGGTCACCATCTTCGCTTTCTTGCCGGTGGCGTCCGAGGCTTCGCGCACGATGCGTGACATGCGCTGGAACAGCGGTTTGACCGGTTGCGCGCGGATGGCCATCACGCCTTCCTGGATGTCGCGGGCCAAAAGCTTGTAGGCTTCGAGTTCGTTGGTCAGATGCGCGACTGTCGGCAGGTCCAGCTCCTCGATCCTCTGAGAGATCATCGCCTGGTTGATGATCAACTCGCCCACCGTGTTGATCAGCCGGTCGACCCGGTCGAGGTCGACCCTGAGGGTGGGTTTGGGGCCGCGCGGTTCCTTGCGTCGCTCACGCGGCGGACCGTCGTAGGGAGTGTCCTCGCATGGCGGTTCCGCTGCCTCGATTTCAGCCATGGCCTCTACGGTGCCGGTCGATGGCTCCGGATCCAAAGGGGCGGGTACAGGCACCTCCTCACCCCCGGCAGTGACGGAAATATCCAGATCGCACAGGCCTTCGACGAATTCGAACACTTCGTGCAGCGTGGTTTCCGGTTCGCTGCTGGTCAGACGCATGTGCCACGACAAGAAGGCATCCGCGGGATCGAAGGCATCGAACTCGGGGATGCGGCTGATGTCGGCCTCGACCGTCAGGTCCCCCAGGTCGGCAAGCGCGTCGAGGATCAGCAGGGGTTCATGGCCGTTCTCGTAGAGCGCGCGGCTTGGCGCGAAGCGGATATCGAAGACCCGAAAGGCGGCGCTGTCGCCCTCGGAGGGCAATTCGATCGCGGGGCCGTCGAAATCCAGCGTGATCGCGTCAAAGCTGAACTCTTCGGCTGCTGCTTCGTCGCCCAGGTAGCTGTCGAGTTCGCCAATCAGGCCGGTCTCGGCTTCGTCGTCCAGATGGGTTTCGTCACGCGCGGAGTCGACGAGGTCGGAAAGGTGGTCGCCCGCACGGTGAAACAGGCTCATCAGTTTTTCGTCGACCACTAGTTCGCGGTCGCGGACCTTGTCCATCACCGTTTCAAAGGAGTGGGCGAAGGACACCAGTCGGTCGAGGGCAAAGGCCCCGGCGCCGCCCTTGATTGAATGTACCGATCGGAAGACGGCGTTCACCACCTCCATGTCGTCGGGGGCCTGTTCCATCTGGGACAGACCTTCGACGAGCGCCTCCAGCAGTTCCTCGCATTCCTCGAAGAACGTATCTCTGATCGAATTTCCGGACATCTCAGCTCACATGCCCCGTCAGGCGCCGCAGGACGGACACCAGAGAGGCGTCGTCGAAGGGTTTCACGATCCAGCCGGTCGCCCCGGCGTTGCGGGCGCGCGCCTTTAGTTCGTCCGAGCTTTCGGTGGTCAGCACAAGGATCGGAACATTCGTCCGGTTGGGGCCGCCGCGCAGGGTGTCGATCACGCCGAACCCGTCCAACTTGGGCATGTTGATATCCGTGATGACCACGTCCGGATCCACGTCGGGGAAGACATCGACCCCCTCCTGGCCGTCACAGGCAGAGTGAAACTCGAACCCCGCGCCCTCGAGGGAGACGCGCAGGAGGTTTCGGATCGTTCGCGAGTCGTCGATTGCCAGGACTTTGGTGGTCATTGCAGCGGTTCCTTGTCGAAATGGTCTTGGGAGAGACCGAGCCTTTCGAGTCCCTCGCGAAAGCTTGGCGCCATGTCGGTGATGTCGAAGGGAATACCGTCCGTTTCCCATTGTTTCCGAGCCACCAGCAGCAATTGCAGCCGGTGAGAGTCGAGCCGGTTGACCTCGCGCGCCGAAATCGTGACCGGCATGCGCCGCGCGTTCAGCAGAAAGGCGACAAGCGGGTCTTCGCCAGAGCGGGCCCGGGCCGGGCCGAGGGCGTGGAAACTGATGTCTGACATCGCGGGTATGCATCCTTCGTGGCACGGGTTTGGGCCTTGAAACGGCACATCTGACTTCCGGCAGGAATAAGGATGCCACCTTAACAAAGGGTTCTGATCTCCAGCTGGCGCGGCATGGTCGATGGATTGCTGCGATCGAGCATTGCTGAGCCGGAGAGCCGGTTTAACGGTCTGAAATAGATGAAAAAAACGGCTGATATTGTCGTTCGTCTACAGGCACTCTCCGTACCCTGAAAACTGACAATTGAAGCCATCCCTTCCTGGTTCGGCGTCGCCTCAGTCTAGCGATTGGCCAGTGGTCTCGGCTCCGGACTGTCAAGACTCGCCTGGCAGTGAGCCGGCTCAATTTATCCGCTGAGGTCTCTCGTCTTGCTGCATTGCAGCGCAACTACAAAAAGGCCCCTGATGCGTGTCGCCCACCACACCGGTCATTCTTGGCAGGCCGAACCACACCTGCGTTTGACGAAACGCGCATTCTGGTGGGGACGGATAGAGCGAGCGGGCTCTGCTGAGCGACAGCAAGGCCTATTGCGCGCCCCTCTAAGGCGGCCCTTGTTGCGACGCTATCCACGTTGGGCAGGCGCGGGAGGGGCCGAGGCTGGGGCCTGTCGGTTCGGATCGAGATCAGGACGCCTGTGCCTGGCACACGGCGGATTTCTTATGACGGGTGGTTCGATCCGTCGGCACCCTGGCCCCCTGAACGCCGGTCCAGTTCCTCGAACAGGCGCTGTTTCGCGGCACGATAGCGCGCACCCAGGCTTGCCGCCTTGCCCCTTGGCAATTGTGCCAGCCTGTCAGGATCGGAATTGTCGCTCAGGTCGGCCAGTTTGACCCGGATGGCCGAAACCGTTCCCTCGCGTGCCAAGCGGTCGATCCGCTGGGCATAGGTCAGTTCGGGGTCGGGAGATTTGGTCACGGCCTGCACCGTTGCGATCACCTCGGGCGCATAACCCCGTGCGGCAAGATCTGCTGCGGTGACCTCCGTGTCCTCCAGCACATCATGCAGCCAGGCGGCATGACGCTCTACGGCACTGGCATTCGGGAACAGGCGCACGAGGTGGCGCGACACCCGGACCAGATGCCCGACGTAGGGTTGACCGGCCTTGTCCCGCTGTGCCGCGTGCCAGTGCCCGGCCCATGCAGCGCTTTCTTCCAGCGAGGGGTGCAGGGGGCCATCCGTTGGGCAGCCGCCCGTGCGCGACATGGACATCCGGGTTCCTCCAGTGGCGGGACTCGCTGCAGCTTGCACGCAGCCTTTCAAAGGCACAAGTCCGCGCCCCCCTGCGGTAGACATGAGCCTGGCGCCCTCGCGGCGCCAGGCTCGGGTCAGGGATCAGGCCGCCTTTGCGCTGTCCGGCGCGAACCGTCCGTAAAAGCTCTGTGTCTTCTCGGCCATCTCGCGCAGCAGGGCAGGGCAGGCGAACCGGGGGCCATGCGCCTCTGTCAGTTGGTCACAGCGATCGGCCGCGTAGGGCGCGCCGATCATGTCCAGCCAACTCAGCGGACCGCCGGACCAGGGGGCAAAGCCCCAGCCCAGGATCGCGCCCACGTCGCCCTCGCGGATGTCCATCAGCACGCCTTCCTCCAGCGCGCGCACGGCCTCCAGCGATTGGACGAAGAGCAGGCGGTGCTGCACCTCGATCAGATCGGGCTGTTCCTCGGCTTGCGGATAGCGCGCCTTGACGGCCTCGGACAGGCCCGTGCGCTTGCCCTTTTCATCGTAGTCGTAGAACCCGGCCTTGGCCTTGCGGCCCAGCCGGCCTTCGTCTTCCATCCAGAAGATGACCTCGTCCACCTCGCCGTCCGGGTATGCATCGCCCATGCCCGCCTTGGTCGCCCGCGCGATCTTGGCGCCCAGGTCGATCGAGGTCTCATCGACCAATTGCAGCGGTCCCAACGGCATCCCCACCATCTTGGCCGCATTCTCGATCAGGGCGGGGGAGACCCCTTCCTTGACCATGCGGATGCCCTCGTTGATGTAGGGAATGATGCAGCGGTTGGCATAGAAGAACCGCGCATCGTTCACGACGATGGGCGTCTTGCGGATCTGGCGCACGAAATCCAGCGCCTTGGCCACGGCGCGATCGCCGGTTTCCTTGCCCTTGATGATCTCGACCAGCATCATTTTCTCGACGGGCGAGAAGAAGTGAATGCCGATGAACTGCTCGGGCGACTTCGACGCCTTGGCCAATTCCGAAATCGGCAGGGTCGAGGTGTTGGTGGCAAAGATGCAGTCGTCACCCGTCACCGCATCCACGGCCTTGGTCACCTCCGCCTTGATCTTCGGGTCCTCGAACACCGCCTCGACGATCAGGTCACATCCCTTGAGCGCGTCGTAATCGGTGGTCGCGGTGATGCGGGCCACCATCTCGTCGGCCTTTTCCTGGGTGATCTTCTTGCGGCTGACCCCCTTGGCGGCATAGTCGGCGCTATAGGCCTTGCCCTTGTCGGCGGCCTCCTGCTTCTGGTCCAGCAGGACCACCTCGATGCCCGCCTGCGCACTGACCAGCGCGATGCCCGCGCCCATCATGCCCGCGCCCAGCACGCCGACCTTCTTCACCTTCTGATCCGGCACATCGGCGGGCCGCACCGCGCCTTTCTCCAGCGCCTCCTTGTTGATGAAGAGCGAGCGGATCATCGCCCCGGAGGAGGGGTTCATCAGCACGTTGGTGAACCAGCGCGCCTCGATCTTGAGCGCGGTATCGAAGGGCACCAGCGCGCCTTCGTAGACCGCCGAGAGCAGCGCCTTGGCGGCGGGGTACACGCCCTTGGTCTTGCCGTTCACCATCGCGCTGGCGCCGACGAAGGTCATGAAGCCGGCCGGATGGTAGGGTGCGCCGCCGGGCATCTTGTAACCCTTGGCATCCCATGGCTTCACGATGTCCTTGTCGCCTGCTTGCAGCACCCATTCCTTCGCCGCCGCCAGCGGGTCCTCGACCACCTCGTCGATGACACCGGCCGCCTTGGCTTTTTTCGGGTCGTTAAGCTTGCCTTCCAGCAGCAGCGGCGAGGCCGCCATCGCGCCCATCTTGCGCACCAGCCGCGTGGTGCCGCCCGCGCCGGGAAAGATGCCGACCATGATCTCGGGCAGGCCGATCTTGGCCTTGGGATTGTCGGCGCAAAAGATCCGGTGCGTCGACAGCGGGATTTCCAGCCCGATCCCCAGCGCGGTGCCGGGCAGGGCGGTGGCGATGGGCTTGCCGCCTTTCAGGGTCTTGGGATCCATGCCCGCGCGCTCGATCTTGCGCATGATACGGTGGGCATTCATGATCCCGTCAAAGAGACCCTTGGCGGGATCGTCGCCCGCCATCTCCTTCATCTTGGCGATCACCTTGAGGTCCATGCCCCCGGCAAAGCTGTCCTTGCCCGAGGTGATGACGACGCCCTTGACCGCATCGTCCGCCAGAGCCTGGTCAACCAGGGTGTCCAACTCGTCCCAGGCCTCCAGCGTCATCACGTTCATCGACTTGCCGGGAACGTCCCAGGTGATGACGGCCACGCCATCGGCGCCGGTTTCCATCGTGAAATCAGTCATGTTCACTCTCCAGTGTCTTTCAGGGGGCGCCCGCTCCAGTCGTGGTGGCCACGGGCGTTGAGGATTGCCGACATGCGCCATCCTTCGGGGTCGGGATGCAGGAGCGCCGTCGACGTGTAGGGTTCGACCATGCGGGTGCCGTTGTGCAGCAGCTGCGTGCGGTAGGTCGCAAGCACGGTGCCGTCCTCGCAGTGCTCGACCCCCACGGGTTCTCGGTGCACAAGATTCAGGCCCATCACCTTGACCACGTTAAGGTAGAGGCGAAAATTGCGGGCGACGTCATCGTCGGTCTCCAGTGTGACCTGGCCTGAGCCCGTGACCATGCTGAACGGTAGGCGGATGCGCGCCCGCCAGCGCGCGATCTCGCCGGTCAGAAATGGGGCAGAGATATCGGCGATGAACTCGGCGAAGTCGCTGTCGGTGAAAACGGCAGAACTCATGGATCTGTCACCTCCCCGCCGTCCCGGCGCAGGAAACGCATGTCGCCATCCGCGACCTCGACTTTCAGGTCGTGATCAGGGTACCAGCCGGTCTCTTGTCTTGTCCGGGTGCCCACGACCACAAAGGCGCCCTCGGCCTCCGAACGGTTGACGATGTGATGCCCGTTCGGATCGCCTGCCGGAAAGGCACAGCAATCGCCGGGCGCCAGTGGCGTCTCTCCATGATCGTCCACCAGCGTCAGCGCGCCTTCGGTGACGACCAGGAATTCGTCCTGGCGTTCGTGCCAGTGTCGCAAGGAGGACATCGCCCCTGGGGCCAGCCGCACCAGGTTTGCGCCGAACTGCGTCAAACCGGCGGCATCGCCCAGCCTTTGCTGGCTGCGGCCCGCCATCGCCGCATCGTGCGGGGGCGGGTAAGATGAGCCTGTCCTGACCGGCACTGCGTTCAGGTCGATTTTCGGCATCAGCTCTCTCCCTTGTCGGAGTGGGCCTCGCGGCGACGAAGATGCTCCATCAACTGCGGACCGACCAACGTCAGGTCGCTGTTCCGCATCTGGCAGTTCAGGTCGAGCGCCTTCCAGTCGTCTCCCTGCAATTCGATCTGCTGCTCGCAGGGGTAGGGCTCCATCAGGTAAGAGCCGCCGCGCAGCAGGTAGGTCCTGTGGTGTCCCCGGATGCGCTGGCCTGTCGGGTCGGTGAACTCTGCCTCGATGCAGATGCGGTGGTATTCCGTCGCGCCCAGCCGCCGCAGGCAGTCACGTTGTTCGCGCAGCATGACCATCAGGTCGTCCAACTGCTCGATACGCTGCGAACTGTCCTGAGTGTGCACCGCGCAGGGCACTGCGATATGACAGGCGATCCTGTCGAGATCCCCGGCAAAGAGCATCCGGCTGACCGCGTCCAGGTTCGCCTGGTAGATTTCCGCAGCACTCCGCAATGTCATACCCGTTCTCCCGGGCCGAAACCCTCCGCGTGCGCCGGTCCGTCGGGCAGGGTCAGGTGGCCAATCGGATGCATGACCGAGGTCATGCGCCAGTTGAGGTCCTCTCCCATCTCGATGCTCATGGAACTTTTGTACGCGGGGATAACCAGTTGTTCCGCGCTCAGGATATGAGTCCGATAGGTGCCGTGGATACGTTTTTCCCCGATGATCTCGGCCGACTGGACGCGGCGCACGATGTCGCTGACCGATTGCACACGCAGCCGGGTGACCGAGCGCTTGAAATCCTCCCGCAGCTGCTGGACGTCCGAGATCAGCATGGCCCCCTCGCTGGCCTGCAGGAAGAGCGGCAGCTGAACCGCCGCCATCAGCAGGTCGAACCTGTCTTCGAGGTATGCCCGCGTGACCCGGTCCAGGTGGTTCTGAAAGATCGCTTCGGCCGCGCCGCCGGCGCCCTGTGGGCGATAGGGCGTGCCGTCACTCAGCAGGGCCTGCCCGTGGGCGCTTTCGGCGGAAATGGTGTATTGCGTTCCTCCGATCAGCCACCGCTCGCCCGCGCGCACGAGGCGCGACATGGTCAGGATCGGGGTGTTCAGCAGCTTTCCCGACTTGGACAGCATATGAGTGATATGGCAGCTGCGGATCTCGTCCGGGCCGTCAAAAAGCGCCACCTCGATCCAGCGGTCCAGGCGGTCCAGCCCGATTTCGGCGTAATGCGCCCGGATCTGTTCGAAGGTCCGGCGCAGGTCCTCCTCTGTGTTCAGGGTGCGTGTACCGCCGATCGTTGCAATGGACTGGGGTAGCTGGAAATTCCTGCGGAACAGCTCGAAGTCGCCGGTGGCCAACGCATCGCCGGTGGCCGCCAGAAGGCTGGCGGCCACTTCTTGCGCGGTATCCGGCGACAGGCTCATGGGTGGGCCTCAGACCCGCTCGATGATCGTGGCGGCGCCCATGCCGGACGCGATGCACAGCGTGGCCAGCCCGGTGCCCTTGCCGCTGCGCTCAAGCTCGTCCAGCAGGGTGCCGAGGATGATCGCCCCGGTGGCCCCCAGCGGGTGCCCCATCGCGATCGAGCCGCCGTTGACGTTGACCTTGCTGTCGTCCACGTCGAAGGCCTGCATGAAACGCAACACCACCGAGGCAAAGGCCTCGTTGACCTCGAAGAGGTCGATGTCGGAAATCGACATGCCGCTGTCCTTCAGGATCTTCTCGGTCGCGGGCACCGGGCCGGTCAGCATGATGGTGGGATCGGTGCCGATCTTGGCCGTGGCGCGGATGCGCGCGCGCGGTTTCAGCCCGTATTTCTCACCGAATTCCTTGTTGCCGATCAGCATCGCGGCAGAGCCGTCGACGATGCCCGAGCTGTTGCCCGCGTGGTGGACGTGCTCGATCCGCTCGAGGTGCGGATATTTCATCAGGGCGACCTTGTCGAAACCCGGCATGGCCTCGCCCATGTCCTTGAACGAGGGCTTTAGCGCGCCCAGCGTCTGCATGTCGGTACCGGGGCGCATGTATTCGTCGTGATCGAGGATCGGCAGGCCGTTCATGTCTTGAACGGTGACGATGGATTTCTCGAACCGCTTGTCCTCCCAGGCGGCGGCCGCCCGGCGCTGGCTTTCGACCGCCAGCGCATCGGCATCGTCGCGGGAGAACCCGTATTCGGTGGCGATGATGTCGGCGCTGATGCCCTGCGGAACGAAATAGCTCTCCATCGCAAGGCTGGGATCGACGGCGATTGCCGCGCCGTCGCTGCCCATGGCCACGCGGCCCATCATCTCGACGCCGCCGGCGATATAGCCCATGCCCGCACCGCCACGGACCTGGTTGGCGGCCAGGTTCACGGCCTCCAGCCCGGAGGCGCAGAACCGGTTGATCGCGAGGCCGGGGATGGTCTCGTCGAGGTCCGAGGCCAGCACCGCCGACCGTGCCAGGCAGCCGCCCTGTTCGCCGACCTGGGTGACATTGCCCCAGATCACGTCCTCGACCGCGTGGCCGTCAAGCCCGTTGCGGTCCTTGACGGCGTTCAGAACCTGCGCCGACAGGCGCAGCGAGGTCACTTCGTGCAGCGCGCCATCCTTGCGGCCCTTGCCGCGCGGAGTGCGGACGGCGTCGTAGATAAATGCGTCGGTCATGGTCAGTCCTTCTTCGTCTGGCCCGGTGTCTTTCAGCTTCGGTCAGCGGGGGAGCCGGGCATAAGGTCATAGGGGGCCTTCCAGCCGGGAAGGCCCTGGATGTTCGTCAACCAGCGATCGATGGCTGGCCAGTCACTGCGGTCAAACCCGAAGGGTTCCGGGTAGAACAGGTAGCCGCAACAGGTCAGATCGGCGTTGGTGGGCGCGTCGCCAACAATCCAGTCCCGCCCCCGGAGGTGGCCATCGAGGATCTGGTAGGCGGACTTCAGGCGCCCCTGATTGAAGGCGATCACCTCGGCGGGCCGCTTGTCCTCTGGCAGGAAGTTCATCAGGAAGCGGGTCATGCCCGCCATCGAGCTGAGCTTGTGGTTGTCCCAGAGCACCCAGCGCAGCACCTCGCGGCTTTCCTCTGGCGTGGCGCCGCCGAAATGCCCGTAGGTCTCGCTCAGGTACTGCTGGATCACGCCGGACTGGCTGAGGCAGGTATCACCGTCCACCAGTACCGGGCACTCGCCCATTTCGTTCACCTCGGCGCGATATGTTGCGCTTCGGGTTTCACCGTTGAAGAAATCGACCTGCACCGCCTGCCAGTCCAGCCCGGCGAGTTGCAGGGCAAGCGCCGCCTTGTAGGAATGCCCCGACTCGCCAAAGCAATAGAGTTTCATCGTCATGCGTCGCGCCTCCCGTTGCGCTTGTTGATCCCGTCGGGCCGGGGGGGGGGGGGGGGGGGGGGGGGGGGGGGGGGGGGGGGGGGGGGGGGGGGGGGGGGGGGGGGGGGGGGGGG
>NZ_JASHJL010000005.1 GCF_030733205.1 Mameliella sp. MMSF_3455
ATCCGGTGCGGGGGGTGTGCCGGATGAAGGTGGTGCATCCGGTGCGGGGGTACTGCATCCGGTGCGGGGGGTGGTAACGACAGTGTAGAGATTAGATCCAGCCCGACCGGCGCCGTAATCGACAGTCAGAAGACCCTTATCGCAGAGGCGAACGATGACGTTTCGCGTGCCCCTTTCCTTCATCCCTGTCCGCTCGCACAGGCGGCGAATTGAAGGGTAGCATCGGCCATCGTCATCAGCGTGGTCAGCCATCGCCAATAGCACCAATTTCTCGTATGGGTCGAGGTCATCCCTCTCCCAAACTAATGACATAACTCGTACGCTCATTTCCCATCCCCTCGGAAAAATGGCTGATCACTTTCCCACCGCGCTTTTTTTGTCCGGTAGCGTAGAATAGCTGGAATCATCTCGGACGGCTGGATCAGGTAGAAAGCCGAACACACCTCATTTGGGCTTGATCCGCATTCTTGGGCAATTGCGCCTATGTCACCTGGGTCTAAGAAAAGATCGACCTCGCAAATCGTAAATCCCGGTACGAACGCGTCCAGGAAATCATAGACCTGATCGTAATATGCCTCATCAAGCGCATCTTTCGCCTTGGTTACCTCGCACCTAAAAAATTCACGCCTATTACTGATCCGGCATTCAGCGAGAGCGCCGTGAACATAAGCCTCTGCTTCCCTGGCATTCGGGATGCGGACAGAGTGCTCAACAATGAACGGGACTGGCACCCCCGTCTGGTACAATTCCTGTGCCCGCTTGATCGGATTGCCGGTCGTCATGCCGATTTTAACCAGCCCCGGCATCGCTTCGTTCGATAAGGCATAAACGTAACCCTCGCTCATCCTCTCACCTCCACGACCCGCGCCAGCGCCTTGTCGAGTGCGTCGCGGACCTTCTGTGATGATTTACTGGTGGTGTCCCCGGCGAGACGCGGAGATAGCGCCACACGGGCTGCGTGGGCGCGCTCTGCCGGCAGGATGAGGGCAACCATGCCGCCCTCCTGGATCATGCGTACGACGTCTCTTTCATCGCATATGGCCGCAGCTATGCGCTCCAACACGTCGCTCATGCGAAGACTCCATCAAACAGCCCGGGTCCGGTCGGCGCATCCTTGGCCGGGCGGACCATCCATCGGAAGCCGGGTTCAGTGCGCACGTCGTCGCGGTCCCAGACGAACCAAGCGTTGCGCTGGGGCGGGCTTCCCTCGCCGGTGAAATCCAGCTTCCAGCGCATCAGGTAGCAGTAGGAAAACGGGTGCGCGTCCAGCAGCTCGCCAAGCCCATTGGCGCGGGCTGCGGGCCAATCCCATGACAGCAAGAGTGCAAGATAGCGCCAGCCTGGAATGTCGAGCGTGTGCCGGAGCCAGCGACCATGCCCGTCCCTTGCATTGATCAGGCTGTACGGCGGATTGGTGATGATGGCAGGCGCACGAGACCGCAAGCACCCGAAGAAATCAGCCTGCCATGCGTCTGGGCACCCTCTGTCGATCAGATCGGACGCGCAGCAAGGAATGCCAGCGGCGCGGATTTCGCGCACCATCGCGCCGTCGCCACAGGCCGGCTCCCAAACCGTCCCCAAGGACCGAATGCGGGCGCCGTCAGATTGCAACAAACCCCGGATCGCCTCTGGTTGTCCGGTCGGATAGAAGTCATCCTTGCGGCGCCGGGCTGGCTTGGGCGCCTTCGGCAGGTCCATTTCCAGCGTTGGCGGTTTCGAGCGGCCAGAAATGGCGCGGAAATATGGTTTCGCGGATGCGGTCATGTCTCTGTGACCTCCACGCCCTGCGCCGCAAGGATGGCCTTCTTGATCTTGAAGACGTCCGTCGCCCAGCCTTTCGCATCCTCGACCACCTCGACGGGTTCGACCCCAATGCGGTGATCGAGGTAGACGAAATCGGCGATGTAGCGCATCTGCTGACCGGTCGGCGTCAGGATCGGGCCGTCCTTGCCGAACATGGGGAATGGCACCTGGCGCCGCAGGTCGCTGATGCGGCCGCGCTTCTGCTCATCGCGCAGCACCAGCCAGCGGTCCCGCTCGCGGATGCTGTGGAAGGTCTGCCCTTGGCACTGGACGCGCTTCGCCCCCTGCACCCGGCGCCGATCTTCACCGCCCTGCTTGGCGATGAAGTCCCGGTACTCCTGCGGCGTCATGGTGTCGGTCATGCCGCAATCCCGTCAGATCACCGAGTAGATCGGAATCGAGTCGGAAATTTCGACACGAACTGCGTCTTCACAGCGCTGGAAGGCGCGGTCCTCGACCTGTTCCATGTCGTGAATTTCGAAAGTGAAGACGAGCTTTCCGTCGTCAATGTTGTAGCGCAAGCGCACAACCAAGACGTCCGGCTCCATCCCTTCGAAGACCGGAGTGCGGATCTTGATCCGCTCCGGCAACGTGACCGCGCCACGGGCTTCGTTCTCTTCCTGGTAGTGGAACTGGCGCTGACCATCGTGGAGACGTGTCGACTGACGGAAGGTCACCTTCTTCAAGGCGTCGAACTGCATCACCATATCCATGATGGTGGCCGGGTCCGGTTCCATCACGTCAACTGCCCGTTCCTCTAGGAACTCGCCTGCCCGCTTTTGCGTCATCGGGGAGCCGCTGATATTCCGCCAGCGCGCATAGCGCGGATCGAATTGCGCTTGGAACGTGGGTGTCCAATCGCTCCATCCAGGCGTCTTGTCCACCCTGTGATAGTCCAGCTTGGCGGTGATCTGGCGCCTCCCGGCGCTGCTCTCCACGACGGCAACGCCAGCGTCGGCGAAACGATTGATGTATGCAGTCAAGGACGCTGTATTGCGAAAGACCGGGCACGCCTTGATCCGGTTCGGGGTTTCCTGGAGTTTTTCCAGAGAGTCCACCTTCCACCCTTCCGGCACCATCGCGAACTGACCACGCGCGCTGGCGTCGAAGTGATCATGAGCCGATTCCCCGGCGATGAATTCGAAAAGCGTTGCGTTCTCGCTCATGTCAGGTCTCCGATTTCAGAAGCGTTTGCTGCACATAGTCGGGTGCGGTCCTGGTCAGATCGCCGTCTCTCCCCATGAAGAAGAAGGACTGACCGAACTGCAGTTGCGGGGCCTTTGCAGACACCTTCGCCGTCACAGCAAATCCGGTCTCGCCGTTCGGGCTGACCTCAAGGGTCACAGTCACGGTGCCCTTCTTGCCGGTGCGGTTGACTGCGTTCGTGACCTCGCGCAATTGCTCGTCCGCGACCTCGATCGCGTGCCCTCCGTCGATGCGCCCAAGCGCAGCGAGGAAGTGGCTGTTTCCATCAGACATTTCGGGTCTCCTGTGTCGCCCCTGAACCCCGGGGCCGGGATCAGTCGTTTGATTTTGGCTGCTGGTCTTCCCAAGGCGGCGCTTTCTTGAGCGTGATCGGCACCAGTCCGCGCCTCTGGTAGGTTGCAACGCTCTGCGCCGTCGTCATTCGGACCTTGAGGCTTGGCGGGTTCTCGGAAGGGCGCACGATATGAGGCGGTAGGAAGTAATTCTTGCTCACAGGTCATCACCCTGCGGAGGAAGCGCCTCGCTCAAGGTCTCGAAGTGCTGCCCGCTGGCCACGAGGCAGGTGATGCCGTTGGCCATCGTCACCGTGATCGTCCAGGAGCCGGACTCGATCGAGGCAAAGACCTCCATCACCGCGTTGTTGGCGCCCAGACCAATGCTTTGCCGGGTTTCGCCGTACTTCGTGGCCAGTCGGTCGATCACCTGGTCGCGCGGGGCGCAATGGCGGAGATCTTGCGCTTCCGCTCCGGGGACGAGGAACAGAAAGACCCAGGCGGCCATCAGGAACCGCCAGGGCAAGTGCCGCGCCATCATGGTAAGGGGAAGCGGTGAGGTATGAGTGCGCAGGCCGGTGACCGCCCGGGGGGACGTCTGCTCGCCCCCGGCCTGCTGACCGGCGGCTGCCATCGCCGGATTCCGTGAGTGTATGGCGGTCATGTGTCCCGCCCCCGCGCCAAGGGCTGCAACTGCTCGATCAGCGCCGCCGCGACGGGTTGCATCTGCGCGTGTTCCCGGTGGTCGACGTGGCCATCCGCCAGCGCGTCCGCGATCTTGCCTGTGAGGTGTGACATGACCCCGACAACCTGCATGTGCTGGGGATCGTCGGGGGAGCCGTCCCGCGCGACCTGCCCGCAAGGAGCGAGAACATCGCTGGTGAAGGACGGCCCGAGGACAGAGCAGAGCGACAGCAGGTTTTGCAGCCCCGGCGTGGCGCCCTGGACGTAGCTTTCCAGCGTGCGCGTGGCGATGCCGGTGGCGTCGGACAGGGCCACGAAGGAATATCGCTTTCCGCGCCCGACGCGCAGCCTCAGAGCATCCTCTATCCGGCGCGCCGCATCATCGTGGGAAATGATCGTGCCTTTACTCATGGTGACGTTGCTCCGGGCGGCCCATGTTGGTGGCATGGAACAGGGTGGTTATTCTGCGGGGCTGGTGGGAGTTTCCTCGAAGGGAACGAAATGCGCCGGTGTCAGCGTGACCCCCGCCGCCTTTGCCGCATCCCAAATGTCCGCCTTGCGGTCGTCCGGGATACTCCCGCGAGACTTCCAGCTTTGGACGGTCGAGACGGGATACCCTGCGGCTTTCGCCATCGGGCGGACACCGCCGAACGCCTCAACGATACGGTTCACATAGCTCATGTCTGCATTATGCGCACAATCCGACCGCATTTCAAGCGCATTTTGCGGACAGACAGATGCATTCGAATGTGCTCAAACTGCGCACATGCAAAACGCCGAAGAATTGAGGGCCGCAGTGAAGGCGCTGCGTGAGCGAGCCGGGTTCTCGATCCGGGGGATAGCGGATTTCATGGGCATCAGCCCATCCGGCTATTCCCACTATGAACAGCGGATCAAAGAGCCTTATTTGCCCATGAAGTTCGCCATGCCGTTCGCCGACGCCGTTGAAGCGCGCGGCGTTCCGCGCGCAGAAGTCATGGCTCTGGCGCATCCGGGAAGAGCAGACAATCCAGCCGAAACCGACCTGGTTCGCGTCGAGCATGAACAGGTGCCCACGAACGGATCCACCCTCGTCCCGGTCTATGATGTTCACGCCAGCGCAGGCGGCGGCGCGCTCAACCACGAGGAACCCGAGGTCTATAGCCTCGCCTTTCCACCGGCCTACCTGAAAAAGCTCACCAGCAGCTCGCCTGGCAACCTGGCGATCATTTCAGTGAAGGGTGAGAGCATGGAGCCGACGCTACTGGACGACGACATCGTTCTCCTGGACGCCAGCAAGACGAACCTCAGCTATGACGGCCTGTTCGTCCTGCGGTTCGATGATGCCCTGCACGTCAAGCGCGTCGGCCGCGCGCCGAAAAAGGGGCACGTCACAATTATCTCGGACAACAAGGATCTCTACCCGCCGATGCTCATGTCATCGGAAGAGGTCGAGGCCGTGGGTAAGGTGCTCTGGTACGGGCGGAAAGTGTGATGGCCGCGCGGGTGCGCCTGCATTGGCCGGTGGAACTGGTGAGGAAAGTGTGAGTATTGGCTGGAAAGGTGATCTTTGCAATTTTGCTTTGTAGATGAAAGCGGCACACCGCCGTCTAGACCATCGCCAAAAAAGCCTTTTTTTACACTGGGAGCGGCGATCATAGACGTGCGCGATTGGCGAAGCGTTGCCAACAAGATCCTTGGCTACAAGCTGCATCACAAGATTCGGGGCGAGATTAAGTGGAGGTATTTTTCACCACACAACACCGATAAGGCAAATCCGCTCCTCGACCGCCCAGGTGAAGACAGAGTCGCGTTGAGCGACGAGTTCGCTCGGATCATCGGCAGCAGCCCCGTGACCCTTATAGCCTGCGTGACAGACGTCGAAGCTGCGTTCTCTTATGGCACGATCAGCGGGCAGCAAGACCTCTACCATTTCGCCTACAAGCCGATTTCAGAAAGGTTTCAATACCACCTTCAAGACATCAATGATCTGGGGATTGTCGTGTCCGACCATCGGGGGCGTGACAGTGACAAGATGTTTCGCGCCCATCACGACGCCTTGGTAAACGGCAGAGGGGCAACGAAGTCAGGATATGACAGGCTGATCGAAGGGCTGTTCCTGCAGGACTCGGAGCATTCCATTGGGATCCAAATCGCGGACTATGTGGCAGGTGCGATCCACAGGGCCTACAATGTTGGAGACGGCGCCAAAGCCGCCCTGATCAAATCTAAGATGAGAGGCGCAGACCAAGACGCAATACTTGGCCGCGGACTCATTCTGCATCCCAAGAACGCATTCCGGTCAAGCAGAGGGAGTTGACGCCGGGCGGGGCCGTAGCCCCGACGCCATTGGTTGTCAGGCTCCCGAGCGCCTCTAAGATATAGCACCCCGCTCTGGGTGAAACAATGAGTCTATTGCCCCCGCCCCGCGCGGGGTTTTTCTTTGCGCGCTCGGCGCCGTCGAGGCCGGTAAGCCATAGCGATTCCCCCTGCGCACGCTTTGCGCGCAAGTTGTACGCATTTTGCGCTTGACTAATGTGCGCACAATGCGCACATTCTCCCCATAGCCACACGGCAATGGGAGAGACCGAATGCAACCGAAAGCCCCATTTACCGAACAGATCGCCGCCGCCGCTGGCTGGACGATCTTCGAGGCGCTTGACTACTACGCTGACGGCCACACCACGTTTTTCGGGGTGAATGACGAGACCGGCGAGGTCCGCAAGGCTGACGTGACCGGCTGGCACATCGGCCCGCGCCACTACGAGGAAATCCGCGCCGCGCTGCCCAAGCTGGCCGCGCTGGGTTTTCCGCAACGCACCGGATCCGGGCCGCTGACCGCGCCTGAAATAGACGCGCTCTACGCGGCGCATTATCACCTCGAGGCTGCAGAATGACCCCGCTGGACCTGTTCAACCTGGCCCGCGAGAGCGGGCGCAACACCCCCATGTCGGACACGATGGAAATCCTGTACATGATCCGCGACGGAGATGTTCATCACATCGATGGCGATCTGATCACGGCCATGAACCTTCTCGCCAGCGGGGAGAGCGCGGACTACGCGGGGGCCACGATCCATCCGCCCAGCGTTTCGACTGACGGGCGGTTCTGCCTGGTTCGCGGGCGCCTATCCTGCTTCGAAGACACGGCGCTGTCCGCCATGATCGAGGCGCAGCGCACCGCGCACCCGGTCATGTCGCTCGACAAGATGTCGGGATGGAGCGTGGCATGAAACACAAGCCTCACCTCAAAGTCCCGCTCTGGCTGCTGATCGGCGGTGCCGTGGTCGGCGCCTGCATCTACGGCGCGATCTTCTGGTGGCTTGCATGAGCGACCATCCTGAGATTCACGGCATAGGTGAAGTTCCGCGAGAGGTTCAGCCCGAACAGCGCCGGATGTCAAAGCCCCAGCCCTTCCGGGACTCCTCCCTTTTCTGGATTGCCGCTCTCGTCCTGTTCATCGTGTTCAATGTCGGGTCTTCAATCTTCTGGGGCGGCCAATGATCCGCCAGCCCACCAGACTCTCCGTCGCCTACGCATGGTGGCGACAGGCGCTCGCTGACCCACGCACGCCCCGGCATGATGCGGACCCACAGTGCGGCTACTACGCCCGCCGCGCGGTCAAGAACGGCCCGCTCCTGCCCGTCAGCGTCTACCTGGACCAGGAGGTTGACCCGCAGACCGGCGAGCTGACCGCCGACGAGGTGATCCGCGGTGAACAGCTGGGGCGGCCAATCGACCCGGCACGCATCTGGACACACCTGAAACCGATCACCGTCGCCCGCTACGACGCGCTGGTGGCCGAGCATCGCACCAACGCCCGCATGGCGGCCACGCACGCCGCCTACGACATCACCGAAACCCCGATGAGACCCAGTTAGGAAACGTCATGTTCACAGAATTGCGCAACGAAGAACGGACCCCGAAATTCGTCGTGTTCGACACGGAAACGACAGGGTTGTTTCTCTTCCGTGACAAGGAAACCGGACAGCCGGTTCCTGCCGACGATCCCCGGCAGCCCAGAATGGCATCCTTTGCCGCTATCATCTGCGATGAGGGTGGCGACGAGATTTCGAGCGTCAAATTCTTCGTGCAACCTGACGGTTGGAGTATCGACGGAACGAAGGCGTCTGAAATCAACGGGCTCACCGAATCCTATCTCGCGGAGAACGGTGTCCCCGTGTCTGAAATCCTCGATATGCGGGACGAATGGATCAAGGCTGATCTGATCGTAACGGCCTTCAATGCCCAGTTCGACTGCAAGATGATGCGCGCCGAATTGCGCCGGGCCGGTCGTGAAGATCACTTCGAGGCAACACGCAACATCTGCCTGATGCGTGCCCTCAGCCCTTACGGGAAGGAAGGCCTCTGCATTTCCAGGGGCTACGTCAAGTTGTCCGAGGCCTGCGAGTTCTTCTCGATCACCAACGAGAACGCTCACGATGCCATGTCGGACACCGTTGCCTCCGCCCACATCCTCAAACGCCTGATTGCGGACAATCGCCTGCCCGAGGCGAAGGTTCATTACGCCGCTGGCTCGAAGAAGGAAAAGACCAATGCCTGACGGGAACCAGAACGAATTGCCCGGCATGGGCCACAACGCCCCGCCCGTGTTCCGCCAAGAGGTCGTGGACGCTCACGCGGCCAAGGCGTCCGAATTTCTCGACGCCGCCGGCGAATGGCTCGAAGCCGGGGCCATCGAGACCGAAGAGCGCGCGGCCCAGCTGACCGACTTCATCACCGGACTCAAGGCGGTCAAGTCCAAGATCGAGGAAGACCGGAAGACCGACAAGAAACCGCATGACGACGCGGGAAAGGCCGTGCAGGCCGCCTACAAGCCTCTGGCCGACAAGATCGACAAGGCCCTTGGCAAGGTGAACCCGCTGATGGGCGCGTACCTGTCCAAGGTCGAGGCGGAACAGCGCGCCGAGGCCGAGCGCAAGCGCAAGGAGGCCGAAGAGGCACAGAAGGCCGCTGAGGAGAAGGCGCGGCAGGCACAGGCGCGTCATGACGTGTCCGGCGAGTATGACGCCGAAGAGGCACAGAAGGCCGCCGAGAAGGCCCGCAAGGATGCTGACCGCGCAGCCAAGGCCCGGCCCAAGGCGTCCAGCGCCACGGGCGGCGGCCGCGCCATTTCGATGCGCACGGTCTGGACTGCCGAGTTGGCCGACATGAAGGCCGCTTTCATGCAGTTCGCCGATCACCCGGAGGTCGAGGCCCTTCTCGTCCGGCTGGCCGAGGCCAAGGCTAGGTCGCGTGACTTCGACCCGACCAAGCAGACCATTCCCGGATTCACCCTGACATCAAAGAAAGTCCCAGCATGAACACCCAGATCGCAAAAATCCCGCTGCGCCAGGTGCAGGACGTCAAGACCCTCCTGCACAACGACCAGGCGCGCCAGCAGCTCGCCGCCGTCGCCGCCAAGCACATGAGCCCCGAACGGCTGATGCGCGTGACCGCAAACGCGATCCGCACGACGCCCAAGTTGCAGAGAGCAGACCCACTGTCATTCCTTGGGGCGCTGATGCAGTGCGCGGCTCTTGGTCTTGAACCGAATACGGTTCTCGGTCACGCCTACCTGATCCCATTCGACAAGAAGGAGAAGAACAAGAAGACGGGCCGCTGGGAGGTGGTCGGTACTCAGGTGCAACTGGTCATCGGCTACAAGGGGTTCATCGACCTGGCCCGCCGCTCTGGTCACATCACCAGCATTTCCGCCGGCATCCACTATTCTGACGACGAGTTGTGGGAACACGAGGAAGGCACCGAGGCACGCCTTCGCCACCGGCCTGGCCCGCAGGAAGGCGAGAAACTGCACGCCTACGCCATCGCTAAGTTCACCGATGGGGGGCATGCCTACGTCGTTCTGCCTTGGGCAAAGGTCATGCAGATTCGTGACAACTCCGAAAACTGGAAGACCGCGGTGCGCTACGGGAAGCAGCAGGATACGCCTTGGGCAAAGCACGAGGACGCAATGGCGGCCAAAACTGCGATCCGCGCTCTGGCCAAGTTCCTGCCGCTCTCCGTCGAAATGGCCGATGCGC
This sequence comes from Mameliella sp. MMSF_3455, assembly GCF_030733205.1. Lineage (GTDB taxonomy): Bacteria > Pseudomonadota > Alphaproteobacteria > Rhodobacterales > Rhodobacteraceae > Antarctobacter. The sequence goes on from NZ_JASHJL010000005.1 coordinate 9,988, forward strand.
TCACCATCGACCACGACCAAGGCACGCGCGTCGACTATGCGGCCTTTGCACAAAGCCCGGAAGATGGCCCGCAGGTCGAGGAAGGTGAGGAAATCGACGGCGAGGCAACCGAGGTCGAGGAAGGCTCCGACGAACAGCAGGACGCTGGCCAGCAAGAGGCGCCCGAAAAGACCAAGGACAAGCCGACCCAGAAAACCAGCAGCGAGCGCAAGCCCGAGGCCAAGGAGGAGCAGGACAAGCCGAAGGATGACGACGCTGGAATCCCGCCCGCATCGGACCCGAAGTTCGTCAAACTGTTCCAGGACATCGAAGCCGAGCTGACGGACGGCGCGCCCGCGCGCGGCATTCTCAAGTTCCATGAGGCTGCGCTTGCAGAGGTCGAGAAGGAAGACCCTGACCTGCACGGCCAGATCATGTCCATGATCCGGGAAGCAGAGGCCAACGACTGATGGCCCGCGAACCTCTCCTGCGCTGCATCTTCACCGGGACATGCCTTGAACCTGATGGGGCAATCGCGGCAGCGGCCCTCGCCGACAAGTTCGGCGCGGGAGAGGTTGTCGCGATCGACATTGACCCGGATCGCAGCCCGCGCAGCCACAACCACCAGTTCGCCTTTGTCCATCAGGCATGGTTGAACCTGCCGGAGTCACACCACGGCCAGCCCTACGCCGCTTCCTCCGGCCACCTGCGCAAGTACGCGCTCATCAAGTGCGGCTACCACCACGCCGACATGATCGCCCTAGGCGACCCGCGGCGCGCCGAGCGTGTGGCCGTTACTCTGGCACGCCAGTCCGAGCGCGACGAGGTGTACCGGATCATCAACGTCGAGGGCGCCGTGATCTACTCGTTCACCGCCGAGACCCAGAAGATGAAGGCGATGGGCAAGACCCGGTTCCAGCAGAGCAAGCAGGACATCCTGGATTTTCTCGCCGACATGATCGGGGTGAAGCCAGACGAATTGGCCAAGATGGGCAGGAAGGGCACGGCATGACCAGATCTGTCCCCGAATGGATTGGCGCCAACGACGACACATCGCCTCCGCCCCGCGTGAAAGAGCGGATCGTGCTGCGCCAGGATTACATCTGCGGTTGCGGCTGCGGCATGGAATTGGGTCGTTGCGGCGAGGCCATCGAGTTCGACCACACCAAAGCCCTCGCGAACGGTGGTGAGAACCGGGAAAGCAACCTGCGCGCGCTGCGCCGCCCCTGCCACCAGATCAAGACCCGAGCAGACGTGAGCGAGAAAAGCCGCGTCTCTCGCAAGCGCAAGGCGCGACTCGGGTTCAAGCCGAAGAAGCGCAAGATCCCATACCGGAAATTCGACAACACCCCCGTTTGGCCGAAGAGGAATTGAGACTCATGCGTGACACATTCGACTTCCCTGACCCCCAGCCGATGCCGCCGGTGATTTGCGAAATGCTGGATGCTGGCGCACTGTTCTCCGTCAACCATAGCGCTGGCAAGGACAGCCAGGCTATGCTGATCACGCTTCGACGCATGGGAGTGGCCCGCATGCTGGAGGCCGGGCGCCCCTTGGAGCGCCTGGACGCCGTCCTGCGCGACACGGATTTCGAGACGATCAAGGAAGAGGCCAGCCAGTCGCAAAAGCTGAACGGCGGCACGGTGGCAGGCCACGGCACAGACCGGCTGCTGGTACGGGTCAACAAGGGCCTGCGGGAAAAGGTGACATGACCCGCCCCCTCCGCGTCCTCATAGGCTGCGAGACCTCTGGCATCGCCCGGCGCGCCTTTGCCGCGCGCGGGCATGACGTCTGGTCCTGCGACATCGAACCGGCCGAGGACGGCAGCAACCGCCACATCCGCTGCGACATAAGAGACGGCATCCTGACCGAGGGCTGGGATCTGCTGGCGGTCATGCACCCGCCCTGCACCCGGCTCTGCCGCTCTGGCCGCCGGTGGATGAGCGGCGCGGGGAAATGGACCCCGCCAAAACGCCTGCCGCAGGGCCGCAGCTGGGCCGACATGCGCGCCGAGTTTGAAACCGGCGTCGAGATCTTCACCGCCTGCTGGGCCGCGCCGATCCCGCGCGTGGCGATCGAGAACCCGGAGATGAACGACCTGGCGCGCGATCGGATGCCCGCAGACCTGCCCACGCCGCAGATGGTGCAACCGTTCTGGTTCGGTGAACCCGCTTACAAATCCACCGGCTGGTATTTGCGCGGCCTTCCCGAACTGGTCGAGACCGACCGCCTGCCAGAGCCGGAACGCGGCACCGACGAATGGAAGGCATGGAACAGGGTTCACCGCATGCCACCCGGCCCCGAGCGCGCCCGCCTCCGCAGCCGATCCTTCCCCGGCATGATGAACGCCGCCGCTGACCAGTGGGGCGGCTACGCCCTCGCAATGGAGACCGCAGCATGACCGACCAGTCCCGCTTTCGCGAATACGTCACCAGTGGCGCATTCAAGCTGACCCTGTCCCGCAACCAGGTCTCTGCTCTTTCCATGATCGCAGAGGTCGGCGACGTGTCGTGCGGCGGGCACACGTTGGGGGCGCTGTTTCAGAAGGGCTTCGTGACGCACATCCGCAGCGACTGCGGCAAGCTGGAATACCGTCTGACAGAGGCCGGGGTTTTCGCCCTGAAACTGGTCAGGCTGGCGGACCTGGTCCAGGGCGCGCCTGATCCCGTTGCCGAAGAACTTTCCGCCCTGCGCGGGCAACTGGACAAGGCGCGCCGATACGCCCAGCAACTCGCCGCTGACGCATGGGACATGAACGCCCGCGTCCAGAAGGCCGAACAGGCCGTGGCCGAGGCGAAGGCGATGGTGCATGGCCTGCCAGCTCCGCCCAAGCCGATGGTGACCCTGAAGAACAAGCACCCTGAGCGCAGCCAGGCTCAAATGATCGCCCACCTGACCGTGGCCGAGAACTTTCTGGAGGGAGGGACATGACCGACAAGCCCATTCTTTTCAGCGGCCCTATGGTCCGCGCCCTGCTGGACGGTCGAAAGACACAGACAAGGCGGGTGGCCAAGATCACCGCCGTCATGGGTGACAAGGTGGGAATAACCAGCCCAAATGAAAGCCTGATCGAATTAGAGCCAGGCGAGTTTCACAAGGGTATATTCCATTACGAGAGCGTCGATGCGCTCAGCGGCCCTTGCCGCCTGCCCTACGCCATCGGAGACCGCCTCTGGGTGCGGGAAGCATGGCGCACATCACGGCACTACGACGACCTCAAACCCAGCGAAATGGGCGGTGAGGAGCCTGTGCAGTACATCGCAGATGGAGCAGTCTACGCCCATGCAGGGAGCGTCGATGACCTGTCGGGGCGGGCGCGGCCAAGTATGTTCATGCCCCGCTGGGCCTCTCGCCTGACGCTGATCGTGACGGACGTGCGCGTGCAGCGGGTGCAGGAGATCAGCAACGAAGACGCGAAAGCGGAAGGATGCAAGGGCGACCTGTCGCGCATCCGGCAAATGGACCTGTTCGGTGCGTCGGAAGACGACAGAGAAATGATGCGACTGATGACCTGCGGTTGGCAGTTCCGCGACCTCTGGGACGGCCTGAACGCCAGGCGCGGCTACGGCTGGGACGTCAACCCGTGGGTGGCCGCCTACACGTTCAAGGTTCACCGCCAGAACATCGACCAGATGACCGACACCCTGCAACAGATGAGGACGACATGAGCGATCCAAAGCGAGACGCAGAGCGCTATTTCCGCGCAGCGAAACTGGTCCTCGATGGTCGCGATCCGATCAAGGACCGCGGCGAAATCATGGTCACTCTGGAGGGCACCGTGGCCGCCGTTTTGATCATGGTCATGGGCGGCGACCACAGGAAGGCCGCTGCGATGCTGAATGAGGGGCTCACTCCAGGCGTGGAGGGCCGCATCGCGTGGGGCGCAAAGAACGCAGGGAGACACACCAATGGCTGAGAACAGCAAGATCGAATGGACGGATCACACGTTCAACCCGTGGATCGGATGCACCAAGGTCAGCCCGGCCTGTGACCACTGCTACGCCGAGGCGCAGGACAAGTTTCGAAAATGGACGCCGGATGGCTGGGGGCCGCATGGGCCCCGACGCCGCACCAGCAAGGCGAACTGGCGCAAGCCTCTGGCATGGGACCGGGCCGCCCAGAAGGATGGCGTGCGCCGTAAGGTCTTCTGCGCCAGCCTCGCGGATGTGTTCGACAACCATCGCAGCATCGCCCAGGACTGGCGGCGCGACCTCTGGCAGTTGATCGAGGACACACCGCACCTGGATTGGCTGCTGCTGACCAAGCGCCCGCAGAACTTCGCCAAGCTGGCCCCCGCACGCTGGATCCACGACGGCTGCCCGCCCAACGTCTGGATCGGCACCACGGTCGAGAACCAGGCCGAGGCCAACCGCCGCATTCCGCACCTGCTGTCAATCCCCGCCCGCGTCCGGTTCCTGTCCTGCGAGCCGCTGCTGGGGCCGGTGGATTTGACGGCCTTCAAATATGGCCGTGACAATGGGTCGTTTCAGGACGCGCTACGCGGCAAGATATGGATGCCGCCCGAAGCAGTCGACTGGCCAAAACAACCCGCACCAATTGCAGACGACCGCGAGGCCGTCGATCTCTGTCGTAAAGTTGACTGGGTCATCACCGGCGGCGAAAGCGGTCCGCAGGCGCGACCCAGCAACCCGCAATGGTTCCGCGACCTGCGCGACCAATGCGCGGCTGCTGACGCGCCGTTCCATTTCAAGCAGTGGGGAGAGTGGGCCAGCGTCTCCGAGGTCGAAGGCCCCGGCAACCACCACACCTTCCCTGATGGCCGCACCGTCCGCCGCATCGGCAAGAGCCGCGCCGGTCGCACTCTCGACGGCGAGCCGCATGATGGGATGCCGGGAGAAACCCAATGAGTGACGACCTGAAAGAGCGCCTTCGGATGATGCCAACTTACAGCGGCGATCCGAAAGGCCCACACTGGGTTCCAAACCTAGCCGCCGACCGTATAGAGGCCCTCGAAGCCCAGCTTGCCGATGCACTCGCCCAGGCCCGCGCAGACGGGATGCGGGAGGCGGCCACCGTGGCGCAGGCATACGCAATGCAAGCAGGAGCGTCTGGCGCGTTCGTGGCCGGTGAAATACGCGAGCACATCCTCGCGGCTATCGAGAAGGGGGAAGGGTGATGACCTCACCCCGCCCTATCTCAGAGCGCGCGCGCCCGTTCACCCCAGACACCCTTGCCGAACGCTGGGCTTGCTCTGCGGAGACGGTTCGGCAGATGGTGAAGCGTGGGGAATTGCCGGGCTTCCGCGTGGGGCGTCTGTTCCGCATCCCCGTCAACGCTGTGGAGGAATACGAAGAATGCCAGACATCAGCATCGGAAGGTTCAGAGGTGGGCTGTGCGTCTACTGGACCGACGCCAGCACCGGAAAGCGACGGCGCCACCGCCTTGAGGCACGCGCCCGCAAGGAAGCGGAAGCCGAAGCCCTAGCCGTCTATAGGCGCGAGACAGCAATCGCCCGCAATGGCGCGGCAACGGTCTCTGACGTGTGGGAAGAATACCGCCGAGACCTCGGGACCAAGCCGACTGCCAAGACGATGGGCTACACAGGAAAGGCCGTACTAGCCTATTTCGGCGCCCTGCCCCCGTCGCAGATCACCAAGACCATGTGCATAGACTACGGGCGCAGCCGCATGGATGAGGACGGTGTGAGCCAGGGAACGGTCTGGACCGAACTCGGGCACCTGCGCTCCGCCCTGCGCTTTGCCGAGGATACGCGGATGATCGACCGTGCGCCGAAGATATGGCGACCTGAGAAGCCTCAGACGGACAAGCGGATCTTGAACTCTGGCGAAATGCGCGCCCTGCTGGATGCCACCCGCGCGCCTCATGTGCGCCTTGCCGTCGCGCTTCTGCTGGGGACCGCCGCCCGTGTCGGCGCGGTCCTTGATCTGACGTGGGACCGGGTAGACCTAGATCGAGGCGTGATCAATCTGCGTCTGGACGACGCCGCAACGAGAAAGGGCCGCGCGGTTCTGCCCATGAACAAGACAACCCGCGCGGCCCTCGAAGCAGCCTATGAAGCCGCCCTCAGTGACTATGTGATCGAACATGGCGGGCGTCCGGTCAAGAGCATCCGCAACGGTTTCACATCAGCCGTGGACCGCGCCAAGCTGGGCCACGTCCGCATCCACGATCTGCGCCACACCGCCGCTGTGACGATGCTGGTGGCAGGCGTACCGCTCGAAAAGGTCAGCCAGGTATTGGGCCACAGCAACACCGCCGTGACCTTTTCGACCTATGGCCGATTCCTTCCGAGCCACATGCAGGACGCGGTTGATGTGCTGGATTTTGCCAGCCGCCCAAGAAGCGCTTAGGTTCGCTGAACTCGGGCGCGCTTCGTAAAATGGACGGCAGAGCCAAGGGAATATGGTGGGTGATGAGAGATTTGAACTCCCGACATCTTCGATGTGAACGAAGCGCTCTACCACTGAGCTAATCACCCGGTGGCGGACCTATTACCGACAAGCGCAGCCCTGCGCAAGAGGCTTGGCACGCAAAAAATACCCCTCGTGCAACCGTCCCGGGCCGGACGCCCACCGAGGCAGCATCAGCACAGTCGATGCGCGAAAACAACAGGATGCCGGTGGGTTGCTTGACTTGCGGCGAATCTCCAAGGCAGGGTTTCCCAATCTGCCACTTGGGTTTGGAGACTCACATGAAAAAGACAATTGCTGCCGCAAGTCTTCTGATCGCTGCAACGACCACCACGTCGATCGCCGGAAGCTATGAAACCCCCTATGTCGCACCGCCGGTCGTCGTCGAAGAGACGCAACAGACCAGCAGCAGCGCCGGCATGCTGCTTGCGCTGATGACCATCGTGGTCTTTGGCGTGGCCGCCACACAGTAAGGTACGCACGGCCCCGGCCGCCGCGCTCTCACGGAATTTTCGTGAGGGCCTGGCCGGGGGACGCGGGGACGATACCGAACCCAATACGGGACCAACCGGGGACAAGGGCCTCGCAGCATGGCTGCGAGGCCCTTTTCTTTTGGCTGTCCGGAGATGTTGCATCTTGGCCGCGTCGGACTGCCTCGCATGAATTTTCGTCTTGCCCCAACGTCAGTAAGGCGCAGACTAAACACAGCGCCTTCGGGTGCATTGGTTGCATATGCGGTTGACTGTTTATTGAACCAATCACGGGGAAAAAGATGAAAAAACTCGTACTCACCACCGCGCTGTGCCTGTCGGTGGCCAATGCCGCCGTGGCCGATGGCAAGCCCGCACCCAAGATGAGCCCTGAGCAACTGCGGAACGACATGATCGTTTCGTCGCAGAGCGCCGAACTGAGCACCACGTCCTCTGGCGCGGCACTTCTGATTCCGCTGATGCTCTTGATCATCATCGCAACGGCGGTCCATTCCGGCGGGGGCGGACACAGCTATTACTACCCTGAATAACGACGGGCTCTTCAGCCCCTATTGGGAAAAAGAAAACGCGCGGTGGAGGTCCACCGCGCGTTCCCATTTTCAGGCATTGTGGCCGATGTGATCAGTGCGCGGTTGCGCCTGCCACCGAATCCTCGGCTTTCTTGGCGGATGCCGCGGCTGCCGCTTCCTCGGCCGCTTCGTCCCATTCCACCGGCTCGGGCTTGCCGACCAGCGCAATGTCCAGCACCTCGGAGACGTGCTTGACCGGGATGATCTCCAGCCCGTCCTTCACGTTGTCCGGCAGTTCGGCCAGGTCCTTCTCGTTCTCCTCGGGGATGAGAACGGTCTTGATCCCGCCGCGCAGGGCCGCCAGCAGCTTTTCCTTCAATCCGCCGATGGGCATGGCGTTGCCGCGCAGGGAAACCTCGCCGGTCATGGCGATGTCCTTGCGGATCGGAATCCCGGTCAGGACCGACACGATGGAGGTCACCATCGCCAGACCAGCCGAGGGCCCATCCTTGGGCGTGGCACCGTCGGGAACGTGGACGTGGATGTCCATCTTGTCGAACCGCGGCGGCTTGATCCCGATTTCCGGCGCGATCGAGCGCACATAGGACGAAGCCGCGTCGATCGACTCCTTCATCACGTCGCCCAGCTTGCCGGTGGTCTTCATCCGGCCCTTGCCCGGCAATTTCAGCGCCTCGATGTGCAGGAGATCCCCACCGACCGAAGTATAGGCCAGCCCGGTGACGACACCGACCTGGTTTTCCTCTTCGGCCAGACCATAGCGGAATTTCCGCACGCCCAGGAAATCGTCGAGGTTGTCAGAGGTCACTTCGACCACTTCGGTCTCTTTCTTGACGATCTTGGTCACGGCCTTCCGCGCGCATTTGGCGATCTCGCGCTCAAGATTCCGCACACCGGCCTCGCGGGTATAGTACCGCACCATGTCGGTCAGCGCGCCGTCGGTGATCGAGAATTCCTTGGCCTTCAACCCGTGGTTCTTGACCTGCTTGTCCAGCAGGTGCCGCCGCGCGATCTCGATCTTCTCGTCCTCGGTGTAGCCCGAAAGCGGGATGATCTCCATCCGGTCCAGAAGCGGCCCCGGCATGTTATAGCTGTTTGCCGTGGTCACGAACATCACGTTCGACAGGTCGTATTCCACTTCAAGGTAGTGGTCCACGAATGTCCCATTCTGCTCGGGGTCCAGAACCTCCAGCATGGCGCTGGCCGGATCGCCACGGAAATCCTGACCCATCTTGTCGATCTCGTCGAGCAGGATGAGCGGGTTGGTGGTCTTGGCCTTCTTCAGCGCCTGGATGATCTTGCCCGGCATCGAACCGATGTAGGTCCGGCGGTGGCCGCGGATCTCGGATTCATCCCGCACACCACCCAGTGAGATGCGGATGAACTCGCGTCCCGTGGCCTTGGCAACCGATTTGCCAAGCGAGGTCTTGCCGACACCCGGAGGCCCCACGAGGCAGAGGATCGGCCCCTTGAGCTTTTTAGAGCGCGCCTGAACGGCGAGATACTCGACGATCCGCTCCTTGACCTTTTCCAGGCTGTAGTGGTCGTGATCGAGGATCTCCTGCGCCTTGTTCAGGTCTTTCTTCACACGGCTCTTCACGCCCCACGGAATGCTCAGCATCCAGTCGAGGTAGTTGCGGACCACGGTCGCTTCGGCCGACATCGGCGACATGTTCTTGAGCTTCTTCAGCTCGGCGTCGGCTTTTTCCCGGGCTTCCTTCGACAGCTTGGTGGCTTCGATCTTCTCTTCCAGCTCGGCGATTTCGCCTTCGCCGTCCTCGCCGTCGCCCAGCTCCTTCTGAATGGCTTTCATCTGCTCATTCAGGTAATATTCGCGCTGGGTCTTCTCCATCTGCGACTTGACGCGGGTCTTGATCTTCTTCTCGACCTGCAGGACCGACAGTTCGCCCTGCATCAGGCCGTATACCTTCTCCAGCCGCTCGCTGATCGAAAGCGTCTCCAGCAGTTCCTGTTTCTGCTCGACCTCGACACCCAGATGGCCGGCAACCAGATCGGCCAGTTGCGCGGCGTCATTGGCCTCGCCCACGGCGGACAGGGCCTCTTCGGGGATGTTCTTCTTGATCTTGGCGTACCGTTCGAACTCTTCGGCGACCGTGTGCACCAGCGCCTCGATCGAAGCGGTATCGCCCGGCATCTCGGTCAGGTGCTCGGCCTTGGCTTCGAAGAACTTCTCATTTTCGATATATTCGTCGATGCGCACCCGGCTCTGGCCTTCGACCAGCACCTTGACGGTGCCGTCGGGCAGCTTAAGCAGCTGCAAGACGTTGGCCAGCACACCGGCCTTGTAGATACCGCTGGTGTCCGGATCGTCATCGGACGGGTCGATCTGGCTGGCAAGCAGGATCTGCTTGTCGTCGTTCATCACCTCTTCCAGCGCACGCACGGATTTCTCGCGCCCCACGAAGAGCGGCACGATCATATGCGGGAACACGACAATGTCGCGCAGCGGCAGCACCGGGTAGGAAGGATTGAGGGGTTGTTTCATGCTCGTGTCCTGTTCTTGGCAAGACGTCCCTGCCCCGCTTCGCGGCAGCTTGAGGTCGCCTCCGGTCATGAGGGTCAAAGATGGGGTCGCTGCACCGGAATTCAAGCACGCGCACCCCTGACCCTGGATCGGCAGCATGGCCCTACGCCCCCCGGTGTGCAAGCGCCCATCGCGACCTCGCCCCGTGCCACAGCTGCTATCTGCGGAGAATTCCCGAAAAAACGCCGGCCTTTCCCAATGCAGGAAACTCTGCTCGTGCCCGGAAGGCCACAGCAACCACCATCGGGCAGAAAGTTGCGCCGCAAGACCTCAAGGAACACGAACGGGATTCCGGGCAATGCCCTGCCCCCCGCTCTAGGGATCGCCAAGGCCGCTCGTGATCCTTGTATGGCGCGTTCAACGACCTGGCCAACATCCACCTCGTGCCGGGGGCAAAGATTGATGTCCCTAGACCTGCCTCTCGTCGCCGCGGGCGACGATCACCGGACACGAGTGTCGCGAACCTGCTGTTCAGGGCGTTACGCCGAATGGCCGCCTACCCCCGCCCGATCTGACGGGTGGCGGTGATCCGCCGATATCACACCTGTATCAATTTCGCCTGCTACCCTTGAAAACAAATGATTTTCAACGGCACTAAGGACCAATCATGACAGCAATTGTCAAGAAAGCTTCATTTTACTTCCCCGGTTGTGCACCCTAGGGCCAACCGTTAATGCGGCTTTGAACGCGCGAAAACATCCATGAGGAGACCCCAGATGCGTATCGCGATCCTTGGCGGCGACGGCTTCGTCGGCTGGCCCACCTGTCTGCATCTTTCGGCCCAGGGGCACGAAGTGCACATCCTCGACAACCTGTCCCGGCGCTGGATCGACACAGAACTGGGCGTCCAGTCACTGACACCGATGGATTCGATCCAGGAGCGTTGCCGCATCTGGAAAGAGGTCACCGGAGAGACGATCCATTTCCACCTGCTCGACCTCGCCAAGGAGTATGAGCGCCTTAAACAGTGGCTTGGCGAAACCCGCCCCGAGGCGGTGATCCATTTCGCCGAGCAGCGCGCCGCGCCCTATTCGATGAAGACCGACCGCCACAAGGTCTACACCGTCAACAACAATACCAACGCGACGCATAACCTTTTGGCCGCAATGGTCGAATCCGGAATAGACGCGCATCTGGTGCACCTCGGCACGATGGGGGTCTACGGCTATTCCTCGGTCGGCGCACCGATCCCCGAGGGTTACCTGGACGTGACGATCGACACACCCACGGGTCCGAAAGAGCAGGAAATCCTCTACCCGACGCGCCCCGGCTCGGTCTATCACATGACAAAGAGCCTGGATCAGATCCTGTTCCAGTTCTACGCCCAGAACGACGGTCTGCGTATCACCGACCTGCACCAGGGCATCGTCTGGGGCACCCATACCGACCAGACCCGGCGCCACGAACAGCTGATCAACCGCTTCGACTATGACGGCGATTATGGCACGGTGCTCAACCGTTTCCTGATCCAGGCCGCGATCGGCTATCCGCTGACGGTACATGGCACGGGTGGGCAAACGCGCGCCTTCATCCATATCCAGGACTCAGTGCGCTGTATCGAACTGGCGCTGAAGGACGCACCGGACCGGGGCGACCGCGTCAAGATCTTCAACCAGATGACCGAAACGCACCGCGTCCGAGACCTGGCAGAGAAGGTGGCGGGGCTGACCGGGGCAGAGGTGAAATACGTGCCCAACCCGCGCAAGGAAGCGCCGGAGAACGACCTGATCGTCAAGAACGACCAGTTCCTGGACCTGGGTCTGAACCCGACGACACTGGCCGAGGGTCTTCTGTCCGAGGTCGTGGACGTGGCCAAGAAATACGCCCACCGCATCGACCGCTCTCGCGTTGCCGCCGTGTCCGCCTGGACCAAGGACATCGCGGCCAAGGTCGATCATGACCCCGAAGGCAAGGCACTGCGGTCCGTATCGTGAAGCGCGCGTATGTGACACTGGTGACCAACGCGGATTTCGCGTTGGGCGCCAAGGCCTTGCTCCACTCTCTTAATGCCAGCGGAACAGCGGCGGACCGCGTCGTCCTGTACACTGGCGGCGTGCCTGCTGAGTCGCTTGCACCGCTCACCGCCCTTGGCGCGCGGCTGGTGGAAACTGAACTTCTGCCCACATCGGAGGCTCTCAACGCCGCCCACGCGCGCGAGGCCCTGCACGGCGCCGCCCCCTTCACCAAGGGCGAAAAGCCGGCCTTTCACACGCCGCTCGACAATTTCTGCAAGCTGCGCGTCTGGCAGTTGGACTATGATCGGGTGGTCTTTCTCGACGCCGATACGCTGGTCCTGCGCAACATCGACAAGCTTTTTGACTACCCCGAGTTCTGCGCCGCGCCCAACCTGTACCAGACCCTGGCCGATTTGCACCGCTTGAACTCCGGCGTTTTCACGGCCCGCCCGTCGCAGGCGACCTTCGACGCCATGTTGGCCCGGCTCGACACCCCCGGCGCCTTCTGGCGCCGCACGGACCAGACCTTTCTGCAAGCGTTCTTCCCCGACTGGCATGGTTTGCCCGTTACCTTCAACACGCTGCAATATGCTTGGTTCAACATGCCGGAGCTCTGGAACTGGGACTCGATCAAGGTTCTGCATTTCCAGTATGAAAAACCCTGGCAGGACCACGCCAAGGTTGATCGACTGCGCCCGCTGATCGAGCTCTGGCGCACCTATGCGGCGGGCGAAACGCCCGACCTCGCTGCTCTGCCAAACCCATCATGATCGCGCTGACCGGCGCCTCGGGCCTCGTGGGCCGCTTTCTCTTGGCGGGCCTTCCCGGCCCGGTCACGGTTCTGGGGCGCCGCGCCCTGCCCGGCCATGGGTTTCGGCCGTGGGATCTGACCGGCCCGGCACCGGATTTGGCAGGTGTCGATACCCTGATCCATGCCGCGTTTTCCCACGTTCCGGGCCGCTATCGCGGCGGCGAGGGCGACGACCCACGCGGTTTCCTGCAGGCGAACCTGGACGGCACGAGGCACCTCTTCGATGCCGCGGCCGAGGCCGGTGTCACCCGCATCCAGTTCCTGTCGTCCCGGGCGGTCTTTGACGGCGCGCCGGATGGCACGCCCCTTACCGAGGACAGACCTCCCCATGCTGCCTCGCTTTACGGTCAGGTCAAGGCGGTGGCGGAGGCACATCTCTTTGCAATGCCCCTCATCGGGCAAAGCCTGCGCGCAACGGGCGTCTACGGATCCGGCCCGGACCACAAGTGGCGAGACCTCTTTGCCGACTACCTCGCCGGCCGTCCCATCGCCCCCCGCCGCGGAACCGAGGTTCACGGCGCCGATCTGGTCGCCGCCGCACACCTGCTGCAGGGCAGCGCCGAGCGCGGGGCCTTCCACCTTTCGGACCTGCTGCTCGATCGTCACGACCTGCTGACCGAGGTTCAAAACCTCACTGGTTGCCCACACGCGCCGCCGCCGCCAAGCGACCGGCCGGTCAATCCGCTTGTCTGCCAACGCCTGCCCATGCTGGGCTGGAGCCCCGGCGGCATGGCCCGGTTGCGCGCCGATCTGCCCGCGATGCTGCCCCGGGACTGACAGGTTCCTTACATGAAGGAACAAGGCGGCCCGCGTTCCAGCGGGTGCTCGATGGTTACCTCCGTTGGGGTCCAGTCAAAGATCGCCAGCGCCTGCCCCGCATCGAACCCGATGAAGAGCGTCCCTGTCTCCGGCTGCAAAGCCACCCCTTCGGCGTCATAGCCCCAGTGCGACAGCGGCGTGACCGAAATCACCCGCCCGTCCGGCGCCAGTTCGAACAGGGCGTTCAGCCCCTCGTTGTCGTCCACCACCAGGATATTGCCCGAGTAGGGATCCCGCGCGACGCCCTGCGGCTCGACCATCGGCGGATCGAAGCCATCGCCCCAGAGTTCCATCAGGACCGTCCCGTCCGGCGACACACGCAACAGCCGCGAGGGGTCGTCCTCGACCACGAGGAAGGTGCCATCCGCATCGCGATGCATGCCTTCGGTGTCGCGCACCGTCGCACTCAGGGAAAACGGCGCCTCCAATGCGCGCCCCGTCCGGTCAACCCACTGGAAATCCCCCCAGCCATTGGCGATCAGCACGCCCTCATCGGTCACCGTCACCGACCGGACATAGCCCATGTCGGTCTCGAACCGCAGGATCTCGCGCCCGGCTGGAGAGAGCAGCACCAGGTCCGAGCTTTCGCTTGCCACCCAGACACCGCAGACCTGCGCATCATAGGCAAGGCTTACCGCCCGCACACCCGGAAAGGTCTCGAGGTGGCGCAGGTCAGCACTGGCACTGCCTGCCAGGAATATCGTCAGGACCAGACCCAAGACACGCATCATCCCCTCCCTTGATCACTCGGAAAAGGATGGCACGCGGGACGCGCGCTTCAAGTTTTGAAGGCTGGTTCAGACCGGTTCGATGTCGCCTTGGGCGCGCTTTGCATGAAAATCCGCCTCGAACCCGGCGAAATCGCCCGCTTCGATGGCGCTGCGCATGCCCTGCATCAACTCCTGGTAATAGTGCAGGTTGTGCCAGGTCAGCAGCATCCCCGAGATCATCTCGCCCGAGCGGAAGACATGGTGCAGGTAGGCGCGTGAATAGCCCCGGCAGGCCGGGCAAGTGCAATGCTCATCCAGGGGCCGGGGATCTTCCGCGTGCCGCGCGTTCTTGATGTTGACCTGCCCGCGCCGGGTCCAGGCCTGCCCCGTCCGGCCGGAACGCGAGGGCAGCACGCAGTCCATCATGTCGATGCCCCGCTTGACGGCGCCGACGATATCATCCGGCTTGCCCACGCCCATCAGGTAACGCGGCCTGTCCTCTGGCAGCATGTCCGGCGCATAGTCCAGACAGCCGAACATGGCCTCCTGCCCCTCGCCCACGGCAAGGCCGCCCACCGCGTAGCCGTCAAAACCGATCGCTTTCAGCGCCTCGGCGCTTTCGCCGCGCAGGTCCTCTTCCAACCCGCCCTGCTGGATACCGAACAGCATGTGTTCCGGTCGGTCGCCGAAGGCATCGCGCGAGCGTTGCGCCCACCGCATCGACAGGCGCATCGACTGGGTGATCCGGTCGCGATCCGCCGGCAGGGCCGGGCATTCGTCAAAGGCCATGACGATGTCCGAGCCCAGCAGTTTCTGGATCTCCATCGACCGTTCCGGCGTCAGCATGTGTTTCGAGCCGTCGATATGGCTGCGAAAACTCACGCCTTCCTCGGTCAGCTTGCGCAGGTCCGCCAGGCTCATCACCTGAAAGCCCCCTGAATCCGTCAGGATCGGTTTGTCCCAGTTCATGAACTTGTGCAGCCCGCCAAGGCGCGCCACCCGTTCGGCCCCCGGGCGCAGCATCAGGTGATAGGTATTGCCCAAAAGGATGTCCGCCCCGGTTGCCGCCACGCTTTCGGGCATCATGCCCTTGACGGTGGCCGCCGTGCCCACGGGCATGAAGGCGGGGGTGCGGATTTCGCCGCGCGGGGTGCGGATCACACCACGCCGCGCACGCCCGTCGCGGGCTGTCAACTCGAAGGATGTCTGTGCCATGCGCGCTCCTCTACACGCTTCGCCTGCCGGAACAAAGATGCAATCGAAGCCGCCCGTGCGCGGATTTCGCCGGTCCGACACTTGCCCAGACACGCGCCCAAAGCCACTGTAGCGGCATGAGCAGGACACCCACCTACAAAGGCGGCATCAAGGCCGTTCTGGACCAGTACGAAGCCCGGCGCGCGCCCTTGCCGGGAAATGGCGGCTTGCCGGGTTCCGATGTCGATCTAGCCGCGCTGGCCGCGACGCCGGTGCCCGATCCGGCGCAGGGACCGTTTGCGCCACCTTTTGCCGACAACCTGCAGCGCAAGATCTTTCAACTGCGCGAAGAGTTGCAGGGGCAAAGCGAATTGACCGTGTTGCACGGTCTGACCATCTCGCACCTGCGCAAGCGGGCCTTTCCCGGACAGGCGCCGCACCTGTTCCAACGCATGTGGGCGGAACAGGGCGATCACTTGCTGGCACAGCTCGACGCACGCTGGCTGGTCTCTGCCGTGACGACATTCGGCGATCACGGGGAGACGCCGATCCAGCGCAGTTCAGGGTTGGCCCTGACGGCTCTGTTCGGGATGATGAAACTCTACGAGAGTGAACGCCTTTACAGTGGCAGACCTCCGGAAAAGCCCTTTCCGGTCACGGATCGCATCAAGGCCAAGTTGCCGCTGCAGATGGACAGCTATGCGCTGGTGGACGGCGGGCTGGACGTGAACCTGATCGCCCGTCTCTGGCAGGAGGCCGAGGGCGACGCGGTCATCCGCCCCCTCGCCCATCACCTGCTGGATCTGCTGATCCACGACCCCGCAGGCGTCTTTCGCCGGCTCGCGGTCATGGCCGCCCGCAAGGAGAGGCGCAACCGCCAGGCCGCGCTCCGGAACAACGACGCACCCGTGCCCGCGCGTCCCCGCAAGACGGCAGAGACGCTGCGCTGGGGGCTTGTCAGCACCGTCAAGGCGCCGCTGCCGCAGATCGCGCGCTTTGCCGCCCATCACATCGACATGGGCGCCCAGGCTCTGCACCTCTATCTTGATGCACCCGAAGCGGAGGCGGCGGCCTTCCTGGGCCGCCATCCCCGTATCCATGTCACGCAATGCGACGCTGCCTATTGGCAAGCCTCCGGTCGGGACCGTATGGCCCAGCACCAGTTGCGGCAGGCCTTCAATGCCACCCGCACCCTGCGCGACACGTCGGAGACACTGGATTGGCTGGGGCACATCGACCACGACGAATTCCTGATCACCAACCGCCCCGTGGCCGAGATCTTGGCCAGTGTCGGGCAGGACAAGGCCATCGCCCGCGTCCCCCCGGCCGAGGCACTGGCCCGCGAGGACGGACCGCCGCGACATTTCAAGCTGACGCACAAGCAGGCGGGCATCAAGAAATCCCTGCTGCAGGAAATCTATCCCACCTTCGGGCTGCATCTCTTTGGCGGCTTCCTTAGCCATACCGGCGGCAAGATCTTTGCCCGCCCTGGCATTCCCGACACGCGGCTGGGCATCCACACGCTGAAATACAAGGGCGAGGACGCCACCAACCGAATCAAACCGGACGGCATCTACCTGGCGCATTTCCACGCCCCCGATTGGGCCCATTTCCGAGACCACCTCGATTTTCGCCGCGAGAAAGGGTCGTACCGGGCCAATGACGCGCGTCCCGAAATGGGACAGGGCGAATTGCTGTCTTACCTGCAAGCCGAAGAAGGCGAGGCAGGCCTGCGCGCCTTCTTCGATGAGATCTGTGCCGATACACCGGAACTGCGCGACCGCCTGTCGCGGCACGGGATGCTTCTGGCGCATGAGTTCGATTTTGACGCCAGCGTGCGGCGCGTCTTCGGGACGCTGCCGTGACCCGCTGGGGCACCGTCACGACGGTCAAGGCACCTATGCGCGCGATCCTGGATTTCGCCGCGTGGCATCTCGAGCTCGGCGCACATCGGGTGTATCTTTACCTTGATGACGACGCGCCCCGGACCTTTGCGGTGCTCAAGGCGCACCCGAAGATTCGCGTGATTAAGACCGACGACGCGTGGTGGGCGAAACGCAACGGCCGACCCGATAAACACCAGGCGCGCCAAACTGCCAACGCACGCCACGCCAACAACCGCAAACCAGAGGTCGACTGGCTGGCGCATATCGACGTCGACGAGTTCCTTCTGCCGGATTCGCCGGTGAGCGAGCAACTGTCCGCGCTGCCCGCAGACGCGCTTTGCGCCCGAATCCGCCCCGTAGAGGCGCTGGCGCCGGGGAGCGGCACCGCCCCGGGCGAGACCGCATTCAAGGCCTTCCACCTCGACCAGGGCGCCCGCCAGCGGGCCGCACGGGTCTGTTTTCCGACCTGGGGCCCGCAGTTGTCAGGCGGCTTCCTCAGCCATGTCGCGGGCAAGCTGTTCTTTCGCGCCGGCACCAAGGATCTGCAGGTCAGGATTCACAACGTGATCCTGAACGGGATACAGAACCCCGGACAGGTCCCCCTGACCGGGATCGAACTAGGCCATTTCCACGCGCACAGCTGGGAGCATTTCCTCGCTTCTTTCCGGTTCCGCCTGTCCCGGGGATCCTACCGCGCGGAACTGAAACCGCAGGTCCGGCAGGCCGATGCGGTCAACCTCCACGCGTTGTTCCGAGGCATCGAGGCGGCGGGCGGCGAGACCGCGCTGCGCGCCTTCTTCGACGAGGTCTGCGTGGCGGACCGCGCCCTGTGCGACCGGCTGGAGGCCGAGGGACTGCTGCGGCGCCGGGCGATGAACCTTGGCCAGCTGCGCGCGCGGCACTTTCCCGGGGTCAATGCGGGCTGACGGCCCCGATTGACCCGAATAAAGGCCGGAAAACGCCTGCCTTCGCCCCACCGGTGCAAGCTTTGATTGACGTTTCTGTGTGTTTTCACTAAGGGATGCGCCACCAAGGGGAAGAATGCACTGCCACCGGGCCACACGGGTCCGCTCCCCATCAGACGCGCGGGCCAGGCAAAGTGTCCGCAAACCAATCGGACATAAATGACCAAATTCTCTGATCTGAACCTCAGCCCGAAAGTCCTGAAAGCCGTCGAAGAGGCCGGCTACGAGACACCCACGCCGATCCAGGAAGGCGCCATTCCGCACGCGCTCGAAGGCAAGGATGTCCTCGGCATCGCCCAGACCGGCACCGGCAAGACTGCCAGCTTCACCCTCCCGATGATCTGCAAGCTGGCCCGTGGGCGCGCCCGCGCCCGGATGCCGCGCAGCCTTGTCCTGTGCCCGACCCGGGAACTGGCGGCACAGGTGGCGGAAAACTTCGACACCTATTCCAAATACGTCAAGCTGACCAAGGCGCTGCTGATCGGCGGCGTTTCCTTCAAGGAACAGGACCAGCTGATCGACAAGGGCGTCGACGTTCTGATCGCCACACCGGGTCGCCTGCTGGACCATTTCGAACGCGGCAAGCTGTTGCTGACCGGCATCGAGATCATGGTCGTGGACGAGGCCGACCGGATGCTCGACATGGGGTTCATCCCGGATATCGAGCGCATCTTCAGCCTGACCCCCTTCACCCGCCAGACGCTGTTCTTCTCGGCGACGATGGCGCCCGAGATCGAGCGCATCACCAACACCTTCCTCTCCGCCCCCCAGCGGATCGAGGTTGCCCGTCAGGCCACCGCCTCGGAAACCATCGAACAGGCCGCAGTTGTCTTCAAACCCAGCCGAAAGGACCGCGAGGGCAGCGAAAAGCGCAAGGTTCTGCGCGCGCTGATCGACGCCGAGGGCGAGGCCTGCACCAACGCCATCATCTTCTGCAATCGCAAGATCGACGTGGACGTGGTGGCGAAGTCGCTCAAGAAAAACGGCTACAATGCCTCTCCGATCCACGGTGACCTGGACCAGTCGCAGCGTACGAAGACTCTGGACGGTTTCCGCAGCGGAGACGTGCGCCTGCTGATCGCCTCTGACGTGGCCGCGCGCGGGCTGGACATTCCCGCCGTCAGCCATGTGTTCAACTTCGACGTGCCCAGCCACGCCGAGGACTACGTCCACCGCATCGGCCGGACCGGTCGCGCCGGCCGCTCGGGCAAGGCCTTTACCATCTGCACCCCGCGGGACGAGAAATACTTTGAGGCAGTGGAAAAACTGCTGCAGAAGGACATTCCGCGCATCGACAATCCGGTGGCCGGCGCGCCCGCTCCGGCGGCCCCTGTCGAGGTCAAGGAAGACACCCCCAAGGACAGCACGCGCAAGAGCAGCCGCAGCCGTCGTTCGGAGAGTGACAAGGGCGACTCGCGTCCGGCGCCGACGCGCTCCAAGGACAGCGGTCGGTCTTCGGACCGTCGCAGCGGCAGTGGCCGCGACAAGACCGTGGTCGGCATGGGCGATCACATGCCCGAATTCATCGCGCTGAGCTTTGAAGAGCGCCGCGCCAGCTGATCCCTGAAACCGGGCTACGGCAACAGCCGAAGCCCGGATCGTGCCTCACTCGGGCGCCTCGATCGCTTTCAATCGATGTTCGATCAGCGAGGTGCGCAATGGGGCATCCTTGCTGGGCGCGCTGCGGTTCACGCTCTTGGATCCGGTCCACCATCCAAGCTCCGGATCGTAGAAATAGGTGAAATCACCGCCGGCCACGCGGTCCGACTGCACCTCCTCAAACTTGTATGTCAGCGTCCACACCTCGTCCGAGTGTGCAAGCGGGTTGTCCGCGGGCACGCAACAGCTCTGCTCGACCGACATGTGATAGACCGCGTTGAAATCGTCCGAAGCCCAGGTCTCGGTCCAGGTGACGCGCTTGCCGTCGACCAGGGGAAAGATGGAACCGCCCGTCTGGTCGGAAACGGTGATCTTCTGCACCATCTCCATGTCGTCAAACGCATCGGGATCGTAAGTCAGAGAGGGATCGAAATTGCCCGCGTCGGGATAGGCCGCGCGGACGTATTGAAACAGCCCACGACGCAGAGAGACCATGCAGAACGTCGGCCCGCGACATTCCGAAAACGCGTTCAGACCGTCGGGCGCGCGCAACAGCGTCAGCCGCATCTCCTCCTGGTCCGGGGTGTCGCCGATCACGGCGCTCAACGTATCATAGACCAGAACGGTGCCCGGCGCAGGTTCCGCGCCAGCACTGGTGGCGGCAACAAGAGAGAAAGCAATCAAAGTGGGTCGAAACGGCATAATGGACTCCTGGACAGGTTACATCCGCAACCTGCCCAAGCCTCCCCTTGCCTGCAACCCGCCTACCCGGATCAGCTGAGCCGGCTGACGACCACCGTCACCTCGGGTTTCTTGCCGATCTCGTTCATCGCGGTCTGACGCGCGACCCGCCGCAGGCCTTCTTCCAGCTTGTCATCGTCGGTCAGCGTCTTGCCACCGGCACGGCCCATGAACTGCGCCAGGTCCTCTTCGAGGATATCGACCAGCGGCGCGTGGCTGCGGCCCTGTTCGGGCAGGCCCATCAGGTCGCACCAGGGCTCTCCCAGCGGTTCGTCGTCCTCGTCCAGGATCACGGTCACGACCACATGGCCATTCAGCGCCATGCGGATACGGTCGCGCACGATGCCGTCCAGGGCGCCGATCTGCACGCTTCCGTCCAGGTAGGTGCGCCCGGTTTCGATGTATTCCACGACGCGCGGCTCGTTGCCGCTCAATTCGATCATCATGCCATTGACCGCCAGAACGCCTGCGCGGCCGTTCTGACCTGCCAGCTTGACGTGTTCCCGCAGGTGACGGTGTTCGCCGTGCATCGGCACGACCATCTGCGGCTTGACCAGGTTCTGCACGGTTTCAAGGTCAGGCCGATTGGCGTGGCCGGAAACGTGGTAATCGCCCATCGCGTCGTCCACCACGTCCACGCCCTTTTCGCTGAGCTGGTTCATGATGCGGATCACGTCGCGTTCGTTGCCCGGAATCGTCTTGGAGGAGAACAGGAACAGATCGCCTTCTTTCAGTTCGATCCCGTTGTACTTGCCCCGCGCCAGCTGGGCACTGGCCGCGCGCCGTTCCCCCTGGCTGCCGGTGACAAGCAGCATGACGTTCTCACGCGGGAGTTGCGCGGCATCCTCGGGTCCGATGACCTTGGGAAAGCCTGACAGGACACCGGTTTCCACCGCCGCTTCGATCATCCGCCGCATGGCCCGGCCCAGCAGGCAGATCGAACGCCCGGCGCGGTCGCCCGCCTCTGCCAGCGTCTTGACCCGCGCCACGTTGGAGGCAAAGGTCGTCGCGACGACCATGTTCCGCGCCTCGCTCACCAGCTTTTCGACCGCCGGGCCAACCGTCGCCTCGGAGCGTCCCGCGTGTTGCGAAAACACGTTTGTGGAATCGCAGACCAGTGCCTTGACCCCGTCCTTGGCCACGGACTCCCACAGTGCGGGATCCCATGCTTCGCCCACCAGCGGCGTCGGGTCCAGCTTGAAGTCTCCGGTATGGATCACCCGGCCCGCGGGCGTGTCGATCACCAGCGCGCTGCTTTCCGGGATGGAATGCGAGATCGGCAGGAATCCCACGCTGAACGGGCCGACTGTGACGGTTTCCGGCCAGGCCGAGACGGTCCGCACGGCCTGTCCCTCGACGCCGTATTCGGCCAGCTTGCCGCGCGCGATATTGGCGGTGAAGGCCCGGGCGTAAATCGGCACCCCCAGCGCGTCAAAGGTGTGGCCCACGGCGCCGACATGGTCCTCATGCGCATGGGTGACAAAGAGCGCCTCGATCCGGTTCCTGTTCTCTTTCAGCCAGGTGATGTCCGGCAGGATCAGGTCGACGCCGGGGGTCGTGTCCATGTCGGGAAAGGTCACCCCCATGTCCACGACGATAAGCCGCTCTTCGCCAGGTTTGCCATAGCCGTAGACATAGCAGTTCATGCCGATTTCACCGGCGCCGCCCAAGGGCAGGTAGATCAGTCGGGAGTCGCTCATGCGTGGGCCTCTTTGTTCTTGTTGTGATTGTAGATGCGGACCAGGCCATGCATGGTCAGGAATTCCTCGAAAGCGTCGAACAGGGGGTCCGCCTGCTGGAACAGCGGCGCCAGGCCGCCGGTGGCGATCACCTTCATGGGGCGTTCGCGCTCGGCCTTGATGCGCGAGCAGATCTCGCGCACCAGCCCGACATACCCCCAGAAGACGCCGGACTGCATGCAGGTCACCGTGTTGGTACCCACCACGCGCTGCGGCTTGGTGATGTCCACATGCGGGAGGGCGGCGGCCGCCAGGTGCAACGCCTCCAGGCTGAGATTGACGCCGGGCGCGATCACCCCGCCGACATAGGCCCCGTCCACGTCGACCACGTCAAAGGTCGTGGCCGTGCCGAAATCCACCACGATCAGGTCGCCCCCGAAAAGGTCATAGCCCGCCACGGTGTTCACCAACCGGTCGGGGCCGACCTGCGTGCCTTCGTCGACGCGCACCGCCACAGGCAAGGCGCAGTCGGGTTTGCCGACGACGATGGGCCGCGTGTTGAAATAGCGGTCCGCCAGAACCCGAAGGTTGAAGACAACCCGCGGCACCGTGGTCGAAACGATGACATCGGTGATGTCCGCCTCGATGCCCTGGAACTCCATCAGGGTCGACAGCCAGACATAATACTGGTCCGCCGTCCGCTGATGCTCTGTCGCGGTCCGCCAGGTGGCGACGAAGTCCTGTCCGTCCCAGATCGAGAAGACGGTATTGGTGTTGCCACAGTCGATGGCCAAGAGCATGAGGCCCGCCTATTCGAAAAAGATCTCTGCCGCAGCCACGCTGACGCGGCCTTTGGGCGTCTTTAGGACAAGTTGGCCGGTGCCGTCCACTGTCTCGAAGACGCCAGTGACACTGTCGCGGGTCGTGCGTGCGGTGATCACCTCTCCCAGTCGTGCCGCCCGCGCCAGCCAGAGCGTCCTGATCGGATCGAACCCGTAGCTGGTCAGCCGGTCCTCATGGGTGGCATAGGCGCCTGCCAGCGCCTCCAGAAAGGTCTCCGGCAGGACCCGAATCCCGGTTTCCCCCAAGAGAGATACCGGCGGCACCGCGCCCGGTTCCACGGCCTCCCGCCCCGGTGCGGCCAAGAGGTTGACCCCGATCCCGATGGCCAGGTGCCCCCCCGGGCCCCCGATCCCTTCCAGCAGGATCCCGGCCAGCTTGCCGCCGTTCAGCAGCACGTCATTGGGCCATTTCAGCGCCAGCCCGGTTTCCGTCCCGGTGACAGAGGTCAGGGCATCGTAAAGCGCGAGCGCCGCCACGAAGGACCGCAGGGCCAGCTTCTCGGGCGTGTCCTTGGGACGGATGACCAGTGTCGCAGCGAAATTGCCCGCCGGATTGACCCAGGGCCGCCCTCGCCTGCCGCGCGCGGCGGTCTGGCGCAGCCCGAGGATCCATTCCGGGCCGCTCAGCCCGGCGGCGATCCGTGCCGCTTCGGCATTGGTGCTGTCCACTTCGGCCAGCACACGTCGGCCGTAGCCCTCGGGCCAGTTCATGGCGCGCACCCCTGTTTCTCAGATTTCGAAAAGACCTCGGGGACAGTCTGTCTGGGACAGACGGGGGCATGCCAGAGGCATGACGCCCCCCAAAGCGCAGCGCGCCCGAATGGGCGGGCTGCTGCGGGATCAGTTGACCAGCGTCGCAGCCGCGGCCTGCGCCGCGCCCTCGATACCGAAGAGATTGACCACACCGGCGACCATGATCACCGCCGACACCATCAGGAACCCCCAGAGAACCGGCGATTTGCCCCCGTCCAGCGCATCCTCGCGGTCCTGGCCAAAATACATGTAGTAGACGATCCGCAGGTAGTAGAAGGCGCCGATCACCGAGGCGACGACACCGGCAACCGCCAGCCAGGCCAGCCCGGCATCGTAAGCCGCCCGCAGCACGTAGAGCTTGCCGAAGAAACCCACCAGCGGCGGCACGCCCGCAAGGCTGAACAGCAGCACCAGCATCGCCAGTGCCTTGCCCGGCTCCTTGGTCGAATACATGCCCAGGCTCTGGATATCCGTCACCGGCTGGCCGTCGCGTTCCATCGACAGGATAAAGGCAAAGGTGCCCACGTTCATGGTCACGTAGATCGCCATGTAGATCAGCATCGCCTGCACACCCAGCTCGGTGCCTGCGGCCAGGCCCATCAGCGCATAGCCCATGTGCGCGATCGAGGAATAGGCCATCAGGCGCTTGATGTCGCGCTGGCCGATCGCGGCGATCGCGCCCAGGAACATCGACAGGACAGACAGCAGCGCAATGACCTGCCCCCAGTCGCTGGTCGCTTCGCCGAAGGCGTCGTGCATCAGGCGTGCGAACAGGGCCATCGCCGCGACCTTGGGCGCGGTCGCAAAGAAGGCCGTCACCGGAGTGGGCGAGCCTTCGTAGACATCCGGCGTCCACATGTGGAAGGGCACCGCCGAAACCTTGAAGGCCAGGCCCGCGATCAGCATGGTCAGGCCGATCAGCAAGCCAACCGGCATGTCGCCATCGGTCGCTGTCTGGATGATGCCCGAAAACAGCGTGGTTCCGGCAAAGCCGTAGGTCAGCGAAGCACCGTAGAGCAGCAGACCCGAGGACAGCGCGCCCAGCACGAAGTACTTGAGGCCCGCCTCGGTCGACTTGGCGCTGTCACGGCGCAGCGAGGCCACGACGTAAAGCGACAGCGACTGCAGTTCCAGCCCCATGTAAAGCGCCATCAGGTCACCGGCAGAGACCATCATCATCATGCCGACGGCGGCCAGCGTGATGAGCAGCGGATATTCGAACCGCAACAGGCCGCGGCGCTGCATGTAGCCTTCGCTCATCAGCAGCACGGCGCCGGCGGACATCAGGATCACCACCTTGGCAAAGCGCGCGAACCCGTCGTTCACGAACATGCCGTTGAAGGCCACCTGCGTGCCCTCCCCCGTGGTCGCGATCCAGAAGGCCAGCGCCAGGAACAGCGCCGAGGTGATCCAGACCAGCAGCGGCGCCAGCTTGTCCTTGCCCGAATAGACCGCGCCCACCAGCGCTGCCATCGCAAAGACCGACAGCAGGATTTCCGGCAGGATGATGTTCAGATCGGCCGAGATCATGTCCCGCTCTCCCTCAGTGTTCCGCGACGGCCACTTGCGTGTCGGCCTCTGTGCGGCCGGCAGCGGCAAGCGCCGTGTCGTATTTCGTCACCAGCGCCTCTACCGCGGGGCCGGTCCGGTCCAGGATCGGTGCCGGGTAGACACCCATCCAGATCGTCATGACCACCAGCGGCGCAAAGATCGCCTTTTCGCGCGCGGTCATGTCCTTGATGGTCTTCAGGCTTTCCTTGATCAGGTCGCCCATGACAACGCGGCGGTACAGCCACAGCGCGTAGGCCGCCGACAGGATCACGCCGGTCGCGGCGCCTGCCGCCACCCAGGTGTTGACCTGGAAGATGCCCATCAGCGTCAGGAATTCCCCGATGAAGCCAGAGGTCCCCGGCAGGCCGACGTTCGCCATGGTGAACAGCATGAAGATCAGCGCATAGGCCGGCATCCGGTTCACCAGACCGCCGTAGGCGTCGATTTCGCGGGTATGCATCCGGTCATAGATCACGCCCACGCAAAGGAAGAGCGCGCCCGAGATGAAACCGTGGCTGATCATCTGGAAGATCGCGCCGTCAACGCCCTGCTGGTTGGCGGCGAAGATGCCCATGGTGACATAGCCCATGTGCGCGACGGACGAATAGGCGATCAGCTTCTTCATGTCCTCCTGCACCAGCGCCACCAGCGAGGTGTAGATGATCGCGATCACCGACAGGGTGAAGACGAAATTCGCCATCACGTCACTGCCGACCGGGAACATGGCCAGCGAGAAGCGCAGGAAGCCGTAGCCGCCCATCTTCAGCAAGATCGCGGCCAGCACGACCGACCCGGCGGTCGGGGCTTGAACGTGTGCCTCGGGCAGCCAGGTGTGAACCGGCCACATCGGCATCTTGACGGCAAAGCTGGCGAAGAAGGCGATGAACAGCATCGTCTGCATGCCGCCGATGATCTGGACACCCAGGATGCTGAAGCTCTCGGAGGCGAAGTTGTGTTTCAACAGCGAGACATCACAACCGCCGATGCAGGTGGTGCCCGCGTCGGAATACATCGCCACCATCGCCACCAGCATCAGCACCGAGCCGAGGAAGGTGTAGAGGAAGAACTTGAAGCTGGCGTAGATCCGGTCCTTGCCGCCCCAGATGCCGATGATCAGGAACATCGGGATCAGGCCCGCCTCGAAGAAGAGGTAGAACAGGACCAGGTCCAGCGCCATGAAGACGCCCAGCATCAGCGTTTCCAGCACAAGGAAGGCGATCATGTATTCCTTGACCCGGTGGCTGACGTCCCAGCTGGCCGCGATGACCAGCGGCATCATGAAGGTGGTCAGCATGACAAACAGCACGCTGATCCCGTCAACGCCCATGCGGTAGCTGAGGCCCAGAAGCCATTCGCGCTCTTCCAGCATCTGGAAGCCGGTGTTGCCGGCGTCGAACTGGAACAGGATGAAGAGCGAGATGACGAAGGTTGCCGTCGTCGCAATCAGCGCAAGCCACTTGGCATTGCGTTGTGCCGCCGCGTCGTCGCCGCGCAGGAACAGGCCCAGGATCAGGGCCGCCAGCGCGGGCAGGAAGGTGACGATGGAAAGCAGGTTGCCCATTAGTGTGCCCCTCCGCTGAGCGTCATCCAGGTGATGAAGACCGCGATCCCGATCACCATCCAGAAGGCATAGGTAAAGATGTAACCGGACTGTGCCCGGCCGGCGAGCCGGGTGAAGAAGGGGATGATCCCCATGGCAAGGCCGTTGATGCCGCCCTTGATGATCGACTCGTCACCGCCCTTCCACAGGATGCGCCCCAGCGCAAATGCAGGCCGGACGAAGAGAAAGTTATAGATCTCGTCGATGTACCACTTGTTCAGCAGGAAGAGGTACAGCGGGCGCTGGTTCTCGGCCAGGGTCGCGGGCAGTTTCGGGTTCACGATGTAGAACCAGAAGGCCACCACAAAGCCGAGCACCATGGCGATGAACGGAGAGATCTTGACCCATTTCGGGACATAGTGCGCGTCGTGCAGAACGTGGTTGTCCGGGCCCATGTAGATGGCCCCTGCCCCGGGCGCGGCGACCGCCGCATGATCGCCCGCCGGCGCGGCGTGATCGTCCCCGTGATCGGCCGCCGGTGCGGGATGATCATCCGCGGCCCCGTGGCCCGCATCGGCGGCTTCGCCATGCTCTGCCGCCTCTGCCACCGGAATGCCGAAGAACTTGTTGACGTAGTCCTCCTTGCCGAAGAACGAGCCGTACCAGATCATCCCCGAGAAGACTGCGCCAAGCGCCAGCACGGCCAGCGGGGCCAGCATGACGGTCGGGCTTTCGTGGGCATGCTCATGCGTGTGCTTGTCGCCGCGCGGCTTGCCGTAGAAGGTCAGGAACATCAGGCGCCAGCTGTAGAAGCTGGTGAACAGCGCCGCGATGACCAGCGCCCAGAAGGCAAAGCCGCCGTTGGTGCCGGCATAGGCGCTCTCGATCACGGCGTCCTTGGACAGGAACCCGGCAAAGCCGATGGTGGTCAGCGGAATGCCCACACCGGTGATGGCCAGCGTGCCGATCATCATCGCCCAGAAGGTATAGGGCAGCTTTTTCCGCAGTCCGCCGTAGTTCCGCATGTCCTGTTCGTGGTGCATCCCGTGGATCACCGAACCGGCGCCAAGGAAGAGCATCGCCTTGAAGAAGGCATGCGTGAAGAGGTGGAACATGGCGACCGAGTAGACGCCCACGCCCGCCGCCACGAACATGTAGCCCAGCTGCGAACAGGTCGAATAGGCGATCACGCGCTTGATGTCGTTCTGCACCAGGCCCACGGTCGCGGCGAAAAAGGCCGTCACCGCCCCAAGGAAGGTGATGAACGCGGTCGCGTTCGGGGCGAATTCCATGACCGGCGACATGCGGCAGACCAGGAAGACACCCGCGGTGACCATGGTTGCCGCGTGGATCAGGGCCGACACGGGGGTGGGGCCTTCCATAGCATCCGGCAACCAGGTGTGCAGGATGAACTGGGCCGATTTGCCCATCGCGCCGATGAACAGCAGGAAGGCCACCAGCTCGGCCGCGTTCCAGCTGGTCCAGAGGAAGGTCAGCTGCGTTTCCGCGAGTTCGGGCGCGGCGGCAAAGATGTCGTCGAACTTGATGCTGTCGGTCAGGAAGAACAGCGCGAAGATCCCCAGCGCAAAGCCGAAGTCGCCGACCCGGTTGACCACGAAGGCCTTGATGGCGGCGGCATTGGCCGACGGCTTGCGGTAGTAGAAACCGATCAGCAGGTAGGAGGCGACGCCCACACCTTCCCAGCCAAAGAACATCTGCACCAGGTTGTCCGAGGTGACCAGCATCAGCATGGCGAAGGTGAAGAACGACAGGTAGGCGAAGAAGCGCGGCTTGTAGCTCTCCTCGCCTTCCTTGAAGTTGTCGTCATGCGCCATGTAGCCGAAGGAATACAGGTGCACGAGCGCCGAAACCGTGGTGACGACGATCAGCATGATCGAGGTCAGCCGGTCCAGCCGGATCGACCAGTCGGTCGACAGCGTGCCGCTTTCGATCCAGCGCATGACCTGGATGTGCTGCGTGTCCGGACCGTGGGTAAAGAAGATGATCCAGGAAAAGGCACAGGCCAGGAACAGCAGGCCGGTGGTGATCCACTGGGCACCGCGGATGCCGGTCAGCTTCCAGCCAAAGCCCGCGATCAGGGCGCCCGCGAGGGGCGCAAAGAGGATGATGCTCTCCATGAGGCTTTAGCCTTTCATCACGTTGACGTCTTCCACGGCGATGGTGCCGCGGTTGCGGAAGAAGCAGACCAGGATCGCCAGGCCGATGGCGGCCTCGGCGGCGGCGACGGTCAGCACGAAGAGGGTAAAGACCTGCCCCACGAGATCGCCCAGGTGGGTCGAGAAGGCGACGAGGTTGATGTTCACCGCCAGCAGCATCAGCTCGATGCTCATGAGCAGGATGATGACGTTCTTGCGGTTCAGGAAGAGCCCGAAGATGCCGATGACGAAAAGCACCGCCGCCACCGTCAGGTAATGTTCCAATCCGATCATGTGCGTCCCTCCGGGCCTGTCGCCCGCTTTTGGTCTTCCAAATCGTGCCCCGCGCGGATGCCGGGGCCCTCTTTCGCTCTTGCGGCCCGTCTGGATGCGGGCCCTGTGGGGTCCTCTGCCCCCTGTCCCGGATCTGATCCGCGACCTCTTGTCAGTCTTCGCGCCGCGCGGGTCACCCCAAGGGGCGACGGCGCCCTCGCAGTTTCAGCCTGGCCAGCCGGTCCTCTGTCCAGACTTGGGCCCGGACGGGCAGCAGCAGCATGGCCCGCCGCAGGATCCAGGCCCCCGCCACGATCTTGAAGGCCCAGAACCCGGCGTAGAGCATCAGCCCCGTCGGGGACAGGACCACGTCCCAGAACCCGCTCAAAGCCCCTGCCCCGGCTTGACGTCCTTGAGTTCCATCGCCTTGGCCGGATCGCGATACATCTGCGCCAGGATGTCCTGGCGCTTGACGTCCTGGCGATGGCGCAGGGTCAGAACGATGGCACCGATCATGGCAACCAGCAGGATCAGCCCGGCAAGCTGGAACAGCAGGAAGTATTCGTCATAAAGGATCATCCCCAGCGCCTGGGTGTTGTGCATCCCCTCGGGCATGGGCTGCGCCAGCTGGCCCGCCGCCATGTCAGAGGCCTGCCAGGCGCCAAAGGCCATTGCCAGCTGCATCAGGATCACTAGGCCGATCAGCAGGGCCAGCGGCATGTAGCGCGCCATTTCCGCCTTCAGTTCGGCGAAATCCACGTCCAGCATCATGACGACAAACAGGAACAGCACCGCGACCGCGCCGACGTAGACGATCACCAGCAGCATGGCGACGAATTCCGCGCCCATCAGCACGAAAAGCCCCGCCGACGACAGGAATGCCAGGATCAGCCAGAGCACCGAGTGCACCGGGTTGCGGCTGACCACGGTGAACAGGCCGCCCGCGATGGCGCCGAGTGCGAAGAGGTAGAAGGCAAAGACCATCATGTCTCGTCATCCTTGTGTTCATTGATGACTTCGCGCGCAAGTTCCATTGCGCGGGTCATCGCGGGAATGCCTGCGAACATCGACATATGTCCGATGGTCTCGGCGATTTCTTCTTCGGTCGCGCCCGCTTCGAGCGCGTGGCGCACGGTCAGGCGGAACGGTGTTTCGGCCTGCGCGCCCTGCATGGTCAGCCCCGACAGGGTCAGCAGAAGGCGCGTCTTGGCGTCCAGGCCCTGCTTGGAGATGCCCTTGCCGAACCACATCTCCATTGCGTCCTTGGACATGGTCGGCCAGAGCTTTTCGAAACCCTTGGGATCGAAACTGCTCATGGCCGGATTGAAAGCCTTGGCCATTTCCTGGGCCTGGGCCATCATCAGCTCGAAAGGGGTCTTGTTACTGTCGCTCATTGGCCAGCCTCCAGCGCAGGGCATGTGCCGACAACCGCTGTACGGGCCGACAGCCACTTGGTGCCGTCATACTCTCGCGGCTCAAGGATCGAAACCACTTCGACACCTTCGCGCCGGAACGGGGCCACGCTGGCCAGGCCATCGGGCACGCCGGTGAATTGCTCTCCGTGATCGGCGATCAGCCGGTCAAAGATCGCATCCACCATTCCCGCCTGATCCGGGGCCGACACGCTCATGATACAGTCGCAGAACCCGTCGTGTTCGACCAGGTTCACCACGATTTCCGGCTCGGCCACCCAGACACCATCCTGTCGGGTCAAACCGGCCTCGCGCGCGGTGGCCGCGAAATCGGCATATCCCGGCGCCGTTCCCATGCAGACCTTCGAGAACAGTGCCGCACGCCGCTCGTTCCAGGCGTCGCTGCCCGGCTCCTGCGCAACTCCGCCGCCCGCCGCAAGGGCAAGCGCGCTGAGAGCGATCAGGGAGTTCAGTCGGCGGGACATGGGGCGTGCGGGTCCTGTCGTGGGTCAGCGATACGGCGCGTCGAGTTCCAGGTTGCGGGCGATCTCGGCCTCCCAGCGTTCGCCGTTTTCCAGCAGCTTGGCCTTGTCGTAGTAGAGTTCCTCGCGTGTTTCGGTCGAGAACTCGAAGTTCGGGCCTTCGACGATGGCATCCACCGGGCAGGCTTCCTGGCAGAAGCCGCAGTAGATGCATTTCGTCATGTCGATGTCGTAGCGCGTGGTGCGGCGGCTGCCATCGTCGCGGGGTTCCGCGTCGATGGTGATGGCCTGCGCCGGGCAGATCGCCTCGCACAGTTTGCAGGCGATGCAGCGCTCTTCACCGTTGGGATACCGCCGCAGCGCGTGTTCGCCACGGAATCTGGGGCTCAGCGGACCCTTCTCGTGCGGGTAGTTCACCGTGGCCTTGGGCGCGAAGAAATATTTCAGGCCCAGCTGAAATCCCTTCACGAAATCCGCGAGCAGAAAGTATTTCGCGGCCCGGCCGTAGTCGATGGTCGCCATTCTATCCTTGCTCCTGTGCCGTTGGTTTGCCGCCGGGGCACGTGCCCCGCAGCGATCGCAGTTTCATGGGCTCGCGCAGCATCTCAGGCCCCCGTAACCCAGCGGGCATAGCCGTCAAAGAACCAGCCGAACTTCGCCGCGAAGGCAACGAAGACCACCCAGACCAGCGAGAACGGCAGGAAGACCTTCCAGCCCAGGCGCATCAGCTGGTCATAGCGGTACCGCGGCGTGATCGCCTTCACCATCGCGAAGATGAAGAAGAAGAAGGCCATCTTGCCGACCATCCACAGCGCCCCATCCGGCAGACCCGGGATCGGCGACAGCCAGCCACCGAAGAACAGCAGCGAGGTCAGCGCACACATCAGGAAGATGGCGATGTATTCACCGGCCATGAACAGCAGGAAGGGCGTTGCCGAATATTCCACCTGGTAGCCGGCCACCAGTTCCGATTCCGCCTCCGGCAGGTCAAAGGGCGGGCGGTTGGTCTCGGCCAGGGCCGAGATGAAGAACAGGAAGACCATCGGGAAATGCGGCAACCAGTACCAGCTGAAGAAGCCGTAGGCACCGTCCTGCGCATCGACGATGTCGCCGAAGTTCATCGAACCGGTCGAGATGATGACGCCGATGATGATCAGACCGATGGAGACCTCGTAAGAGATCATCTGCGCCGCAGAGCGCAGCGAACCCAGGAAGGGGTATTTCGAGTTCGAGGCCCAGCCGCCCATGATCACGCCGTAGACCTCAAGCGAGGAGACCGCGAAGACATAGAGGATCGCCACATTGATGTCCGACAGGACCCAGGTATCGCCGAAGGGGATGACCGCCCAGGCGATCATCGCCAGCACGAAACTGGTCAGCGGCGCCAGCATGAAGACCGTGCGGTCCGAGCCTGCCGGGATCACCACTTCCTTGACGACGTATTTCAACGCGTCTGCCACGGTTTGCAGCAGGCCGTAGATGCCGACCACGTTCGGGCCGCGCCGCATCTGGACGGCCGCCCAGATCTTGCGGTCGCCGTAGACGAGGAAGAGTAGCGACACCATCACGAAGCCCAGCACCGCAAGGCATTGCGCGAAGATGATGACAAAGGTGCCCAGAGGCGTGGCGAAGAAGTTTTCCATCAGGTCCTCACACCATCGGTATTCCGTTCTCGGCACAGGCCAGCGCCGCCACTTCGGCGTCGATGGTCTTGAGCCCGCGGGGCAGCGCCGCCGAGATGGTGTAAACCGCATCTCCACGCCAGAGGCCACCCTCTTCGTATACTGTCGTGCGCAAATGCCGCGCAAAACCGTAACCCCGGATCAGCGCGTATTGTGCCGCGGCACATTCGGCATAATCCTCAACGTCGCCCGCATTGCGGGCGCCGCGCATCTCGACCTCGAATTGCACCAGGTCGCCATCCAGAAGCCGGGTCTCGATCCCGGCATAGGTCGGCGTGAAAGGCGCCTCGGAGACGGCCTCTTCGGTGCAGGCCGACAGCCCGGTGGCAATCACCAGTAGCGTTATGATCGCCAAGCCGCGCAAGTTACTGCGCCGCCAGCGGCGCAGCGGCGCGATCGCGCGCCTGTTTCGACAGTTCCGCCATCAGTTCGGAGGCACGGGCGATCGGGTTGGTCAGGTAGAAATCGCGCACGGCGTAGCGGAAATCCGCCTCTCCCAACTGGCCCGCCTCCAGCGGTTGCCAGTCGTTCTCGGGCACTTCGTCGATCTGCTGCAGGTGCGGAACGTCCTTGACCAGCGCCTGGCGCAGTTGCGCAAGGCTGTCCCAAGGAAGCTGCGCGCCGACCTCGGCCGAGAGCGCCCGGAGAATGGCCCAGTTTTCCTTGGCCTCGCCCGGGGCGAACCCACTGCGCAGAGCGATCTGCGGACGGCCCTCGGTATTGACGAAAAGTCCCTGCTCCTCGGTGTAGGCGGCGGCAGGCAGGATCACGTCGGCGCGGTGCGCGCCACGGTCGCCGTGGCTGCCCTGGTAGATCACGAAGGCGCCTTCGCCGATCTCGACTTCGTCGGCGCCGAGGTTGTAGATCACGTCGGCCTCTTGCACGGCCTCCATGCCGCGCTCGTTCACGGCCCCCACGTCCAGCGCGCCAACGCGGCTGGCCGCGGTGTGCAGCACCAGCATCCGGCCCGACAGCGCCATGCATGCGCCCAAAACCGCGGCGCCGTCCGCTTCGTTCAGGGCACCCTGCCCGACGATCACGATGGCATCGTCACCGGCGGTCAGATCGGACAGTGCATCGCGGCCCACGCCACAGTCCTCGACGTCATAGGTCAGGTCGACGGCGGGGCCGACGCGCTTGACCTTGGCGCCATTGGCCCATGCCTTGCGGATACGCGCGTTCAGCACCGGCGCCTCGTCGCGCGGGTTGGTGCCGACAAGGATGATCTCACTTGCGGTGTCGATATCCTCGATGGCGACATTGCCGACATAGCCCGAACGGTTGCCCGCTGGCAGTTTGGCTCCGTCGGTCCGGCTTTCTACGGCACCGCCCTGCCCTTCGACCAGCGTCTTGAGCGAATAGATCGCCTCGACCGGGGCAAGATCGCCCACCAGTCCGGCCAGCTTCTCGGCACCCTTGATCGCCTTGGCGGCAACCCCCAGCGCCTCGGGCCAGCTTGCGGGACGCAGCTTGCCGTTTTCGCGAACATAGGGCCGATCCAGACGCTGGCGGCGCAGCCCGTCCCAGACAAAGCGCGTCTTGTCAGAAATCCATTCCTCGTTCACGCCGTCATGGTTGCGCGGCAGGATCCGCATGACTTCGCGGCCCTTGGTATCGACCCGGATATTGGACCCGAGCGCGTCCATCACGTCGATGGTCTCGGTCTTGGTCAGTTCCCAGGGACGCGCGGTAAAGGCGTAGGGCTTCGACACCAGCGCGCCCACCGGGCACAGGTCGATGATGTTGCCCTGCAGGTTCGAATCGAGCGTCTCGTTCAGGTACGAGGTGATCTCGGCATCCTCACCGCGGCCGGTCTGGCCCATCTGGGTGATGCCCGCGACCTCTGTGGTGAAGCGCACGCAGCGGGTGCAGGAGATGCAGCGAGTCATGTGGGTTTCGACCAGCGGACCCAGGTCCAGGTCGTCGACCGCGCGCTTGGCCTCGCGGAACCGGCTGAAATCGACGCCGTAGGCCATCGCCTGGTCCTGCAGGTCGCATTCGCCGCCCTGGTCGCAGATCGGGCAATCCAGCGGGTGGTTGATGAGCAGGAACTCCATCACCCCCTCGCGGGCCTTCTTGACCATCGGCGAGTTGGTCCTGATTTCCGGCGGCTCGCCGTTGCGCCCCGGGCGCATGTCGCGCACCTGCATGGCGCAGGAGGCGGCCGGCTTGGGCGGACCGCCCACGACCTCGACAAGGCACATGCGGCAGTTGCCGGCGATCGACAGCCGTTCGTGATAGCAGAAGCGCGGAACTTCGATCCCGGCCTCTTCACAGGCCTGGATCAGGGTCATGGCCCCGTCCACCTCGATCTCCTGCCCGTCGATGATGATCTTTCGCGTATCGGACATGCCCGTGCCTCTCCCGTTCTTCGGCTGGCAGCGCCCGCTGGCAGGCAGGCCGCAGTCCTCGGGGTTCTATCGTGGTCCGCCGGACGATACCAGATGCAGGTGCAGCGAAAAGGCAGGAAAAAACGACGCGGCGCACGAGTTTTCTCCGTGCACCGCGTCATCGTGATCACAAAAGTTGAATATGTACCGCCCGTTGGCGGTCTGCATCCGACTCAGCGCAGGAAGTAACCGACCCGCCCGCTGCGTGAAATGTCGTCCCGCCCGAACTTGCACAGGGCGCGGGTGTCCTTGGGATTCACCCCCTGCGAGGTCAACCAGGTCTCGGCCTTGCTGCGCATCCGTTTCTTTTCCTTGTCGGAATTCACGTAGTCGTCGATCTCGGTGTCGGAATAGCCCAGGGCCTTGGCGCGTTTCTCCAATGCCTTGATCTGGCGATAGGCACGAACCATGCGCGGCTGCAGGTCATCGCAATTCCTGCGGATCTCGTCCGCGATCGCGATCGCCATCAGTCCGTCGTCGATTTCGCTGACCTCGCGCAGGGGCGGCTTGGCCACAGCGGGAAGCGCCAGGGTCATGCTGACGATGGAAATGAGAATCAGGCGCATACGCGGCCCTCCGTTATCAGGCTGTTGCCCGTCAGGTGGAGGCAGACGCGCCCGATATTCAATATCGACGGCCTGCCGACCTTCGTTTCGGCAAGGATCCACGCATCCGCGGCGCCTTTGCGTCCCTCAGGCCGCCTCGTCGCGACAGCTGCCCCGGAAGGTCAGGGTGTCGTCCACTACGCGCAATGTCTGCGCATCGGCATCCGGGGCCACGGTCCAGTCGATCTCGGACGTGCCGAAATACTGGATGCAGTGCTGCTTGGCCTTGTAATCGGCCGCGGCGCGCGCGCCCTCGACCGATTTCGATACCTGGTGCACGGTCACGGTAAAGACCTGCCGGTTCTTGCGTTCGGCCTTCACGACGGCGCGAAAACGCTGACCGTCGAACACCGGTTCGTCCGACTTGAAGATCCCGACGCGCCCGCAACCACCAATCGTGGCTGCGAGGGCCAGAATGCACACCACCCGAGTCATCATCTTATTGGCCTCCCCGGCACAGTACCTTGAATCCACGGCGCTGGCCGTCAGACACGGAACTCTTGGACCGGACGATTTCCGCTTGCGCCACGGGCGCCAGCGGCGCGATCGGCACAGCCGTTCCCAAAATCGGTTTCATCATTCCAATCCGTGTCTTTCCTGCCCGCCTCATGCGCATGCCAAACGGGGGCCGCGCGTCGCGCGCACTGTCGCGCCTGCCGGGCAAGAGGTCAAGGAGCGGGCGCCCCGCGCCTTGGATCGAACCACCCCTTCCGGCCAAAACGGATCAAGGCTCAGACGGCCTCGGGTGTGCAGTGTCTTGCCCGCCACAACTGGGCCTCCGGCAGGTACGACCAGCCAAAGGCCGCCTCCGTATCGCCCTGTGTCTTGCGCATCTCCAGACGTTCCAGAGCCTCGTCCAGCGTCGGCCGGTGTCCCTTGGGCACCCACCACATGACGAAATGCTGTTCTCCCATGATCTCGAACCACTCGGCGCGGCGGTCATAGAACTGCTTGTGGATGGTGCCCCAGACAAAGCGTTCCAGGCTTTCCACGTCCTCCCAGACCGTCAGGTTGGACACGAACTGCGGATCGCCATCGATCTTGGCCTCGGTGTTGCCGGTGCCCGGTTCGCCCGAGCCTTCCATCATCCAGACAAAGCCCGGCATCCGTTTGCCCAGCCCGTTGATCCGGTCGAGGTTTGCCATGAACTCGGCCACGCGCGGGTCATCCGTTGGGGCCAGTAGTCGCCCGACATTCAGTTCCGCCAAGTGCATGTGATGTCCTTTCTGAAATCAAGTCGACCAAAGGTCCCGAAGCTTTAGCGCGCGGCCCCCGCCACGCCCAATGAATTATCCCGATGCGCCCCATCGCTTGCGGGCATGGGTCCAGCCGAAGGCCGCGTCGCTCTCGCCTGCCCTTGCCAGGTGGTGCAGCTTGCCCGCCGCCTCCGCGACCCCGGGACGGTGACCTTCGGGCACCCACCACATCACCAGCCGCAGCCCCTGCCCTGCGGCATCGAACCATTCCGCGCGCCGATCGTAGAACCGCCGGTGTACGGTCTGCCAGACGAAATGTTCGAGGCACGGCAGATCGCGCCAGACCGACAGGGTCGACGCGGTCCGGGGATTACCGCCCAAGGGTCCGCCCACATCCGTTTGCGCCGCGTCCATCTGGTCCTCCGGCATGTGCCAGACATAGCCCGGGCTGCGCTCCGCAACCGCAAAGACCCGATCGAGGTTATCGCGGAAATCGGCGATGCGCGGGTCGTCCCAATCGTGTCTCAGAATGCCGATGTTGAACTCGGCCAGGTGCCAGCCGGTCATCGGCCGTCTTGCCGACACAGATCGGAACAGGACCACGCGCCCGGTCGCTCATGCGCATCCCATAGCCGGTGGCGGACGGAAAAGACGTCGAAAGGCGGTCCCTTATGGATCACCTCTTCGGTGGGTTCATTCGGGAATTTGTCCTGTGCCAGCGCGGTCGGCGCCAAACGAAAAAGGCCCCCCGCCGATCGGC
Source organism: Mameliella sp. MMSF_3455 (assembly GCF_030733205.1). Lineage (GTDB taxonomy): Bacteria > Pseudomonadota > Alphaproteobacteria > Rhodobacterales > Rhodobacteraceae > Antarctobacter. The sequence goes on from NZ_JASHJL010000005.1 coordinate 47,923, forward strand.
AGGAGGCCCTGACAACATCGGAGGGTGCCACGATTATTCCGCGGCGACGGCGCTGAGACGTCCGGTCTTCTGCGCCTTGATGCGGTCCTCGATCTCGTCGCGGAAATTGCGGATCAGGCCCTGGATCGGCCAGGCCGCGGCGTCGCCGAGCGCACAGATCGTGTGGCCCTCGACCTGCTTGGTCACGTCCCAGAGCATGTCGATCTCTTCTTCGTCGGCCTCACCCTTCACCAGCCGTTCCATCACCCGCATCATCCAGCCGGTGCCTTCGCGGCACGGGGTGCACTGGCCACAGCTTTCGTGCTTGTAGAACTTGGCCAGACGCCAGATCGCCTTGATGATGTCGGTGTCCTTGTCCATCACGATCACCGCCGCCGTGCCAAGCCCCGAGCCAAGCTCGCCGCGCAGGTAATCGAAATCCATGATCGCGTCGCGCATCTTTTCGCCGCGCACACAAGGCACCGAGGACCCGCCGGGGATCACGGCCTTGAGGTTGTCCCAGCCGCCGCGAATGCCGCCGCAGTGCTTGTCGATCAACTCTTCGAAGCTGATCGACATGGCCTCTTCGACGACGCAGGGGGTGTTGACATGGCCCGAGACCGCGAACAGCTTGGTGCCCTTGTTGTTGTCGCGTCCGAAGGACGAGAACCACTCGGCCCCCCGGCGCAGGATCGTTGGCACGACGGCGATGGATTCGACGTTGTTTACCGTGGTCGGGCAGCCATACAGGCCCGCGCCCGCCGGGAACGGCGGCTTCATCCGGGGCATGCCCTTCTTGCCTTCGAGGCTTTCCAGCAGGGCGGTTTCCTCACCGCAGATATAGGCGCCCGCACCGTGGTGCAGGAACAGCTCGAAATCCCAGCCCGAGCCGGCGGCGTTCTTGCCCAGCAGGCCCGCGTCATAGGCCTCGTCGATGGCGGCTTGCAGGGCCTCACGCTCGCGGATGTATTCGCCGCGGATATAGATGTAGCAGGCATGGGCCTGCATCGCGAAGCTGGCGATCAGGCAGCCTTCGATCAGAGTATGCGGATCGTGACGCATGATCTCGCGGTCCTTGCAGGTACCCGGCTCGGATTCGTCGGCATTGACCACCAGGTAGGCCGGACGCCCGTCCGATTCCTTGGGCATGAAGGACCACTTCAGGCCGGTCGGGAAACCGGCGCCGCCACGACCACGCAGGCCCGACGCCTTCATCTCTTCGATGATCCAGTCGCGCCCCTTGGCGATCAGATCCTTTGTCCCGTCCCAGTGGCCACGCTTTTTCGCGCCGTCGAGGGTGCGGTCATGCATGCCGTAGAGGTTGGTAAAGATCCGGTCCTGGTCAGCTAGCATCTCTCAATCCTTGTGTTCCTGGCGCTCCCGCCAGAGCCCGTATAACATCCACAGCGCCCAGACAAAGCCACCAATTGCAGCAAGGTCGAAAAGCGCGCGCCAGCGGTGGCTCAGGTCCACCGCTGCGCCGATCACATTGGCCGCGACCCAGCCGAGAGCCGTCCCGATGATCACCAGCGCAATGACGCGGCCTCTCCGGTTGTGGTCCTGCTTCCCGGCCATTGCCGCCTGAGCCTTATTTCACAAGTTCGGCGGCCTGCGCCACCCAGCCGTTGCGCGAGGCCCGGCCGCGTACACCGGCCAGGTTCTCGTCGACCCAGGCGACGTTTTCCTCGGTCCAGGCCGCGATCTGCGAGAAATGGTAGATCCCCTCGGCGTTCAGCGCCTCCGCCAGTTTCGGGCCGACACCGTTCAGAACGGTCAGGTCGTCCGCTTCGCCCTTGGGCGCCTTCAGCGCGGCGGGCTTAACCATCGCGGGGGCGGCTTCAACCTCCGCTTCGGGCGCCGGAGCAGCCGCAGGCGCGGCGGGTTCCGCGACAGGCGCCGTCTCAAGCTTTTCGGGGGCGGCCACGGGCGCCGGTGCCGGTTCCGCCACAGGTTCCGCAACGTCCGCAACGGTTTCAGCCACGGTTTCCTCGACGGTCACTTCCGGCTCGGCCACCGGCTCTGCCGTGGCCTCGACCACGGCGGTCTCGGCCACGTCCTCGACCGGGGCCGCCTCTTCGGTGGTCGTCACCGAAGCCGCAACCGTCACGCCACCCATCGGCGTGCAGATCGAGCCGAAACCCGCCGGCATTCCGGTCCAGGGCATCATGGCCAGTTTCATCATCCCCTGGCTGGCTTCCAACGCAAAGCGCGTCTGAAGCTGCATCATGCGCATCAGCGGCGTAAAGTCAGGTGTCATAGAATAGATCGGGGTCGTCATGGTCACGTTCTCGCTCCACTAAACGGGCGCAGCATCCTGCGCGTGTCTTAGCGCCGTTCCTCCCCAACAGTGCCGGTGCCACGCCTGACATACTGCGCCGCGGCACGCAAGGTATGGCTTTGTCGCAGCCCCGTTTCAGGCGCCGCGACAGCGGGTTTGACCACTCTGTAACCAGCAATCCGTCGCGCGTGCGCCGCCTTCGGCCCCGGGCGATCAGCCGTTTGGCGTATAGGTCCAGCTGCCCCGGCGCGAGGCCAGTTCCGCCTCGCCTGCCAGCACCGTGCCGGTCTTGACCAGCGGTGCCTCGGTGGCTTCGGAGCGGGCCACGGCAGGTGCCGGTTGGGGCCTTGGTTCCGCCGCCGCTTCTGTCGGGGTCGGGACCGCCTCTGCCACGCTGTCGGCACTATAGGTCCAGCTGCCCTTGCGGCTGGCAAGGTCTTCCTCTCCCGGCAAGGCGCCGCTGGGTTTGACAAGGGGCCCGTTGTCGGCGCTCTCGTGCACTGCGGGCGCAGGCTCTGCCTCGGGGATCCTCTCCGGCTGCGGCGCCGGGGGAGCCTTGGGCTGTGGCGCAGGCCGCGCGGTGGAGGCCGGGGCCTTTGCCGCACCGGCACAGAACAGCCTGGAGAACAGCAGCCCGAGGACGACGAGCGTCACACCCGCCGCAATGGCCGCCTGGATCCCCATCCAGTCGCCCAGCGTCAGCAACAATACGAAAACGAGAAAGGCGGCCACGGCCGCCAATCCCCAACTCAACCTGCTGCGGTTCCCCTGCCCAGCCTGATCCTCCATGACGTTCCTCCCTGTCGCCGATATCCTGTCCTGTCTGGACCGGAGTATCGCGAAAAAGGGAGGCCGCGGCTATCAGACTTTAGGACCGCGCCGCCAGCTCCTTGGCCTGCGCCACCCATTCGTCGCGGGTCGCCCGGCCCTTGAAACCCTCGAGGTTCTCGTCGACCCAGGCCAGTTCCTTGTCTGTCCAGGCGGCAACCTGGTCGAAGTGGTAGAAGCCCAGCGAGTGCAGCAGCTCTTCCAGCTTGGGTCCGACGCCCTTGATTTCCTTCAGGTCGTCCGGCTTGCCGCCACGCGGTGCGTCAAGGCCGACAGGCTTGTCCTCTGCCGCAGGCGCAGCCGGCTCCTCCGCGGGCTTTTCCTCGGAGGCCGGGGCCTCGTAGCGCCAGCTGCCCTTGCGGCTGGACAGCTCGGCCTGGCCGGGCAGCGGCGTGCTGGGCTGGACCAGGGCCTGCTCGACCTCGGCAGGTGCCTCGGCAACCTTTTCCGGCTTCGGCGCGGGTTTGGCCGGTTGCGGGGTTTCCTCTGCGGGAACCTCTGCCTCGGGGGCATGCGGCTGGTGGCTGCCACGGGTTCCCGACTGGTCGTTCCAAGGCGCCGACAGCGGCACCTCGGTGCCGTCGATGCGCTTGATCGTGTCGCCGATGTCATCGGCAAGTTGCGCGCTGGCGTTCAGCTTGATCGAGCCGTTCACGAACTCGGTCAGCGACGTGATGCCCGGCTTCGGCTCCGAAGCGAAACGACCGTTCTGCGGCCCGACCTGCGGCACCTCGCCCCGCGCCAGCGCGTCGAGCAGATCGCGCAGTTTCTCGGCAGTCAGGTCCTCGTAATAGTCCTTGCCGATCTGGGCCATCGGCGCGTTGGTGCAGGCGCCCAGGCATTCGACCTCTTCCCAGCTGAACTTGCCGTCCTCGGACAGCGCGTGCGGTTTGTCGGCAATCTTTTCGCGGCAGACGGCGATCAGGTCCTCGGCGCCGCAGATCATACAGGAGGTCGTGCCGCAGATCTGGATATGCGCCAGCGAACCGACCGGCTGCAACTGGAACATGAAGTAGAAGCTGGCCACCTCGAGCGCGCGGATATAGGCCATGTCCAGCATGTCGGCCACGGCTTCGATCGCCGGACGGCTGAGCCAGCCTTCCTGCTCCTGTGCCCGCCACAGCAGCGGGATGATGGCGCTGGCCTGACGGCCTTCGGGGTACTTGGTGATCTGCTCGCGCGCCCAGGCCAGGTTGGCGGGCGTGAAGGCAAAACTCTCGGGCTGTTCGGGGTGCAGTCGGCGCAGCATGGCTTTCGGCTTTCCGTCTTACGTCCGGCGCCAGGGCGCGGCGCCTCGGGTTTCAATCTTGCATCCGGTCCGGCCCGCGGGGCCGGTCAGGTCAGGTTGCCGCCTCGGGCGCGGGCTCGGTCTTGGGGGCGCAGGCGCCGGTCTGAAGACGCACACCGCCGTTCGACAACGGCACCGCCTGTTTCTGTTCGACCTTGTACTGCGAGATGGTCACCACCTTCTCGCGCGGCATCCCGGTCTGCAGTTCCACGGGCAGATAATCGCTTTCGTTCACGAGGTCACATCCGATCGAGGCCACAGCGGCATCAAAGGCCGCCAAGTCCTCTTCGGTGACGCCCTCGGGCAGGAAACAGCCCGAAACCAGTCCAGTCGCGACCAGGGCAAAAGCGTATCTCTTCATCGTGTCGTCCCTCGCAAAAGGCCGCGCGGCGACGGCCCATCTTTCCCCGTCAGGGGCAATTCACCAGCCGCACAGTTCCGGCGGCCACGCCAAACTCGATCGCCCCGGAGGCAACCAGATCCCGGGCGGTATCCTTTGGGATGAAACCGTTGTCCACGATTGCATCGTCGGACGGTGCGCCATTGTCCCCCAACCCTGCGGGCAGGCTCTGCGCCGCGGCGCCTCCGGCCTGCGGACAAAGCGCCAAGAGCGGTCGGATCACCTGTCGATCTCCCCGAAGACGACGTCCATCGTGCCGATGATCGCCGCGACGTCGGCCAGCTGGTGGCCCTTGGCAACGTGATCCATCGCCTGCAGATGCAGGTAGCCCGGCGCGCGGATCTTGGACCGGTAGGGCCGGTTCGACCCATCGGCCACGAGGTAGACGCCGAATTCGCCCTTGGGCGCCTCGACGGCGGCATAGACCTCGCCCTCGGGAACGTGAAAACCCTCGGTGTACAGCTTGAAGTGATGGATCAGGGCTTCCATCGAGCGTTTCATCTCGCCGCGTTTCGGCGGGGTGATCTTGCCGCGGGCCAGCACGTCGCCCTGCCCTTCGGGCGCGCGCAGCTTCTCGATGGCCTGCAGGATGATCTTCACGCTTTCGCGCATCTCGGCCATGCGGCAGAGATAGCGGTCATAGCAATCGCCGTTCTTGCCGACCGGGATCTTGAAGTCGAATTCGTCGTAGCACTCATAGGGCTGCGCGCGGCGCAGGTCCCAGGCAAGGCCCGACCCCCGCACCATGACGCCGGAAAAGCCCCATTCGTTGATCTCTTCCTCGGTCACGACGCCGATATCGGCGTTACGCTGCTTGAAGATGCGGTTTTCCGTCAGCAGGCCGTCGATATCGTCAAGCACATTGGGGAATTCCTTGGCCCAGGCCTCGATATCGTCGATCAGGGCCGGCGGCAGATCCTGGTGCACGCCACCGGGCCGGAAATAAGCCGAGTGCAGGCGCGCGCCGCAGGCCCGCTCGTAGAAGACCATCAGCTTTTCGCGTTCTTCGAAGCCCCAGAGCGGCGGCGTCAGGGCGCCCACGTCCATCGCCTGCGTGGTCACGTTCAGCAGGTGGTTCAGGACGCGGCCGATTTCCGAATAGAGCACCCGAATCAGCGACCCCCGCCGTGGCACCTCGACACCGGTCAGCTTTTCGATGGCCAGGCACCAGGCGTGCTCCTGGTTCATCGGCGCCACATAGTCGAGACGGTCGAAATAGGGCAGGTTCTGCAGGTAGGTCCGCGTCTCCATCAGCTTTTCGGTGCCGCGATGCAGCAGACCGATATGCGGGTCGCAACGCTCGACGATCTCGCCGTCAAGCTCCAGCACGAGACGCAGCACGCCGTGCGCCGCCGGGTGTTGGGGGCCGAAGTTGATGTTGAAGTTGCGGATCTTCTGCTCGCCCGTCAGGGCGTCTTCGAAACCTTTGGAGCCGTCCATCATGCGTTATCTCCCGGCCACTTTTTGAAGGCCATAATCCAGAACATGATCATGGCAATAACGGGTATCACCGTCAGAATAGCGAGCCATGAAGGCATCCCTGCCCGTGGCAGAACCCTCCAGAAAGCGAAGGGGTTGATGAGCAAAACCGCGATAGCAATCAGACCCGGCAGCCCAATGTTACCTATTCCCATCAGCCTGCCTTTTCTTCCGTCTTTTCGTCACCGGGCAGCACGTATTGCGCGCCTTCCCAAGGGGACATGAAATCGAACTGGCGGTATTCCTGCACCAGGCTCACCGGCTCGTAGACGACGCGTTTCTGCTCTTCGTCGTAGCGCACTTCGGTATAGCCCGTGGTCGGGAAATCCTTGCGCAGCGGGAAGCCGCGGAACCCGTAATCCGTCAGGATGCGGCGCAGGTCCGGATGGCCGGCAAAGAGGATGCCGAACATGTCGAAAACCTCGCGCTCGAACCAGTTGGCCGAGGGGTGAACCGACACGATCGAGGGCACCATCTCATCCTCGCGGATCGCCACGCGCAGGCGGATGCGGTGGTTCTGGTACATCGACAGGAAATGATAGACCACGTCGAACCGCTTGGGCCGCTCCGGGTAGTCCACGGCGGTGATGTCCACCAGCGAGGAAAACCGGCAGGTCGCGTCCGTCTTCAGGAACTCCACGAACCCGCGGATGTTCGAAGGCGCCACATCGACGTTCAGCTCGCCATGGGTGACGTCCCAGCCGATCACGCAGTCGGGGCGCTTGGCCTCGATATGGCCGCCCAGTTCGTTCAGCAATTCGCTCATCGCACCAATGTCCCCGTCCGGCGGATTTTCTTCTGCAGCGCCATGATGCCGTAGACCAGCGCCTCTGCCGTCGGCGGGCAGCCCGGCACATAGACGTCCACGGGCACCACGCGGTCACAGCCACGCACCACGCTGTAGGAGTAGTGGTAATAGCCGCCACCGTTGGCGCAGGAGCCCATCGAGATGACATAGCGCGGCTCCGGCATCTGGTCGTAGACCTTGCGCAGGGCCGGAGCCATCTTGTTGGTCAGCGTGCCGGCGACGATCATCAGGTCCGACTGGCGCGGGCTGGCGCGCGGCGCGGTCCCGAACCGTTCGAGGTCATAGCGCGGCATCGAGGAATGCATCATCTCGACGGCGCAACAGGCCAGGCCGAAGGTCATCCAGTGCAGCGAACCGGTACGCGCCCAGTTGATGATGTCCTCGGTCGAGGTCAGCAGAAAACCCTTGTCCTGCAGCTCGCGGTTCAGGGTCTGCGTGGCCACCTCGCGGTCGCCACCAGCGGTGTTCGAGCCGTAGGGGGACAGTGCGGATGGACCCGATTTCACGCGCGCGCCTTGTTGGCCGTCGCCCTGTACATCGGTCACATGGGCCTTGTCGTCGGTCATTCCCATTCCAATGCCCCCTTCTTCCATTCGTAGGCAAAGCCGATGGTCAGAATGCCCAGGAACACCATCATCGACCAGAAGCCCACCATCGAGACGTCCTTGAAGGCCACCGCCCAGGGAAACAGGAAGGCGATTTCAAGGTCGAAGATGATGAACAGGATCGAGACCAGGTAGAACCGGACGTCGAATTTCATCCGGGCATCGTCGAAGGCGTTGAACCCGCATTCGTAGGCGGAAACCTTTTCCGGGTCCGGGTTGCGCACGGCGAGGATCACCGCGGCAAGGATCAGGACAAGGCCGAGACCGATGGCAATGGCCAGAAAGACGAGGATGGGAAGATATTCCCGCAGCATCTCTTCCAAGACGTGGCTCCTTCAAGGATCGGGCGCTGTGGCGCTTGGCTTATTGTCCCTTATCGCTGCCATCTGGCAGGGTCAACACGAGGCGCGTGCATTCAAATCCCTGCGAACAAAAGGCTTTCCCTGAAATTGGCGGTTTTTCCTTTGTTGACAAAGGGATGCCGGAACAGGCGATGCTGCATGGCAGCACGCGCCGCGCGCAAGCGTCGCGCCCGACTTTGTGATCACGGGCCGAGAGGACGGGAATCCCGCCATGTTCAAGTGCCGCCACTTGCGCTAGCAGCCGGGAGCAGACAGGAAAGACAATCCCATGGCCGTTCACATCCTTGCTCCCGACGACACGATTTTCAGCGTGAACCGAGACATTGCGCGCGTGGGTTTTGCGCAGCTCGGCGAAGAGGTCCGGATTTTCGCGCCCGAGGACTTCGACGACCTCACGTTGGCCGCGGGGGACATCGTCGTGGGCGGCATCCGCTATGCCCGGAAGGGCATGGCACGGCTGGGCATTCCCGTGCTGGACCTCGACAGCATACCCGAGGCGCTGATGCCCTTTGCCGGGCGGCGCATCTGGCAATCGACGATGGCCGAGGCGCGACAGGTGGCGGGCAATGGCACGGCAATCTTCGTCAAGCCCCTGCCCGACCGGCCCAAGCTCTTTACCGGAACGCTGCTGTGCAGCTTCGCCGACCTGATCCCAACGGCGCATATCCCCGACGAGGAAGCGGTAATCTGTGCCGATCCGGTGGATTTCGTGACCGAATACCGTGGCTTTGTCCTGCATGGCGACCTGATCGACCTGCGACCTTACCGGGGCGATCCGCTGTGCTTCCCTGACCCCGAGGTGATCCGCGCTGCGCTGGCCGCCCAATCGAGGGCGGGCGCTCCTGCGGCCTATGCGCTGGATTTCGGGGTCACGTCTGACGGGCGGACGCTGGTGGTCGAGGTCAACGATGCCTATGCCGTTGGCGCCTATGGGCTGTCGCCGATGCGCTACGCAAGACTGATCGCGACCCGCTGGGCGGAACTGGCCGCATGACCCTGTGGCCAGGTTTCGGTGCCAAGATCCAGCGGTCGCCCTTCACCGGATCGTTGAAATCATCACATAGCCCGCCAATCCGCACATCACCAGCATCACCGGGAACCAGACGGCGCGTTCTTGCTGCGATGGGGTGATTCCGTTCAGGACGGCGCTCAGCCCACTCACGCCAAGGGCGACCCAGCCGCTCCAGCGCGGCCAACCGAGGCCGGGAAAGCCCGCCGCCGACAGGATCGCCACTGCCTGGAACAAGACCACCGGAACAGAGACCGCCGCCACCACCCGCCCGGACAGCGGCAAAGCGCCTGCGTGCCGCCCACCCTGCGTCCAGCGACCAAGCGGCGCGCCCCCGATCAACGCCAGTTGGAAAAAGACGATGGCAAGGCAGACAGTGGCATAGAGATGGGCAACCTGGATCAGCATGGCCGCCGGTCCTTCATGCCCAGGGCGCGGGCCGCTTGTCGAAAAAGGCGGCGATCCCTTCCTGCGCCTCCGATGTCTCCCAGCGGTCGGCAAGGGCGTCGATGGCCCCGTCGACCTCGGCCTCGGTGACTTCTCCTCCCAGGCGCCGCAACAACGCCTTGGCGTCCCGAACCGCCCCCGGCGCACAGGCCAACGGCAAAGCGACCTCTGCCGCGACGGCCTCGTCCAATTGATCCGCCGGAACCGCCCGGTTCAGCAGTCCCAGCGCCACGGCCTCGTCAGTGCCAAAGATACGTCCGTTCATGAAGATTTCCTGCGCCTTCACAGCGCCCATCCGGGCCATGACATAGGGCCCGATATTGGCCGGTATCAGCCCCAGCTTGACCTCGGTCAGACCGAACTTCACCCCCTCGGCGGCCAGCGCAATGTCACACACGCAGATCAGCCCCAGCCCGCCGCCAAAGGCATTGCCCTGCACCTTGCCGATCAGGGGTTGCGGCAGCGCATAAAGCGCGCCCAATGCCTTGGCGATGCGCGAGGATTCCTCGCGCCGCGTCGCCCGGTCCATCTCGAACTGTTCGCGCATCCAGGCCAGGTCACCGCCGGCGCAAAAGGACTTGCCCTCTGCCGACAGGACAACCACTTTCACCTCCGGGTCTGCCGCCAGGCTGTGCGCCGTGGCCTCCAGCTCGGTCATCATCTGCGCGGACAGCGCATTGTGCTTGTCGGCCCGGCGCAGCCTGATCTCCGCCACGCCCCGCGTGTCGCGCGATACCCCGATCAACTCCATCTCGTCCCTTTCAATCCGTTGCCCAGCGAACCAGTCACGTCCCACGCATGGCGCGCGCCATCTGGGCGGCCTTGTCCAGGACGACACGATCCAGCCCGGTGACATAGCCCCGAGCAACCAGGTGATCGTGCACCGCCTCCGTTGCCACGTTGCCCGCCGCACCCGGCGCATAGGGGCATCCCCCCAACCCGCCGACCGCCGCATCGAATACCCGCAAGCCTCGCGCCAGCGCCACGTCGATGTTCTCCAGCGCCCGACCGGATGTATCGTGGAAATGCCCTGCCAGCTGCGCCGCGGGCATCTCGTCCAGCACGACGGACAGCATGGCATCCACCGCCTCCGGCCGCCCCCGCCCGATGGTGTCCCCCAGAGAAACCTCGTAACAGCCCATGTCCCGCAAGGCCGCAACCACCCGGGCCACGGCCGCGGGCGCCACCGCCCCGTCGTAGGGACATTCCACCACGCAGGACACATAGCCACGCACGGGCAGTCCCGCCTCGCGCGCCGCCTCGGCCACAGGCACGAAGCGCGCCAGCCCTTCCTCGACCGTGGCGTTGATATTGGCCTTCGAGAAGCCCTCGGACGCCGCGCCGAACACCGCCACCTCGTCCGCCTTCGCCGCCAGCGCGCGCTCCAACCCCTTCAGGTTCGGCGTGAGCGCCGCGTAGGAGACGCCCCGCACCCGCGCAATTCCCGCCAGGACCTCTCCGGAATCCGCCATCTGCGGCACCCATTTCGGACTCACGAAAGAGGCGCATTCGATCCGCCGAAACCCCGCGCCGGACAGCAGGTCCACCAGCGCCACCTTCTCCGCCGTGGGGATGGCGCGTTTCTCGTTCTGCAACCCGTCGCGCGGGCCCACCTCGAAGATCTCGACCGTCTCGCTCATCTTCTCTCTCCGGTTCACTCCTCCGGCACCGGGTAGAAGTCGCGCGCATAGAACCGCTGCGGCCCTTCACGCTTGACCGCCCGCCGATATCCGGCCCGTTTCTCCATCCGCGCGCGATATGCCCGAAGGCGCGGAAACCCGTCCATCTCGACATAGTAAGGCGCGGCAAAAAGGTTGAACCCCATCATGATGTCCGCCGCCGAGAATCCACCGGGCAAGAGCCAACCGGCCTCGTCCAGCGCCTCTTCCATGCCGCGCAGGGTCTGGCGCAGACGCGCCACGTGCAGCTTGACAACCACCGGTGCAGGCTTTGCCGGCGGGCGCAGGAAAACCATCTGCAGGTTCAGGTTCTCGATCAGGCTGGCCATCGTCTCGGCATAGTGGAGCCATTGCAGGAAGGCGGGGCGCTCCGGGTGATCCGACGCGCAGGTCAGTTCCGGCGCCAGCCGCTCCGAGAGGTATTCCACGATGGCGCCGGATTCGCTCATCTCCAGCCCGTCCCATTCGATCGCCGGGATGCGGATCGCAGGAGAGACGCGCGCCAGACCGCTTTCGCGCATCTCGGGCGTGCCGATGCGGTGCTCGATCACCTCCAGCCCGCCGAACCGGTCCGGGCCGATCTCCTCGATCAGCCAGAGGACGCGAAAGCTGCGGCCGTACTGGACGTGGTGCAGGCGGATCATCCGTCTTCCCCCAGCAGCACCAGCGGCGCACCCGCCTCGACCTGATCGCCCTCGGCCACCAAGACCTCCGAGACCACGCCAGCACGGCCAGCGCGCATGGTATGCTCCATCTTCATGGCTTCCAGAACGACCAGCCGGTCGCCCTCGGCAACCTCCTGGCCCAGGCCCACATGGACAGAGACGACCCGCCCGGGCATCGGCGCCAGGGCCCCGTCCAGGGCCCCTGCCGCCGCGGCGCCCCGCGCCAGCGGGTCGGGCAGGTCAAAGCCGATCCCGTAGTGGGCAAAGACCGTCACCTGCCCCTCTGCCAGGTGCGCACCGGAAGCCGGGCTGCCGTCGAAGGACCACCCGCGCAGGCCCCGCCGTGCGTCAATCACCTGCCCGTCGACCGAGATCAGCGCCGCATCCGGCCCCTTGACCATGACGCCCACGTCGCGCTGCTCACCGGCCTGCTTCAGCACCACCCTGCGCCATTCCGGCCGCCAGAGCGCAAAGCCGGTCTCCCAGCCCGTGGCCTCTGTCAGCCCGAGTGCCGTCAGCGCCGCCTCGGCCCAGATCACCGGCGTGATCTCGGGCTGTGCGGTCAGGGCATCGATGTCGCGGGCGATCAGTCCGGTGTCCACCTCGCCCCGCGCGAACCCTGCGTGTTCCGCAAGCGCGCCCAAAAAGGCCAGGTTCGTCACCGTGCCCGCCACCCGGCTGTTGCGCAGCCCCCGCGCCAGTCGCTGCAGGGCCACGGCCCGGGTGGGCCCATGCGCCACCAGCTTGGCAATCATCGGGTCGTAGTGCGGGCTGATGGCATCGCCCGCCCGCACGCCGGCTTCGGCGCGCAGACCCTCGGGGAACGTGAGGTCCGACAAGGTCCCCGTGGCAGGCAGGAAACCCGCCGGCACGTCCTCGGCATAGAGCCGCGCCTCGAAGGCGTGGCCGTAGATCGCCAGGTCCTCCTGCCGTGCGGGCAGGGGTTCGCCCGCAGCAACGCGGATCTGCCATTCCACCAGGTCGACGCCACAGATTTCCTCGGTCACCGGGTGTTCCACTTGCAGGCGGGTGTTCATCTCCATGAACCAGAACCCGTCGGGGCGCAGGCCGTTCGCTCCATCGACGATGAATTCCACCGTGCCTGCGCCCTTGTAGCCGATGGCCTCGGCCGCGCGCACGGCGGCGGCGCCCATCGCGGCGCGCATCTCCTCGGTCATTCCGGGCGCGGGCGCCTCCTCGATCACCTTCTGGTGGCGGCGCTGCAGCGAGCAGTCACGTTCGAACAGGTGCACCGCGCGCGTCCCGTCGCCAAAGACCTGCACCTCGATGTGCCGGGGCCGCTGGATGTATTTCTCGATCAGGACCGCATCATTGCCGAAGGCGGTCAGCGCCTCGGCCTTGGCCCGTTCCAGTGCATCGACGAACTCCTCCGGGTCCTCGACCAGCCGCATGCCCTTGCCGCCGCCGCCCGCGACCGCCTTGATCAGCAGCGGATAGCCGACACGGTGTGCCTCGACCTCCAGGTGACCGGGGTCCTGGTCCTCGCCCATGTATCCGGGCACCACCGGCACGCCGGCCTCGTCCATCAGCCGCTTGGCCGCGTCCTTGAGCCCCATCTGCCGGATCGCCTGCGCCGAGGGGCCGATGAAAGTCAGTCCCGCCGCCTCGACCGCCTCGACGAAATCGGGATTCTCGCTGAGAAAGCCGTAGCCGGGATGGATCGCCTGCGCGCTTGTCGCCTGCGCTGCCTCGATGATCCGGTCCGTCCTCAGGTAGCTTTGCGACGGCGCCGCTCCGCCGATACAGACCGCCTCGTCTGCCAATGTCACGTGCAACGCCTCGGCATCCACGTCCGAATGCACCGCCACCGTGCGCAGGCCCATCGCCCGGGCGGTACGGATGACACGGGCCGCGATCTCGCCCCGGTTCGCAATCAGGATGGTGTCAAACATGGTCATCGCCCCTTGCCTCCTGCCGGTCCAACGCGGAGGGCCGTGAGGGGCCAGCCCCTCACACTCCCCGGAGTACTTTCAGCCCAAAGAAACACCGACGCCGGGGCCACCGGTTTTACGATCGTGACAAGATTCTTGATGTCTTGCATGGTTTCCGTCCTCATCGCGATCACATCCGGAACACGCCAAAGCGCGTCTCTTCGACGGGTTTGTTCAGCGCCGCGCGCAGGGACAGTGCCAGCACCTGCCGGGTCTTGCGCGGGTCGACGATGCCGTCATCCCAGAGCCGGGCCGAGGCATACAAGGGGTGCGACTGTTCCTCGAACATCTCCAACGTCGGGCGCTTGAACTCGGCCTCTTCCTCCTCGGACCAGGTACCGCCCGACCGTTCGATGGCGTCGCGTTTCACGGTGGCCAGCACACCCGCCGCCTGGGCGCCGCCCATGACCGAGATCCGGCTATTGGGCCATGTCCAGAGGAACCGAGGCTGGTAGGCGCGGCCCGCCATGCCGTAGTTGCCCGCCCCGAAACTGCCGCCGACCAACACCGTCACCTTGGGCACGGACGTGGTGGCCACCGCCGTCACCATCTTGGCGCCGTGGCGCGCGATGCCCTCGTTCTCGTACTTGCGACCCACCATGAAACCGGTGATGTTTTGCAGGAAAACCAAAGGGATCCGCCGTTGCGAGCATAGCTCGACGAAATGCGCGCCCTTGGACGCGCTTTCCGAGAAGAGCACGCCGTTGTTGGCGATGATCCCGACATCCATGCCCTCGAGCTTGGCGAAGCCGCAGACCAGCGTCTCGCCGAAGCGGGGCTTGAACTCGTCGAAGTAGGAGCCATCCACGATCCGCGCGATGACCTCGCGAATGTCGTAGGGCGTGCGCAGGTCCGCGGGCACCACGCCCAGCAGCTCGTCCGGGTCATAGGCGGGCGCCTCGCCCTGCAAGGCCGGCGCCAGGATGCCGCCGCCAAGCGATCCCACCGCCCGACGCGCAAGGGCCAGTGCGTGGGCGTCGTCCTCGGCCAGGTAGTCGGCCACACCAGACAGGCGCGTGTGCACGTCGCCGCCGCCAAGGTCTTCGGCTGTCACCACCTCGCCCGTCGCCGCCTTGACCAATGGCGGCCCGGCCAGAAAGATCGTGCCCTGTTCCTTGACGATGATCGAGACATCCGACATCGCGGGCACATAGGCCCCGCCCGCCGTACAACTGCCCATGACCACGGCGATCTGGGCGATGCCCTTGGCTGACATCCGCGCCTGGTTGTAGAAAATCCGCCCGAAATGGTCGCGGTCGGGGAACACCTCGTCCTGGTTGGGCAGGTTGGCGCCGCCGCTGTCCACAAGGTAGACGCAGGGCAGTTCGTTTTCCTCGGCGATCTCCTGCGCGCGCAGGTGTTTCTTGACGGTCATCGGGTAGTAGGTGCCGCCCTTCACGGTGGCATCGTTGCAGATCACCATGACTTGCCGCCCCTGAACCAGACCGATGCCCGCAATCACCCCCGCACAGGGCGCCGCGCCGCCGTACATGCCATGCGCCGCCGTCGTTCCGACCTCGAGGAAGGGCGATCCGGGATCGAGAAGGTTGGCCACCCTCTCGCGCGGCAGCATCTTGCCCCGGCTCAAATGCCGGTCGCGCGCCTTTTCCCCGCCGCCGGACATGGCCAGCGCGGCAGCCTCCTGGATCTGGTCGAGCGCTTCGAGATGGGCCGCGCGGTTGGCTTCAAAGGCCTCTCCCGCCGTCAGCACCTGCGATTGCAGTTTCATGTCCCTGTCCCCTTGTTCAATCCTGCACGGTCTCGGCCGCCGCGCGCGCTTTCAGGTCCTTGCGGATCACCTTGCCCGTCACCGTCATCGGCAAGGCATCCAGAAAATCGATTTCCCTTGGATAGGAATAGCTTGCAAGCCGTTCCTTCACCCATTCCTGCAAGGTCCCGGCGTCGACCTCTGCGCCCGGTTTGCGGACCACATAGGCCTTGACGATCTCTGTTCGCAGCGGGTCGGGCTTGCCCACGACGCCCACAGTGGCGACAGCGGGATGGGTGAGCAGGCAGTCCTCGATTTCCGCCGGACCGATGCGGTAGCCGGCAGAGGTGATGACGTCATCCTCGCGGCCCACGAAACGGATAAAGCCCTCTTCCAACGTGCCCCGATCGCCCGTCACCAGCCAATCCCCGCGGAATTTCTCCTCCGTGGCCTCGGGCCGGTTCCAGTATTCCAGCATCATCGAGGCGCAGCCGCGCCGCACGGCGATATCGCCTTCGCCATCCACCGGCGCACCGTCCTCGGAGATCACGGCAATGTCAAAGCCCGGCACCGCCCGCCCCAAAGCGCCCGGCCTCGGATCGAAAAGCGCCGCACAGGACGAGGCCACCATGTTGCATTCGGTCTGGCCGTAGAATTCGTTGATCGTGACACCCAGCGCCGCGCGCCCCCAGGCCAGCATCTCGGGCCCCAGCGGCTCGCCGCCACTGGCAACAGAGCGCAGCCCGGTGATCCGGGCGTCGGACGCCTTCAGGATGCGCAGGGCCGTTGGCGGAAAAAATACATTCCGAACAGCATGTTCCGAGATGATCCTTGTGCATTCATCGACGTCGAACCGCCGCATTCGCGCCGCGGCCACCGGCACCCCCAGCGCCAGTCCCGGCATCAGCACGTCAAACAAACCGCCGATCCAGGCCCAGTCGGCGGGCGTCCAAAGGACATCCACCGGCTGGCCCAGGAAGTCATGGCTCATCTCCACTCCCGGCAGGTGCCCGGTCAGGACATGGTGCCCGTGCAGCGCGCCCTTGGGCGTGCCCGTCGTGCCCGAGGTGTAGATCAACACGGCGGGGGTCTCTGGCCCGCTGTCAAACGCCGGGCCTCCGGCCCCCTCGGACGGCAGATCCTCCTCGCGCACCACAGCGAGGTCGAAAGGTGCCAGCATTCCGGCGCCCTCCGCATCCGTGACCACCACGCGCGCACCGCTGTCCGACAGGCGCGACCGCAGCGCATCCTCTCGGAACAGCATGAAGAGCGGTACGGAAATCGCCCCCATCCGCCAGCAGGCCAGGTGCGCGGCAGCGCATAGCGGCGACTGGCTGAGCAATACGCCCACCCGGTCGCCCGACCCCACGCCGCGTGCCAAGAGCGCCGCCTGCACCCGCCGCGACAGGGTCGCCAGCGCGCCGTAGCTCACCGCCGTGCCGCTGGAATGATCCAGGATGGCCACGCGATCCGGGTCTTGCCGCGCCCACGCATCGCAGGCCTGTTCGGCCATGTTCAGCCGCGCCGGAAGGTTCCAGCGAAAGCCCGCGCGCAGCGCATCATATGTGGGGGCAGAGGTCAGCATCAGCCCGGCGTCACCATGCTTTCGATGTACCAGGTCTGTTCGGCGGTCTCGCGCAGCAGGCATTCGACACCGGCGGGCCCGGCGCCGGTTCCGCCGCCCCAGTGACTGCGGGCATAGGCACATTTGGCGTCACGGTAGGTGATCCAAGCTCGTTGCATCTCGCGCAGGGCCTCCTCTTGCGAGGGGCCAAAGCCTGCGTTTTCGATATCGGCCTGTTTCGCGTAGCGGATCGCAAAGGCATAAGAGTCATTCAGGCGGGCGTCCCACCAGTCCAGTTCGCGCGCGTAGCAACCGCTGAGGACCATGGTGGCATATCCGTTGTCCTCGACGCAGGCCTCGGCTGCCAGCCCGATGCAACTGCGGAACTCCGCGCCCGATCCCAGGCAGCTTTCGGTTGCGCGCTGGGAAAAGACCAGGTCCTGCGCCGCGGCTGGCGTCGACAGACCGGCCGCAACAATGGCAAAGGCAATGAATTTCATGTGCTTGGCTCCTTCATCCTGTCGCCCTCCGCCGGTTTGCCCGTGACCAGGCCGCCAAAACGGTTCACCCGGTAGACCCGCCGATCCTGACCCGTGCCGCAGCGTATGACCAGCCAGACCTCGGCCCCCGGAACCGCCGTGCAATCCGCCGCCCGTGCGCCGGTCTCGGCCATGTAGCGGGCGGCATAGCTCTCGATCGCCATGCTCTCCGTCAGGTTGGCCGCGATCCAGCCGGCCCGAAAGGCCAGCACCGCGCCCAGCGTCACCAGAACCGCCAACGGCAGCCAGAGCAGCAGCCGCATGTTCACCGGAACCGCCCCATCCTGTCGGACATGGGCGCGGCGCAACTCATCAGGACATGGCCCCCATCAGCTCGCGCCCGACCAGCATCCGGCGGATTTCCGACGTGCCCGCGCCGATCTCCATCAGCTTGGCATCGCGGAAGATCCGCGCGACCGGCGCATCGTTCAGGAAGCCCGCGCCGCCCATCGCCTGCACCGCCTGATGCGCCTGCACCATCGCCTGCTCCGAGGCGTAGAGACAGCAGGCCGCCGCATCCTGCCGGGTGACCTCGCCTCGGTCGCAGGCCTTGGCGACCTCGTAGACATAGGCGCGGGCGGAATTCATCGCCGTGTACATGTCGGCAATCTTGCCCTGCATCAGCTGAAAGTTCCCGATCGACTGGCCGAACTGCTTGCGCTCGACCATGTAGGGCATGATCTCGTCCATGCAGGCGGCCATGATGCCCAGGCCGATGCCTGCCAGCACGACCCGTTCATAGTCCAGCCCGGACATCAGCACGCGCACACCCTTGCCCTCTTCGCCAAGGATGTTTTCGAACGGAACCTCGACATCCTCGAAGATCAGTTCGGCGGTGTTCGATCCGCGCATCCCCAGCTTGTCGAAATGCGGGCTGGTGGAAAATCCCTTCATCGACTTCTCGACGAGGAAAGCGGTGATACCCTTGGCCCCGGCGTCCGGGTCTGTCTTGGCGTAGACCACCAGCGTGTCGGCGTCGGGGCCGTTGGTGATCCAGTACTTGTTGCCATTCAGGACAAACCGGTCGTTCCGCTTTTCGGCACGCAGTTTCATGCTGACGACATCCGACCCGGCAGAAGGCTCTGACATGGCCAGTGCGCCCACATGCTCGCCCGAGATCAGGCCCGGCAGGTATTTCCGGCGCTGTTCGTCCGTGCCGTTCAGCTTGATCTGGTTTACGCAGAGATTGGCATGGGCGCCGTAGGAGAGCGAGACGGAGGCCGAGGCGCGCGCCACTTCCTCGACCGCGACCGTATGAGCGAGATAGCCCATGCCTGCGCCACCGAATTCCTCGGGCACGGTGATCCCCAGCAGGCCCAGGTCGCCCATCTCGCGCCACAGAGCGGCGGGAAACTCGTTGCTGCGGTCGACCTCGGCCGCCATGGGCTTGACCCGCTCCTGCGCCCACTTGTGCACCATCTCCTGCAGCGCAAGCACATCCTCGCCCAGGTCAAACTTCATTGTCGCCAGAAACACGCCCGCTCCTCCCAAAGTAATGAACGCTTGTTCATTTAACGCGAGCAAGCGAGTCGGGTCAATGGGCTTGGTTGCAACAACGGGGCCCGAAACTGCGTGCCCTTGCCGCTTGACCGCCGCCGCGCGGCTGACCTAATGGCCGCATGACCGCACCCACATCCCCGCACGCCCCGCTCTGGCTGATGATCCTTTTGCAGGCCACGGTCTCTGCCGCCAGCATGGTGGTCGAGATCGTCGCCGGGCGCATGATCGCGCCCTATGTCGGCATGAGCCTCTACACCTGGACCGCCATTATCGCCGTGGTCCTGGCCGGCCTGTCGGTCGGGCACTGGTGGGGTGGACGGATCGCAGTGCTGGAAACGGGCCGCGCCCTGCGCCGGGCGGCCTGGTGCATGGTGGCGGCGGCGCTGGCCACCGCTGGCGCCTCTCTGCTGCTGCGGGCCACGGCGGGGCCGGTGCTGGGCGCACTGACGCATCCCCTGGCGGCGATCACGGCGATTTCCTCACTGGCCTTCTTCCTGCCCTCGCTCTTTGCCGGAGTGCCCGCGCCCATCCTCAGCGTCGCGGCGATGCGCGGACGCCAGAAATCGGAACAGGCACTTGGGGCGATGTTCGCCGCCGGGGCCGTTGGCGCCATCGCGGGCACGCTTCTGGCCGGGTTCCTCTTCGTCGCCTGGCTCGGCTCGGTCGCCTCGCTGACGGTGATCGCGGCGGTCTACGCGGTCTCGGCCCTGGCCTGCCTAGCCCTTGCGGGCGCATCGCGCGGACAGTGGGTGACGGCGGGCGGCACCTTGGCGCTGGCCCTGCTGCTGACGGTGTCGGCGCTGCGCCTGCCCGCCGTCTGCGACCGCGAAAGCAGCTATTTCTGCATCCGCACCGTGCAATTGTCCGAGAACGCCGAGGCGCCGGTGCGCCTGATGGTGCTGGATCACCTGGCCCACGGGATCAGCGCGCGCGAAGATCCGCGCGTGATGTTCACGGACCATACCGCCATGCTGGACGCCCTGCCCCGGATGCGCATAGGGGATCGCGACTTTACCTCGTTCCATATCGGCGGCGGCTCTTACTCCGTGCCGCGCGCCTGGGCGGATCGCGGTATTACCGGCATCACCGTGGCCGAGATCGACCCGGAGGTGACCGCGCGCGCCGTGGCGGATTTCTGGTTCGACCCAGACACCGTCACCGTCCTGCACCGTGACGCGCGCATCGCGCTGCGCGACAGCGCCGCGCCATTTGATGTCATCATCGGCGATGCCTTTACCGATATTGCCGTTCCCGAACACCTGGTCACGCGCGAGTTCTTTGAACTGGTCCGTGACCGACTTGCCCCGGAAGGCGTCTTTGCGATGAACCTGATCGACAGCACCGACCGGCTGGATGCGCTGGCCGCCATCGTGGAAACCCTGCGCGCGGTCTTTCCCAGCGTCGAGGTCTGGACCGAGGCACGCCCGCCTGAACCGGGAGAACGGCGGATCTTCGTCCTGCTGGCGGGCGCCCAGGACAGTCCGGTCTCAACCATCACCACCCGTGCCCCGCAAGAGATCCGCTTTGCCGCGCTGGGACCGGAGTTCATCGACAGCGTGCTGACGGCCAAGGAGCCGATGGTCCTGACCGACGACCACGCGCCGGTCAGCCGGCTGATGGGGCTGGACCCGGTGATCGACTAGGCGGCCTTCCCCCCCGCGCCTGAAAGACCGCGCCGACCTCGGCCCGGATGATCCGGGCGATCAGCGCGCAATCGTCTAGGCTGAAGGTCAGCGGCAGGCGCATGTCCAGAAGGCCGCGCAGGATACGGTCGGTCTGTGGCATCGGCTCGGACGGGGCATAGCGCCAGCTGTCATAGCGCGAGGTGAACCCGCTGGGCTCGGCCCCGCCGAACCACTTGAGCTCCACGCCGCGCGCGGCACAGCGCGACAGAACGTCCTGCACCGCCTCGCCGCTCCAGCCCGGCAGCAGGAACTGGATCGAAGAGCCGACGTAACGCTCTTCCTGCGGCCGCCGCGGCAGGTGCAGGCCGGGCGTCCCGCGCAAGCCCTCCTCGACCACCGCATAACGGTCATTCCAGCGGTCCGCCTGGGCGTCCAGCGCCCGCAACTGGGGGCGCAGGATCGCCGCGCGCAGGTTGTCCATCCGCCCCGAGACATTGGGCGTCGTGTATTTCACCCGTTCAAAGACCTCCGGCCCCGGCGCCGCGAGGTGCCGTTCATACAGCATGTAGGACCCCGACAGCATCACCGCGCGCGCCGCGATCTCCTCGTCATCAGTGACAAGCAGCCCGCCCTCGCCGGAATTCACATGCTTGTAGGTCTGCATCGAAAAACAGCCGACGGCGCCATGACGCCCCGATGGGACACCGTTCCAAGCCGCGCCCATCGTATGGGCGCAATCCTCGATCACGGTGATCCCCGCCGCGTCGCAGATCGCCATCAGGCGGTCCATGTCGCACAGGTGCCCGCGCATGTGGCTCAGCATCAGGATCCGCGCGCGATCCGCCTTTGCCTCCAGGTCGCCCAGGTCGATCACCAGGTCCTCGGTCACGCCGACATAGACCGGCACGGCGCCCGCACCGGCAATCGCCCCCGGTACCGGCGCCAGCGTAAAGGCATTGGTCAGCACCGGCTCACCCGGTTGGACGCCCACCGCTCGCAAGGCGCAGCCAAGCGCATAGCCCCCCGAGGCCACCGCCAGGCAATAACGCGCCCCTGTCTGGGCGGCGAATTCCTGTTCCAGCAGCGCCGCCTCCGCGGTCTCTCCTGCAAGGGTGTTGTATCGGTGCAGCCGTCCGCCCCGCATGACCTCGACTGCGGCGGCGATGGCCTCCTCGGGGATCGGCTCCTGCTGGGTGAATGTGCCGGTAAAACGCTCTGTCATCCGTCTTTGATGCCGCCTTGACCGGGCGTGGTCAATTCCCCTCCGCGCATCAGGCGGAGCGATCCTCTGTCACGGTCAGCCGTGCCACGAGACGACGCACCAGCGGTGCAATGACCAGGACGCCGGGAAAGGCCAGCAGCCAGCTGGACAGCCATGCCCCCATCCAGAGCGAGAGGATATCGGCGGTCAGACCCGCGTTCTTGAGTGTCGCGACCAGCGACACCAGCAGGGACATCAGCCCGGACAAGAGCAGGCTGAACAGCACATGGGCATATCTGGCGGGAATCATCGGCCACGTCCTTTCACGGAATTGCGGCTTGTCGTTAGCATTCCCACAGCCAAAGGACACGCGCACCGGTTCAAATCGGACCTAACCCGGCGCACAAAGCCTTCGTTTCCGACACACCGGGGGCAATCCTGTCGCGATCCGCGCAGAATCCGTGCAGACGGGGTCAAAGACTTGAGGCATGAGCGATGTCCTGAGCTTCATCCACACCCTGTACTGGGACGACTTGCCCCAAGGCGTTCAGGCCCAGGCGAAACGGTGCCTGCGCGACCTGATCGGTGTCGCGGCGGGCGGGCTTGGCACAGACCTGTCGCGGATCATCCGCGACCACGCGGCCGAGGACATGCCGGGTACGACACCGCTGCTTTTCGACAGCCGATCCGCCGCGCCGGCGGCGGCGGCGATGGCCGCGGGCATGACCATCGACAGCCTCGACGGGCACGACGGCTATAACCCGTCCAAGGGGCACATCGGTTGCCCCCTGCTGCCCGCGCTGCTGGTCTTTGGTCACCGGGCGCGGGTCTCGGGGCGGGACTTCCTTGCCGCGTTGGTCATGGGATATGAATTCGGCGCCCGAGTGGCCGAGGCCCAGCACGCCACCTGCCCCGACTACCACACCTCGGGCAGCTGGGGCGCGGTGACGGCGGCAGCGGGGGGCGCGCGCCTTCTGGGGCTGTCCGCCGAAAAAACGTGGCAGGCGCTTGGGATCGCGGAATACCATGGACCGCGCAGCCAGATGATGCGCTGCATCGACTGGCCGACGATGGTCAAGGACGGCTCCGGCTGGGGCGCCATGTGCGGTGTCTCGGCGGTGCAGCTTGCGCAGCGCGGCTTTACCGGCGCCCCCGCGATCACGGTCGAACAGGCGCCGCAGTTCTGGACCGGATTGGGCGAGGACTGGCGTATCCTGCGGCAG
This sequence comes from Mameliella sp. MMSF_3455, assembly GCF_030733205.1. Classification (GTDB taxonomy): domain Bacteria; phylum Pseudomonadota; class Alphaproteobacteria; order Rhodobacterales; family Rhodobacteraceae; genus Antarctobacter. The sequence goes on from NZ_JASHJL010000005.1 coordinate 71,062, forward strand.
TATTTCAAACCCTACCCGGTCTGCCGCTGGGCGCAGGCACCGGTCGAAGGCGTGCTGGCATTGCGGCGGGCGCATGGGTTGACCTCGGGCGAGGTCGACCGGATCGAGGTCGAGAGCTTTCACGAGGCGATCCGCCTTGCCACCGCCCGTCCCCGAACCACCGAAGAGGCGCAGTATTCGACCTCTTTCCCCTGTGCCGTGGCCATGGTGCGCGGAACCTTGGGTCCAGAAGATCTCGACGGCGACAGCCTGCGCGACCCCGAGATCCTGCGCCTGTCCGAGGGGTTGATCATGTCCGAAGAGGCCCATGCCAACGCGGTCTTTCCTGGCACGCGACTGGCACGGGTGCGGCTGCGCCTGCGTGATGGACGCATACTACAAGGCGACTGGGTGCAACCGCGCTGGGATGCAGAGGCGCCGCCGACAGAGGCGGAACTGGCCGGAAAATACCGCGCCCTGGCGGACCCGATCCTGGGACCGGACCGCGCCCGGGCCATCGACAGGGCCATCGGCCAGCTTGAAACCAGGCCGCTGTCCGCGCTGACCGATCTGCTGTACCTCGCGCCCTGACGGTCTGTCCGGTTATCCGATCAGCCGCCGCACAACGCCGGACAACTCCTCGAAATGGTCAATCACGCCTTCCGGGTTCAACGCCCTGACCGCCTGCCCCTCGGGCGCGAAGGTGACGAGGACCGAGGGCACGCCCGCCGCTGCGGCTGTCTTGCGGTCCGTGTCGCTGTCGCCGACCAAAAGGGACGCCTCACGCAGACCGCCGCAACCCTCGACAGCCGCCCAGTAGGGCGCCACGTCCGGCTTGCGTGTCGGTCCCGTGTCGGCCCCGATCAGCGAGCCGAATAGCCCGCGCACCCCCAACCGTTCCAGCAGAACCCGGGCCAGCGCCTCGGGCTTGTTTGTGCAGATGCCCACCGCGTAATCCGCGCGGCGCAGGGCCTCGACCGCCTCGACCGCACCGTCATACAGCCGCGTATGGGTGTCGATCGCCGCGCCGTAATAATCCAGCAAATGCGGATACCAGGCGTCCACCACGGCCTCGTCCATGCGGCCCGCACGCGTCAGCCCCTCGGTCAGCATCCGCCGACCACCGCGCAATGCCACGCCTGCATCGACGGCCGGATCAAGGCGCACCGCCTCTCCCATTCCCTCGAAACAGGCATTGGCGGCGGCGATCAGGTCGCCGCTGGTATCCGCCAAGGTACCGTCCAGATCAAAGATTACGCATTTCTTCATTTGCCGCCCCTGCTGTCACATGCCGCAACCTGCCGTGATCCACGCCACCTTGCGCCACTCGGACACTCCGATAAAACGGGCGCGAAAAAGAGGCAATTCCGGAGCAGCCTGATGAGCACAGCCCTGATCGTACTTGCCGCAGGCAAGGGCACTCGCATGAACTCGGACCAGCCCAAGGTTCTGCACCGGATCGCGGGGGCGCCGATGCTCTGGCACGCGCTGCGTGCTGGCGCCGCGCTGGAGCCCGAGCGGACGGTGGTCGTGGGCGGACATGGGTTCGAGGCGGTGGCCAAGGCCGCCCGCGACCATGACCCCGAACTTGCCGTGGTCGAACAGGCCGAACAACTGGGCACCGGCCACGCGGTCCGCATCGCGCTGCCCGAGCTGGACGGGTTCGAAGGCGACGTGGTGGTGCTCTACGGCGATACCCCCTTCATCTCGCCCGACACGCTGGAGGCGATGCGGGCGGCGCGCGCCACGCATGACGTCGTGGTGCTGGGGTTCGAAGCCGCGGACCCGGCGCGCTATGGGCGGCTGGTGATGGAGGGGGATGATCTGGTCAAGATCGTCGAATTCAAGGACGCCAACGATGAAGAACGCGAGATAACCCTCTGCAATTCCGGCGTGATTGCGGCCGACGCCGGCCTGTTGGCCGAGATGCTGGCCAAGGTCGGCAACGACAATGCCAGCGGTGAATACTACCTGACGGATGTGCCGGGACTTGCCCGTGCACAGGGCAAGACCGCAACTGTCGTCCGCTGCCCCCAGGCAGAGACCCTGGGCGTGAATTCGCGCACCGACCTGGCCCATGCCGAGGCCGCCTTTCAGGCCGCCGCGCGGGCAGACCTGCTGGAACTTGGCGTGACCCTGCAGGCGCCAGAGACAGTGCACCTGGCCTGGGACACCGCGATAGGCCGCGATGCCGAGATCGAGCCGAACGTGGTTTTTGGCCCCGGCGTCACGGTGGAATCCGGCGCCCGCATCCGCGCCTTTTCGCATCTCGAAGGTTGCCACGTCAGCCGTGGCGCCATCGTCGGGCCCTATGCGCGGCTGCGCCCGGGCGCCGAACTGGCCGAGGATGTGCACGTCGGCAATTTTGTCGAGATCAAGAACGCGGTCCTCCACGAGGGGGCCAAGGCCAACCACCTGACCTATATCGGCGACGCCGAAATCGGCGAAAAGACCAACATCGGCGCGGGCACGATCACCTGCAACTATGACGGCGTGTTCAAGCATCGTACCGTGATCGGCAAACACGCCTTCATCGGCTCGGACACGATGCTGGTCGCGCCGGTCAAGGTTGGCGATGGTGCCATGACAGGATCGGGATCGACCATCACCTCGGATGTGCCGGCGGGGGCGCTGGCGATCGCGCGTGGCAAGCAGGAGAACAAGCCGGGACTGGCGGAGAAACTGATGAACATGCTGCGCGCGAAAAAGGCCAAGCAGAAGGCAAGCGCCTGACCTGGCGAAATTTTTTGAGACGAGGGATTTGAGGACATGTGTGGAATCGTAGGCATTCTAGGGACCCACGAAGTGGCCCCGCAACTGGTCGAGGCGCTGCGTCGGCTGGAATACCGCGGCTATGACAGCGCCGGCATCGCCACCGTGCACGACGGCCACCTGGACCGGCGCCGTGCAATGGGCAAGCTGGTCAACCTCTCGGACGCGCTGGTGCACAACCCGCTGGCGGGGAAATCGGGCATCGGGCACACCCGCTGGGCCACCCACGGCGAACCTTCGACCGACAATGCCCATCCGCACAAGTCCGGCCCCGTGGCCGTGGTTCACAACGGAATCATAGAGAATTACAAAGAGTTACGGGACGAAGTTAAGTCTGCCGGACTGGTCCCCGCGACCGACACCGACACCGAGACCATCGCGCTTTTGACCCACAGCCTGATGCAGACGGGCCTGGCGCCGGTCGATGCGGCGATGGCCTGCATCGACAAGCTGGAGGGCGCCTTTGCCCTGGCCTTTCTCTTTGACGGCGAAGAGGACCTGATGGTCGCGGCGCGCAAGGGATCGCCCCTGGCGATCGGGCATGGCGATGGGGAAATGTTCGTCGGCTCCGATGCCATCGCACTGGCCCCGCTGACGCCCCGTATCACCTACCTGGAAGAAGGCGACCGCGCGGTGCTGACCCGCGAAGGCGTCACAATCCGCGACGAGGCGGGCCGCTTGGTCAACCGCGAGATGCGCAAGGTCCAGATGGATGCCGCGCGCGTCGACAAGGCCGGGTACAAGCATTTCATGGCCAAGGAGATCGCGGAACAGCCGCAGGTCCTGTCGAATGCGCTGAACGCCTACCTGACCGACGAGGGCATCGCCCTGCCCGATCCGGGAATCGATTTTGCCGCGATCGACCGGTTGACGATGGTCGCCTGCGGCACCGCCTATTACGCCTGCCTGACCGCGAAATACTGGTTCGAACAGCTTGCGGCCCTGCCGGTCGAGGTCGATATCGCCTCCGAGTTCCGGTACCGCGAGCCGCCCGTGCTGCCCGGTACAGCCGCGCTGTTCGTCAGCCAGTCGGGCGAGACGGCGGACACGCTGGCCGCCCTGCGCTATTGCGCGGACAAGGCCGACAAGATCTTTTCCGTGGTCAATGTGCCCAACAGCTCGATCGCGCGGGAAAGCGACCTGGCGCTGCCGATTCATGCCGGAGTGGAAATCGGCGTTGCCTCGACCAAGGCCTTTACCTGCCAGTTGAACGTCCTGCTCCTGCTGGCGCTCAAGGCGGCAGAGGCGCGCGGGCGGCTGACAGCCGAGGCGCGCGACGAGATCCTCAAGGGTCTGCGCGCCTTGCCGGGCACCTTCAACGCCGCATTGGACCGCGACGAGGTGATCGCGGGCGTGGCGCGCAAGCTGGCAGAGGCGCGGGACATCCTCTTTCTGGGGCGTGGCCTGATGTATCCCCTAGCGCTAGAAGGCGCACTCAAGCTTAAGGAAATCAGCTACATACATGCCGAAGCTTACGCATCGGGAGAGCTGAAACACGGTCCTATCGCACTGATCGACAAACATGTTCCGGTGGTGGTCATGGCCCCCAAGGATGCCCTTTTCGAAAAGACCGTGTCGAACATGCAGGAGGTCATGGCGCGTGGCGGCAAGGTCTGTCTCGTCACCGATGCAGAAGGCGCGGCGGCAGCGGGCCAGGACGTCTGGCGCGTGGTGCAGATGCCGACGGTGCCCGACTTGCTGGCACCCATTCTTTATGCCTTGCCCGCACAGCTATTGGCCTATCACACGGCCATCGCCAAGGGCACCGACGTCGACCAGCCGCGCAACCTGGCGAAATCGGTGACGGTGGAGTGACACCCGAGCAGGCCCTCGACACCCTGCGCGCGCAGGGCGACGCGGAACGCGCCGAGGGATCGGCGCGCTATCACAAGGTGGATCGTGTTTACCTGGGCGTACCCAACCCGGTGCTGAACGACCTGGCAAAGGACTGTCGGCAAGGCATGGATGTGCCGGGCCGCGTTGCGCTGGCCAAGGCGCTCTGGGCCAGCGACATCCACGAGGCGCGCATCCTGGCTGCCAAGCTGCTGACCCAGGCCCGCCTACGTCCCGACGAAGAGGCCTGGCGGCTGATCTGTTCCTGGGTGCCGACATTCGACGCCTGGGCGGTGGCCGATCATGCCTGCATGGCAGGCCAGCGGCGGATCATGGCGGATCTGTCCAGGCTGGACGAGGTCGAAACCTGGACCACCAGCGATCACCTCTGGACAAAACGCGCGGCGCTGGTCATCACCCTGCCCCTTGCGCATCTGAATTTCCCCAAGCCCGAGCAGGCCGCGGCCCGGACGCGCGTGATGACCTGGGCGGCGGGCTATGTGCCTGACCAGCAGTGGTTCATCCAGAAGGCCGTGGCCTGGTGGATTCGCGAATTGTCGAAACATGACGCCGAAGCCGCGCGCGATTTCCTCGACGCACATGGCGCGGCGATGAAACCCTTTGCGCGCAAGGAGGCGGGCAAATATCTGCCCTAGCCGCCCGCAAAGACCTTGAGCGTCGGCAGATCGGTCAACGAGGCGCCGATCAGCCGCATGGCCGCCAGCGAGATCCGGCTGCCTCCCCCCTCGATCGGGCGCAGTTCCACTTGCGAGGATTTCCCGGTGGCCGGATTTTCCACCCGGCCCTGCCGCACCGATGTCACCAGCGGTGTTTCAAGCCAGAACCCGGTCGCCGCCGGATCGCCCAGGCTGGCCACGGTTTCCCCCAGCAGTGTCTCGCCCCCCGGCTTGGGCGCAGCAGCGGCCTTCTTGCGCTCATCGGCCGTTGTCGTGTCGAACTGTTCCGCGGTGCGCGCGCCCTCCGGTGGCCTGACCGCTGCTGCCCCCTCCGGCGAGGTCTGCGGCTGCGGCGCGGGCACCTCGGCCTGCGAGCGGTCCTGAAGGAAGGGCAGTTTGCCGCAGCCCGCGGGCGCCAAGGCGGCAAAGATCAACAGTGTCTTCAGGATACCGCGCATTTGCGTCCCTCCCCGTTCATGACATTTCCTTGGGCACTCTTGCCGAATTTCCGGCCGAGGACTAGTGTCGAGAACATGACACAAACGCTCATCGATCCGTTTCAGCGCCCGATCTCCTATCTTCGGGTCTCCGTCACAGACCGCTGCGATTTCCGCTGCGTCTACTGCATGTCGGAGAACATGACCTTTCTGCCAAAGAAAGAACTGCTGACCCTCGAAGAGCTGGATCGCATGTGTTCGACCTTTGTGCGACTGGGCGTCGAGAAACTGCGCATCACCGGCGGGGAACCGCTGGTCCGCCGGGACATCATGACATTTTTCCGCCGCATGACGCGGCATCTCGCCTCCGGCGCGCTCAAAGAGCTGACGTTGACGACCAACGGCTCGCAACTGGAACGGTTTGCCGGGGATCTCTACGCGGCGGGCGTGCGGCGGGTGAATGTCTCGCTCGACACGCTGGACGAGAAGAAGTTTGCCGACGTCACCCGCTGGGGTCGCCTGCCGCAGGTCCTGCGCGGGCTGGATGCGGCGCAGGCGGCGGGCCTGCGGGTCAAGCTGAACGCGGTGGCTCTCAAGGGTTTCAACGAGGATGAACTGTTCTCGATGACCGAATGGTGCGCCGAACGTGACATGGACCTGACCTGGATCGAGGTCATGCCGATGGGCGACATCGGCAATGAGGACCGGCTGGACCAGTACTGGAAACTGACCGACCTGCGCGCGCGGCTAGCCGAGCAGTATACCGTGACGGATCTGCCCGAACGCACCGGCGGCCCCGCCCGCTATGTCCGACTGGAAGAGACCGGGCAGAAGATCGGGTTCATCACGCCGCTCACGCATAACTTCTGCGAAAGCTGCAACCGGGTGCGCCTGACCTGCACGGGCGAGCTGTTCATGTGCCTGGGCCAGGAAGACAACGCCGACCTGCGCGCGGCCCTGCGCAACCACCCCGACAGCGACGAACCGCTGGAAGAAGCGATCCGTGCGGCCATCGCGCTGAAACCCAAGGGGCATGACTTCGACTATTCCCGACAGGGTGTCGATGGGCGCGTGTCCCGGCACATGAGCCACACGGGCGGCTGACGTCCGACCGATCCGGCGGAGCGGCTGCGCCGCACAGCGTGTTTGGACGAGGGGCTCTGCCCCTCGCGCTCCCCGGAGGTATTTTCGGCCCAAAGAAACACCCAAAAATCCAATGGGTCGTTCACGTCTGTTTAAGGTTAATGCGCCAGCCTGTCAGCGCGCTACAGGCTTGAGAGCCGATGACCGTGCCCGAAGAAGCGCCCGGCAGACACCGGCAATGCTTCACGCCCGTCTCGTGCTCGCCACGAGGCAGGTGTTCTGAAACCGCCCCATGTTTCTTCTCTCTCCAAATACCTCCCGCCGGAGGCACGCGCCGCAGGCGCGACTCATCGCAGGACGTTTTCCGGCCGGCTGATCTGTCCGCCCCCCACGGGGGCCGCCACCCCCGTTGTTCCCGGCGCAGATGTCGGCAGGCCGCGGGCCACGCGCACCGCGAGATAGGCAAAGGCCTGCGCCTCCAGCATGTCGCCATCCAGGCCCGCCTTTTCCACGGATTCCACCGGACAATCCAGTCCGGCCGCCAGCATCCGCATCATCACCGGGTTCTTGCGCCCGCCCCCCGTGACCAGCACGCGGGCGGGCGGTTTTGGGCAGTGTTCCATGCCTTGCATGACCGCTGCCGCCGCCATCCCGGTCATGGTTGCCGCCGCATCGGCATCCGACAATTCCCGCACGAGATCCAGCATCAGGGAAAAATCGTCCCGGTCCAGAGACTTGGGCGGCATCTTGCGGAAATAGCCTTCGTCCAGGAAAAGTTCCAGCGCGCCTTCCTCGACCCGCCCCTTGCGGGCAAGCCGCCCGTCGAGGTCGCAATCAAGGCCCAACCGTTCGGCGACAAGGTCGTTGATCGGTGCATTGGCGGGCCCCGTGTCAAACGCCAACAGCGCCCCTTCGGCCTCGGGCTTGTCAACGCGGGGATCGACCCAGGTCAGGTTGCCAACACCGCCGAGGTTGAGGAAACAAAGCGGTTCGCGCGCGCCGATGTGGCGCGCGCAGGCCCAGTGAAAGAAGGGCGCCAAAGGTGCGCCCTCCCCCCCCAGGGCCACATCGGCAGAGCGGAAGTCCCAGACCACCGGCTTTCCCAAGGCCTGCGCGAGCGCAGCACCATCGCCCAGCTGATGCGTGCCGCGGCCGCGCGGCTCATGCGCCAGGGTCTGGCCGTGAAACCCGACCATCTGCGCCCCCGGGAACTGCGACAGGAGTTCCACATGCGCGGATTGGATCACCCCCAGCGCAGGCTCCAGCCCCGCACCGGGCCAACGGCCCAGGGCGGACTTCAGCACCGCGCGCTCTTCTTCGGAATAGGCGCGGTATCCACTGGTGCCGAAATCGAAAATACGCACCCCATCGGTGTGCAGCATGGCCGCATCCACCCCGTCCAGCGAGGTCCCCGACATGGCGCCAAGCGCCCAGACGGCCCCATCCTTCAACATGCTCTTTCCCTCGGCCCTGCCCGCGCTTATACCTGCGCCGCGCAGTATACAGAGGCACCCGCATGACCTACCATCCCAAATCGGATTTCATGGCCGTCATGATGCAGCGCGGCTACCTGGCCGACTGCACCGACTACCAGGCGCTGGACGAGGCGCTGAGCAATGGGGTGGTGACCGCCTATATCGGCTATGACGCCACCGCGCAGTCGCTGCATGTCGGGCACCTGCTAAACATCATGATGCTGCGTTGGTTTCAGAAAACCGGGCACAAGCCGATCACGCTGATGGGCGGCGGCACCACCAAGGTGGGCGATCCCTCGTTCCGCGCCGATGAACGCCCGCTGCTGACGCCGGACCAGATCGACGCCAACATCGACGGCATGAAACAGGTCTTTGCCAAGTACCTGGAGTATGGAGAGGCCGGGAACGGCGCTCTGATGCTGAACAACGCCGAATGGCTGGACGGGCTCAACTACCTTGAGTTCCTGCGCGACATCGGCCGGCATTTCAGCGTCAACCGGATGCTGTCCTTCGAGTCGGTGAAATCGCGGCTGGACCGCGAACAGTCGCTGAGCTTCCTCGAGTTCAACTACATGATCCTGCAGGCCTACGACTTCCTCGAGTTGTACCGCCGCTATGGCTGCACCTTGCAGATGGGCGGCAGCGACCAGTGGGGCAATATCGTCAACGGCATCGACCTGACCCGCCGTGTGCTGGACGAAGAGATCTATGGCCTGACCTCGCCGCTGCTCACCACCAGCGACGGGCGCAAGATGGGCAAGAGCCAGGGCGGCGCCATCTGGCTGAACTCGGACATGCTGTCCCCCTATGAGTTCTGGCAGTTCTGGCGCAACACGACCGATGCCGACGTTGGCCGCTTCCTGAAGCTCTATACCGAGCTGCCGCTGGACGAATGCGAACGCCTGGGCGCGCTGGCCGGCTCCGAGATCAACGACGCCAAGATCGTTCTGGCCAATGCGGTGACCACCCTGTGTCACGGGGCCGAAGCGGCTGCGGCGGCCGAGGCCACGGCGCGCGAAGTCTTTGAAAAAGGCGGCGTCGGGGAGGATCTGCCGACGCTGGAACTGTCGGCGGCGGATCTGGGCGATGGCATTTCCATCGTGCAGCTGATCGTCAAGTCGGGTCTCGCGAAATCCGGCAAGGAGGCCAAGCGCCTGATCGCCGAGAACGGCGCGCGCATCGACGACGCGCCGCTGACCGATGCCGGCATGATGCTGGACGCGGGCGCGCTTTCCTCTCCGGTCAAGCTGTCGGCGGGCAAGAAGCGGCACGCGCTGGTCAAGCTGGCGGAGTGAGCCGCCGCTCCCGGCCCAATATCTCTTCGACGGTATTGATCCATGCCTCCGGTCACCGCAAGGTGGCCGGAGTAGATAGCTGTACTAAAAAGAGGTTTACTTTCATGCGATTGCCTGCCGTTCTTGTCGCCCTTTGCATGGCCTGCTCCCACGCCGGTGCCGCCGTTCTGGAAACCGACGTGACCCCGGAGATGGCCGAGATGGGCTGTACCGCGCGCCTGACAGGCGTGATCGAAAACGGCGACCTGGAACGGATCAGGCCCTTTCTCGACCGTTCGCTTGTGGCCCATATCGACAGCCCGTCGCCGGATCACCCGCTGATCTACCGCAATTTCGCCCCGGCGGTGGATTACGGGCCGATGGCCTTTTTCTCGCACCGCCTCTGCCTGGACAGCCCGGGCGGATCGCTGACCGAAGCTTTGCGGATCGTGGATTACATCCGCAAGGAAAGCGCGGACGGGAATGGCGGCCCCAGCGGCATCCAGACCGCCATCGCGCGCGGGGATCGGTGCGAAAGCGCCTGTGCCTATGTCTTTCTGGCCGGTCGATTCGTGCGGTTTTCTGGCACGGCGGCCTATGAGGGGCGGTCGAACCAGTTGCTTCATCCCCTGGGCCGGCTGGGTCTGCACGCGCCGTTCCTGCGGTTCGACTCGGACCGCTATAGCCGCGCGCAGGTGCAGGAGATCTGGAAGATCGGCATGGACGCGACCTCGCTGATTTCGCGGCAGATCGCCAACGGCAACATCTTCATGTCCAGCGACCTGTTTTCCGAAATGGTGACCTATCTGCCCTCCGAGATGCTGATCCTGGACACCGTGGGCCAGGCGGTCCGCTGGGGGATCGAGGTCGAACCCAATTCGCTGACCTACGGCGAATACCCTTTCTCACGCGGGGATTTCGAAAGCGCGATCTGCATGAACGCGGCCGAGATCGCGCCAAGCTATGTCGATCTTGTCCCATTGCAGGACCGTCCCGCCCTGCAACGCGACGGCGACGTCATCCGGTCTAGCGGCGCCTTCAGCGATTCTTTGTCCGGGCGCCGCTATGAATGCGAATTTCCGGCCAACGCATGGGAAGAGTTCCAGGCCGGCCTGAGCTATTTCGAATACTACGGAATCTCGGTGCGGCAGGGATTGTCCTGCTCCGCGCCGACGGTCAAGCTGACTGTGTCGGGAGAGTGCTACGATTGCACCATAGAGGTCGACCTGCCCTGTATCGGGATCTATCCCAATGCCGCGCCGATCAACGCCATCCACATGGACCCGCCGCAGCCCTGAGGATCAGAGCAGCGCCTGAACCACGGCCAGGGCCACAAAGGGAAGTGACAGCGCCACCGCCAGCAAGAGCGCGGCACCCGCTGTCGGGCGCGGGCGGGCCATGTCACGGGCGGGTATGCGGGGCGGATCTTGACGCAGGCGTTCGGTCATCATGAGCGGAGTTAACAGCATGGAAACTTTCCATGTCGTTAATGAGGCCCATGTCCCTGCTCTTGCCCCTGCCCCAGTCACAGGAATTCGCGCGCGCCTGCGCCGCGCTTGGCCAGCCTTTGCGCCGCTGCCGCAACGACAGCGGGGTGGTCTGGCAGGTGCAGTCGCGCCGGTTCGGCCCGCTTGGGCGGCTTGACCTCGTGTCACGCGGGCCGGTCGCGGCAAAACCGGGCGCGTTGGACACCTGGCTGCAAGATTGGGCGCGCTGGCACGACGGGCGGCCAGTGGTGCTGAATGCCGATGGACTGAGCGCAGCTGCGCTGCGCGCCGCCGGATTCTGGCCTCTGGTGACGCCCGCAACGCTGGCGCTGCTGCCACTTGGCTGCGAGGCCGGGATGCGATCCGCCCTCGCACAGAAATGGCGCAACCGGCTGAACCGGGCGGAACGCTCCGGGCTCACGCTGCGTGTGACGGACCTTGCCCCCGATCACTGGATCCTGACAGCCGAGGCCGCGCAGGCGCGCGCCAGAGGCTATCGGGGTCTGCCACCGGCATTCAGCGCAGCCTTTGCCCGAGCCACCCCCGGCGCTGCACAGGTGTTCGAGGCGCTGGACAAGGGTGTGCCCGTCGCGGGCGCCGTGATGCTGAGGCACGGGCGCATGGCCACCTGGCAGATCGGCGTGACCACGCCCGAGGGACGCAGGAGCCACGCGATGAACCTGCTGCTCTGGCGCGCCATGCGGGCGCTTGCCGAGCGCGGGCATGACTGTCTCGATCTCGGCATTCTGAACATGCAGGACGCCCCCGGGGTCACCCATTTCAAGCTGGGCACCGGCGCGCGGGTTCATCGCCTGGGCGGGACATGGCTACACCTTGGCGCGCTGGCGCCGCTGGCGCGACGCCTGCCCCTGCGGATGGCGGCGTAGCCCCGCCCTATTCGCCCAGCATCCACTGCCCCTCGGGCCAGAAGGCATAAAAGGCAAAGGCGAACATCACGTCGTGCGGCAGGTCGGCACCGCCCGCGTCCCGCACCCGGACCGAGCCCACGTCGCGCCCCGCCGCAATCCGGCCCGCGTCCAGCGCCGAGGCCTGACCGGCACGCCAGGTGATGACCACCCCCGCCTCGCGCACCTCGCCTGCCTCGGCAAGCCGGTCCATCGGCCAGGCCCGGTCGCCCACGCGCACCACCCGCATCAACGGCGGGATGTCATGCGGCGGCATCTCTCCGGAATAGAGGAAGGGCCGTTTTGACGAGTCGTAGTTGCGATAGGGGTTCTGACCGTAGGGCCGGTTCCAGGCGGGTTCCGTCATGACAACCCCCTCCGCGTTGCGGTCACGGAACTGGGCAAAGCTTTCCATCCAGCTGGGCAGCGTGTCCAGTTCGACCCCGGTGAGGTCACCCACGATGCCGGTGCCGATGGCCTGCTGCCACCAGCTTTGGGTTTCGCGGTCATACATGACCATGTCCGAGTTGCGCAGCTTGCCCGAGACACCGAAGGTCAGCACCCTGTCTCCCACGCGCCGGTCGAATGTCAGCGCAGAGTTGCACAAGGGGCAGAAGGTGACGGCCACCGGCACCTCTCCGATGACGTCGTTCACGATCTCATGCCAGGTGAGATAGCGGATGGGATAGGCGCGCGGGCGCTCTCCCTCGATCACGACGGTGATGACCGGCTCGCTCCCTGGAATGCGGCTTTCCTGATCGACCGGGATGAATTGCGGATCGGAGAGCGCCGGGATGCCATCCTTGGGCGGACCGCCCGACATGATCTCGGCCCAGTTGGCGATGGTGGTCTTTTCGAAATCCGTGTCCGGCCATTCGTGGCGCCAGAAAGACGGATCCGCGGAAACGGCAGTGGCTGCAACCGTCAAAAGGAAAGCAAGTCTGGGCAAAAGGCGCATTGGATCTCCTCCGGGCTTGCTCCGAAGGATGCCGTGAAACGTGGCCTCTGCCCAGTGGGCCGCACGCGCTTTTGAAAGCGCGTGCGTTCGGGTCACTCCTGCGTGACGGTGACCTTGACCATGCGGTCCGGCTCTCCGGTCACGGCGCCGTTGGCGCGACGGTCGCCGCGCTTGATCGCGTCGACGACGTCCATGCCCTCTGTCACCTTGCCGACGATCGTGTACTGACCATCGAGGAAGGGACCGGGCGCGAACATTATGAAGAACTGCGAGTTGGCGCTGTCGGGGTCCTGCGACCGCGCCATGCCGACGACACCGCGTTCGAAGGACATGTCGGAGAATTCAGCCTCGAGATCCGGCAGGGTCGAGCCCCCCATGCCGGCGCGGCGCATGTCGAAATCCTCGGCGCCGGTACGGCCGAACTGCACGTCCCCGGTCTGGGCCATGAAGCCGTCGATCACCCGGTGGAAGACCACGCCGTCATAGGCGCCGGCCTTGGCCAGCGCGACGATCTGGGCGGTGTGACCGGGGGCCACGTCCTCGAAGAGGTCGATGGTGATCGTGCCTTCTGCCTCACCCGCCACCCGGATCTGAAGCCCCATGTCCGCGCCTTCCGGCAAGGGTTCGAGAACCGGCTCGGCAGCGGGCGCAGGCACGACGGTGGCGCCGTCCTCGGCAGGTGCGGCAGGATCGGGGGCGGCATCCACCGCCCCAGCCCCGCCGCGCAGCACGGAATAGCAGCCCATGCCGACCAGCAGCACGGCGACCGCGAGAATTCCGCCCTTAACCCGCGACATCTGCGGCCACCTTCACCGAGATCATGCGGTCGGGATTCGCGGGCGGTTCGCCCCGCGTGATCGCATCGACATGTTCCATGCCCTCGATCACGCGGCCATACACCGTGTATTGGCCGTTCAGGAAATGGTTGTCCTTGAAGTTGATGAAGAACTGCGAGTTTGCGCTGTTGGGGTTCTGCGAGCGCGCGGCGCCAAGGGTGCCACGGTCATGCGGCAGCTTGGAGAACTCGGCCTTGAGATCCGGCAGGTCGGACCCGCCGGTGCCCGCGCGGCGCAGGTTGAAATCCTTTTCCATGTTGCCATGCGCCACGTCGCCGGTCTGGGCCATGAAGCCCTCGATCACGCGGTGAAAGCAGACATTGTCATAGGCGCCCGAACGCGCCAGTTCCTTCATGCGCGCGGCATGATCCGGTGCCACGTCGGGCAGCAGCTCGATGGTGACGGTGCCGTCCTTGAGTTCCATCAGGATGGTGTTTTCCGGGTCCTTGATATCGGCCATTGGGCTTTCTCCGTTTCTCATTTGCGACGAGAGGTAGCCTGTGACGCGGCCAAAGCCAAGACGGCGTTGACCTGCACGGCACATCGGGTCTAGTGGGCCGGGGAATTGCGACCGGAGAGTGAGAGATGGGCTGGAACACCCTTGACGACATGGACCTTGAGGGAAAGCGCGTGTTGACCCGGGTCGACATCAACGTGCCGATGGAAGACGGGGAAGTGACCGACGCTACACGGATCGAACGGATCGCGGCAACGGTGCAGACCATCCTGGACAAGGGTGGCAAGCCGGTGCTGCTGGCGCATTTCGGCCGGCCAAAGGGCGAACGGCGCGACGACATGAGCCTGCAACCGCTGATCCCGACGATGGAGGCGGTGCTGGGCGTCGAGGTTGTCTTTGCAAGCGACTGCGTCGGCCCGGCGGCGGCTGCGGTGATCGACGAGCTGGGCGAGAACCAGGTCGCCCTGCTGGAAAACACCCGTTTCCACGCGGGCGAGGAAAAGAACGACCCGGAACTGGTGGCCGGGATGGCCGCGCTTGGGGATGTCTATTGTTCCGACGCCTTTTCGGCGGCGCACCGGGCGCACGCGTCGACCACGGGGCTGGCACATGCCCTGCCCGCCTGCGCCGGTCGCCTGATGCAAGCCGAGCTGGAAGCCCTTGAGGGTGCGCTTGGCAAACCCGCGCGCCCCGTTCTGGCGGTGGTCGGCGGGGCCAAGGTCTCGACCAAGCTGGACCTCTTGGGCAACCTGGTCGAGAAGGTCGACATGCTGGTGATCGGTGGAGGCATGGCCAACACGTTTCTGGCCGCCAAGGGTATCGACGTGGGCAAGTCGCTGGCCGAACATGAAATGACCGGCACCGCGAAAGAGATCATGACCAAGGCCGAGAAGGCCGGCTGCAAGATCCTGCTGCCCACGGATGTCGTCGTTGCGCGCGAGTTCAAGGAAGGCGCCGAGAACGAGACCGTTCCGGCGGATGCCTGCCCGGCGGACGCGATGATCCTGGACGCCGGACCGGAATCCGTGGCCGCCGTGATCGCCGCGATCGACGAGGCGCAGACACTGATCTGGAACGGCCCGCTGGGCGCCTTCGAGATCGCGCCTTTCGATGCGGCCACCAACGCCGCGGCGAAACACGCTGCGGACCGCAGCGAACTGGGCAAACTGGTGTCCGTCGCGGGGGGCGGCGACACGGTCGCCGCACTGAACAAGGCCGGTGCGGCCTCCGGGTTCAGCTATATCTCGACCGCCGGGGGCGCCTTCCTGGAGTGGATGGAAGGCAAGACCCTGCCCGGCGTCGCTGCGCTGGAAGCCTGATCCCCCTTCGAGCCCGGCGGCCTACCGCTGCCGGGCCAGTTCCCGTTCCATCCTGTACAGCACCTTGATCGCCTCGGGCGCGGTCAGGGCCGTGATGTGCTTGCGCCGGTCGCCGCCCCGGAAATCGCTGAGATCGACGATCCGGATCGGCAGGCCCGCCAAACGCGTCTTGTCCTGAATCGACCCCAATCGCCAGGGTTTGCCCGTCAGCCAAGCCGACACGCTGAGCGCCGAGTCCATCTTGGAGATCAGCACGAGGAAGGGTTCGGGGAAAGGCTCGATCTTCAGCGCCTGCTGGACGAACACATCCTCGTCGATGTCCGGGCTGATCAGCGCCACGCCGCGCAAAGCCTTGAGCGATGCCTCGTCCCCGGCGATGGCCGCCTGACGCAGTGCCTCCATCGTCAATTGCGCACCCATCGAATGCGCGACCAGGGTCACGCGCCAGCCCTCGCTGGCGAGGTCCCGTAACACCTGGGCCAGCCCGTCGCGCGAGAACATCACGCTGTCACGGTCGTAGACATAGCCGCGCACGCGCCCCGCAGAGGCCCAGGAATACAGGACAATCGGGATCTTGGCGTCGAAGTCATGCGCCACCTGTGCAACCCGGTAGACGGCCTCGGCGTTGCGCACGTTGAACCCGTGCACGAACAGCACGACGTCCTTGCGCCCCGGTTGCGAGGCAAAGGTCAACCCGTCGAGAAACTCGCGCTTGCCCGGATAGGGCGCGCCGTCGCGGGTGACGAAATGGCGGGCCGGATCGGGCTTGGCCGAACCGGGCCATTCGATCTCTCCCTCCTCGTGGTTGGGCGGGATCGAGATGTCGGCCCACCCATAGCGCAATTCCCGAGAGCGGGCCGCACCGAACGCCTGGCGGACCAGCTCCAGGTCACCCTCGGGGGCGAGGTTGCGGTTGGTGGCAACAAAGACACGCCGCAGGTCGATGGCCCCTGCCACGGCGCGCGGCACATGGTCGATCTCTCCCCGAGGGGCGCAGGCGGCAACGAGACCTGCCAGGAGAACGATGAATAAGCCTTTCGTCATGCGACAAAAATTTAACTGGACCGCGATTCGTTTCCAGCCCTTTGTTGCGTCAGCGCGCCAATATCAGTGCAGCGATGCATCGCCGCCCCTATGGCGCGGCCAGGTCGCGCAGCAGGCGGATCGCCTCGGGCGCAGTGAAGGCGGTGGAATGTCCCGCCCTGTCGCCGCCCGGAATGCTGCTGAGGTCGATGATCTCGACCGGCAGTTGCGCCAGCCTCGAGGGATCCTCGATCGAGCCCAGCCGCGACGGCGTGCCAGTCAAGAGGGCTGCAAGGCCCAGGGCCCGATCGCGGCGAGAGACGACAATCATGAAGGGTTCGGGGAACGGCTCGATCCGGCGCGACTGCCGCAGAAAGACATCCTCGTCGATATCGGGGCTGATCAGCGCCACGCCCATGATGCTGGTCAGCGCCCTGCCCTTGCCGGAAATCGAAATCTGCCGCAGCGTTTCCATCACCAGCTGGCTGCCCATCGAATGGGCTATGATTAGCACCCGGCGCTTGTCACGCGACAGGCCCAGCAACAGCGATTCCAGGTCGTCACGCGCAAAGATCACGCTGTCGCGGTCATAGACATAGCCGCGCGGATCACCCGCCGACGGCCAGGAGAAACTGATGACCGGGTCGTCTGTCCGGTAGTCATGCGCGATCTGCGCCAGGCGATAGACCGCCTCGGCGTTGTTCACGTTGAACCCGTGTACGAACAGCACCACGTCCGGACGCCCGCCCGGGCGGGGAAGATCACGCAAAAAGGCCAGTTGGCTGGCGTATCGTTCGCCGGACAGGGCCACGAAATGCTGCGCCGGGTCCGGGCGGTCGTTGCCCGGCCATTCGATCCGTCCTGGCTGGTGAACGGGCGGGATCGAGATGTCGATACGGCCATAACTCACCACCGGGTCGCGGCTCTCGCCGAAGGCCTGGTGCAACGCCTCTTCCGGTGACCCTTGTTCGAGGTGGCGGTTGCTGGCGATAAAGACCCGCTGCACCGCCGCGTCATAGGCTTCGGGCTTTATGCCCTGGACAAGGGAAACCATGCCGCGCGGACCGCAAGCGGCGACGGAAAGACAGATCGTCAGGACAAAAAACACGCGAGTCATGGCCGCACAATCGGGCAAACCGCATGCAAGGTCGAGACCTCTCAGCCCTCGGGAATGACAACACCTGCGTGATCGACGCGAATGACCTCGCGCAGCACATCGGCCAACCGTTCCAGACTGGCCACACGCCCCGAACTTCGCCGCCAGACCAGACCGACGGACCGGGTGAACCGCCCCTTGCGGAAGGGACGCACCGCCACGTCGCCGCGCGGCGCGCTGATTTCCGAACGGACATAAAGCGCGGGCAAAAAGCTGAGGCCCATGTTCATCGCCACCATCTGGCGCAGGGCATCGAGGCTGGTCCCCTCGTAGTCGGCGCTGAGATGCGCGCCCAGGTCACGGCAAAGCGTGGCGATCTGATCATGCAGGGCGAATGCGGGTGACAGGGACAGCACGTCCTGACCGGCCAGGTCGGTATCGCGCACCTCATCCGCCGCGGCCAGCGGGTGATCATGGGCCATCGCCACCACCAATGGCTCGCGGAACAGCCGGGTCACGGTGACGTCCCGGGCCTGAACCGGCAGTTGCGTCAGGATCGCGTCGTGCAGCCCGGCGACCAGGTCCTCTGTCAGGTCGCGCGGCGCGCCGTCCCGCAAGATCAGCTTGGCGTCCGGGTCGGCGGCATGCAGGCGACGGACCAGCCCCGGCAGAAGGTAGGGGCCGATGGTGGGCGTCGAGCCCAGCCGCAACTGCGCCGCCCTGCCCGTTCCCAGCATCTGCGCGGTGTCCACCAGCGCCTCGACCTCTTCGGCGATGCGGGCGGCACGGGCGCGCACCTCGCGGCCCTCTGGGGTCAGGGCGACACCGCGGCGGCGACGTTCCACAAGGCGCAGGCCAAGCCGCTTTTCCAGTTCCGCGATCTGCAGGCTGAGCGAGGGTTGGCTGATGCCTGCGCGCGTGGCGGCACGGCCATACTGTCCGGCCTCGGCCAACAGTAGAAAGTAGCGCAATTGGCGCAGGCTGGGGGTCTCGGGCACGATGGGCCTCCTCTTTTCTGACAAATAGGAAAAACCAATGAAAAATCATCATAGCATTGGGTTTTATCCCGATTTTGCGCCCCCATCTCGGTACCGTAACACCAGAGGAGGACCGCAAGATGAAGACAGCGAAAACCGGCACCACGTCGCTGGAGGCCCGCGTTCAGGCGCTCCGCAGCCGCCACGCCGCGCTGGAACAGGACATCGAGGCCGAACAGCGCCGCCCCCTGCCCAGCATGAGCCGCCTGCGCGCCCTGAAATCGCGAAAGCTGATGCTGAAGGACGAGATGACCTATTACAGCGGCTTGCTACAGACGCTGTCGTCAATGCATCGGGACAATCCCCAGGGGGCCGCATGACCCCCTTCGGTCCGCTGGACTTCCTGCGCGCGGCCCAGCTCCTGCGCAGCGGCGACCCGGACGATTTCGCCGAGGCGGTTCCGGGCGGCGCCCCGCCCCCGCGCCCGCCCGCCCCGAAAACCGAGTCGCCCAGGCGCTGAGTGCATGAATGCAACGCTGCAAGGACTTTTTGCAGCGCGCCGCGAATCAGGCGCCGCGCGGGATTCCCTTTCCCGCGCGGCTGTGCCACTCTCCCCTCATGCGCCCCCAAAGAGGCGCGTGTTTGAGGCAGACACATGACATCCCGTCGATCGCGCCCTTCGCTGGGGGCACTCGTCTTTTTCACCGTGACGCTGAGCCTTTCGGCCTATTTCACCTTTGCCGCCGTGCAAGGGGATTCCGGCCTGTTCCGCCGCGCGGAAATCGCCGTCGAGGGCGACAAGCTGGCCCGCGAGTTGGCCGAGCTGAACGCCGAGGTGGCGCGGATGGAAAATCTCACCCGCCGCTTGTCTGACGACTTCCTGGATCTCGACTTGCTGGACCAGCAGGCCCGCGACGTGCTGGGCCTGATCCGCAGCGACGAGATTGTTGTGCACTGACACCCACTTGCCTTTGCCCTTGCTCCGCCCGGCCCGCATGGCCGGACGGGTATAGGCTTTACGCCGTGCCACACCCCGCCTATCCTCGCCCAAAGTAGTTCAGCGCTGAACGAGTCCTGGGGAGGAGTGTCATGGCAGCCCGAAAGACAACGGCGAAACCCAATGTCTCGCCCGAGGAGCTGACGCAGTATTACCGCGACATGCTGCTGATCCGCCGGTTCGAGGAAAAGGCCGGCCAGCTGTACGGCATGGGGCTGATCGGCGGTTTCTGCCACCTCTACATCGGGCAGGAGGCCGTGGTGGTCGGGCTGGAGGCAGCCGCCGAAGAGGGCGACAAGCGCATCACCTCCTACCGCGATCACGGCCATATGCTAGCCTGCGGGATGGATCCGAACGGCGTGATGGCGGAACTTACCGGACGCGAGGGCGGCTATTCCAAGGGCAAGGGCGGCTCGATGCACATGTTCAGCCGCGAAAAGCACTTTTACGGCGGCCACGGTATCGTCGGCGCGCAGGTGCCCCTGGGCGCGGGTCTCGCCTTTGCCGACAAGTACAAGGGCAACGGCCGCGTAACATTCACCTATTTCGGGGATGGCGCCGCCAACCAGGGCCAGGTCTACGAGACCTTCAACATGGCCGCGCTCTGGGAGCTGCCGGTGGTCTTCGTCATCGAGAACAACCAGTACGCGATGGGCACGGCGATGAAGCGGTCCACCTCGACCCCGGACATCTATCACCGTGGCAACGCCTTCGGCATCCCCGGAGAGATGGTCGACGGCATGGATGTGCTGGCGGTCAAGGCGGCGGGCGAGAAGGCGGTCAAACACTGTCGCGCGGGCAAGGGCCCCTACATTCTCGAAATCAAGACCTACCGCTATCGCGGCCATTCGATGTCGGACCCCGCCAAGTACCGCACCCGCGAAGAAGTGTCGAAAATGCGCGAGGAGCGCGATCCCATCGACCACGTCCGCGAAATGCTGGTTCAGGGTGGTCATGCCTCCGAGGAGGATCTCAAGGCCATCGACAAGGAGATCAAGGCGGTGGTCAATGCATCGGCCGAGTTCGCCCGCGAAAGCCCGGAACCGGCGCTCGACGAGCTCTGGACCGATATCTACGCGGAGGCCGCCGACTGATGCCGCATTTCGAGATCCATGTCAGCGATCCACCGCGCGCACGCGCCTTCTATGCCGGGCTATTCGGCTGGTCCTTTGACCCCATGCCGGGTGGCGAAGAGATGGACTATCACCTGGTGACCGGCGCCAACCTTGGCGCCGACCTCACCGGGGGCATGATGCGCCGCATGGGGCCGGTCCCTGCCCCGCACGGCCCGATCCGCGGCTGTACGCTGACCTTCGAGGTGGCGGATTGCGACACCCTCTATGACTGGGCACTGAACAACGGCGGCGCCGAGGCCTTGCCGCCGACAGACTATCCCGGCATCGGGCGCGCCGCCTATGTCGAAGATGGCGAAGGCAATATCGTGGGCTTCATCGCGCCCGCAACGGGGAGAGAGTGACCACATGCCAACCGAAATTCTCATGCCCGCCCTGTCCCCCACGATGGAAGAAGGCACCCTTGCCAAGTGGCTGGTCAAGGAAGGCGACACCGTCACCGCCGGCGACGTGATCGCCGAGATCGAGACCGACAAGGCCACGATGGAATTCGAGGCCGTGGACGAAGGTGTCATGGGCAAGATACTTGTCACCGAGGGCACGCAGAACGTCGCGGTGAACACGCCTATCGCCGTGCTGGTCGAAGAGGGCGAAGAGGTCCCGGACCTGGCCCGGGATCAGGCCCTGGCGGCCCAACCGGCGGAACCTGCGGCCCAGCCCGCCGCGGCGGCGCCGGAACCTGCCGCCCCGGCCAAGGTCGAGGCCGCCCGCCCCGAGCCCGACTGGCCCGACGGCACCAAGACGAAGAAACAGACCGTCCGCGAGGCCCTGCGCGACGCGATGGCCGAGGAAATGCGCCGTGACGGCGATGTCTTCCTGATGGGTGAGGAGGTTGCCGAGTACCAAGGGGCCTACAAGATCAGCCAGGGCCTGCTGGACGAATTCGGCTCCAAGCGCGTGATCGACACGCCGATCACGGAACACGGCTTTACCGGCATCGGTGTCGGCGCCGCCTTTGGCGGCTTGCGGCCCATCGTCGAGTTCATGACCTTCAACTTCGCGATGCAGGCGATGGACCAGATCATCAACTCGGCGGCCAAGACGCTCTACATGTCCGGTGGGCAGATGGGCTGTCCCATCGTTTTTCGCGGCCCCAGCGGCGCCGCCGCCCGTGTCGGCGCCCAGCACAGCCAGGATTACGCCGCCTGGTATGCCCATATTCCCGGTCTCAAGGTCGCGATGCCCTACAGCGCCTCGGACGCCAAGGGCCTCTTGAAAAGCGCGATACGGGACCCGAACCCCGTGATCTTCCTCGAAAACGAGATCCTTTATGGCCGCAGTTTCGACGTGCCGATGCTGGAGGATTTCACCGTTCCGCTGGGCAAGGCCCGGATCTGGCGCGAAGGGTCTGACGTGACGATTGTCAGTTTCGGCATCGGCATGACCTACGCGCTGGAAGCGGCCGAGAAGCTCGCCGAAGAAGGCATCGAGGCCGAAGTCATCGACCTGCGCTGCCTGCGTCCTATCGACACGGCCACGGTGATCGCGAGCGTGCAGAAAACCAACCGCTGCGTGACCGTCGAGGAAGGCTGGCCGGTGGCGTCGATCGGCAATTACATCTCGGCAACGCTGATGCAGCAGGCATTCGACTGGCTCGACGCACCGGTGATCAATGTCACCGGCAAGGACGTGCCCATGCCTTATGCGGCCAATCTTGAACGCCACGCGCTGGTCACCACGCCCGAGGTGATCGAGGCCGCGAAACAGGTTTGCTACCGGTGACCGGCCGCGTCGAGGTCCGGGGCCGCGACGTCGCGCGCGAGGCATACCGCATCGAGACCGATGCCGGCGCTGCCTTCGTGCCCGAATGCCTGATGGCCAGCGCACTGCGCCCCGGCGCGCGGCCTTCGCACCAGGACGCCTACGAATGGATCGCCGCCCATCGCGCGGCTCTGGCCCGCGCGGTCGACCGGCTGGCGCGCGGCGACACCCCGCGCCCGCCCTATGATATCCTGACGCTGATCGAGGCTCGCTGAGATGCGGCTTCTTCTTGGCAAAAATACCCACGTCCAGCGACTGTCACAGCGCTGAGAGGAGGATCAAAGATGCCCACGGAAATCCTCATGCCCGCCCTGTCGCCCACGATGGAGGAAGGCACGCTGGCCAAATGGTTGGTCAAGGAAGGCGACGAGGTCCGCTCCGGCGACGTGATCGCCGAGATCGAAACCGACAAGGCCACGATGGAATTCGAAGCGGTGGACGAAGGGGTGATCGGCAAGATCCTCGTGGTTGAAGGCAGTGAGGCGGTGAAGGTCAACACGCCCATCGCCGTGCTGCTGGAAGAGGGCGAAAGCGCCGAGGATATCCCCGACGCCCCACCGGCCACGGCGCCAAAGGCGCAGGCCGGCGCGGCTGCCGAGGCGGCCCCCGCCGGGGGCCCCGAGAAAGCCGCCCCTCCACCGCCGCAGGCAGCGGACGGCACACGCATATTCGCCTCGCCGCTGGCGCGCCGGATCGCCGATCAAAAGGGCCTGGACCTTGCGCAGATCACGGGCAGCGGCCCGCGCGGGCGCATCGTCAAGGCCGATGTCGAGGCGGCAGCGGCCTCCCCTGCCCCGGTCGCCAAATCGGACAGGTCTCCGGCGCGGCAAGCCCCCGCGGCGCCTGCGGCACCCGCCACCACCGGTGCAAGCGCCGATGCCGTGCTCAAGACCTACGCCGACCGCCCGCACCAGGAAATCCCGCTCGACGGCATGCGCCGCACCATTGCAGCTCGCCTGACCGAAGCGAAACAGACCATTCCGCATTTCTACCTGCGCCGGGACATTCGCCTCGATGCGCTCATGGCCTTCCGCAAGGAGCTGAACGACCAGCTTGCCGGTCGCGGGATCAAGCTCTCGGTCAATGACTTCATCATCAAGGCATGCGCCAACGCGCTGCAACAGGTGCCGGCCGCCAACGCCGTCTGGGCCGGGGACCGCATCCTGCAACTCGCGCCTTCCGACGTGGCCGTCGCCGTGGCCATCGAGGGCGGTCTCTTTACCCCGGTGTTGCGCGATGCCCACCAGAAAAACCTCTCGACCCTCTCCGCAGAAATGAAAGACCTCGCCGCCCGGGCGAGGGACCGAAAACTTGCCCCGCAAGAATACCAAGGAGGCAGCTTTGCCATTTCCAACCTCGGCATGATGGGGGTCGAGAATTTCGACGCGGTCATCAACCCGCCGCACGGCGCCATCCTGGCCGTCGGTGCCGGTGTGAAGAAACCCGTTGTCGGAGAGAATAATCAGATAGAGGCCGCCACGGTCATGTCCGTGACACTGTCGGTGGATCACCGCGTGATCGACGGTGCGCTCGGCGCCGAGCTGCTACAAGCGATCGTCGACGGACTGGAAAACCCGCTCGCGCTGCTGGCCTGATAACCTCGGCGGCGACGGGACAAAGCCATTGTTCCAAAATCAAAAGCGGCGCGTTTCCAATTGGACGCGCCGCTCGTTCCTATCGGGTGTTCGGACGTTTCAGCTGCCCCGCAGCAACTGGTCCATGCTGATCGAGGGCTGATCGCATCCCGCCTCGCCCACGACCTTGGCAGGCACACCCGCCACGGTCGAGCAGCGTGGAACTTCTTTGAGGACCACCGAACCGGCCGCAATCCGAGAGCAGTCGCCCACCCGGATATTGCCCAGAACCTTGGCTCCCGCGCCGATCAGGACTCCATCGCCGATCTTGGGATGGCGGTCCTCTTCTTCCTTGCCGGTGCCGCCAAGCGTCACCGAATGCAGCATCGAGACGTTGTCACCCACCACAGCCGTCTCACCGATAACGATGGAATGGGCATGGTCGATCATGATCCCCTTGCCAATACGCGCGGCGGGGTGAATATCGATACCAAAGACTTCAGAGCTGCGCATCTGGAAGAAATAGGCCAGGTCACGACGTCCCTCGGTCCAGAGCCAATGGGCCACGCGATAGGCTTGCACGGCCTGGAACCCCTTGAAGAAGAGCAGCGGCTGCAGGAAACGATGGCAGGCCGGGTCACGTTCGTACGTCGCCGCGATGTCCGCCCGTGCGGACAGCGCCAGCTCCGGCGCCTCGCCATAGGCCTCGTCGCAGATCTCCCGCAGGATCTGTTCGGACATCTCGGGGTTGGCGAGCTTCAAGGAAATCCGGTAGCTCAGGGCCCTGTCCAGCGTCGGATGGTGCAGGATCGAGTAATGCACGAGGCCGCCCAGCAACGGTTCGTCGATGACCGCCTGCTCGGCCTCGGTTCGAATTCTGGCCCAGACCGGGTCCAGCTCGGCCAAATGTGCGCGCGTTTCAGCCATGCCTGTCCTCCTTTGACGCCGTGACCTTATCAGATAGGCTCGCCTGATCGAAACGCAATTCCGTGATAAGGGAAATCTTCGATATGGATGAGTCTAAGGCACGCCGTTTCCGGACCCTGATCCAAGACAGGCTGCTGGCTCTCGACAAAGAAGATGCCCTCGGCCGCGACGGTGGAACTGGATCAGCAGGCCGTCGGTCGTCTGTCGCGGCAGGATGCACTATTGAACCAGTCGATGGCCAAGGCATCACAGGCACGTCGCGACGCCCAGCGCCGCGCGTTGGAAGCGGCATTGGCGCGCCTCGAAGAAGAAGACTTCGGCTACTGCGAAGATTGCGGCGAAGAGATCGCCATCAAGCGCCTCGAACTGGATCCGACCGCGATGCGCTGTATCGCCTGCGCATCTGGCCGATAAAAAACGCACAAGGCTTCAAGCATCTTCACCTGGCAATCCAGAAAGTCCGGATCGTCGAAGCTGGATTCCCGCCCCATGTCGTGGCCCTGCGCTGCCCCCATCAGCGTCCCGTTGCCCCAGCGTCCATGCGCTCGCCCCGTTCGTCGGCAATGCAGCTCGGCAGCACAGGCTTCGTCTATCAACCGGCGGGCTAGGTCTGAACGCATTGCGGACGACACAGGCAACAAGGCCCGTGCCGCCGCTGTCAGATCCCCGGGTAGTACCGGTTTCACACCGTCACCTGCAGTTCCGCAAAAGGGCCGGCGCCATACCGTTCCGAGACCTGAGCCACGCTCAACGTGATGTTGCCGCCCGCGCCGTCGCCGGCCATGTCTGAAACAGTGTAGACCCATTGCGGGGTATGTACGGTCACGTCCCGAAGCACAGCCGCGCCTTGGCGCACCTGCACCTGGTAGGCTTCGCTGTCCTCGCCCAATGGCACCTCTGCGCGGTCCCATCCGTCTCCGTCGATCCGTGTGCGCCGAATCCAGCGGACGGACAAGTCGCCGTTCGCTTGTTCCGCTTGCAGATGCGCAGGCCTGTAGGGTCGCAGGCCGTTTCCTTCGAAAACATGCACCCGATGTTCGTACGACGCATGATCATAGGTCTGACTTGCCGGCCCGATCCGATAATGCCGCTCCAGCCCCCTGTGCCGGGATTTGAGCGCGATCTGTGACGACGAGCCATCCAGCAGAACAACCCATGAACCGGCGGGCCAGTTGGGCGGCATCAAACCGTCGCTCCCCACCTGGCCGCGCAGACGGTGAGAAAGGCGCCAGCGCCCCTCTGAGATCATTTCGGCATCCCGGAACTGGAAAAGTTCCCAGTTTCCCGGCGTCCCGTCGCCGATGGCCATCAGATTGCTTCCCGCGAGGAGAGCTGCGTCGCTGATCGATTGCAGGCTTCCACTGGCCAACCGCACTTCGACCGGCGCTCCGTTATCGATCACCCCTGGTCGAGCCACGGGCAGGTCAGTTTCGGTCAGACCGACAATCGACCGTGCGGCCGCGATACCGTTCAAAGCATAGTCCGCGTCCTGGGCGGCGTCATAGATCGCCACGGAACCCGGCCAGGGTGTTGCGGTCAGCGCCAAATGGGGTGCGTGCGGCACTTCATCGCCGCTGATCAATGGCAGGTCGAGGAACACCGGCGTCACTGGCACGGCCGGCGTAAAGGGTCGGACCTGCGCCGCCTCTTCAATCATATCCGAAGGCAGCATCACATCCGGTTCGATCCGGACCGCATCGACGATCTGGTGCTCCATGATGTCGACCTTGTCGATCCGCGCCAGGGTTGGCCCACTTTGAGAAGGCAGTCGGACAATATCACCAGCGCCAAGCGAAAGTTGTGACGGGGGCAAGGCAAACCGCAAGGTATCCCGAGCGACCCTCGCCTCTGCAAGCCAGCGTTCTGCCGTCTGCCGTCCTTCACCGCGGGTCAGCGCCAGCGGCATGTCGGTTTCCGAAACCGCATGCGTCGCCTCATCAGGCAACACCGCCTCTTCTGACGCAACCTGATGATCCGCATCTGCCAGGACAAATTGCACACGCACACGCCCGGCCATTTCGGCCTCGCTTGCCCGAGTTTCCATCAGGTCGCCTTCGATCTCGTCACTGACGGCCAAGACTTCACGCGAAATCTCCACCGGCCCCAACCCCCGGCGCATCCGAAAAACAAGCGTGCCGTCCCGTTCTATGGCATCGAACCCGTAAGCCAACATCAACGGCTGCAGTGCTCGCCTCGCATCACTGACATTGGGCACGACGTATCCCCGCACGATGCCGTCCAGATCCCTCGTATCCACATCCGTCAAACCGACCCGGGAACAGATCTCTCTTACGACAGAGGCAAGGCTTCGAGTGGATAGTCGCCCGTTCAACCAGTGCCCCCGGCGATAGTTCGGCCCGTCCGACCAAAGTTCCTCTTCCGCCGGAAACCAGGGATAAGGCCGTGCATCCCAGGCCCAGACGAAACAGCGCTCGAGATCCAGCATCTGCCCACCATAGACGGACGACACAGGGTTGTTTCCGGCGTCACCCCAATAGCCCAGCTGAGCCTTGAGATATTGTTGCTGGATCGTCTCATCCCTGTTTCCGTTTGAAAAATGCGGAAGGTTCGATTCCGAGGATTTCGGATCCAGAAACTTGTTGGGCTGGTTCGTCCCCTTGTCGATCGCGGCACATCCCAGTTCCGTGAACCAGATCGGTTTGGATTCCGGCTGCCAACCGGTCGCCGTGGATTGCCTTACGCCGCCAATTCGCTCGTGGTGGGTATTGCTCCACCAGTTGCGAAGGTCCTTGTGGCGCCAGACCCAAGGTTCGCCATGCGCTCCGTCGCTGATTGGTGTGCGCACTTGCGCGTCCCGGTCAGCCTCGGACACATATACCCAATCATACCCTTCCCCGCCTTCGATATTGGCGCGCAGGTAGTCGGGGTTGTAGATACTCCCCCAACCCGCGTCCGCGTGCTCTTCTCCATCACGCCAGTCAGAGAGCGGCATGTAATTGTCGATACCGACGAAATCTATTTCGGGATCTGACCAGAGCGGGTCCAAGTGAAAGTACAGGTCGCCAGAACCGTCATTCGGCTGATACCCGAAATACTCTGTCCAATCCGCTGCGTAACCGATCATGACCGAAGACCCCAGCAAGGCGCGACACTCAGCCGCGAGTTCCTTCAGTGCGGCTACCGCAGCAAATCCTGAGGCGCCGCGAATCTGGGTCAAACCGCGCATCTCGGAACCAATGCAGAAGGCCTCCACCCCCCCGGCCGCCGCACAAAGCGCCGCCTGGTGCAGGATAAAACGCCGATAACCCCATTCCTGCGGGCCGGAGTATCCAACCGTACCGTCCGTCACCGAGAAGTCATTTGCAGAAGCCGTGCCAAAGAAGGCCGCGACCTCCGCATCGGCCGTTGCAGTCCCGTCCGGAGAGCCAGATTGTCCGGGCGCAGTGCTCAGCGTGATCCTCCCGCGCCAAGGCAACGCGGACTGTTCCACTGCCCCGGTCCAGGGATCGGGCAATCCATTTCCGGGCATCTGGTCCATCAGGATAAAGGGGTAATACATGACCCCAAGGCCTGCGGCCTGCATCTCATGGATCGCCTGGATTACGGAATCATCGGTTGGCGTACCTCCGTAGACCGGGCGCCCGTCTCTTTGAGCCACGATCTCTGCGGAACTCCGATCAACCCCGGCGACCGACCAGGGCATCGACTTTGCCTCATATTCTGACTGCTCGACCTTGGGGCGGATAGTGCAACTGCCACAGCGCAAATCATTCCCGAACCAGCTCACGATGAGCGAGGCTGCGCCGCAATTCGGCGCCTCTTCGCGGAGTTGTTTCAGCGATGTGACAAAATCCGGCGCTTCGGAGGGCGAATTGACATTGGCGACGGCCTTGCCGTTCGCACCGATACCAAACGGGTTGTCCAACGCGCTTGCGGCGTGCCGCATATAGACTGGATCGGTGGCGAGGGCGTATTCACCGGTCCCCGGGATCATGGCGACACCCCGAACAAGATCGGGAATTTCGCCCGACGAGGAATCCGGGCGCGTCACCTCGAAACTGAACTGCGGGACGCGGTTGCCAAAGCGGTCCAGTGGCAGGTCCTCGATGACCACATAGGCCGTACCGCGATAGGCGGGGGCCTGCCCCGCGCCTTCGACCGCCTCGATCTTGGGATCGGGCAGCTGATCCTGCGTCCCCGCGTAGACCCGCATGTTCAGGTCATCCACGGCAATCTCGGCTCCATCCGTCCAGACCCGGCCGACAGATGCGATCTGACCTTCGCAGAGCGCCAGGGCCAGGCTGACGGAGTAGCTGTGTTCCCGGATCCTGGGCTGAGGTGCTGCCCCCTTGCCAGATCCACCCGTTTCGCGGACGCTCTCTTGGAACTCGGTCGCCCAGATTACGTGGCCGCCAATGCGCATACGCCCATAGACCTGCGCAATCGGCGCCCCTTCTCCGGCCCCGGTCAGCCGAAACCGGTCGATCTTGCCGGTGTCCACCGCCTCTGACCCCGCCCCAAGCAGTCGCTGGTCCAGAGAGCGGCCGATGGAGGCCCCTATGAACCGGCCAACCGCCGTCATCGACATGCCCAGGACAGAGCCGCCGACGGAACTGCCAATTGCCGCACCTGCGGCGGAAAGAAGGATCGTCGCCATCACTCTATCTCCAAAGGAAGGGCGAAGCGGGCCACGACCCGCCGTGCCCAAGGCACGCTAAAGGCGCTCTCGACTACGCCATGTCCGCTGTACGCATGGATGAAGCTTGCCCCCGGCCCTACCCGCGCCTGAAGGCCAAGATGTTTGGCCACCGCCCCGTCCCGCATCCGGAACAGAAGTACATCTCCCTCGGCCACATCTTCCGGATCTTTTTCCGTCATATGCCGACGACCGGCCCGCCAAAGATGTTCCTCACCTTGGGGCTCGGACCAGTCCCTACTATAGGCGGGCACCATCGCGGGTTCTTCGCCGATCACCTCGCGCCAGACCCCACGCAACAAGCCCAGACAATCACACCCCGCACCTTTGCACGAGGCCTGGTGGACATAGGGCGTGCCGATCCAGCCTCGGGCCGCCATCACAATCCGGTTCATCTGCGGCTCCCGCCGTCCAGTCGTTTCGCATGGCTTGGATGAACCGTGATCCAGTCCTCCTCGGGCAAATCGGGGAACCCCCTGTAGTTCAGGTGGTTGCCGAACTTCAGGCGGCAGGTCTCAAAGCGCCGGTCACATCCCGCAGTCAGGCGCACCTGGTCGCCGGTCTGCGGCACTGCCCGCATCAGCTCCCAAAGCTCGATCGCCCGCTTACCATCCTTGCGCACATGGTCCCGCTTGATTGCACCGACCAACCCGTGGGCGTCACCGGTCAGGACTTCCAGCTTGCCGCGTTGGAACCATCCGGCGGAAAAGCCGGACAGACCGCCCGCCAAGAAGACTTGGTTCTGCTCTACGTCGAGCAGCGAGCCTGTATAGACATACCCACTTGACGACAGGTCAAAACCACACTCCGCATCTCCCAACACTGCCGAGCATGGCTTTTGATACACCCGTCCCACCGGACGGTTTAGCATCTCTGTCAGCCCACGAAGTTCGGCATGAAACGCTCCATCGCCACGCCGCAATTCACCAATCGCTCCGCGAAAGATGATCCGACGCGCCGAAACATCCGCCCAATTCACCAACCAAGCAACAACTTCGGCTCCATCGAAGCGGCCTGCGGCGATATCCGTTTCACTGATGGCACTGGCGCTCAAGGCGCCCATCGCCTCGGAATTGTCCACCGACAGGCCGGTTGACTGGCTAAGCGCCCTTGCCGACATACCGCTGTCGGCCTTGAAAACCAGCCCATCGAAAGCCAAGTCCAGATCGTGGTCAGTGAACCCCATGCGCAGGCCATCCTTGCGCGTCACGGCCCAGGCACGAGCGACGGTCGTCAAGCCACCGGACAGGTGGGCATTCAATTCCTCTGCGCCCATCAGACTCTTACCTCCACCACTGGAATGTCGGGAATCTGACCTGCATTGATGGCGCCGGCACTGACATGAATGCGGTCAGTGTCGAACCTTACCGGCACGTCAAAGACGAAACCTGCACGAACCTCCTGCCCGACCCCGGGCGCGCTTTGCAGCGTCACGATGCCCGTTTCGGTCTCGACGACAAACCCCGCCCCTTCGGTCAAAGGGATACCGTCGACCTCGACCAGAACAGACCCGGCAACGGGCTTGGCCACGGGCCGGACATAACTTGCGCCACCTGACGCATATGTCTTGGACAACTGAAACCCGTTGCGTGCACCATCACCGGTTCCAATCAACTGGTCTGACGAGCTTGGAACAGCGGATGGCGCGCAGGATTTGAAGTCCGCCCAGTCTTTCCAGCGAAACCCGTACAACTGCCCCTGCCGCGCCTCGAAAAAGGCGATCAGTTCAGCCAGATCATCAAGTGACCTCAGGCCAAGGCCCGCATCATATCGCCTGCGGGAATGTGCCCAGGGTGTGTTGCGCTCTTCAAATCCAGACGTCAGAGTCACGATATCCGTGCGCCGCTCTGGCCCCCCGACCGAACCAAAGCTCAAATCGGTCGGGAATCTCACCTCGTGAAAGCTCATGGCATCCTCCTCAGCGGTTGCGCGCGCCATGGCTCAGCACCTGCCCCATGCGGGCGGCGATCTGACTCTGGCTGCGCTGGAAGCCCGCCACGTCCGGCGTGGAGATATTCATGACCACCGTCACCGGTCCCTGCCCACCGCCCTCGGCGCGCACGCCAAGCTTGCCATCGGCGCCTCTGGTCAGCGGCATGATCGCCTCTGGACCAGCCTCGCCCATCAGTCCGGTGCCGCCGCGCATCGGGAAATAGGTCGGGCTTGCCACAATTCCGCCATTGGCAAAGGGCATCACCCGACCTTGAGAGAATCCTGCTCCGTCGGCAAAGGGCGAAGCGCTGCCAAAGATGCCCGACACGGCAGAGGACAAAATCCCACCAACGTGGCTGGCGACTGGCGTCACGGCCGCCTTCCAAGCCGCGTCGATCATGGACTGCGCGACCGTGCGGAGCGCATCAGAAAGCTTCATGCCATCCAGAACGACCCCGTCGATGGCCCTGGCCACCCCCCGGCTCAACGTCGACTCCAGCTTGGCTGCACCGCGTCCGGTGGCTGAAAAGGTCTCGTGAATGCGTTTCAATTCGGCATCAAATTGCGCCGCCATCCCGATCGCACCCCCCAAGGAAGCCTCCAGCGCCTCGACCTGGTCGTCAAGATCATCGATCATGTCCCGTCACCTCGCATATCGTCAGGAAAGGCCGACATCAGTTCGGTCAACCTTTCGCGTCCCATTGGTTTCGCGCCGTCTCCCTCGCCCAGCATCAGGTGCAGCTCGGCGGGCGTCAGCGCCCAGAACTCCCAGGGTTTGAGGCCAAGACCCCGCATCCCCGCGCGCATGAGGGCCGGCCAGTCAAACCCCGCCATCACCGGACTCCGGTATCATGAAGGCCCGTGCCAACAGCTCGGCCGCCGCGCGGGCCGCAGCCATTGGACCACCTTCGATTTCTGCGGACAGAAGATCGCCGGCCTGCCCTTTCCAGCCCCCGCCGCGCAGCCCCGCCACGATGAGCGTCAACACGTCACGCGTGCTGAATTCTCCGGTCTCGAAACGCTGCACCAGGTCGACGAGCGATCCGGTAGACAGTCCGGCTTCAAGTTCTGCCAACGCCCCAAGCGTCAACCGCATCAGGTGGCTCTGGCCTTCGATGACCAGCACCACGTCCCCCCGCCACGGATTGCCCATGACTTACACCGCCGTGAAACTGAGCGCGCCCGCCGAGGCCAGCGCTAACTCGTAGGTCGCCTCACCGTCATGTGCGCCGGCATATTCGATCGACGTCACCTGAAAAGGTCCCTCGACCGTACCGAAATCCGGGATAATGACCTGAAAGGCCGGGGTGACGCCGTCAAAGAAGATCTGGCGGGCGCGTTCGTCCGTGGCCCCGTCCTTGAACACGCCCGAGCCGCTCAAGCTTGCCGATTTGACACCGGCACCTGCCAGCAGTTCCCGCCATCCACCGCTGCTTTCCAGCGTGGTCACATCGACCTGCTCGGCGTTAAAGCTGATACGCGTTGCGCGCAGCCCCGCCAGGGTTTCGAACGTGCCGCTGACGTCGACCTTGATCAGCAGGTCTTTTCCGTTCTGTACCGCCATTGTTTCACTCCTGCGAAAAGATTTCATTCTTCATCGGGACGCGCATTCATTGCGCACCGTCGTCCTCGACCCGCGCGCGAAAGGTCAGGTCGATGCACCGCAATCCGCGGCTCTCGCGCTTGGCCTTCGCTCTCTCGAACCACAGGCCGACCAAGTGTCCTCGGGTCAGCGCCAGATCAGCACCGTGCAGCGCATCGCTGACCGCCGCCGCCGCGTCCTTGGCGGTTTGAAAACCCGACTTCGATGTCACCACCGACACGACGAACCTGTGCCAGGCTCCCGCCCCGCTCTTGTCGCCAGCGTCCTTCGCCGTCTCCGGTCCCAGCGCGACATAGATCGGCGGCAAGGTACCCGTGGGAAGCGCGTCGTAGATGTCGCCCCCCACCAGCGCACCCAACACCGCGTCACCCTGAAGGCGGGCAAAGACAGAGGCCTGCAAGGCGCTCGCTACCGCGTAACTCATGCCGAAAGCTCCTCTTGGCATTCGCAGATCAGGTAGAGTCCCGAGGGTTCCTGCTCGGTCACGGATTCGATCCGGAACAGCCGCGTCCCCATGCGAAATCTTTGCCCCGGCCCAGGGCGGTTGGAGTGTCCCTGCGGCGCCCCGCGCACCGTGATCCGAAACCCCCCGATTGAAATCTCGCCGGTCTCTCCCCGGGCGAGCCGCCCGGTCCGCGGCTTGACCTCGGCCCAGAGCGTGCCCAGCGCCGACCAGGTTTCCTCGAACCCTCCGGCCCCGTCGCCAACGCGCTGAGGCGCCTCCAGCACCAACCGCCTGTTCACCCGGAGGCTCATGCGCCCAACCCCATGCGCACCGGACGGTAGCGGGCGATCAGGCTGGTCACACCAAACGGCATGCATCCCTGGCTCAGCGCGGTGTCGCTACGGTACTCGTAGTAGTGCGCCGCCAGCATCAGGACCGCCTGTCTCAGGTCCGCCGGTACCGCATTGAAAGCCGCACCGTATCCAGCGTCGAAACGGATCTCCACCGATCCCCCCGTCGGAACACCCGGAAGACGTGTTCCAGTAGGCCGAAGCTTCGGGTCAAAGAGATCCTTCTGCAGCCGGTAACTGCCGGGGTCGATGGTTGTTGCCGCGCCGTAGGCATCGACAACAGTCACCTCCGTAACCGCCTGAACCGGCCCCACGGGCAGCCGCTGTCCTTCGCAAGAGCTCCAGCGATCGAGCGTCATCAGAAAGCCCCTGGAGATCAGCGCCTTGCTCGTCCGTCCTTCGATCGCGGCCAGCGCCGCGCGCAGGAATGAGATCAGAACCGGATCCTGCAGATCGCTCTCGGTAAAACCGCTGCCCAGCAGCAGGTGGTCCCTCAAGGCATCGATCGGAAGCGCCGCCTCCGGCACCTGGGTTTCTTCCACCAACATCATGTTTCTTCTCCGAAATCCTCGACCATCCCTAGTCCGCCAGGCGGTTGGGCGCGCGCCGCCCAGGCTGCACGGGCGGAGGGGTAGCTGGACAACATGAACAGGCGCGCGCCCCAGAGAGACGGGCCCGGGGGCCCGCCTCCCATCTCATGGCCAGGCTCAGCTGACGGCGACGCGCAGCAGCTTGATGGCAGCGAAATCGCTCACGTCGCCGCCCACGCGCTTGGTGGCATAGAACAGGACATGCGGCTTGGCGCTGAAGGGATCGCGCAGCACGCGCAGGTCCGGCCGTTCGGCGACGGTATACCCGGCACCGAAATCACCAAAGGCGATGGGGCAGGCATCCGCCTCGACGTCTGGCATGTCTTCGACGATCAGCACCGGGTATCCCAGCAGACGCGCGGGTTCACCGGCAGCCAGACCATCGTTCCACAGGTGACGGCCATCATTGTCCTTGAGCTTGCGGATCGCCGCTGCAGTCTTCGAATTCATCACGAAGCTCGCATTGGCGCGATAGCGCGAGTCCAGCGCATAGGTGACGTCGATCAGCACATCGCCGTTGCCTAGATCGCTTGCCGACCCCGATGCCTTGTACCCCAGGCTGCCCCAGGTCCAACTGTCATTCTCGACGGTCGGATGAGTCAGAAAGCCGGTCGGCTTGTCGATACCGTCGCCGTTGACAAAGGCCGCCGCCTCGGCGCGCACGAACTTGTCCGCGATCCGCGCCGCCAGCCAGCTCTCGACGTCGAAGGCACTGTCATCCAGCAGGCGCTGCGAAACCTTGGGCATCGCGTTCAACTCGTAGAGCGGGATCGAGATCCGTTCGACCGTGGGCGTCCCGGTCTCGGCGGTCGACGAGGTCTCGTTGGCCCAACCGGCGCCGGTGTCGTTCTGGTCGATCAGCACGTCAAAGGACGAGGCCTCGACATTCACCACGCTGGAAATCGCACGGATCGAGACCTTGGAGTCCAGCTTGGACTTGATGGTCTGCGCGGTCTCGGGATCCACCAGGAACCCGCCGTCCGAGTTGATCGCGGTGGACATGGCCTTGCCTTCCAGCTCAAGGCCGCGCAGGGCATCATCGTCGCCGGTACGCAGATAGGCGTCGAACGCCTTCAGGTGGGGGGCCTCGACCTCGGTACGGGTCGAAAGCGCCGGACGGTTCGCTTTCGCGGTCTTGTGATCCAGCATGGTCAGTCGCTCTTCCTGTTTCTGAAGCTTCTCTTCAAGGTCGGCCTGCAGGGCCTTGTAGTCCCCGATCAGTCCCGCCATCGCGGCACTCACCCGGGCGACCGGAGACAGATCTTCCCCGGTCCGAGACTTGGTCTCGGTGTCGCTCATCCTTCGTTCCCTCATGAGTGGCGCGCGTCAGCCGCCCGCCAGGTTGCGGCGCATGCCCTCTAGGGCCTCCGCCAGATCGCGCAGGGCGATGTCGTCGGGACTTTCCCCCTTGGACGCCACCCGCGCACTGGGCAGCATCGGAAAGGTCACCAGCGACACTTCCCAAAGCTCCAGTTCCGTCAGGACCCGATGGCCCTTGTCGTTCTTCGTGGCTTTCAGCGTGCGATAGCCGATAGACAACCCGTCGATGGCCCCCGCCTCGATCAGCGCCGCCGCCTCGCGGCCCCGTTCAACACTGTCGAGCAGGCGCCCCTTGACGTAGAGACCGCGTTCGTCCTCGCGGACCTCCTGCCAGATCCCGATGGGCTGCGCCGGGTCGTGCTGCCACAGCATCTTGACCGCGCGGCCTTCGCCGGCCAGCCGTTTCAGCGACCTTGCATATGCACCCCGGGCCACCACGTCGCCGCCTTGGTCGCAGGCACCAAACAACGAGGCATAGCCCTCGATGTCGCGTCCCTCGACCGTCACATCCGCATCGAAGCGGCAAAATTTATGCTCAAGTTCCATCTCGATCCCTCTGCTAGGAGCGCAGCCCGTCTCCTCAGGGCGCCGCGCTCAGAAACCCCTGGAAGAGATCCGCAAGGATCACCCCGGCCACCCCGTAAACCGTCAGCCACAGCCGCCGCTCCAATCGCTCGATCAGGGCTTCCAACCGTTCGAAACGGTCCGTCAGCGCATCGAACTGCAGCTTGCTGACCCGTTCATGCGCCTCCAGGCGCAGTCCCGGCGCACAGGCAAACGCCTCGTGTCGCGAACGCAGATCAGTCACTGGTGTCCTCCTCGGCCTCGGCGGGCAGGCCCAGCATCCGGCGTTTCTCGGCACGGGTCAGGAAATCGGCCTGCGCCACGCGGTTCCATTGCGCATCGCGCTCTGTGGCCAGCGCCGGCACCTGGTCCATGTCGGGGGCCAGCACGACGTCCTCGCCGCTCCACGACGAGAGCCAGCGCCCGACACTCGCCGCCACCTTTGTTGCCAGCGGCAAAACCGTCTGCCGATAGAAGGCCCGGTGCGCCTCGGCGTAGTTGGCATAGGTCGCTTCTCCGGGGATCCCCAGCATCATCGGCGGCACACCGAAGGCCACGGCGATCTCTCGCGCCGCCGATTCCTTGGTTTTCTGGAACTCCATGTCCGAGGGCGAAAAGCCCATCGGCTTCCAGTCCAGCCCGCCTTCCAGCAGCATCGGCCGCCCGGCATTCCGCGCCCCCTGGTGGTGCATCTCCATCTCGGACTGCAGGCGCTCGAACTGCTCCGGGCTCAGGTGTCCCTGCCCGTCCGCCCCCGTCCAGACGATCGCGCCAGAGGGCCGCGCCGCATTGTCCAGCAGCCCCTTCGACCAGCGCGAGGCCGCGTTGTGCACGTCCACGGCCTGCGCCGCCGCCTGCAGGGGCGACAATCCATAGTGATCGTCCTGCGGGTGAAAGGCCTTCACATGGCAGATCGGCGACACCGGACCCGTCACCCCAAATCGATGCTTGCGGCCGCCCACGGCGTATTCATAAGCCACCGGCCAGCCATCCGCGCCGGGCACCACGCTCATCCGGTCACTGCGCAAGACGTGCAACTCGAAGGGCAACCCGCTTTCACCCGCGACCGCCTCCACGTAACCGTCCCCCGACAGCAGCAGCTGGCCATACAATGCCTCGAACAGTTCGGCCCGCCCCTGGGCCGGGTTGGGCGCCGCCACCAGCTTGAGGATCGGGTGCTCGGCATAGCGCGTCGCATTGTCCTGCAGAACCAGAGGCAGCGCCGCCGCCGCCTCGGCGATCAGCTTGACCGCGCGGAACCCCACCGGGTTGCCGGCAAAGGCCTGCTTGGTCAGCGACACGGTATCGCGCGGGCTCCAGGCCACGCGGCCCCCGTTGAGATGCGCCACCAGGCGCCCGGTCGCCGAAGCCTTGACCTGTGGCGCGCCCTGCACCTCGTCGGCCTGTCCGCCCCGCCGCAGAAAATCGAATACCATGCCAAGTCACTCCTTTTCCCAAGGCGGCGCGCCCGACGGCCCGCACCCGTCCCGTCCGCGCGAACCGCTGATCCGCGCGCTGCCGGTCTGTTCCGTCTTCTGATCTGGCCCGGAGGCTGCCCACCTCCGCGTCTCTTGAGGCAATCTAGAAAAACCGCCTTAAAGCCGCGTCACACCACCGTCCGGCCTAAGCGCAACACCGCAACATCAGCGCCGAACCCCATGTTTCTTTGGGCCGTAAATACCTCCGGAGAGCGCGAGGGGCTGGCCCCTCGCCCCACGCGCCCCCAAGGCCGCATGCCCCCGGACCGGCGCGCTTCTCTCCGCCGTTACCGTCACAACACCCGCAGCTGCGGAGCGCGCTTCACCGGACGGGCGCCCAGCATCAGCTCGCTCAGCGCCCAGACCAGCGCATCCACCCGGTCCGGGCTGCCCGACCCGTGATAGCCATTGGGTGTCATCAGGCACATCTGCGCTTCCAGCTCTGCCAGCCCGACGGAATGCTTGATCCGCCCCTGTTCATAGAGCGCCGCCACCGGCTCGGCCCGCAGCGATTTTCCCTGCGAGGCATGCACCGACTTGTAGGCGACATAGGGATCGACCTGCCGCAAGGTGGCTTCAACCATGGCGCCGCCCTGGTTGACCTCGGCCACCACCCGGTCGGCCTGCCAACGCGCCGCCACCTCGATGACGGCTGTCGCCCAGCCGACCGGCGACAGCCCCTGGACAGAGGCATCTTCCAGCACATAGGCCCGCCGCTCGCGCGGGTCTTCGCTGTCGACCAGTCCCGCCACGACGATTCCGCAGGCATCTGCCCGCGCCCCGGCGCCTGCCGGCGGATCTACGGCAACCACGACCCGGTCCATGTCGGGCAACCGCCCGGCGCGCGCACCGTCCAGCATCTCCCGTGTCCACAAGGCCCCGTCCACCTGGTCCAGCAACACGCCGTCCAGTTCCTGCAGGCCAAGCGACTGGCCCTCATAGCGTGCCCGCACCTCGTCGAGGAAGGTCTCGGCCAGATGCGCCTGATTGGCTTCGGTCCGCGCATGGGTCGATACGGTCGAAGGCAAGTCCAGCAATTCCTTCAGCACACCCACGTTGCGCGGCGTCGTCGTCACGCAGACCCTTGGCGTCTCCCCCAACCGCAGCCCGAACTGCAACATGTCCCAGACATCCTGCGCCTTTTTCCACTTGGCGAATTCATCCGCCCAGGCGCCATCGAACTGCGGCCCGCGCAGCGCCTCCGGGTCCTGTGCCGAAAACACCATCGCTTCGGCTCCGTTGGGCCAGACCAGCGTCCGCCTCGTCGAGATGTATTTCGGTTTCCGGTCAGGCGGTGTGCAGTTCATGATCCCGCTATCGCCGTAGATCATCACCTCGCGCGCCTGGTCATAGGTCTCGCCGATCAGCGCGATGCGCCGGCAATGCCCCTTGTCCAGCGGCTTGGCACCCTCGACCTGAGCCCTGACCCATTCCGACCCGGCGCGGGTCTTGCCCGCGCCGCGCCCGCCCAGGATCACCCAGGTGCGCCAGTCGCCCTCGGGCGGCAACTGGTGGGCATGGGCCCAGAACTCGAAAAGGTAGGGGAGCGCCATGCGCTCCCCCTCGGACATTTCATTCAGGAACCTGTCCTTCAGAACAGCAGGCCCGGAGGCTATCCAGGCGGCACCCGACCGCAAGTCGGGCTGCCTCGAGGTCGAGTCCGTAGACATCGCTGATTCCCTCTTCCTTTCGGATGATCTCTTCAAGTTCCAACTCCGTTTCCCGGGCTGCACGCAGCCAGTACCTCAATTCGCCCAGGGCGCTGCTCGCCTCGGACTTCTTCGCCACATCCCCTCTTTTCGCCCTGTCCTGCAGTTCGCCTATCTGGTCGACGAGTTCCGCAATCGTGGCCGTTGCCCGGTCACGCTGCCTGCGCAGACGCTCACACCGCTCGCTGGCGATGATGACGATGCGCGGTTCTTCTTGTTTCTGCTCTGCACTGCTCATGCTCGACACCTTTTTTGCCTGTAGGTTGCCCCTCCTGGGTGGCAGGGCACGAAAAACGGCCCCAAGGGGTTCCCCCGGGGGCCGCCTGCCGTACCTCGTCCAGCATGTCTGAAACCATACGTTCGACCGCGCGCTGGGTCAATCGGGGGCGCGGACGCAAGCATCTGATTTCATTTACATTTATGAACCCATGATTAACGCGTGGAGAAGCGACTTGCCGCGCCATGACAGCTCTGGCAAGACATTTCCAAGAAAGGACAACACCATGGCCCAGCTCTCTTCCCGTATCACCACGCTCAACGAAGGCGGCTCCGACGGGTGGGAGGTGTTCTACCGTGCCCGCGCGCTCGTCGCCGCGGGCGAGCCCGTGACCGAACTGACGATCGGCGAACATGACATCGGCACCGATCCCGCGATCCTTCAGGCGATTCATGACGCCGCCCTTGGCGGTCACACGGGCTATGCGATGGTCCCCGGCGTCTCTGCCCTGCGCGAGGCCGTGGCCAGCCGCATCACCCAACGCACCGGCGTGCCAACCACGCCCGACAACGTGCTCATCACCCCCGGCGGGCAGGCGGCGCTCTTTGCGGCGCACATGGCCGTGCTGACCCCCGGCGATGCCGCGCTCTACATCGACCCCTATTACGCCACATACCCCGGCACGATCCGCGCCGCCTCGGGCCGCGCGGTGCCCGTCGCCACGCGGGCCGCCGACGCATTCCTCCCGCGCGGCGACGCCATCCAGACCGCCGCCCGCGAGACCGGCGCCAAGAGCCTGCTGGTCAACACGCCCAACAACCCCACCGGCATGGTCTATCCCCGCGACACGCTCCAAGAGATCGCGCAAGCCTGCACGGACAACGATCTCTGGCTGATCTCGGACGAGGTCTATGACACCCAGGTCTGGCAAGGCCAGCACATCAGTCCGCGCAGCCTTCCGGGCATGGTGGACCGCACGCTGATTGTCGGCTCCATGTCGAAAAGCCACGCCATGACCGGGTCCCGCGCCGGCTGGATCGTCGGCCCGACAGAGGCCATCGACCGGTTGATCGACCTGGCCACCGCAACCACCTACGGCGTGCCCGGCTACATCCAGGACGGCGCGCTCTTTGCACTGGAACAGGGCGCCGGGCTCGAGGAACAGATCGCAGAACCCTTCCGCCGCCGCCGCGACCTCGCACTGACGGTGATCGAGGGGCAGTCCACGATCAAGGCCATCCCTGCGCAGGGCGCCATGTACCTCATGCTCGACATCCGCGCGACAGGTCTCTCGGGCCGCGATTTCGCCGAGGCCCTGCTGGACGATCACCGCATCGCCGTCATGCCGGGGGAAAACTTTGGCAAATCCGCCGCCGGGCATATCCGCGTGGCGCTGACCGTCGCGGACGACCGGCTAGTAGAGGCGTTGCAGACCCTCTGCGCCTTTGCCGAAACCCAGGCCCGCGCCCATGCCTGACCCTGGCAGGAAAAGGCTCTGCTCGGGCGCTCCTGTCGTTTCGGCCAATGTCCGCAACGCCGGATCGGCCCACCCGAGGGACTTTGTCGCCGCCCTGCCCGTCGCCACAGCCAATCTGATGCCGAGATGAGCGGCACGCCGATCAGTACCATCCGCAACCTGGGGCCGGCCTTCGAAAAGGCTTGCACGGCCGCGGGCATCCCCGACGCCGAAACGCTGCGCGCTCTCGGCGCGCATGAGGCCTATCGCAAGCTGCTTGTTTCCGGCGAACGTCCTCATTTCATCGGCTACTACGTCCTGCACATGGCCCTTCAGGGTCGCCCCTGGAACGACTGCAAGGGCGCGGAAAAGGACGCCCTGCGCGCCCAGTTCGACGCGCTCAAGGCACAGACCACCACCGCCCCCCGGACCGCGTTCGATCGCATCCTGGACGAGATCGGCGTGATCGAACGCCGCTGACCTACCAGACCAGCATCAGACAAACGAAAAATGCCGCCCCCGGTGTCCCGGAGGCGGCATCAATTTCAGAACTCGACGACGGCTTAGCCGACCAGTTCGAGACCCGAGAAGAAGAAGGAGATCTCTTCCTTGGCGGTTTCCGGCGCGTCGGAACCGTGGACCGAGTTCTCACCCACGGATTCCGCGAACTCGGCGCGGATGGTGCCCGGTGCGGCATCGGCGGGGTTGGTCGCGCCCATGACTTCGCGGTTCTTCAGGATCGCGCCTTCGCCTTCCAGCACCTGCACGACGACCGGCTCGGAGGCCATGAATTCGCACAGTTCATCGTAGAAGGGACGCTCGGCGTGCACCGCGTAGAACTGGCCGGCCTGCGCCTTGGTCAGCTGGATGCGCTTCTGCGCGATGATGCGCAGGCCCGCATCTTCGAACTTGGCGTTGATCTTGCCGGTCAGGTTGCGCTTGGTGGCGTCGGGTTTGATGATCGAAAGGGTGCGTTCGGTGGCCATGTCTGTCTTCCTCGCGTTTCGGGGCCGGTTCGCCCGGCCGAATTCTGCGCTGGCGCGTAGCACGCCCCCCTCGGCTTGAAAAGCCCTGACATGGATCTGCGGCCAAGGCGGACGGCGGGCTTGCGGATCGCTCGCCACGACGGGCTCTGGCCCCTCCCCGCGGCCTCTGCTACAGCCCCGCCATGCTCAGGATCGACTCCATCGCCTATTCCGTCGAGGGCCGCCCGCTCTTCGAAGACGCCTCCGCCACCATCCCCGAGGGCCACAAGGTCGGCCTCGTCGGTCCCAACGGTGCGGGCAAGACAACGCTCTTTCGCCTGATCCGGGGCGAACTGACGCTGGACAACGGCGAAATCTCATTGCCTTCGCGCGCCCGCATCGGCGGCGTCAGCCAAGAGGTCCCGTCTTCCGAAACCTCGCTGATCGACACGGTGCTGGAGGCCGATACCGAACGCGCCGCCCTGATGGCCGAGGCGGAAACCGCCACCGACGCGCACCGTATCGCCGAGGTCCAGACCCGGCTGGCCGACATCGACGCATGGAGCGCCGAGGCCCGCGCCTCGACCATCCTGCGCGGACTGGGCTTTGACGACGCGCAGCAGAAACAGCCCTGCTCGGCCTTTTCGGGCGGCTGGCGGATGCGCGTGGCCTTGGCGGGCGTTCTTTTCGCCCAGCCCGACCTGCTGCTCCTCGACGAACCGACCAACTATCTCGATCTCGAGGGCGCGCTGTGGCTCGAATCCTACCTCGCGCGATACCCGCACACGGTGATCGTGATTTCCCACGACCGCGGTCTGCTGAACCGCGCAGTGGGGAGCATCCTGCACCTTGAGGACCGCAAGCTGACCTACTACGGCACGCCCTACGACGGCTTCGCCAAGCTGCGTACCGAAAAGCGCGCCCAGGCCGCGGCGATGGCGAAAAAGCAGGACCAGCGCCGCGCCCACCTGCAAAGCTTTGTCGACCGCTTCCGCGCCAAGGCCTCGAAGGCGAAACAGGCCCAGTCCCGTCTCAAGATGATCGAGCGTATGGACATGATCACCGCGCCCGAGGACGCCGCCAAGCGCGTCTTCACCTTTGCCCAACCCGATGAGCTTTCGCCCCCGATCATCAACATCGAGAGCGGCGTGACCGGCTACGACGGCAAGCCGGTGCTCAGCCGCCTGAACCTGCGCATCGACCAGGACGACCGGATCGCGCTCCTGGGCAAGAACGGCCAGGGCAAATCGACCCTGTCGAAACTCCTGTCTGACCGACTGCCCCTGATGGACGGCCGGATGAGTCGCTCGTCCAAGCTGCGCATCGGCTATTTCGCCCAGCATCAGGTGGATGAACTGCATCTGGACGAAACGCCGATCCAGCATTTGCAACGGGAACGCCCGGGCACGCCACCTGCCAAGCTGCGCGCGCAGCTGGCCAGCTTCGGCCTGATGGCCGCACAGGCGGAAACAGAGGTCGGGCGGCTTTCGGGTGGACAAAAGGCCCGCCTGTCACTGCTGCTGGCCACGCTCGACGCGCCGCATCTGCTGATCCTCGACGAACCGACCAACCACCTCGACATCGAAAGCCGCGAGGCGCTGGTCGAGGCGCTGACCGCCTACTCCGGCGCGGTGATCCTGGTCAGCCACGACATGCATCTCTTGTCGATGGTGGCCGACCGGCTGTGGCTGGTGGGCGATGGCACGGTCA
The DNA here is from genome assembly GCF_030733205.1 of Mameliella sp. MMSF_3455. Classification (GTDB taxonomy): domain Bacteria; phylum Pseudomonadota; class Alphaproteobacteria; order Rhodobacterales; family Rhodobacteraceae; genus Antarctobacter. Next base: position 115,038 of record NZ_JASHJL010000005.1, read on the forward strand.
AACCCTACGAGGACGATCTCGACGCCTATCGCGCCATGCTCTTGTCGCGCGATGCGCCGCCGAAACCGGCCAAGCCCGTCGAAAAGCCAAAGCGCCCCTCGCGCGACCAGATCCTCGACCTGCGCGCCGAGGTGCGCAAATGCGAGGACCGGGTCGGCAAGCTTGAGGAAATGCGCGAGAAGCTTGCGAAAAAGCTGGCCGATCCCGCGCTCTACGAGGACAGCCGCCTGGGTGAGCTTGAGACCTGGAACAAGAAATACGCCGAGGTCATGGATGGGCTGCACAAGGCCGAGGGGCTCTGGGAAAAGGCGGTCGAAAAGCTGGACACGGCGGAAAGCGCCTAGTCCGGCATCCTGGCCCGGGCGCCGCCGCAAAGCTGGACAAGCGCCCCGCAAGCGACTAGCCCGAACCTCATGGACACCGCCTTTCTCATCAGCGCCTTTGTCACGGTCTTCGTGATCATCGACCCGATCGGGCTGACGCCGATGTTCATCGCGCTGACGCAGGGCACGGATGCGCGGCACCGGCGCGCGGTGGCCTATCGGGCCTGCATCATCGCCTTTGGCCTGCTGACGCTTTTTGCCTTCTTCGGAGAGGCAGTGCTGGGCTTCATCGGGATCTCCATGCCCGCCTTCCGCATCGCGGGCGGCATCCTGCTGTTCATCACCGCGCTGGACATGCTGTTCGAACGCCGCACCAAGCGGCGCGAGGACAAGGCCGACGAGGAAGACTTCCCCGACCCTTCGGTCTTCCCCCTCGCCATTCCGCTGATCGCCGGACCGGGGGCCATTGCCTCGATGATCCTGCTGGCGGGCGCGGCAGAGGATGCGCTGGCGATGGCCGGTGTGCTGGGTGTCATGGCCGCGGTTCTGCTGCTGGTGCTGCTGCTGTTCCTGACCGCCGGCGTGATCGAGCGTGCGCTTGGCCGCATCGGGATCAACGTGGTCACCCGCCTCCTGGGGATGCTGCTGGCCGCGCTGTCCGTGCAATTCGTGCTGGACGGGTTGCGCAATTTCGGGCTCGCCCCGGTCTGACCCTGTACCTCGGGCGCGGAATGCCTATCTTTTCAGATAGACCAACCGGAGGCCAGCCATGACGGGCGACCAGATCGGAAATCTCATCTACCTCGTCTTGCTGGGCAGCGTGATCGCGGGCTGGTTTTTTGTGCAGAACCGGAGCACCCTGAACAAGTCGTTGCAATACTTGGCCGCCTGGGCGCTGATCTTTGTCGGCTTTGTCGCGATCTATGGCCTCTGGCAGGACATTCGCCAGACCGTACAGCCGCAACAGATGGTCACCGCCAGCGAGGGGCGGATCGAACTGCCCCGCGCGCCCGACGGGCATTATTACGTCAACCTCCAAGTCAACGGCGCTCCGGTGCGCTTTGTCGTCGATACCGGCGCCACCTCGATGGTGCTGACGCGCGACGCGGCCCGGCGCGCGGGTATCGACGACCAGAATCTGCATTTCCTGACCGAGGCCATGACCGCAAACGGCGTGGTCCGCACCGCGCGCGTGACACTGGACGAGGTTTCCATCGGCCCCTTCACCGACACGCGTGTGCCTGCCTATGTGAACGGCGGCGAAATGCAGAACTCGCTCTTGGGGATGAGCTATCTCGACCGGTTCGCCAGCCTGCAGATCACCGGCGGCAAGCTGGTCCTGCAGAGATAGGCAGAGATCAACTCTCGGCCTTCTTCTCCCAGCGGCCCGATTCCTCGGACCAGTATTGCGCCTTGCAGCCCGCGCCCGTCAGGCCGCGCCACTGATCACGGGCGCGTTGCAGCGCGGCCCCGTCGTGGCCATCGAACAGGACACAGACCCTGTCCAGGGCAGAGACCTCCTCAGGCGTCACCTCGGCGCCGTCGATGCACATCAGGCACCCCGGGTCATTTGGCGACTTCGCCTCCAGCGTCAAAAGCACCGGCTGGTCCGCGTCATGCGGGCCACCCGCAAGCCCATGCGGCAGGAACCCCTCTTCCGGCCCAAGCCAGAGTTTCTGGTCCAGCCAGTCCATCCGCTGCGCCTGCGTGCCGCGTACCGAAACACGCCAGCCGCGCGCCAGGGATTTCTCCAGCAGGTCCGGCAGAACCGCCTCCAGCGGGCGGCGGGTCAGGTGATAGAAATACGCCTCTCCCATGCGGGTGCTCCGGGTTGCCGACCGGGGGATGGGGGAACTGCCCCCTCTGCCCAAGGCAGACTCCCCCGAGATATGTGCCAAACAAAGGAAACCGCGCGCCCGTCCCAGTGGACCGGCGCGCGCCCTTGTCAGCTCTCGAAACGGTCGCGCACCAGGCGATCCAGCGCCATCACGCCCCAGCCGGTCGCCCCCTTGGGCGACAGTTCTGTGTCCTTGCTGACCTGCGCCACGCCCGCGATGTCAAGGTGGATCCAGGGGGTGCCCTCCTGGACGAAGCGCTGCAGGAACTGTGCCGCGGTGATCGCGCCCGCCGGGCGGCCACCGACGTTCTTGATGTCGGCCTTCTGGCTTTTCAGCTGATCGTCATAGGCCTGCCCCAACGGCAGGCGCCAGGCACCCTCGCCCTCGGCCCCGGCCGCCTTCAGGAAATCCGCCGCCAGACCGTCGTCGTTGGAAAAGACGCCCGCGTTCTCATGACCCAGAGCGACGATGCAGGCCCCGGTCAGCGTGGCCAGGTCGATCATTGCAGCCGGTTTCTCGGTTTCCTGCGCGTGCCACATCACGTCGGCCAGCACCAGACGGCCTTCGGCATCCGTATTGATGACCTCGATGGTGTCGCCCTTCATCGAGGTGACGATGTCGCCGGGCCGCTGTGCGCGGTCGGACGGCATGTTCTCGACCAGGCCGACCATGCCCACCACATGCGCCTTGGCCTTGCGCAGGGCCAAGGCCTTCATCACGCCCGAGACCGTGCCCGCGCCGCCCATGTCCATCGTCATGCTTTCCATGCCGGCGGCGGGCTTGAGGCTGATGCCGCCGGTGTCAAAGACCACGCCCTTGCCGATCAAGGCCAGCGGCGCGCCCTCGGCACCCTTCCAGCGCATGGTCACGACCTTGGACGGCATGGCAGATCCCATGCCCACGCCCAGCAATGCGCCCATGCCCAGCTTTTCAAGCTGGTCTTCCTCCAGCACCTCGACCTCCAGCCCGATCTCGCGCAGTGCCTCGAGCCGGGCGGCGAATTCGACCGTGGTCAGTACGTTGGCCGGTTCCGAGACAAGGTCACGGGTGAATGCAACACCCTCGGCCACGGCGCGGGCGGCAACGTGGGCGGCCTCGGCCTCGTCGGGGGCCTTGACCATCATCACCGCAGCGGCGGGCGCCTCGGCGGGATCGGACTTGCGCGCGGTGAAGTCATAGCCGCGCAGGGCCAGGCCCAGGGCGATTTCCTCGGGCAGGCGCGTCGCCTCGACCAGCGCGGTCAGTGCCGACTTGCCCGCTGCCCTGGCCATTGTGGCCCCGGCCTTGCGGGCCTCGGCCAACGAGGGGCGGCGGGCCAGCTTGACGATCTCGACACCTTCGGCGGACAGACCCGCGGGCCAGGCCAGGCTCAGCGCCTCGCCGGCAGAGAGCTTGCCCCAGGCCTCGCTTTCGACCGCGCGCCCCAAGGCCCCCTTGGTCAGGCGGTTCAGACGCCGCGCGCCGGGGCTGAGCGTGCCCTCGGGCGTGACGAGGACGGCAAGGCGGCCCTCCGTCTGCTCGAGCCCGTCCAGGGCAACCTCGGCAAAGCTGATCGCGCGCAGATCGGTCATGGGTCATTTTCTCCTGAGCTGAGTTCCGCCCACGAGAGGTAACGCCGCCCGCACCGGTTGACCAGAGCCACCTTTCCCAATTCCGCGGGATGGGGTAGCGTGCCGCCACTGGACAGGTCTGGGGGGACCAAGCCTTTGCAGAGATTCGACAGATACGTCCTGTCGCAACTGATGGTGGTGTTTGGCTTTTTCGCCCTAGTCCTTGTGGCTGTGTATTGGGTGAACAGGGCCGTTGCGGTCTTTGACCGCCTGGTTTCCGACGGCCATTCGGTGGGCGTGGTGATGGAATTCACCGCCCTGTCGCTGCCGGCGGTGATCGCCCAGGTTTTGCCGATGGCCAGTTTCGCGGGTGCGGTCTATGTCACCAACCGTCTGAGCTCCGACAGCGAGCTGACGGTTGTGCAGGCAACCGGTTACTCCCCCTGGCGGCTGGCGCGGCCGGTGCTGATCTTCGGGATCATCGTGGCGCTGATGATGTCGGTGCTGACGCATCTTCTGGTGCCGAAATCTCTGGAACAGCTGCGCATCCGCGAAAAGGCACTGTCGGGATCGGTCAGCGCCCAGCTCTTGCGCGACGGGGTCTTTCTGCACCCTGTGGACGGCGTGACCTTTTACATCCGCGACATCACCGAACAGGGCGAATTGCGCGACGTCGTCCTGTCCGACCGTCGCACGCCCGGGCGCGACGTGACCTATACCTCGGAACAAGCCTATCTCATCAACGACGACGAAGGGCCCAAGCTGGTGATGCTGTCCGGCATGGCGCAGACAATGGATCTCGAGGACCGCCGCCTCTCGACAACGAATTTCAATGACCTCGTTTATGACGTCTCGGAACTTGTCATCGCCGGACGACCGAACAGCCGGCGCCTGAACTACATGCCCACATGGGAGCTGATCACCCAACCCGTCGCCGCCGCAGAAGAGGCGCACGACACGCCCGGCGAGGCGGTCGAGGAAGGCCACCTGCGGTTTCAGCTGGCCCTGCTGGTGATGGTGGCCCCCCTGATCGGCTACGCCGCATTGATGGTGGGCGGCTTCTCGCGTTTTGGCGTGACCTGGCAGATCGTCTTTGCCATCGGCCTCCTGGTGCTGGTCAAGCTGGTCGAGAGCCTGGTGACGGACCCGGTGCGCGCCGATCACACGATGTGGCCGCTGGTTTACCTGCCCAGTCTCATCGGGCTCGCCGTGGTCTGGGTCCTGCTCTGGCAGGCGTCGCGGACCTATCGGCCAAGGCGCAGGCGCCGGCCCGTGCAGGAGGCCACGGCATGACGCTGCATTTCTACTTTGCCCGCCGCTATCTGTGGATGTTCCTGTCGGTCTTCGGGATCTTTGCCCTCTTCCAGGGCCTGCTGGACCTGATCGAGGAAATGCGCCGTTTCGACGACAGCGTCAGCTTTGGCCAGGTGGCACAGGTGACGCTGATGAAACTGCCCAGCGGCATCTATGAAATCGTGCCTCTGGTGATGATCCTCTCGACCGTTGCGCTGTTCATAGGGCTTGCGCGCTCCTCGGAGCTGGTGGTTACCCGGGCAAGTGGACGGTCCGGCGTGACCGCCTTGATGGCGCCGGTTGTGATGGCCCTGCTGATCGGCGGGCTGGTGGTCGGGCTGCTGAACCCGATCGTTTCGGCCACCTCGAAACGCTATACGGAACTGCGCGAGACCTACGAAAGCGGCAGCGCCTCTGCCCTGTCCATAGGACCCGAGGGGCTGTGGCTGCGCCAGGGCGGCGACGAAGGCCAGGCCGTGATCCATGCCGCCCGCGCCAACGCAGAGGCGACCAGCCTGTTCGAGGTCTCGATCGTCGTCTATGCCCCGGGTGGCGGTCCGGCGACCCGGATCCTGGCCGATCGCGCGCACCTCTCGGATGGCTACTGGGTTCTGAACGATGCCAAGGCCTGGCCGCTGACCGCCGGCTTGAACCCCGAATCCGGCGCCAAGCTGCACGACGAGTTGCGCCTGCCGTCGACACTGACGCAGGACAGCATCCGCGATCGGTTCGGCAAACCCTCTGCGGTGGCAATCTGGGATCTGCCCACCTTTATCCAGGGCCTTGAATCCTCTGGGTTTTCGGCCCGCCGTTACATCGTCTGGATGCACATGGAACTGTCGCGCCCGCTGTTCCTGGTCGCGATGACCCTGATCGGCGCGGCCTTTACCATGCGGCCCACGCGCCTCGGACGGACGGGAATTGCGATCCTCTCGGCGGTCCTGCTTGGATTCGGTCTTTATTATGTGCGAAGTTTCGCCCAGATCATGGGGGAAAACGGTCAACTGGCACCACTTGTTGCTGCCTGGGTGCCACCGGTTGCATCCGTTCTCCTTGCAATGGGGTTGGTCTTGCATATGGAGGACGGATGACACGCGCGCTGACATGCCTGGCCCGTCTCCTTGCGGCCGTTGCCTTTCTGAGCCTGCCCGCCTGGGCCCAGGACAGTGCCGAAGACACGGCCGACCCGGCGATGCTGGTGGCGGACGCGGTCTATGTCGAGGCCGACAATCGTCTTGTGGCCACCGGCAATGTCGAGGCCTTTCACGACGGGCTGCGGCTGACGGCAGAGCGCATCGTCTACGATCAGGCCAGCGACCAGCTCATGATCGACGGGCCGATCCGGATCATCGACGCCGACGGCAATATCATCACCGCCACCTATGCCGAAATGGACCAGGGCTTTCGCAACGGCTTGCTGGCCGGGGCGCGCATGGTGCTGGACCAGCAGTTGCAACTGGCCTCCGTCGAGGCGCGCAGGGTCGACGGCCGTTTCACCCAGCTGAGCCGCGTCGCCGTCACCTCGTGCCAGGTCTGCGGCAGCAACCGCGTGCCGCTGTGGCAGATCCGCGCCTCGCGGGTGGTGCACGACCAGCTGGAACGGCAGATGTACTTTGACGACGCTCAGCTGCGCGTACTGGACGTGCCGGTGTTCTACTTTCCGAGGCTGCGCCTGCCCGACCCGACGCTGGAACGTGCCCGCGGCTTCCTGATCCCGACGATCCACAGCAGCACTTTGCTGGGGTTCGGCGTAAAGACCCCCTATTTCATCCCGATCGGGCGCCACCAGGATCTGACGCTGACGCCCTACCTGTCCTCCAAGACGCGGACGCTGGAATTCCGTTATCGGCGGGCCTATCGCAGCGGACGGCTGACGCTTCTAGGGGGGCTGACGTCGGACACGCTGATGGCTGACAGCCTCCGGGGATATCTCTTTGCCAGCGGCGATTTTGACCTTCCAAGAGATTACAAGCTGTCCTTCAACCTCAAGTCGATTTCGGACGAGTCCTATCTCTATGACTACGACATCAGCGACGCGGACAGGCTGGCCAGCGATGTTTCACTGGACCGGATCAAGGCCCACAGCATCATGACCGCGAGTGTTCTGAACTACCAGACGCTGCGCGACTTCGAGAGTAATTCGACCCAGCCGCGCTTTATCGCCGACTACCGGTTGGAACGTCGTTTCTTTCCCGGTCTCGTCGGCGGAGAGCTGCGCCTGGCCGCGGAAACCCACGGCCACCTGCGCCAGTCCAAGAACGATACCGACGGCCCCGATGACGATGACGAAATCGATGGCCGCGACGTGATGCGCATCAATGCCGAGATGAGCTGGCGCAACCGATGGACGTTGCCCGGCGGCATCCGCGCCGGCCTGTCGACGCATCTCTGGGTGGATCGCTACCTGACCGAGCAGGACGTGACCTCGGATGCCGTGGTCAGCCGGGCCATCCCCGGCGTCGCCGCGGAATTCCGCTATCCGTTGCAGCGCCAGGGCGCGGGCGGTGGGCGCACCCTCCTGGAACCCGTCCTGCAATTCGGCTGGGTTGGCGGCGAACGGCTGCGCAATCCCAACGACGAAAGCACCCGGGTCGAGTTCGACGAGGCCAACCTGCTGTCCCTGTCCCGCTATCCCGCCAGTGACCGGCGCGAACACGGTGCGACACTGGCCGCCGGGATGCGCTGGCTGCACCAGGCGCCGGACGGATGGTCCGCCGCTCTGACCTTTGGCAAGATCTGGCGAGAAACCGCCGATACGGATTTCTCGCGTTCCTCCGGGCTGAGCGGCACGTCGTCCGATCTGCTGATCGCCGGGCGGTTTTCCAATCCCTTGGGGCTGACGCTCTCGGCGCGCGGTCTGCTGGACCATGACGGCGGCTTTTCCAAGGCCGAGGCACGCGCAGGTTGGTCGAACACCCGCATGGACCTGGGCGCCTCCTATCTTCTGCTGGTCACGGATCCGGACGAGGACCGCGACCAGACACAGTCGGAATGGACCTTCGACGGCCGGTACCAGCTGAACCGGCACTGGGCGACCTCCAGCGAGGCCCGCTACGATCTGGCGGACCAGCGGGTTGACCGGGTCGGGCTTGGGCTGCAATACCGCAACGAATGCATTCAGGTGGACTTCCAGGTGACGCGGGACTACGCCTCTTCCTCCATTGTCGACCCGTCCACCGATTTCGATCTGACCATCGCGCTGACAGGGTTCGGCGCCGGCAACAGTGGCAAGGAGTACCGCCGCACATGTTCGTTCTGACCCGTCTGTTCGCACCGTTTCTTGCGTTGGCGATTGCCACGGCGCCGGCCCCGCTTGCCGCGCAAAACCTCTTTGCCCCGGCGATCCAGGTAAACGACAGCATCATCACCAATTACGAACTGCAGCAGCGCCGGCGCATGCTGCAGGTCCTGAGCGCCCCCGGCGACCTGACCCAGCTGGCGCGCGAGCAGCTTGTCGACGACCGGCTGCGCCTGCAGGCGGCCAGCGACAACGGCATTCGTCCGACCGACCAGGAAGTCCTGGATGGGATGGCGGAATTCGCCCGCCGTGCCGACATGAGCCGCGAACAGTTCGTCGCCGCGCTGGCCGCCGAGGGTGTGGCCGAACAGACCTTCCGCGACTTCGTGCAAGCCGGCCTGAGCTGGCGTCAGCTGGTGCAGGCGCGGTTCGGTGCCCGTGCCACCGTATCAGAGGACGAGATCGACCGCGCCCTGTCGCAGCAAGGCACCGGCAGCACCGTGCGCGTGCTGCTGTCCGAGATCATCATGCCGGTCCGCCCCGGCGAGGAAGACGTGGTGCGCGCCCGTGCCGAGCGGATTGCCCGGATCAAGAGCTTTGGCGCCTTTGCCGCCGAGGCGCGCCAGTATTCCGCCACCGCCACCCGCCAGGACGGTGGCCGCCTGCCCTGGCGTGACCTCTCCGACCTGCCGCCGCCGCTGCAACCGCTGCTGCTCGGCCTCGCCCCGGGCGAAGTGACCGACCCGATCCCGCTGGACGGCGCCATCGCGCTGTTCCAGATGCGTGACGTTCAGGAAACCGGCTATACCCCGTCCAAGGTCAGCGCCGTGGAATATGCCGCCTACTACATGCCCGGCGGGAGGTCAGCCGAGACGCTTGCCAAGGCGCGCGAGATCATTGGCCGGGTCGACCGCTGCGACGATCTGTACGGTGTCGCCAAGGGCCAGCCGCCCGAGGTTCTGGAGCGCGGCACTTTGCCGGTCGAGGACTTGCCGACCGACATCGCACTCGAACTGTCCAAGCTGGATCCGGGCGAAGTGTCCACCGCGTTGACCCGTTCGGGCGGCCAGACGCTGGTCTTCCTGATGCTCTGCGGGCGCTCTGCCGAAATCCAGGAAGACGTGGACCGCTCGCAGATCACGCTGGGCCTGCGCAACCAGCGACTGGCCAAGCTGGCCGACGGCTACCTGTCGCAGCTGCGCGCCGACGCCCTCATCGTCGAGAAATGAGCCGTCCCGTCGCGCTGAGCTGTGGCGAGCCGGCGGGCATTGGTCCGGAACTGGCCGAAGCGGCCTGGGAGGCCCTGGGCAGCGATCTTGCGTTTTTCTGGATCGGCGACCCTGCCCACCTGCCGGGAAAGGTGCCCCATGTGGTGTTGCAGGATCCCGCCGAAGCGGTGACACGCTGCGCCGAGGGCCTGCCGGTCTGGCCGATCGAGATGCCCGGCCCCCGGGTGCCGGGCACGCCGCAGGCCGCTCATGCCACCGGGGTGATCCGGTCCATCGAGGAAGGCGTGCAGCTGGTACAGTCCGGCGCGGCCTCTGCGCTTTGCACGCTGCCCATCCACAAGCAGGCCCTGGCAGAGGGCGCCGGATTTGCCTTTCCCGGCCATACAGAGTTCCTGGCCCATCTGGCGGGCGCCGACGAGGTGGTGATGATGCTGGCCTCTGACCGGCTGCGCGTGGTGCCGGTGACGATCCATATTGCCATCGCCAATGTACCCTCTGCCCTGACGCCCGAACTGCTGGAACGCCGCATCCGCATCACTCACGAGTCCCTTGTCACGCAGTTCGGCATCGCCGCGCCGCGGCTGGCCGTGGCCGGTCTGAACCCCCACGCCGGCGAAGGCGGGCGCATGGGCAAGGAGGACGCCGGACTGATCGCCCCGGTGCTGGACCGGCTGCGCGCTGAGGGCATGGACCTGCGCGGCCCGCTGCCCGGCGACACGATGTTCCACGACCGCGCCCGCGCGGGCTATGACGCCGCGATCTGCATGTACCACGACCAGGCGCTGATCCCGATCAAGACACTGGATTTCGACGAGGGCGTGAATGTTACCCTGGGGCTGCCCTTCGTGCGCACCTCGCCGGATCATGGCACCGCCTTCGACATCGCGGGCAAGGGGCTGGCCAACCCGTCCTCGACGCTGGCGGCGCTGCGCATGGCGGCACGGCTGGCATGAAGAGGGCTTTGCCCTAGGCCTATGGCCTTCACCCCCAGAGGTATTTGAACAAAGAAGACGCCATGAGCCGCATCGACGACCTTCCCCCCTTGCGCGAGGTGATCGCGCAGCACCAGCTTTCGGCGCGCAAATCGCTGGGGCAGAACTTTCTGTTGGACCTGAACCTGACGGCGCGGATCGCCCGGGTTGCGGGCGACCTGAGCGAAACCGACGTTCTGGAGGTTGGCCCCGGCCCCGGCGGGTTGACCCGCGGGCTGCTGGCCGAGGGCGCGCGCAAGGTGCTGGCGGTGGAAAAGGACGCGCGCTGTCTGCCCGTTCTGGAAGAGATCGCCGCGGCCTATCCCGACCGATTGGAGGTGATCGAGGGCGACGCGCTGGAGATCGACCCCGCAACGCATCTGGCCGCGCCCTACGCGATTTGCGCCAACCTGCCCTACAACGTCGGTACGGAACTCCTGGTGCGCTGGCTGACCCCCCGTGACTGGCCGCCGGCCTGGAAATCGCTGACGCTGATGTTCCAGAAGGAAGTCGCCGAACGCATCGTGGCAGAACCCGGGTCCAAGGCCTATGGCCGTCTGGCCCTGCTGGCGCAATGGCGTTGTGATGCGCGCATCGCACTGACGTTGCCGCCGGGGGCCTTTACGCCACCGCCCAAGGTCAGCTCTGCCGTGGTGCATCTGACCGCCCTGCCCGCGCCGCGATACGAAGCGGATGCAAAAGTCCTGGAACGGGTGGTGGCGGCGGCTTTCAACCAGCGGCGCAAGATGCTGCGCGCGGCCCTGAAAGGTCTGTCACCGCAGATCGAGGATCACCTGGCCGCGGCCGGGATCCCGCCCACGGAACGCGCCGAGCGCGTTCCGCTGGAGGCCTTCTGCGCACTGGCCCGCAGCCTCGCCGCGGACTGAGCGCCCCCCCCGGCGCCGATCTTATTCGGCGGCGTCCGGGGTCGAGCTGTCGCCTTCTGCCGGGGTGCTTGCGGCGGGCGCCTCTTCGGCCTCTGCGGCCTTCGGCTCGGGCTTTTTGCGGGGTTTGCGCGGGGCGCGCGGTTTCTTGGGCTTTTCCTCTGCCTTGGCCGGGGCCTCGGCAGCGGGAGCGGCCTCTTCCGGCGCCTTTTCGGCATCGGCTTCCTTGACGGTCTCCTTCGCCGCAGCCTTCACCTCGGGCTGAGCCTCGGCGCGCGACTCGGGGGTGTCGACCAGGCCCGGCCCGTCATCCTCGGCCCCGAAATCGACCACGTCAGCGCCCATCGCGGCGGTTTCGGGCTGTTGCCGGGGGGGGCGTTCCTTGCGGGCGGGCTTGTCGGCCTTTTCAGGCTTGTCCGCGCGCTCGGGCTTGTCTGCCTTCTCGGGGCGGTCGCTCTTTTCGGCCTCGCCCCCGTCGCGCTGCTGGCGATCCCGGTCGCGTTGCGCCTGGCGTTCGCGGTTTTCCCGTTCCTGCTGTTCGCGGCGCTGTTCCTGTTCGCGCTGCGCCTCTCCCAACATCCGAAGGTAATGTTCCGCGTGCTGCTGAAAGTTCTCGGTGGCCACGCGGTCGTTGCCAAGCGCGGCGTCACGGGCCAATTGATTGTACTTGTCTATGATCTGCTGCGGCGTACCGCGCACCTTGCCCTCGGGGCCGTTGCTGTCGAACACACGGTTGACGACGTTGCCCAGCGAGTTGCGGTTGCGGTTGTTCTTGTTCCGCGAGCGGGATTTGGAAGAACGCATGTTGTCTGGTTTCCAGCCTTATTTCGACGGCTTGGTGACAGGGTACGGCGCTTCCTGCGCCAATCCGGTAGGGTCACCTTCATGTTGGCTTGTCGTTGATCGGGATTGGCGGAAGGCCATTCGACTGATCAACTGTACATGAATATGCATATGGCCCGCGCAGAGACAAGTCAAAATGCCGAAAAACCGTCATATCAGGCAGGAAAATGTCCTTATGCCGGGCTGCGTGTCCCCAGCACCACCCTGTCGCGCCCCGCAAGGTCCGGGATCACCCGCACGCCGCGCAGACCGGCCTGCGTGAACAGTTTGGACACGGCCATGCCCTGGGCCGCGCCGATTTCCACGATCAACCGCCCGCCGGGGGCCAGCACGCCGTTCAATCCCGCCAGGATGGCGCGATAGGCGCTCAGCCCGTCGCCCTCGTCGGTCAGGGCCAGGCGCGGCTCGTGTTCGCGCACCTCGGGGGCGAGAAAGGGCATCTCGTTGACCGCGATATAGGGCGGGTTCGACACCACCAGGTCGAACTCGCCGTCTTCTGGTGTCAGCGGTTCGTACCAGCTGCCTTCGCGCAGATCCGCCCGCGCCTCCAGCCCCAGCGCATTGCGGTTCCAGAAGGCCACGTTCAGCGCCGCCGGGCTGAGATCCGTGCCCAGGCCCACCGCGCCTTCGCGTTCGTTCAGCAGCGTCAGCAGGATGCAGCCGGATCCGGTGCCAAGGTCCAGAACCGTGGCGAAAGGTTCGGTCAGGGCCACCTCGATCAGGGTTTCCGTCTCGGGCCGCGGGTCCAGCGCCTCGGGCGTGACCAGGAAATCGCGTCCGTAGAAGGCGCGGCGCCCGACCAGATGGCTGACCGGCACACGGTCGGCGCGGCGCTCGACCAGGGTCAGGAACACCGCCTCCAGTTCCGGTTCGACCGGTTCGGGCAGGAACAGCGTCAGCCGCCCCGGCGGCACCTTGAGCACATGCGCCATCAGCCGCCGGGCGTCGCGGCCCGGGTCGGGCACCTCTGCCGCAACCAGTCGCGCCGTGGCGCGTGCCAGAAGATCGGACCCGCGCGCCATCGCCTCAGGCCTCCATCTCGGCCAGTTGCGCGGCCTGGGCATGGGCGGTCAGCGCATCGACGATCTCATCGAGATCACCTGCCATCACCTGTTCGAGCCGATAAAGCGTCAGGCCGATGCGGTGATCGGTCAGACGGCCCTGCGGGAAATTGTAGGTGCGGATGCGTTCACTGCGGTCGCCCGATCCTACCTGCGCCTTGCGGTCGGCAGAGCGTTCCGCGTCGGCTTGCTGGCGCTGCTGGTCGAACAGCCGCGCGCGCAGCACCTGCATCGCGATCTCGCGGTTGCGGTGCTGGCTTTTCTCGGAACTCGTGACCACGATCCCGGTCGGAATATGGGTGATGCGCACCGCCGAATCCGTGGTGTTGACGTGTTGGCCGCCCGCGCCCGACGACCGCATGGTGTCGATCCGCAGGTCGTTCGGATCGATCCGGATGTCGACCTCTTCGGCCTCTGGCAGCACCGCAACAGTGGCCGCAGAGGTGTGGATGCGGCCACCGGATTCCGTTTCCGGCACGCGCTGAACGCGGTGCACGCCGCTTTCGTATTTCAGCCGGGCAAAGACACCCTCTCCCGCGATCCGCACCACGAGTTCGCGCACGCCGCCCAGTTCCGAGAGCTGTTCCTCGACCACCTCCCAGCGCCAGCCCTTGGCCTCGGCATAGCGCTGGTACATGCGGGCCAGGTCGCCCGCAAACAGCGCCGCCTCATCGCCGCCGGTGCCCGGGCGAATCTCCAGCATGGCAGGTCGCGCATCGGCCGCATCGCGCGGCAAGAGCGCCAGCTGCACCGCGTGCTCTGCCTCGGGCAGGCGCGCGCGCAGCTCCGGCAGTTCTTCTTCGGCCAGGGCCTTCATCTCGGGGTCGTCCAGCAGCGCCTCGGCCTCGGCGATCTCGGCCACCAGCCGCTCCCACTCGGCGATCTGGCCCACCACGGGGCGCAGTTCGGCATATTCCCGGCCCAGCGCGGCAATATCGCCTTCGCCCGCCGACATGCGGGCCTCGACGTATTCCAGCCGTTCCTTGATCTGTTGGAGTCTCTCTGTCGGGATCATCCGGGATGCATTGCCCATCCCGCGAGGGCCGTCAAGACGCCCTGAACACCCACCCGCAGGGCCGGTTCGCCAACGTCCCCCTTCACATATGCCGAAATGAGGCGAAGGGGACCGGTCCGCAAAGGGTCCAAATCCTCGGCTGGCTTATGCGGGACGGTGGGCGGGGCGACGTTCCGGCAACGCCGGGACAAGCGCCGTCCGACGGACCGCCTCACTCCGTTCCGCGGCCCAAGCGATCCAGCCAGTCATCCACCCGCGCCCGGTTCACGCCCAGGTCCGACTGGCCAAAGCGCGCCCGCGCCCACAATTCCAGGACCTCGCCGTTCTGGCGCACGGTGGTGTAATCCGGGAAGCCCATCCACAAGGAACGCGTGATATAGGTGATCTGCCCTTCGGCGACACTGCCGGCCAGGATTTCTGTCCGGGGCGTTTCAAGGATGATCGCGTGCAGACGGGCAAAACCGTCCTCGCCCGCCGCGATACGACGGCGCACACCGGCGGCAAGGTCCTGATCCGCGGTAACCTGCGGATCGACGTGCCAGACCGCCGGGTCCGAAGGCGCAAGGCGGATCCAGGCCAGCCCGCCCAGGATCACAAGCAATAGGATGAGGAATACCAAGCGCACCTGCTGTCTCTATCTCCGGATTAAGCCCTGGCAGAGGGCATGCCATGCCCCCGCCCGATTCTGAAAGCCAAGGTTTCGCAACAGCCTGTCACTTCACCGTGCCCGCCGGGTCCAGCCCCAGAGGCACAGCAGTTCCATGCCGACATGCGCCGCCGCCACCGCCGTCGCCCCGGTGGTGTCGAAAGGCGGCGAGACCTCGACCACGTCACCGCCCTTGAGGTCGATGCCGGCAAGGTGACGCAGGATCACGGCCGCCTGGTGGCTGCTCAGCCCGCCCCAGACCGGCGTGCCGGTGCCGGGCGCAAAGGCCGGATCCAGCGCGTCGATATCGAAAGTGATGTAACAGGGCTGCGCCCCAACGATCTCATGCACCCGCTCGGCGATCCGTTCGGGCCCGTCCCGGTGCACTTGCCGCGCATCGAGGATGTTGAAGCCGATGGTGTCCGGATTGTCGGTGCGAATGCCGATCTGGACCGAACGCTCTGGCACCACGATTCCCTCTTTCGCGGCCTTGTACATGAATGTCCCGTGGTCGACCCGCGCGGCATCGTCATCGGCCCAGGTGTCCGTATGAGCATCGAACTGGATCACGCTCAACGGCCCGTGTTTCTCGGCATGGGCGCGCAGGCAGCCATGCGTGACCGAGTGATCCCCGCCCAGAACGACACAGGCCGCCCCCGCGTCCAGGATGCCGCCCACATGCTGCGCGATCCTTCCCGGCACCTCCGAGGGCATGGCATAGTCAAAGGCCATGTCGCCGTAATCTGCGATGGCGAATTCCGACAGCACGTCGTAGCCCCAGCCGTAGGGCGCATCGCAGGGTTGCAGCAGCGAGGCCTCACGGATCGCGCGCGGCCCCAGCCGCGTGCCGGGCCGGTTGGTCACCGCCTGGTCGAAAGGCAGGCCCGTCACGGCGATGTCCACCCCCGCCAGGTCCTTGGTGTACTTGCGCCTCAGGAAGGAAGGCGCCCCGGCAAAGACATTTTCGAAAGACGGTCCCTTGAGGTCCTCACGGGTAAAGGCGTGGTCGATCTGGCGCTTGGCGTCTTCAAGGCTCATGCGATTGGTCCTGTTGATGGCGGGGCAAGGGGGCGCTGCCCCCTCTGCGCGCGCGGCGCGCATTCACCCCCGGAGGTATTTTCGGCCCAAAGAAACACGCAGGTTCAAGCCAGCGGCAAGGCCTTTTCCACGAGGCGGGCGAAAAAGCTGGCCCCCACCGGCGCGACCTGGTCGTTGAAATCGTACTTCGGGTGGTGGCAGACCGGCGTGTCGCCCTGGCCCAGGAAGAGATAGGCGCCGGGCCGGGCCTCCAGCATGTAGGAGAAATCCTCACCCGGCATGATCGGCGGCGCGTCCAGGTCGACGGCTTCGGCGCCGACGACCTCGCGCGCGACCCCGGCCGCGAACTCTGCCTGCTCGGGATGGTTGATCGTCGGCGGGTAGCCTTCGATGTAGTCCAGTTCGGCGCTCATGCCGAAGCTCCTGGCCTGGAACTCGGCGATCTCGGCCATGCGGGTCTTGACCACGGCCTGCACATCCTTGTCGAAATAGCGCACGGTGCCGTTGAGCATGGCGGTTTCGGGCACGATGTTCATGGCACTTCCGGTGTGGATCTGCGTGACGCTGACCACCAGCCGGTCCAGCGCGTCCACATTGCGGCTGACGATGGTCTGAAGCGCCTGCACCATCGAGGCGGCACAGACCACCGGGTCGCGGGTCTGGAAGGGCATGGCACCATGCCCGCCCTGTCCGGTGATCCTGATCGTGAATTCATCCACGCCCGCCAGCAGGGCACCGCGATTGGTGTGCATGTGCCCCACCGCTCCGCCGGGCATGTTATGGATACCATAGACCTCTTCGATGCCGAACCGGTCCATCATGCCCTCTTCGACCATGATGCGCCCGCCGCCCTCGTTTTCCTCGGCCGGCTGGAAGATCAGTGCCACCTTGCCCGAAAAATTGCGCGTCTCGGCCAGGTATTTCGCCGCGCCCAGCAGCATGGTCGTATGCCCGTCATGACCGCAGGTATGGGCCATGCCCGGCACCCTGGAGGCATGCTCGGCGCCCGAGAGATCCTCCATCGGCAGGGCGTCCATGTCCGCGCGCAGCCCGATGGTGCGCCCCGGCTCCTGCCCCTCGATGATGGCGACGACGCCAGTGCGCGCGATGCCGGTGTGGATCTCGGAAATCCCGAAGCCCTTGAGCTTCTCCACCACGAACTCCGCCGTTTTGAAACAGTCCAGTCCCAGTTCCGGGTGCTGGTGCAGGTGACGCCGCCAGGCGGTCATCTCGGGTTCGAGTGCGGCAATCGAATTGACGATGGGCATGGGCGGGTCTCCTTTGGGCCGCAGACTGCCCGCTTGGCGCGGCATTGAAAAGGGGCAGGACGGCGCAGGGTTTGCCCGAATTGAAAATGAGTATTTTTCGAGAGAAGAAGCCGAAGGAACGCGCCTTGTTTCTTCTCTCTGAAAATACTCGAAATGGCGCAGGGTTTACCCCAAAGCGTGCCGTTTCTCGATCAGCCGGGCAAAGAAACTGGCGCCGATGGGGGCCACCGCATCATTGAAGTCGAAGGCCGGATGATGCGCCGACGGACCTATCCCCTGGCCAAGGAACAGAAACGCGCCCGGACGCGCCTCCAGCATGTAGGAGAAATCCTCTGCCCCCATTTCCGGCGGCAGGTCGTCGACGACGCGCGACGAGACCTCGCGCGCGATGTCCACGGCAAAGCGGGTCTGGTCTTCGTGGTTGATGGTCGGCGGATAGCTGCGCCGGTAGTCCAGAATCCCCTCGACGCCGTAACCCTCAGCGACACTGGTCGCGATCTGCCGGATGCGGCCTTCGGCCATGTCGCGCACCTGCGGAGCGAGGCTGCGCACGGTGCCGCCCAGGGTGACCTCCTCGGGGATGATGTTCGGGGCGCTGCCTCCGTGGAACATGGTCAGCGAGACAACCAGCGCGCCCAGCGGATCGGTATTGCGCGAGACTACGGTCTGCAGCGCCTGGCCGATGGCAAGGGCGGCCGGCATCGGGTCGCGGCAGGTCTGGGGATAGGCCGCATGGCCGCCCTGACCCCGGATGCGCAGGGTGAAATCATCCACCGCCCCCATGATCGGCCCGGGGCAGGTCCTGAACTCTCCAAGCTCTCCGAAGGGATCGGTGTGCAGGGCATAGACCTCCTCGACGCCGAAACGGTCCATGATCCCCTCTTCGACCATGATCCGCCCGCCACCGACGCTTTCCTCGGCCGGTTGAAAGATCAGCACGACGCGCCCTGTGAAACGTCGCGTGTCGGACAGGTAGTTCGCCGCGCCCAGCAGCATCGCCGTATGCCCGTCGTGGCCGCAGGCGTGCATCCGCCCCGGCACGGTACTGGCCCACGGGGCGCCGGTTTCCTCCTGCATGGGCAGGGCGTCCATGTCGGCGCGCAGGCCGGTCACCGGCCCCGGCCCCTGCCCGTCGATCACCGCCACGACGCCACTCTCTGCAATGCCTTCGTGGATGTCCGTGATGCCCATCTCGCGCAGGCGCGCGACGACAAAGCGTGCCGTTTCGTGACACTCCAGGCACAGTTCCGGATGCGCATGGATATGGCGGCGCCAGCCAGACATCTCTTCGGCGGCGGCAGCGATGGAATTGATGACGGCCATGATCTTCTTTCCGAGGCGGATTCCGTGACGCGTTGCGGCGCACTGGCTGGCATACATCCCCGGCACCGAAAACGCTGCGGGAAAGACGCGCCGCGTGCTATCATTACGTTGCGTCAACCTTTGGTTGGCGTTTTTTCATTGGGGGGATAATCACCATGTCGAATACATCTTACTCCATGATTACCGTCGCCCGTTGCGACACCGCTTTCCTGTCCGACGCGCTGGGTCACCTTGGCGGATTGTGTGACGATCTGAAATCCGGGGCCGGTGCCCTGATGACCCGGTACGGGGTCATTGCCACGGGCGATCATGCCGGGCATCTCGTTCTGCTGCAGGGCTACAGCGACATGAGCGGCATCGGAAAGGCCTTCGACGTCTATGGCACCTCGGCCGCCTACGACAAGATCGTCGGCAGTGGCAAGGTTCGCGTGGTGCTGCGCAACATCCTGAAAAGCGAGGATATCGGCGTTGACGAGCAGCCAACTGAGGTTCCAGCCTACGGTGTCCTGACCCGCTGGGCCTCTCCGACGCCGCAGTCCGAGCGGATCGGGCGGGTTGCTCCGCTCATGCGGCAGAACGGTGCGATGGCCATACGCCATTTCACGATCATGACAGGGTCCGCCACCGGGCACCGTCTGATGGCGACGGGCTATCCATCGATGGATGCCATCGAAAAGACCTACGCCGCGCTGAACGACACAGAGGACTACAAGGCGTTCCTGACCGAAATCGACCTCGACTCCCGCAACATCGTGCGCGTGGCAGGCTGAACCGCCGAGGCCGCGCGCCCGGTTGCTGGACTCCCGTGCCGCCTTCCTGCATCCCTTGAGCCGAAGCTCGGAGGCAAGGCGCGATGAACAAGGACCTGATCCATGACCCCAGGGGCGGAATGCCCCGCCTGCTGGAAATCATGCGGCAGCTGCGTGATCCGGAAACGGGCTGTCCCTGGGACCTGGAGCAGACCTTCGCGACCATCGCGCCCTACACGATCGAAGAGGCCTACGAGGTGTCCGACGCGATCGAGCGCGAGGCCTGGGACGAGCTGAAGGGAGAGCTGGGCGACCTGCTGTTCCAGTCGGTCTTTCACGCGCAGATGGCCGCAGAGGCCGGGCTCTTCACCTTCGACGAGGTCGCCGACGGCATGTCGGACAAGATGGTGGCGCGGCATCCGCATGTCTTCGGCGATGAGAGCCGGGACAAGAGCGCCGACCAGCAGACCCGCGACTGGGAGACGATCAAGGCCGCAGAGCGCGCCGCCAAGGCCGAAAGCGGGGTGCTGGACGGGGTGGCGCTTGGCCTGCCGGCGCTGTTGCGCGCAGTCAAACTGCAAAAGCGGGCGGCGCGCGTGGGGTTCGACTGGCCCACCACGGACGAGGTCATGGACAAGCTGCGCGAAGAGATGGACGAGTTGCGCCAGGCCGAGGATGACGCCCATCGTTTCGAGGAGTTCGGCGACCTGCTGTTCGTCATGGCCAACCTTGGCCGCCACATGGGAATCGACCCGGAGGCGGCGCTGCGGGCCGCGAATGCCAAGTTCACCCGCAGGTTCCGCGCCATCGAGGCGGCCCTGGCGGAACAGGGGCGCCGCCCTGAGGACAGCGACCTGCAAGAAATGGATTCGCTCTGGGACGCGGCCAAGGCGGTGGAAAAGGCGCAGAAAGGCTGACGCTCAGCCGTAGCCCAGCACCAGCAGCACCAGGGGAATCGTCACGATGGCGGCCAGCGTCTGTGCCGTGACCAGTCCGGCCATCAGAGTGCCGTCCCCGCCCAGTTGCCGCGTCAGCACATAGGCCGTGGGCGCCGTGGGGATGGCGGAAAAGACCACCAGAACCAGCGCCTCGACCCCGCCGAGGCCAAAGACCAGCGCCACGCCCGCCGCCAGTACCGGCATGCCCAGAAGGCGCAGCGCGGCGTTGCCGCCCACCACCAGCCCGTCCCGCCCCAACGCGCGCGGTTGCAGCGCCGCCCCCACGCAAAGCAGGCCCAGCGGCAGGCTGCCCCGCGCCAGCAGCTCCAGGAAGGTGCCGATGCCAAAGGGCAGGCCCAGGCCCAGCAGCGCCAGCGCGATCCCCACAAGACAGGCCAGGATCAGCGGGTTCTTCAGCATCGTCCGGACCAGAGCGCCGGGACGGCTCAGCACGTCGCGTTCGCTCAGCGCCATGATCGACAGCACGTTGACCACTGGCACGCAGATCGCAAGGTAGACCGCCGCCCGTTCGATGCCGACATCTCCGGCAAGGCTCGCCGTGACGGCAAGGCCGAGGTAGGTGTTGAACCGGACCGTCCCCTGCAGCGCAGGCCCAAACCGGGCCGAGGGCGCCGAAAAGATCCGCCGCGCCAAGGCAAGCCCGAGCGAAGCCAGCAGGATCGTCACCAGCGCCGCCGCGCCCAGCCGCAGGATCTGCGGATCGCCCAGAGGCGCGTCGACGAGGCTTGAGACCAGCAGCGCCGGGAACAGCAGGAAATAGTTGATCCGTTCCGCCGCGGGCCAGAAGCCCGCGTCCGGGAAGCCCTTGCGCGCCAGGACAAAGCCCAGGCAGATCAGGGCAAAGAGCGGCCAGATCGTGATGAAGAGCACGGGGCGGGCTACCTTGTCACTGTATACGCGGCGTCATTGCCGGGTCGGGATCAAACAACAGAAAAAACGGCGCGCCAGAAAGGCACGCCGTTCCATCCTCACCCGAACAGGTGAAAAGAGCGGCTTACTGCGCGTCCGAGATGAACTTGACCGCGTCGCCGAAGGTCTGGATGGTTTCGGCCGCGTCGTCGGGGATCTCGATGCCGAACTCTTCTTCGAAGGCCATCACCAGTTCCACGGTGTCCAGGCTGTCGGCGCCCAGATCGTCGATGAACGAGGCGGATTCGGTCACCTTTTCTTCTTCGACGCTCAGGTGCTCGACCACAATCTTCTTCACGCGATCTGCGATGTCGCTCATGTCTCTTCCTCACAAGTCTGTCGGGCATTTCGCCCATTCTGCCCTGCCCGTGGCGTGGCGTCTTTTTGCCCTGACGGGCGGCTCGATCCCCCGGCACCCCGGGTGGGCCGGATGCGTACCATGGCACGCAACCGTCCGAAAATCTGCGCGGCCTATAGCACAGGCGGCGGGGATGGCAAACGCTTTCCCACGCCGCAGCGCAACAGGCTCTGGCGCCTACAACATGGCCATGCCACCGTTGACGTGCAACGTGGTCCCCGTAACGTAAGCGGCCTCGGGGCTGGCAAGATAGAGCACGCTGGCGGCGATCTCTTCGGGCGTGCCCATGCGCCCGGTGGGAATCTGCGTCAGGATCGCGCTCTTCTGGTCGTCGGTCAGCTTGTCGGTCATCGCGGTCTCGATAAAGCCCGGCGCGACGGCGTTCACGGTGATGCCGCGGCTGGCGACCTCGTAGGCCAGCGACTTGGACATCCCCACCATGCCCGCCTTGGCGGCGGCATAGTTGCCCTGCCCGGGGTTGCCGGTGGCCCCCACGACGGAGGAGATATTTACAATCCGGCCCCAACGCGATTTCATCATGCCGCGCATCACGCCCTTGCAGAGCTTGAAAGTGGCGGTCAGGTTCACGTCCAGCACGCTTTGCCATTCGTCGTCCGACATGCGCATGAACAGGTTGTCGCGGGTGATCCCGGCGTTGTTCACCAGGATGTCGACGCTGCCCATCGCCTCGGCGGCCTGTTTCGGCAGTGCAGCGACGGCCTCGGCGTCATCCAGCTTGCAGGGCAGCACGAAGGCGCGTTCACCCAGTTCCGCGGCCAGCGCCTCCAGCGGCTCGACGCGGGTGCCCGACAGGCCCACGTTGGCGCCCGCGCCATGCAGCGCCTTGGCAATGGCCCCGCCGATGCCGCCCGAGGCCCCGGTGATCAACGCGGATTTTCCCGTCAGATCGAACATGCTTGCTTCCTCTCCTGTCATTCCTTGGTCCGGGCCTCAGCCCTGCGCGGCCTCGACGGCGGCGGTCACATCCGCCGGCGTGCCGATGTTGCGCACGGCCGCCGGGCGGTGAATGCGGCGCACCATGCCCGACAGGGCCTTGCCCGCACCGATTTCCCAGAACTCCTCGACCCCGTCCTCGACCATGCGGGCCACGGATTCGCGCCAGCGGACCGCGCCGCAGATCTGCGCCTCCAGCAGGGCGCGGATGCGATCGGGGTCGCTCACCGGCGCCGCCTCGACGTTCGAGACCACCGGAACGGCGGGTGCCTGGATCGTGACCTCGGCCAATGCCTTTGCCATTTCCTCGGCGGCGGGCTGCATCAGGGCACAGTGGAATGGGGCGGAGACGGGCAGCATGACCGCGCGCTTGGCACCGGCCCCCTTGGCGATCTCGACCGCGCGTTCAACGGCGCCCTTCTGGCCGGAAATCACCACCTGACCGGGATCGTTGTCATTGGCGGCGGCGACGACATCGCCCTGCGCGGCCTCTTCGGCGACCTTGCGCACCGCGTCCAGGTCAAGGCCCAAGAGGGCCGCCATGGCGCCCTCGCCCACCGGCACGGCGGCCTGCATGGCCTGCCCGCGCTTGCGCAGCAGACGCGCGGCATCGGCCACGGTCAGTGCCCCTGCGGCGGTCAGTGCGGAATATTCCCCCAACGAGTGCCCGGCGACAAAGGCCGCCTTGTCGATGCCCACACCCTCTGCTTCGAGCGCGCGCATGGCCGCCATCGAGGTGGCCATCAACGCGGGCTGGGCGTTCTGGGTCAGGGTCAGGGTCTCGATCTCGCCGTCCCAGACCAGAGCCGAGAGTTTCTCCCCCAGCGCCTCGTCGACCTCGTCAAAGACGGCGCGGGCCGCCGGATAGGCCTCGGCCAGGTCGCGGCCCATGCCGATGGTCTGGGCGCCCTGCCCGGGAAAGATGAATGCGCGGCTCATGCCCCTCTCCTCACCGTGAAATTGCGTCCGCCTGCCTTACTAGCCCGCGGAGGCTTGCGCAATCACCTGAGGAGGCGGGACTGACCCGCCGGGATCAGCCGTCCTCGCCGCGCAGGCGCAGCGACATGCCCAAGCCCCCGCTCAGCATCAGGCAGGACAAGGCCAGCTTGAACGGCATCAGGATCGGCGCATCCAGCCCCATCGGCATGACCCAGATCAGGTAGGCGGCCAGCGCCAGCACGGAGCCCGCGATCCGGCGCATCATGCCCTCGGACAGGCGCGGCAGGGAAAAGGTGGACCCAAGAGCCTGGGAAGCATTGAAGTCTGTCAGGGCCATTTGGTGCGCTCCGATTGTTGGTTAACGACAGGTTAACCGCTCGATTGTGCCCGGAATGCGGCGCCGCCGAGGAAAATCCGAGGACCGCGCGCCCCCTTGCGCCACGCCCTGATCCGTGTATACGGAGCGCTCTCTTCGCAACGACGTTTACCCGCGCAGTCTCTCGTGGGCAGGGCGCGAAGGGATCAGGCCCCTGCCCTATGAAATGCGCCATGATAGAAATGGAGTGCACATGCCGCTTTACGAGCATGTATTCATCTCGCGTCAGGATCTGTCCAACGCGCAGGCTGAAGGCCTTGTCGAACATTTCAGCACCGTTCTCGCGGACAATGGCGGCAAGGTCGTCGACAGCGAGTACTGGGGCGTCAAGACGATGGCCTACAAGATCAACAAGAACCGCAAGGGCCACTACGCCTTCCTCAAGACCGACGCACCCGCGACGGCCATTCAGGAAATGGAACGCCTGATGCGCCTGCACGACGACGTCATGCGCGTTCTCACCATCAAGGTCGACGGCCACGACGAAGGCCCCTCGATCCAGATGCAGAAACGTGATGAGCGCGACGGCCGCCGTGAGCGCCGCAACCGCGACTGATACCTGAAGAAGAGGAGATAACTCATGGCTGCAAAACCGTTTTTCCGCCGCCGCAAGGTCTGCCCCTTCTCGGGCGACAACGCACCCAAGATCGACTACAAGGACACCCGCCTGCTGCAGCGCTACGTCAGCGAACGCGGCAAGATCGTCCCGTCCCGTATCACCGCCGTTTCGGCAAAGAAGCAGCGTGAACTGGCCCGCGCCATCAAGCGCGCCCGCTTCCTCGCCCTGCTGCCCTACGCCGTGAAGTAAGGAGTCCGCATCATGCAAGTCATCCTTCTCGAACGTGTGGCCAAGCTGGGCCAGATGGGCGACGTCGTCGACGTCAAGCCCGGTTTCGCACGCAACTACCTGCTGCTTCAGGGCAAGGCGCTGACCGCCTCGAAAGAGAACATCGCGCAGTTCGAAGAGCAGAAAGCTCAGCTCGAGGCGCGCAACCTCGAGACCCGCAAAGAAGCCGAAGCCCTGGGCGAACGCCTGGACGGACAGAAGTTCGTCGTGATTCGCTCGGCATCGGACGGTGGCAACCTCTACGGCTCCGTCACCACCCGTGACGCGGCGAACGTGGCCAGCGAGAACGGCTTCTCGATCGACCGCAAGCAGGTGATCATCCGCCAGCCGATCAAGGAACTGGGCCTGCACGAAGTCGAGGTGCACCTGCACCCCGAGGTGATGGTCGTCATCACGCTGAACGTCGCACGTTCGCCCGAAGAGGCCGAACTGCAGGAATCGGGCAAGTCGATCCAGGACCTGGCCGCCGAGGAAGAGGCCCAGGCCGAATTCGAGGTCAGCCAGCTGTTCGACGACATCGGCAGCGCCGCATCCGACGACGACGGCGATACAGCCCCCGCCCGTTCGGACGAGGCCGCCGAAGGCGACGACGACTGATCCAGCGACGCTTCGCAGGACAAAAATTCAACCGCGCCGAATTCATTCGGCGCGGTTTTTTCATTTTTATCAGCGCCTTGCCGCATCGGTACATATAAACTTCATAAATCCGTAACACCCATTTCACGTTGCCGGATCACATCAGAGGCTGTTGGAAGCCGCCGCAACACGCGAGCGGCTTTGCCAAGTATGCAAGCTGATATGAGGCCAGCCATGAAGAAATCTGACATTGTCGATCTGTCCTGGGACGATTTCGACGAGATGCGCGACCCGCGCCCTGCCCAGACCGACTTTGACGCCGTTGTCGAACGCGCCATCTCGCGCCGCGGTTTCCTGGGTGGTGCGCTGGCCTTCGGTTCGGGTGCTGCCGTCTTCGGCGCCGGCGTCCTGAACTCGGCCACCTCCGCCCGCGCGCAGGCCGCCGCCTTCGAATTCGAGCCGATCGACATCGCCACCGATTTCGACGTCCATGTGCCCGCAGGCTACCAGTGGAAGCCGCTGGTGCGCTGGGGCGACGCCCTGTGGTCCGAGGCCGACGGCGCCTATTCGCCGGAAACCGGTGTGCCCGCCGCAATGGCCGACAAGGTCTTTGGCGAGAACACCGACGGGATGGAACTCTTCTCCATCGACGGCAAGCAGGTCATCGCGGTGAATTCGGAATACGTGAACCCCAAGATCAACCTGCCCGCCGCCAGCGAAGGCATGCCCAAGAGCGCAGAGGAAGTGCAGCTTCTCAAGCACTTGCAGGGTGTGACCGTGATGGAAGTGGCCGACACCGGCGACGGGTATGCCGTGGTCAAGGACAGCCCCTTCAACCGCCGCATTCACCATGACACCCAGATGGTCATGGATGGCCCCGTGGCCGGCTCGGACCTGGTCAAGACGAATGCCGACCCCGAAGGCATGAGCCCGCTGGGCACCATGAACAACTGTGGCTCGGGCCGCACGCTGTGGAACACCTACCTGACCTGCGAAGAAAACTTCAACGGCTACTTCGGTGCGACCGGCGAGTACGACGCGACCGAGGGCTTCAAGCGCTATGGCATCGGTGGCGAAGGCCGTTATGCCTACGAACAGTTCGACCCGCGCTACGACCTGTCGAAAGAGCCGAACGAACCCCACCGCCACGGCTGGGTGACGGAAATCGACCCCGCCGACCCGACCAGCACCCCGGTCAAGCACACCGCCCTGGGCCGGTTCAAGCACGAGAACGCCGCGATGGTGCAGGCCGCCGACGGCCGGATCGTCGTCTACATGGGCGACGACGAACGCGGCGAGTTCATGTACAAATACGTCTCGAACGGCACCTGGGCCGAGGGTGAGCCCACCGACGGCCTGCTGTCGGACGGCACGCTGTATGTCGCCAAGTTCAACGACGACCAGACCGGCGAATGGCTGGCCCTGACCCCGGAAACCACCGGCATGCCGATCGAGGACATCCTCGTCCACGCGCGTATCGCCGGCTCCAAGGTCGGCGCCACCACGATGGACCGTCCGGAATGGATCGCCGCACACCCGCTCAAGGCCGAGGCCTACTGCGCCCTGACCAACAACAAGAATCGCGGCATCAAGCCCAACGCCGGTGGCGACGAAACCCCGGTTGGCGGTCCGAACCCGCGTGAGACCAACAACTATGGTCAGATCGTGCGTTGGCAGCCCGAGGGCGGCGATCACGGTGCAGACGGCTTTGCCTGGGATCTCTATGTCATGGCCGGCAACCCCGAGATCTATGACAATGCCTACGGCGGCTCGGACAATGTCACCCCGGGCAACATGTTCAACTCGCCCGACGGCATGATCTTCGACACCAAGGGCCAGCTCTGGATCCAGACCGATGGCAACTACAGCAACGAGGGTGATTTTGCCGGCATGGGCAACAACCAGATGCTGGTCGGCAACACGGACACGGGTGAAATCGCCCGTTTCCTGACCGCCCCCTACGGCGCCGAAGTGACCGGCCTGTGCTGGTCCGAGGACCGCAAGGTGGCCTTTGTCGGCATCCAGCACCCGGGTGGCTCCTGGCCCGACGGCGAAGGCAAGCCGCGCTCCTCGGTCATCGCCGTGTGGCGCGAAGACGGCGCCGCGATCGGCTGATCTGCGCTCCCTGATCGACAACGAACCGCGCGGGTCTCGTCCCGCGCGGTTTTTCTTTGCCCCCGTCTGCGGATTTGCCCTGTCGCCGCAAGCCGCCTATGACTGGACACAACCAGACAGGAGACACGCGTGACCCAGGACTACCCCGTCTATGGCCGGATCGACGGCCCCATCGTCATCATCGGCTTCGGTTCGATCGGCAAGGGCGTCTGGCCCCTGATCGAACGGCATTTCGACTATGACGCCGACAAGCTGACCGTGATCGAACCGGACGCCGGACAGGCCAACTTCCTTCGTCAACACAAGCTGAACCACCTCCAGGTGGCGCTGACGCCCGACAACTACCGCGAGGTTCTAGGCGGGCTGTTCCCGGACGGCCAAGGGTTCTGCGTCAACCTCTCGGTCGACACCTCCTCGCTGGACCTGATGAAGTTCTGCCGCGAGATCGGCGTGCCCTACATCGACACCGTGGTCGAACCCTGGGAGGGGTACTACTTTGGCACCACCGACAACGCGGCGCGCACCAACTATGCGCTGCGGCAGGCGGTGCGCGACGAAAAGGCGGCCAATCCAGGCGGCACCACGGCGGTGAGCTGCTGCGGCGCCAACCCCGGCATGGTCAGCTGGTTCGTCAAGGAGGCGCTCTTGACGCTGGCCAAGGACACGGGCCGCGACGTCAAGGCGCCCACGGACCGCGACGGCTGGGCCAGGCTGATGCAGTCGCTGGGCGTCAAGGGCGTCCACATCGCCGAGCGGGACACCCAGGCGCGCCGCCTGCCCCGCCCGCGCAATGTCTTCGTCAACACATGGTCGGTCGAAGGGTTCATCGCCGAAGGCTTTCAACCCGCCGAACTGGGCTGGGGCACGCACGAAACCTGGTTTCCGGAAAACGGCCACCGGCAGGACAGCGGCTGCCAGGCCGGGATCTGGCTGGAACGGCCCGGCGCCATCACGCGCGTCCACACCTGGTGCCCCACGCCCGGCCCGCAGTTCGGATTCCTCGTCACCCATAACGAGGCGATCTCGATTTCGGATTACTACACGGTGGGCGAAGGCGCCCACCCCGAGTTCCGCCCGACCTGTCACTATGCCTATCACCCCTGCGATGACGCGGTGCTGTCGCTGCACGAGATGTTCGGCTCGGGCCAGCAGCAGGAAAAGCATCACATCCTGACCGAGGACGAGATCGTCGAAGGGATCGACGAGTTGGGCGTGCTGCTATTCGGGCACGAGAAAAATGCGCTTTGGTTCGGTTCACGCCTGTCCAACGACGAGGCGCGCGACCTTGCGCCCTACCAGAACGCCACCGGCCTGCAGGTGACCTCTGCGGTGCTGGCAGGCATGGTCTGGGCGCTGGAGAACCCGAACGCGGGCATCGTCGAGACGGACGAGATGGACCACGCCCGCTGTTTGGAGGTGCAACGCCCCTACCTGGGCCCGGTCGAGGCGCATTACTCCGACTGGACGCCACTGCAGGACCGGTGGGAACATTTCCCCGAGGACATCGACGAAAGCGACCCCTGGCTGTTCCGGAACGTTCTGGCAAGTTGAGACCCCGTCGGGATGGGGGCGCGCCCCCCATCCTATGGATCCGCAACGAAAAAAGCCGCCCCGAGGGGCGGCTTTTCCGTGTCTTGCAAGGGCCTGACGATCACTCGTCGTCCAGCTCTTCGACGGCTTTCTGCAGCTCGTCCTTGGTGATTTCCTTTTCGGACACCTGAGCCTGTTCGGCAATGTGGTCGACGACCTTGTCCTCGAAGATCGGCGCGCGCAGCTGCTGCTGCATCTGCGGGTTCTGGCGGACGTATTCGAAGAACTCGCGCTCCTGGCCCGGGTACTGGCGGGCCTGGTTCATGATCGCCTGGGTCATCTCGGCCTCGGAGACCTCGACCTCGGCTTTCTGGCCCAGCTCGGCCAGCAGCAGGCCAAGGCGCACGCGGCGTTCGGCCAGCTTGGTGTGCTCTTCGGTCGGCTCGATCTCGGGGTGATCGTGGCCCTCGACGTCGGGGTTTTCCTCGTGCCACAGCTGATGCGCGATCTGCTTGGCCTCTGCCTCGACCAGGGTCGGCGGCAGTTCGAAGGACACCATCTCGTCCAGCTTGTCCAGCATGGCGCGCTTCATCACCTGGCGCGAGGCGCCGGCATATTCGGCCTCGAGGCGCTCACGGATCTGGTTCTTGAGGCTCTCGAGATCCTCGGCACCGAATTTCTTGGCCATCTCGTCGTTGATCTCGGCGGCCTTGGGCGCCTTCACGGCCTTCACGGTCACGTCAAAGACCGCGTCCTTGCCGGCCAGGTGCTCGGCGCCGTATTCCTCGGGGAACTTGACCTCGACGGCCTTCTCGTCACCGGCGGAGACACCGACCAGCTGCTCTTCGAAGCCGGGGATGAACGAGCCGGAGCCCAGAGCCAGCGGATAGTCCTCGGCAGCGCCTCCCTCGAAGGCTTCGCCGTCGACCTTGCCGACGAAATCGATGACCACCTGGTCGCCGTCCTCGGCCGCGCCGTCCTTGTCCTCGAAGTCCTGAGCCGAGGAGGCCAGCGATTCCAGCGCCTCGTCAACGGCAGCGTCGTCTGCCTTGACCACAAGACGCTCCAGCTCGATGCCGGAGGCGTCGAACTCGGGGACTTCGGGCAGGGCTTCGTAGGTCATTTCGACGTGGATGTCGTCGCCTTCTTTCCAGTCCTCGTTGGTCATCTTGACCTCGGGCTGCAGCGCCGGGCGATCGCCCGACTCCTCGAAGTGCTGGTTCATCGCACCGTCGATCACTTCCTGCATGGTCTCGCCCAGCACACGCTGGCCGAACTGCTTTTTCAGCAGCGGCAGCGGCACCTTGCCCTTGCGGAAACCCTTCATCTCGATGTCGGGCTGCGCCTCTTTGAGCTTTTCGGTGACTTTCTCGTCCAGCTCGGACGCCGTCACGGTGATGGCGTAGCCGCGCTTGAGGCCTTCGTTCAGCGTCTCGGTGACCTGCATGTCTCTTCCCTCGGAATTCAAGCGCCCCGGAAACCGGGGCGCGTCTGGTCGGCGAATTTGGCACCTTCTATTGCCCGAGGCGCCTGCGCGCAAGCCGCTTTCAGGCGCTTGTGCACAGGGTTTCGGCCCGCATTCGCCGATAATACGGCAAGGCGGCGTCATGTACCGCCGCCAGCCCGGGCGAGACAGCGGGCAAGGGCGCCTCGGCCCCGGCAAAGCCGGTAGAGCGGTGGACCGCGTCGTACCAATGGCTTGCCCAGACGCCGTCATCGGCATGGCCCCCGGCAGGCCAGGCCAGCATCGCCGGATCGAAGTCCAGACCGATCGCCGCGCAAAGCGCCCTGAGCGCCGCCTCGGGGGCGCGACGGATGTCGTGGCTGTCTATCACCGCATAGCGCCAGCCGCGGGCGCGCACCCTGTCGAAGATCGCGCATTGCTGGGCAAAGCCGATGTCTGCAAGGGTCGGATTCTCACGCTTGGCGGCATAGCTGGCCAGAACGCGGGCCGGGTGGCGGATCAGAAAGACATGCGCCGCCTCAGCGGCCCAGTCGAGGCTGTCGCCGTCGAGGTGGTGATGGGTCATCAGCTTGAGATAGAAATGCGCCTGCCCGCCCGGAGCGGGTGCGGCACAGCGCCGGGCGACCTCCCCCGGATCGGGGATGCCCTCGGCGATGATTTCGGCGCCCATCGGGTGGTCGATCCCTGTCCGCGACAGGTAAGCCGCGTAAAAGGGCTCATCCCAGACACCGCAGTCCGGCCTGGCCCCGAAGGCATACATCATCGCGGTCGACAGGTTGCGCGGTCCGGACCAGCAGGCGATGTTCATGAGCGATTGTCCCCGTCTTGGCAGATAGTCGTCGCGCCTTTCTGCGCCGAAACGGCGCCCGCGTCGAGCGTTGGCGGATCAGGCGACGCAGGGGCCGGCGCGCCGTATACTTTTGCCCTGCGGGCAGCCCCTGAACTTGACGTTTTCAATGCTCTTGCCAAGTCCGGCCTTGGCGATGCCGACCGCAGGGCGATGAGGCGGACCTCTGGCATACCCCGTCTTTCACCCGGCGATTCGTACAACGCACGGGACGACGCGCACCGCATCTTTGGAAATTTGATCTATACCCGGGCCCGGACCAGTTGATCCCAGCCCGAAGTCGCCAGTTCACGCGGACATAGTTTTCCGCATGTCCTCGACCGGAGAAAACCCGATGGCACCACTACAGCCCTGCGCGCCCCCGAGGACGATGGCGCGCCCGCCTTGCCCGACTGGACGCGCGATCAGTCGCGGATGGTCATGCGGTCAAGCTGCCAGATGCTGCGGGCATAGATGACCTCTGTCCGGTAGGCGCTGGAAGAGCCATAGGGGTAGATCAACCAGAGCGGCCCCTTTTCCCGGCGCGACATGGTCTTGCCATCCATCTCGTAGGCCAGGATCGGCCCGCCCTCGACCGCATCCGTGATGGGCACCGTGACCGCGTAGTCATTGATCGCCTGCGCGTCAATTTCCTGTCCTTCGGCCCCGAGGTAGTCCAGCAGGTCGTTCAGAGCGACACCCGTGAATTCCGTGGTGCCGGCCGTCCAGATCGTCTCGGTCGTGATGGTGGTTTCGCCGATGTCGCGCAGCATCTCAAGATCCAGCCGAGCCTTGCCTTCGCCGTTGGTCACGGCAATCGACCCATCGACCGTCAGGATAACGGTGCCCTGGGGTTCCGGCAGATCATCGGCCAACGCAGCGCCGGCCAAAGAAGCGGCCAGCACAAGGGCGGTGCCGGCGGCACGCATATCAGGAAAGAGCAACATGAATCAGATCCCTCGGGTTGAATCGCATCTTGGCACACCCCCTTTAACAGAGCATGTGCGAATTGGGATGAGCGCCCTATCCGTCCGGATAGGCAATAAATGGACCGGGACACCTCGGCCCTGCCAAAATGCCGATAAGGTCCGCAGCTTTCCTTTCGCGAGACTCAGCTGGGAACGGGCGCCCGCCGCTCTTTCGGCTGTTAGTTGTCCGCTCCGCGTGCCTCGGCCATGACGCGGTAGACCTCGCGCCGCGCGCGGTTGATCGCGCCCAAAGGACGGTGCGCGGGCAGGCTCATCCAGGGCGAAAACCGTAGGGCCTCGGCCTGCGCGATCCGGTCGGCGCTGTTCTCCTGCCGGGGCAGCACGATTTCGGCCAGCGGTTCGAAGACCGCACCGGCAGCGTCCCAGTCGACGCGCGCGTCGTCGACAGGCTGGCGCTCGGGATCGTCTTGTATCACCACGCCAAACGTCATGCGCGCTTCGTCGGCGCCGAGGGCCTGCCAGAGCCGCCTGCCCAACCCGTTCGCGCATTGCACCGGATCGGCAGGCGCGCCCTGCCCCTGCACCCTGTATTTCACCGCCAGGTCGCCCAGCCGGTACGGCGTGGTGCTGTGATACGTCAGCGCCAGCAGCGAGCCCGGCCGCCGTCCGGCAAATGCACGCGCCGCCCGCAGGACGCGCCGGTGAAACAGCCCCAGCATGACCAGCCCGCGCAAGGCACGCATCAGCCGCAGCGGGCTGCACCCTTTGCTGCGCAGCGCCTGAACCGGCAGGAAATGCCGGTTGAAAGGCATGTAATCCGCCATGTCCTTGCAGAAGTAGACCGGGTGATCGACCAGCACGAAGTCCTGCTCTCTCAAATGCCCCTGCCCCGGCTGCAGTTTCATGCCCGGTATGCCCAGCAGCTTGATCGCCATGCCGCGCACGTCGAGCGCCCTGTCGTCCTGTTGGCCGCCGTTGGAAAAGCGCACCAGGCAGGCGTGATCGGCGCCCGGTTGAAACACGCCCTGCGCCAGCGCCTGCGGCAGGTCTGACCGCACCCGGAACCGCCCCTGCAGCAGTGCGTGATGCTTGGCGTGCTGGCCGCGTTTCACGACGCCGTCGCGCCGCGACAGCGTCTGCAGGTTGGCCCGTGTCAGACGCAGTATCTCTGCCGCCTCGCCCGCAGGAACGTGCTCATCCCCCATCAAAGCGACTTGAGATAATCGAGCAGCAGCGCCTTTTCCGCGCCGGGCAGGTCCGTGCCCCAGAGATGCCCGCCATTGCCATTGCCGGTCAGTGACGTGTCCAGTTCAAACCCCGTCTCACAGGTGAACCCGACCCGTTCCGTGTCCAGCACCGTGCACCCGCGAAAAAAGGTGACCGGCCGCGTGTCCGGTGGCGACAACAGGTCTGCCAGGGTCGGGACAGAGCCATTGTGCAGGTAAGGCGCCCGCATCCAGATCCCGTCCAGCGGCATGTTGGCGTAGCCATCCGTGGTGCGGTAGTTGTGAAACCGCCAGGAGTAGTTCTGGCCCACGTCACCGAAATAGCGCACCATTTCCGCATCGAACAGGTCGGTACGCTGCGGGTCCGTGCCCAGGATCGCAAGGGACGTCACCTGCCCCAGGCTGGGACTTCCCGGATCGTGGCAGCTGTCGCAGCCCTCGCGCTCGTAGATCGCGCGGCCCTGCGCCACCCGGTCCGCGTCCAGCGGCAAGGGCCAGTCCGGCGCCGGAAACGCCATCAGCCAGTCCGAGACCCGCTCGATCGACTGACGTTCCAGCAGCCAGTCTGCGGCGCCCCCGGCCAGCGCCGCCGAGATATTGCGTTCGTCCAGCGACCGGTTGTTGCCGTCCCAGTGAAACCAGCCGTCGGTGCGCAGCCGCTGATTCCAGACCGAGGGGAAATCGACCACGCCGACACGGCTGTCGCCGGAGGGATTCAATCCCCAACGTTCGCGCCAGAAATTGCCCGCGTCCGTGCGCCCGGGCCCATGCGGCGGACGGGTGTCCATCCAGGCCAGCCGGGCCTCCAGCGTCGCGACCTCCTCGGCCAGCCGGGGAAAGACCACCCTGCGCAGCACCAGCCTGTCGAACCAGCCCAGCGGCCGGCCGTTTGCTTCTGCCGCTTCGATCACCGCATCGGGGGTCAGACCGGAATCCTGCGCGGCATCGGTCAGGAACCGGATATAGGACTGGATATCCAGCGCGTTGTTGGGCGCCCCCAGAACCAGATGCCGCGACCCGTCGATTTTATAGGTCGAGACATGGCAGGTGGCACAGTTGAACCCGACCCGTTCGACACCGATGCGGCGCACCGAGACACCGATGGGCAGGTCCTTGTCCTCTTCGCGGAGGAACCCGAACCCGGCATAGCCCTCCGGGAGTTCCTCGGCAAAGATCGTGGGCAGTTCACGCCAGATGGCAAAGGGGAAGCCGTCAACCTCGGCCCCGATGGAGCCGTATTTGAAATGCTCGACCACATCCTCGAAATGGGTGGCTGGCCAGGGTTTTATGGTCAGCCGCTTGTATTCCAGGAACAGCGCGGACCCCAGTAAAGCCAGGAACACGATCGGCAGCAGCCGTTTCATGATACATCTATGGCGCGAAAAAATTTGGACATAACCCCTTAAAGCTGCCACAGTTGGCCCCATTAATGAAGGTTTTATTGAAAGGGGCGTGGCCATGGGCACGGCCTCGACGAGGACACCGCGCAAGGGATTTCGCATCGACTGGGCGGTCTGGCGCCGCTCCTTCCTGCAATTGACTTGCCTGCTGGTGGGCGCGATGATGTTCTACCGCGGCCTGCTGAACCTCTTTGGCTATCCCTCTCCCTGGGTCTCGCTGTTTCCGGGCACCCCGATCCTGGGCGCGCTCTGCCGGGTACCGGAATACTGGGAACGCTGGACCTTGGGGCCGATCTTCATGGGCGGCGTGTTTGGCATCGTGCTGATGTGGCGCGAATTGCGGATCGGCTGGTGGATCTTCACCGCGCTGAATTTCCTGGTCGGCTACTGGTTCATCTTCATTCTCGAGGACATCTGGCAGCACCACGTCCTGCCGCATATCGTCTTTTCCGCCGTCTTCCTGCCCTTCTACCCGGGCATGAAACGGTCCGAATGGCTGGCGGCACGCATCAACGGCCTGCTGGCCCGCATCGCGGAACTGGCCCTCTCCCAACTGACCCGTCCCTGGGTCGCTCGGTTGGTCGAGGCGGTGCCGTTCCTGCACCGCAAGCTGAACGCCCTGTTGATCAACCGGATCGTGATGCAGGCGCGCCCGCGTCCACATCCCTTTTCGACGATGGCGCCCTATACCTCCTGGTCCAGCCTGACCGACAGGACCTGGGCGGGCCGTCACCTGGGTGTCAGCGAGATCGACCAGGACAGCCTGCCGGGATGGGAGGGCGATGCCGGTCTCAAACCGCTGTTCGAACGCCCGGACGGCACACAGGTGCTGTGCCCGAAATCCACCTGCCTCTTTCCCAGCTTCGCGCAGTACCTGACCGACGGATTCCTGCGCACCCTGCCCGAAAGCATCGGCGGCGATACCCCGAACCCCGAGCGGCGCAAGCGCAATACCTCGAACCATGAGATCGACCTTTGCCCGCTTTATGGCCGCACCCCAGAACAGACCCGCCTCCTGCGCGTCCCTGGCCCGGACCATGCTCATCGGGGGCTGCTGCGGTCTCAGCGGATCGACGGCGAGGAGTTCCCCGAGTTCCTCTTTGCCGGCGAAGAAATCCGGCCAGAGTTCGAAGGGCTGGACCCGCCGCTGGGCCTGACAGACCTGCTGAAATCCTGCGCCTCGGACGACCCGGCCACTGCCGCGGGCGCACGCGCCTTTCGGGACGCGCTGTTCGCTGTCGGGGGTGACCGCGTCAATTCGGTGCCGCAGGTGTCGATGATGAACACGCTTTTCCTGCGGGAACACAACCGGTTGGCGCGCGAAATCGGCGCCCGTCACCCGGACTGGGACGACACCCGCGTGTTCGAAACCGCGCGCAACGTGGTCGTCGTGCAGTTCATAAAGATCGTGGTCGAGGACTACATCAACCACATCGCCCCCTTCGCGTTGCACCTCATGGCGGATCCGTCGGTCTGCTGGCATGCGCCCTGGAACAAGCCCAACTGGATCACGACGGAATTCAGCCTGCTTTATCGCTGGCACGCGCTGATCCCCGATGCGATCACCTGGGGCGGGACGGAACACCCGGTGGGCCGCAGCTATTTCATGAACAACCTGCCGCTGATCCAGACCGGTCTGAAACGCGGGTTCGAGGACATGAGCGCCCAACCCGCCGCCCGCCTTGGCCCGCGCAACACCAACGACAGCCTGCTGAACATCGAGTGGGACTCGATCCGCCAGGGCCGGATCTGCGAACTGGCCTCATACAACCGCTACCGCAGCTACCTCGGCCAGGCTCCCGCTAAAACCTTCGACGAGATCAGCAGCGATCCGGCGGTCGCCGCGCAGCTGGCGCGCGCCTATGGTTCTGTCGAAGAGGTGGATTTCTTTACCGGGATCTTCTGCGAGGACCGCGTGCCCGGATCGCCCCTGCCCCGCACGATCCTGTCCTTCGTGGCACTGGATGCCTTTTCGCAGGCCCTGCCCAACCCTCTGTTGTCGGAGCACGTGTTTCCGCCGCCACCCGGGTTCGACGAAGATCCGGCGATGGACCACCCCACCTTCACCCGCTACGGCTGGGAGCAGATCGGCGCCTGCGGATCGCTCCATGACATCATCGCGCGCAACGTCGAGGCGCCGGAGACGCTGGGGTTCATCGGCATGACGCGCCCCGGTTGGCAGGGGGAATAGCCCTGCGGCGAGGACGGCCATAAGGACGGCCATAAAAAAGCCCGCCCCATGCAGGGCGGGCCCTTGTTTCAGTCGGGCCGCGTGTCCACGGCCGCCATTGTCGGTCGGTCCGGCGCCTCAGGCGACCAGCGCGACCTTCGCCTTATCACCCTCCGCTTTCTCCTCATCGAAAAAAGCGTCGTGGAGGCTCTTGATGGCCTTGGCCATATCGTCCCGTTCCAGGATGTATTGCGTGTCCACGTTGCGCGGTCCCTGGCTTGCGCCGACCGAATAGATGCCCGCCTGGGCAAAGCTTTCCAGCCCGCGCTGCAGAACCGACAGACCGCTGAGGTCGCGGCCCACGACCGAAACCAGCGACAGCTTGCGCGTCTTGATCTCGGCATGGGGGTAACGCTCGGCCAGATCGGACTCGACCCGGCGCAGCGCTTTCAGCGAGGTGTCAACGTAGTGCGTGACCGTGTTGGCGTTCGAGACCTTGGAGACGATGCGCACGTTGTGGCGCGTCAGCGCGTCAAGGATCGAGGCGTCATAGCCCTTCACCCCGACCATGTCCTGTTCGAACACTTCCAGCGCGATCACGTCCAGGCCGGTCACGATCTCGACGCCCGGGCTGTCTGCCGGCTGGTCGTCGATCAGCGTGCCGGGATCGCCCGGATCAAAGGCGTTGGTGACGCGCAACGGCACGTTGGCCTGGCGCAGCGTCTTGGCCGCGGAGGGGTGGATCGCCTCCATCCCCAGGTTCGCCATCTGGTCGGCCACGTCGTAGTTGGTCCGGCCAAGCTTGCGCACCTTGTCTTCGCCAACGATCTTGGGGTCGGCGGACGACAGGTGGAATTCCTTGTGAATGATCGCCTCGCGCGCGCCGGTCTGTGCGGCCAGTTCGCTGAAGGTCACCTCGGAATAGCCGCGATCGAACTCGCGCATCAGGCCTTCGCGGCACTGGGCATAGCCGGTCACGATGGGCATTTCGGTCTCGGGGTCGATCCCTTCCATGCCACGATCCAGCCGCTCCTGCAGCGTCACCTCGCCATCGTCGCGCCAGCCGGTCAGGTCGACCAGCCGCGCGTTCACGCCGGCACGTTGCAGCAGCAGCACCGCCACATGCGCCGAATGCGCCTCACCCAGGCCGGACAGCAGCTCACGGATGTGCAGCAGATGCGCGTTCAGCCGGAAATGGCCGTAGGAACACAGGCGTTGCAGGTCGATCAGGCAGTTGCGCGCCCCCTCGATCCGCTCCTGGACAAAATTGGTCGCCTGCTCGATGTCGCCGGGGTGGTCAAGCACCGCCTCGTGCGCCTCGATCATGGCGTCGCTGACACGGCTCAGCGCCTCGTGCCAGCCGTGGTCGTCCTCGGCGTTGGCAAAGCGCGCATAGACGCCGTCCTCGCCGGTCTTCTTGTGTTCCAGCAGCAGGTTGGTGATTCCACCAAAGGCCGAAACGACAAATACACGACCGTAACGCGCCTCGCCGTCCTTGAGGAACAGCGTATCGCGCAGGTCGGCGAGGCGGGACATGCTTGTCCCGCCGATCTTTTCAACAGTGTGGGTCATGTGTTTAGGCCTCCACCTCCTCGGGGGCGGCATAGGATCCATCTTCGCGGTGCACTTCCTTGCCGGTCACCGGCGGATTGAAGCAGCAGGCCATCCAGAGTTCTTCCTCGGCCCGCAGCGTGTGCTTGTCGTGCTCGTTGAGCGCATACATGGTGCCCGGCTTGATCTGGTGGGTCTCACCGGTCTTGAGGTCGGTGATCGACCCCTTGCCCTGCATGCAGTAGACGCTCTCGAAGTGGTTCTTGTAGTGGAACGTGTGTTCCGAGCCGGCTTCGAGCACGGTGATGTGGAAGGAAAACCCCATTCCATCATCCGCCAGCAGCATCCGCACGCTCGTCCACTGCGCATCGGAGACGACGCGCTCTTTCTGGTTCTTGCTGATCTCTTCGAAATCTCTGACGATCATGGCTGTTACTCCGCTGCAATCTTCTGGGTCGACAGCACCGAACGCGCCGCGTCGATCAGGATGTTCAGACCATCCTTGAGGGTTTCGTCCGGGGTGGTGAGCGGGGCAAGCACCTTGACCACCTCGTCCTCGGCACCCGAGGTTTCGATGATCAGTCCGTTTTCAAAGGCCTCGGCGCAGATCGCCGCCGCCAGGTCACCGGACCCGACGTCCACGCCGCGCATCATGCCACGGCCCTTCAGCTTGGCGTCCGGGATCATCGAGGCGATCGTCTCCAGCCCATGTTCCACGGTCTGTGCACGACGCTTGATGTCCTTCTGGAATTCATCATCGCTCCAGAACTTCTCGAGCGCCACGCGGGCGGTCACGAAGGCATGGGTGTTGCCGCGGAAGGTGCCGTTGTGTTCGGCGGGTTTCCAGATGTCCAGCTCGGGCTTGATCAGCAGCGCGGCAAAGGGAAGTCCCATCCCGCTCAGCGACTTTGCCAGCGGAATCAGGTCCGGCTCGATGCCCATTTCCTCGAAGGAGAAGAAGGTGCCGGTGCGGCCACAACCTGCCTGGATGTCATCGACGATAAGCAGTGCGCCATGTTCCTTGGCAAGACGCGCGATGCCCTGCATGAACTCCTTGGACGCGGCGTTCAGACCACCCTCGCCCTGCACGGGTTCGATGATAAAGGCTGCCGGCGCGTCGACGCCCGAGGACGGGTTGCCAAGCATCTGCTCGATGATGTCGAGGCTGTCGACCTCATCGCCAAAGGCGCCTTCGAACGGCATGTGCGTGGTGCCCGACAGCGGGGTGCCACCGCCGTTCCGCTTGCCGGCATTGCCGGTGGCGGCGAGCGCACCCAGCGTCATGCCGTGGAAACCGTTGGTGAAGGCGATCACGTTCGTGCGGCCGGTCACCTTGCGCGCCAGCTTGATCGCGGCCTCGACGGCGTTGGTGCCGGTCGGGCCGGTCATCATGATCTTGTGGTCCATGCCGCGCGGCTTGAGGATCAGTTCCTCGAAGGTCTCGAGGAAGCGCGCCTTCTCGCCGGTGTGCATGTCCAGGCCGTGCGCGATCCCGTTATGCGACAGATGGTTCATCAGCGCGCATTTCATGTCGGGATCGTTGTGACCGTAGTTCAGCGACGAACAGCCGGCCAAGAAATCGATATAGGTCCGCCCTGCGGCGTCGGTCATCTCCGAGCCAAGCGCGGTGGTGAAAACGGTATCAAAGCTGCGGCAGTAGCTCCGCGCTTCCGACTCCCGTCGTTTGAAGATCGTGGGGTGAAAGGTCTGGGACGACATTATGTGCTCTCGTTCTATGTGAGGAATGTGGGCGAAGGGCGCGGGGCTCAGGCCGCCTGCGCCAGCTCTTCGGCCACCTTGATGGTCACGAGGTTCTCGGTCTTGTGCCGCTTGTTGAAGTGCAGCGACTGCGTGTAGTAGGGCTGCACGTCGAGACCACGGCCCATGCGGCGCGCGAACTTGCGGAACAGCGCCCACGAAGCGTCGTTGTCACCGGTGATGGTGGTCTGCATGCGGGTCACGTCCTCGCAGACGTCACGGTTCAGGATGGTCTGCAGCATCAGGCCGCCAAGACCCATACCGCGCGCCTTGTCGGACACGGCAACCTGCCAGACGAACAGGGTGTCCGGCTCGTTGGGAAGGACATAGCCCGACACCCAACCGACGATCTCCCCATCCAGTTCGGCAACGACGCAGGTGTCGGCGAAGTGATCGCACTGCAGCAGGTTGCAGTACATCGAGTTCTCGTCGAGCGGCTTGCACGAGCGTACCAGCTCCCAGATCGCCGCCCCGTCTTCTGCGGTGGGCACACGCAGGCTGGGCAAGGACGAACGGGCGATATCGCGCGGATGTTGCATAGGATGAAGTCTCCTCGTTTGCTTTGGATGACGAAATAGCGTGCTGCCCCTGAAATTTCAACTGGCAAAGCAATTTTTATCCGCTTTCAGCCAAATATGGCCTCTATCGCGCGTGTTTCGGCCTTATTTAGCTTAGGATGGCAAAGCACTATTGCCTTGAATACCCCGTGAGAGACCTATATCGTTAGTCATGCTAATCAATGGAACACTGATGGACCGCGTCGATACCTGCCTGATTGCAATCCGCCGAATCCTGCGCGCGACCGAGTTGTACGGACGCGAGCTGAAACAGACGTCCGGCATCACGGCGGTGCAGTTCCGGGTCCTTCAGATCATCTCTGAGCGCAGCCACGCGACGGCCAAGGAAATATCCGTCCGCATGCGCGTGTCGCAGGCCACCGTGACCTCGCTGGTGGACAAGCTGGTGCGCCAGGGCATGGTTGTCCGTGAGAAATCCGAACAGGATCGACGCCAGACCAACATTCACATCACCCCCAAGGGCCGCCAGACACTGGACGAGGCCCCCGATCCGCTGCAGCAGCGGTTCGTGCGCAAGTTCGACGCGATGGAGGACTGGGAGCAATCCATGCTGGTCTCCAGCCTGGAAAGGGTGGCCACGATGCTGGACGCCGAGGATCTCGACGCCTCCCCCGTGCTCGACACCGGAGAGCTCAAACGCACACTGGATCACTGAGCAGCAGCGCGCTGCAGATCTCGCTCGACGTCCCGTCATCTCTCAGGCGGTGCTATTCGTGATCTTGGAGGGCCTGATCAATGACGGCACCGTGTGGATGAACACGACCACCGATCCCGACATCCGCCGTCAATCGCTGCGGCAAAGGGGTGTCCCAAGGGGCCGGTCACAGCAGTAATGCTGTTTCTGAAAACGCGCCGGCACCGGCGTTTTGCCGCCCAGACCGCAGAGAGGGCGCTCGTGGATGCAGAGCGCTTCACGTCGCATCGCAAAGGCGCTCAGCGCTCGGCGGATGCAAACCTGATCCCCAGCCGCGTGCCCCGTTCCGCAGGTAACAACCAGATACCGGCGCCGTGGGCGGTCAGCAGGTTGCGGACGATGGCCAGCCCCATGCCGGTGCCCCCTTCCCCACGGCGCGTGGTGAAGAACGGGTCAAAG
This sequence comes from Mameliella sp. MMSF_3455, assembly GCF_030733205.1. Taxonomy (GTDB): domain Bacteria; phylum Pseudomonadota; class Alphaproteobacteria; order Rhodobacterales; family Rhodobacteraceae; genus Antarctobacter. The sequence continues at coordinate 156,866 of NZ_JASHJL010000005.1, forward strand.
ACGCGCGCGGCGTTGCCCGGCGAAATCCCCGTCCCGTCATCCTGCACCTGCAAAAAGGGCGCTCCGTCTTCCGACCCGGTGCGCAACAGAACCTGGCGCGCGCCATGTTCCCCCGCGTTGCGCAGAAGCTGCCCCAGGACGATCTTCATACCCGCCCCGGCGATCGGCAAGGGAACGCTGCCACCCTCGACCTGCAGGGCAAGGTCCGGGTGGTCCTCGCGCAGGCCCGTGCGCAGATCGTCCAGCGTGGACGTGCCAAGGTAGCGTGTCTCCCGCGCGCGGGCGACCTCGCGCAGCGCGGCAAGCTGGCGTTCGATCTGGGTGCAGGCGCCATCGACCTGCGCCACCAGCGCCGCGTCCTCACGGCCCAGCGCCCCGCCGTCCTCCAACAGTTCACTGGCCGCGCGGATTGCCGTGACAGGCGTGCGCAGTTCATGCGTGACCTGATCGGTAAAGGCGCGGATCGTCGCCTCTCGGTCGCGCAGCGTCTCGGCCATCGCGATCACGCGGCGGGCGGTGGCGTGCAGTTCATGCGTGCCGAAATGGCGCGGCGGCGCCGGAGTGCCGCCGCGCTCCTGCGCCTCGGCATAGGCCTCGAGCGCGCGGATCGGGCGCAGCAAGAGCCGTACCAACAGCCAGCCCAGCACCGCCGTCACCAGCGTGATCGACAGGGCCAACAGGATCGCCGCGTTGCGGAACCCGATCACCGGCCCCAGGTAGCGCAGCGCCACCAGACCCGCGAAGGAAACGACCAGCGTACCGCCCAGTGCCCCGCCAAGGACAAAGCCCAACGAGGGCCGCCAGTGCCCGCTCATCGGCACGGCCCCATCCGCATTCCCTGCCCGTGCACCGTCTCGACCGCCCCGGCGCAGCCCGCCTCGGCCAGCTTGCGGCGCAGGTTGCGCAGGTGGCTGTCCAGCGTCCGATCCGACACCGCGCTTTGCGCGCCCCAAAGCGCGGCGACGAGATCGGCGCGCCGGGTCAGCCGGGCGGGGTCCTGCATCAGCCGCGCCAGAAGCCCGAATTCGGTTGCGGTCAGGGCGATCTCGGCTGGACCAAAGCGGCAGAGCCGCGCATGGCAATCCAGCGTCAACCGCCCCCGTTCCAGCCGTGCCGGCGCAGCGCCGCGCGCGGTGCGTTTCAGGATCGCCCCGACCCGCGCCACCAGTTCGCGTGGACTGAAGGGCTTGGTCACATAGTCGTCGGCCCCCAGTTCCAGGCCAAGGATGCGGTCGATCTCGTCGTCGCGCGCGGTCAGAAAGAGGATCGGCACCTCGGATCGTGCGCGGATGCGGCGGCAGGTCTCGAACCCGTCCATCTCGGGCAGGCCAACGTCCAGCACCACCAGGTCCGGCGCCTCGCGCGCGGCATGGATCAGCGCCTGCTGCCCGTCGCCGGCGGTGATGACCGCATGGCCCGCCCGTTCCAGCGCAAGCCGCACCAGTTCACGCAGGCGGGGATCGTCGTCCACTATCAGGATCTTCATCAGGGCCGCTTCCACCATCACGCCTTGTACATAACGGCTTGCGCGCCAGGTGCGAAAGCCCCACCCCCGCCAGTCCTCGACCTGCGGACGGGAAATCCGGCAAGGCCCCAAATAGACCGAACGCCCGATAACCCGGCCCAGGCCGCTTTCGACGATCGGCCCTGCGGCCATCGGGCCCAAACCGCAGAGATACCACAGGTCCGGCTCTGCCCGGGTCACGTTTTCTGCCGCGATCACCTGGGCGAAGTTCACCATCGCGCAGAAGTACAGCGTCGCCAGCCCCAGAACACCGCCCCGCACCAGCAACCAGCGGTTCGATCGCGTCCGCAGCACCTGCCATAGCGCCAATCCCAGCCCCGCCGCCACCAGCACCATCCAGATGAACGCGTGTAGTCGGAGGTAGGTCAGCCCGAAGGTCTCGACGTACAGGTCCAGCCGCAGCGCAGCCGCCCCGCACAGCACCATGTTCTGCACCAGCCAGAGCATCAGCAGCGGCCGGATCAGGCGGCGTTCGCCCAGGAATGGCCGCGCCGCCAGGGCAAATACCCCCGCCAGAACCGCCGCGGCCAACAGCGGATAGGCGCCGCGATGGGCGTATTCGGCCAGGGTCATCCCCTCGGGCAGATCGGCACCCCCCAGCAGAATCGTAACATCGGTGAGGCTTTGTACCGCGATCAGCAGGTTGAAGACCGCCAGGCCGCGCAGGACAGAGCCGGAGTTGAGCCACCCCGGCGCAATCGACGGCATCACGGCCCAGCGCGCAGCCCGATCACGCAACGGAACCGGCGCCAGGATTGGAGCGACCAGCACCGCAACCCCACCCCAGAAGACAAGGCGCTGCGCCAGTTGCCACAGATCCAGGTCGATCCGCACAAGCTGTGCCAGCACCGGGTTCGCCTGCATCAAGAGTGCCGCCAGCACCAAGGTGCCACCCAGCGGCAAGGCCCAGTCCCGCAAGAGACCTCGCGCCAGCGGAACCGGCGCCTCTGCCAGGACTGCGGGCAAGACGATCAGGCGTCGCGGATCAAGCTGAGCCAGCCAGGCCAGCGGCAGTCGCGCCAGAAAAGCGCCCGTGCTGGCCAAAAGCACGGATAGCCGCGCCGCCGGGTGATGCGCCCAGATCAGTGCTCCGCCCACCCCGACCAGCAGAAAGGCAATCGAGAGCATTTGCAGGTGCTCAACTGCGGGCAGCGCCGCGACCAGGAACAGCCCCACGGGGCGCCACCCCGCCTTGGTCCCCGGCAGGCCCCATGCCAGGATCGCCGCAGCAAAGATCACCAGCGACAGGCCCGGCGCCTTGCCCCAGAACAGAACGTCCGCCAGCGCCACAAGGCTCAGAACCGCCGCTATTCGCCGGGGAAACCGCAGCCCGGCACGGGCGGTCCCACCGTCGCCCTGCGCTGGCGGGGTGGCGCCGTCGTCCAGCCACCAGCCGTCCTTTGCCAATGCATGTGGCAGACCCGGGATGCTCAATTGCCTGTCCATGTCCCAATCTCCTGTTTCGGAATGGGATCAGACTGGACCTGGCTGCGTGCAGAGCTTGCGCGTGATTTGTGCAGTTTTCGTGCAGAGCCGGTCGGTACAGGCCGCGCCACGGATCGAGGACGCGGCCCAAAGCCCGGCTGCGGCGGGCCTTGATGCCTTTCGTCATGCAGACCCGGGCCCATAGCGCCGAACAGTCCGCCCGGCGTGTCACTGTTCCAGTCCAATCCGACCCAACCTGCGACCGGCAACGTGCCTTCGGCCCTCGGGCGCGACGTCCGCGCGGTTCCAGCGCCAATCGGTCGGCTCTGCTGAATACGCGCGGTCCGATGACCGCTGTGTCGATCGTGTTCGAACGCCGGAACGTGGACGAGTTGCGGCGCGCCGACCGCGATAATCATGACCCAAATCTGCTGCCAGGCGACGCCATCGACGGCTACGGCAGCGGTGTCACCAATATGGTCGAGGTGGCGCGCGTTCCGGGGGCAGTCGGCGCCGTGGCGGTGCTCGGCACCTAAGTCAGTCGACGCGCGGTTCGGGCGCGTTCTTCCACGCCGTCAGGGCGACCTGCACCGCCTCCGTCAGGGCAGTTGCGTTTTCTGCCTCGGCTGCCGTTTCGACCTTGAGAAGGGCCAGACGCAGCTCCGGTTGACCGAAGGCGGCCGCGCTGCCGGCCGTTCTGTGGCTGCGCTCGGCGATCTCGTTCCAGTCGTCGGGCCCCGTGGCCAACCAATCGAAGAGCTCTGTCGCCTCTGCGACATAGCGCGCCTTGAGTGCAGCAATCGGATCGGCGGGAGCGGTAACGCGATCCGTGGCAGACGCCACGCCGGGCTTGTCGGTGCAGAACCGCGCGATCACCTGAGCCAGTTCCTGCTTGTCCAGCGGTTTCCCCAGGAAATCCGACATGCCCCCCGCGATGAAGCGATCCTTGGCCTCCGGCAGGACATTGGCGGACAGCGCCACGATCGGTACATCCCGGCAAGGCCCCTGCCCCTCGCGAATGGCCCGCGTCGCAGCGAGGCCATCCATCACCGGCATCCGGATGTCCATAAGGATCAGGTCAAACCGCTGTTCGGCCGCGGCATCGACAGCCTCTTGCCCGTTGCGCGCCACGCTGACGCGATGCCCGATCAGGCGCAACATGTCCTGCGCCAGTTGCAGGTTGATCTCGTTGTCCTCGACCAGGAGGATATCGCGCGCCACAAACTGCGCGCTGCCGCGATCCGGCGCGCGCGCGTCATGCGGTGCTTCGGCAAGCTCGACAGGGATCCGCAGCCAGAAGACACTGCCCTCGCCCAGGGCGCTTTCGGCACCGATTTCGCCGCCAATCGCGGTGACGAAGCGCCGTGCGATCCCCAGGCCCAACCCGGTCCCCTGACCACTTTCCGCAGGGTTCGACGTGCCGGTTTGGAAATCCTCGAAAACGCGATCGAGGTCTTGTTCGGGAATGCCGACTCCGGTGTCGATGATCCGGAACTCGACCATCGGCGACGCACCTGCCGGGGTCTCCAGACGCTCCAACTCGATCGAGATACGGCCATAGCGGGTAAATTTCACCGCGTTGCCGAGCAGGTTCAGAAGCACCTGCTGCAACCGCGACGCATCCACCGCGACCCAGGTCACCGGCTCTCCGATCCAGCCCCAGCCCAGCACGTTGCCAGCCGCCTCTGCCGGGCTGGTCTGGCTGTCGATCACGTCCTGAACCAAGTCTCCGATATGGACCACCTCCATCTGCGTCCCCGCTGTGCCCGCTTCGAAACGCGCGATGTCCAGCACGGCATCGACATGCGACATCAGCAGCTTGCCCGACACCGCCATGTTGTGGACAAAACGCGATTGCTCGGGCGTCAGCCGGGTCTCTCGCAACAGTGACAGGTTGCCCAGGACGCCATTGAGCGGCGTCCGGATCTCATGTGTCATCATCGCAAGGAACTCGGCCTTGGCCTTTTCGCCGGCCAGCGCCTTGTCGCGGGCCTCGACCAGTTCGTTTTCCGCACGCACGCGCTGCGAAATGTCGCGAAGAAACCCGATGACGATTTTCTCGTCTCCGGTCTGTGCCTGCTCCACGGCCAATTCGACAGGAAAGACCTCACCGGTGCTGCGCTTGCCATCCATCCGGACGCGGCCGTGACCGACAACCCGGTGTTCCCCGGTCTCCTGCATCCGCGTCATGCCGGCGTCATGCGCCGCGCGAAGATGCTCGGGCACGATCACCTCGCCGATGCGGAGGCCGATCACCTCCTCGACATCGTACCGGAAAATGCGTTCGGCGGCCGGATTGAACCGCTGAATCCGCCCCTCTTCATCCGCCACGATCACCGCGTCGAGCGAGGCGTCGAAGATCGTGTTCAAGCGGGCATAGGCGGCCTCCAATTCCCGGCCCCGCCGCTTGGTCTGGCGTGAGACCCGTCGTGCGTGGCGCAGCAGGACAGCCAGCACAAGAACAAGGACCCCGGTCAGCAGCGCCAGACGTGACAGTGTAACGGCAACCGAGTCACGCTGCGTGTCGGATTGGCGCGCGAATTGAAACAGACCCGCGGTCGCAAGCGCGCGCAGATCTGGCCTGGCCGTCTCGAGGAGAGCGTCGACCTCGTCCAGTTCCGCCTCAAGCTGAGCGCGCGGCCCGTCGATCAGCGGAACGAGGTTCTCCAGCATGGTGCGGGTTCGCCCCAGCGGTTCGGAAAAGCTCGGGATCTCGCGCAATTCGGCATAGAGATCCCCATACGCAAGCGTGTCGACGCGGCTGTAGAAAACGTCGAATTCCTCGACCACCTTTTCAAGGTCGTCGTCCGGTTCCGACCGCGCTTCACTGATGGCGTGGCGCAGTTCGAGGAATTCGACCTCGGCTTGCGACAGGGTCCATTGCACGTTGTCCGAGTTGGCCGAATTGAGCAACTGCAGGTCCTTGACGACCTCGGTCGCGAGATAGCCGATCGCAACAAGACACAGCACGACGCTCCCAAGAAAGAGCCCCCTGCCGCCCTGCTTGAGCCAGCTTGTCCACCGCACCGACAGTTCGATCACCTGACCTACCCTCCGACCTTCCAATTGCGCCAGCCGCCAACGGTCCGGCGGGCAAGCTGCCGGATGCTGCGCGGATGGATCGTACCGGCGCAACCGACGTTCGCGCACATACGGGAACAAATCGACCAGAATTGGCCATTTGGTGACACGGACCTGCCCTCCATGCCCCGACTTTCCTTCGCACGGGTCCGGGCGCCACCGTGGACGCCACTGCCACTTGCCCGGCCCCTTGCGCGCGGTCCGTCGTCATTGGCACCGCTGCGCCGGCCGCCCGCGTTCGGGATGGTCAGTTTCACACGGATCGAGCGTCCCCCGTTCAGGATCTCTTCTGCCACGGCAAGAGCCAGAGGACATCGGGAATTCCGGATCAGAGACCTATCCGAAAGTGGAGGTGTCGCGCAGCGCACAGCCCCCCGCGACCGGACAAGCCCCCCGGACCGTCATCGCCATCAAGAGGATGTCCAGCATGAGACTGCGGAAACGGACACAGGTCACCACCATGTCGACCATCTTGCCAAAGCCGACGTCGGTCCGGACCGACACTTACCACAGCCCGGTGATCCGCAGCGCGGGCATGCTCTGCGTCAGTTTGCGCGCCGCCGTCCCTGCCTTACCGGGCCGGGCAGCAAACGGAAACACCGATTGCCCCGGCTGCGCCGCCCCATGCAAGCGCGTCGGCGTCAAATCGGTTCCCTTCAGGCTATCCGTCAGCCGCCTGCCGGTCATCCGGGCGGCGAACTCCACGCCGTTAAATCCGGCAGCAGCATGTCAATCCGCATCGATGCCTGATCGGTTTGTTCGCGCGCGGCGTCGGCCAGTGGCAGCCCGAGCACGTCGCACGCGGATGGAGAGCGCGCGATCTTGTGAGGAGATCGCATGGTGCGGCAGTGTGGGACAGCCAGTCATGCGGATAGGATCAACTCCTCCTTGGAAAATCTGCAAGCGGATACCCCTTGTTTGCGCATGGCCATGTGGGGCTTTATGGCAGTTCAGAAAGCTGTAGGGTGATGTAATGCGAATTCTGATTGCCGACGACCACGACCTCTTGCGCGACACGCTCGTCGCCTTTCTGGGGGCAACCGACGGGTTTCAGGTCGGCACAGCGGCCAGCTATGCAGAGGCCGTTACGCGCATCCGGGAGGATGAGCGTTACGACCTGGTGCTGCTGGATTACAAGATGCCCGGCATGGCGGGCCTGGACTCCCTGCGCGAGGCCCTGACGATTGACGGCGGGCAACGCGTGGCGCTGATTTCGGGCGAAGCCACGCGTGAGATTGCCGAGCAGGCATTGGAAATGGGGGCCGCCGGTTTCGTCCCCAAGACCCTGCCGGCGAAATCGCTGGTCAACGCGATCCGGTTCATGGCGATGGGCGAGAAATATGCGCCGATCGACTTCATGACCGCCCAGGAAGAAGAATCGGCGCATCCCCTGACAGAGAAACTGACGCCGCGGGAAATGGACGTGCTGAACGGTCTGAGCGGTGGCAAGTCGAACAAGGAAATCGCACGCGATCTTGGACTGACGGAACCCACCGTCAAACTCCACATGAAGACGCTTTACCGCAAGTTGGGTGTGAACAACCGCACGCAGGCCGCCATCGCGGCCCGGGACGCGGGTCTTTTCTAGCCCGCGCAGGGTCGTGGCAGCTTCAGCTCCTTGCCGATGACAACCGCGAGGCTGAAAAACCTCCCGATGCCCGGAACGCTATCCGTCGCGACAGGCGAACCGCGGCTCTCCGCCCGCCCAGCGGTCATGGCGGCGTGCAACGGACAAGTCTCCGCTCACAGGAGACAACTGCCATAGCCGTTCAGCGCTCGTTCACACCCTGCCACCAGCGCATACCCGAGATGACCCCTACCCCGCTGCGGAGGTTGTTGTTCCTGCGTCTGGTCTTCCTCGGCCAGGCGTCCTCGCGTGCGGGTTCGGCTTTCGCCTCCAACGCTGTGAGCCGTCACGGAAACCCGCAAGAGGCGTCTCCGCGCAGCTCGGATCCTCGAAGATGCAACCGACAGTCGCGGACTGGAGCGTCGCGCGTCAGGCTTGCCCAAGATCCGGCCGGTCGATCAGACCGCCTGCATCCACGTCGAGATTGCCGGCACAAAACCGCGACAGGTCCACTCTGTACTGAAAAAGTGAGATGGCGCACCCGAAAGGATTCGAACCTTTGGCCTCTGCCTTCGGAGGGCAGCGCTCTATCCAGCTGAGCTACGGGTGCTTCGCGGGTGTCTATACCCGGTCGCCCGCACCGCCGCAATGGGGTGCGGGCGCAAAAGCGTCAGGGTTTTTTGGCCTGCGCCAGCATTGTCATTTCGGGGATCATCGTGCCCACGCTCACCTCCTCGAAGCCCGCCGCCGCAAGCGCCCCCTCGAGCCAGCCCGCATCGAGCGAGCGTGCCTCGGGCGTGAAGGCCGTGTGCTGCAACTGCCAAAGCGCGGCAAGGCCCGGGCCGGTGCGGTCCTCCTTGACGATGAAATCATGGATCAGCACCACGCCGCCGGGATTGAGCACCTTGAAGGCCTGCGCGATCAGCCCGGCGTGGGTTTCCCCGGGGACGCCGGAAAAGAGGTAGGACATCAGCACCACGTCCTGCCCCTCGGGCCAGGGCGTTTCCAGCGCATTGCCGTTCAGATAGGCGATCCGGTCCGACAGGCCCGCTTTCTCGACGTAACCGCGTCCCAGCGCCGCGACATTTGGAAACTCCAGCACCGTGGCCGTCAGATCGGGGTTCTTCTGGCACAGGGTGATGTCGAAGGCCGCCGTGCCGCCGCCCACGTCCAGCATCTTTTTCTTGCCGGAAAGGTCCAGTGAACGGGCCAACTGCCGCGCCGGGCCAAGCGACCCGGCGTGCTGGCTTTCGGAATAGAGCTTTGCCTCTTCAGGGTCCGAGAACCAGTCGGCATAGGACGCGGTGTCCTCATCGCTCATCTCGCCGGACAGCGCGCCTTCCAGCTGCTCCATCAGCGGGTACATCTGCTTGCCCACCTGCAGGCGCAGGTAATCCGAGAAATCGTATTTCGCCCCCTGGACCAGGAAAGCCTCGGCCGCGGGTGCGTTGGAAAAGCGCCCCTCTTCGACCGCGACCAGCCCCATGCCCGCAAGCGCCGTAAGCAGCGTCATCGCACGGTCCTCGTGCATCTCGGCGGCGGCGGCCAGTTCCCCGGCCGTCATGGCGCCCTTGGCGAGATGGGTAAAGACCTCGAGCTCGAGCGCCGCGAAAAGCGCCTTAGAGCCCATGAATCCAAATGCGATCTGCGAAATCTCGTCGGCTTCGGTCAAAAGGGGCATGCGGGTCTCCGGAGTTGTTGCATCCCCTGCAACCTGCCAAGACCCGCCCCGGAATTGAACCGCCTGCCGCGAAAATAACCCGTTCCGCTGCGGCACTGCCCCTTTTTGGGGCGTTCAGCCGAACAATTCGTGCGCCAGTTCCAGCGCGTCGACCAGCGCGTCGATCTCGCCCTCGGTGTTGTAGAGGCCCATCGAGGCGCGGCAGGTGGCCGTCACGCCCAGGTGATCCATCAGCGGCCCGGCACAGTGATGGCCCGCGCGCACCGCCACACCCTTCTTGTCGAGGATGGTGGAAATGTCATGCGCATGCCCTGCCCCCTCCATCGTGAAGGAGAAGATCGCCGCCTTGTCCGGTGTCGTGCCCTGAACGCTGAGCCAGTTCAGCCCACCCAGTTTCGACACGGCGTAATCCCGCAGGCGCGCTTCATGGGCGGCGATGTTCTCCATCCCCAGGCCCATCATGTAGTCCAGCGCCACACCCAGCCCGATCTGCTGCACGATTCCGGGCGTGCCGGCCTCGAACTTCATCGGCGGATCATTCCAGGTGACCTCGTCCTTGTGGACCTCGCGGATCATGTCGCCGCCGCCCAGGAAGGGGCGCATCTCGTCCATGCGGGCACGCCTGATCCAGATCGCCCCGGATGCGGAAGGACCGTATAGCTTATGCCCGGTGATGGCGTAGAAATCGCAGCCCAGTTTCTCGACGTTCACCGGCATGTGGACCGCCGCCTGAGAGCCGTCGACCAGCACCGGCACGCCCTTGGCCCGCGCGCCGTCACAGATCGCCTTCACATCCACCACCGTGCCCAGCACGTTCGACAGATGGGTGACGGCGACCAGCTTTGTCTTCGGTCCGATGGCATCCACCACCTTCTGCGGGTCGAGATAGCCGGTGCTGTCCACGTCCACCCACTTGATCTTGACGCCCTGCCGCTCGCGCAGGAAATGCCAGGGCACGATGTTGGCATGGTGTTCCATCACCGACAGGACGATCTCGTCCCCCGCCTCCATCTGCGGCATGGCCCAGCCATAGGCGACAAGGTTGATCCCCATCGTCGTGCCGGTGGTATAGACGATCTCCTCGGGGTCCTTGGCACCAAGAAAGCGCGCCACGGTCTCGCGCACGCCCTCGTATTTCTCGGTCGCCAGGTTTGACAGGTAGTGCAACCCCCGGTGGACGTTGGCGTATTCCTCGGCGTATCCGCGCGTCACCGCGTCGATCACCACCTGCGGTTTCTGCGCCGAGGCACCGTTGTCCAGGTAGACCAGCGGCTTGCCGTTCACCTCGCGCGAGAGGATCGGAAAATCGGCGCGGATCGCCTCGATATCATACATTGTCCAACATCCCTTCCGGTGTGACCCCGGCCAGGGTCAGTATCAGCGAGACCGCAAAGGCCATCGCAAGCATGCCCAATACCAAGACGGCCAGAGCACGCAAGAGGCTGCGCAGTTCGTGCGCCTCGTCGAGGAAATTCACCGCGATCCAGACGCCAAGCGCGGTCGCGGCCATCGTCACCAGCCCCGCCAGCGCCAATGACACCGGCACCACCAGCAGCGTCGCCGCCTGCACCAGCACGCGCAGCCCCTGCATCCAGATCATCAAGAGCGCGACTTCCTCGACCCGCGCGCGCCCGCCGAACAGCCGTCCCATCCAGGTCAGGGCCAGGATCGTCGCTGCCAGCGCCAGACCCTGCATGACCAGGAAACCGACCGGGCCACCGATAAAGGCCGGTGCGCCCGTCGGGTCCAGCAGGATTGACAGGCCATAGAGCAGCGCATTCAGCACCACCACCAGCGCGAAGCCTGTGAAAAGCGCCTCGCGGTTGGGGCGGATCGACAAGAGCAGCGCCGCCACCTCGCGCGGGTTCGTGACGCTTTGCAGCGCCAGTTTCAGGAACCCATCAAGTGTCACGCCGGTTCCGCCCCAGCGGTCAGGCGCCGCGCCTCACGCAACCCGCTGCTCCAGAACCACAGGAAGGCCGCGAACCACAGGATGCCGACCAGCGTCAGGGCGCCCCCGGGTCCGATGAACCCGGCCACGAGGCCATTGAGCAGCGCCAGCGGCGAGGCCGCCAAAAGCGCCCAGAACAACGCAAGCCGCGTTCCGTAGCCGTCGATCGAACGGCCCAGGGCACGCGCGACCAGCCGGCTCAGCCCGGCGATCAGGTAGAAGATCAGCGGCAGGAAGATCAGCGTCGCCAGCAACGCCCCGCCAAGCGCCGGTTGCAGTTCCGTGTCCTCAAGATGCGCCTCGCGGGCGAGGCGCGGCCATTGCGCGACGAACATCACGCCGCAGGCCCCCATCAGGTAGGCCAGCGCGCGCGGCTCGTGCGCCCCGCGCGCCAGAAGCGCGCGGAACACCCTGCCCGGCCCGCGATAGCTGGCCGCGATATCCGTCGTGACGCTCACGGTTCAGCCGCGCCGCCGCGCCAGCCAACCAGCGACGCGCTCCACCAGGTCTTCCTGCAGGCTCTCGTCGTCGACCTCCTGCACCGCCTCGGCGATGAAGGCGATGGTCAGCAGGTCCTCGGCGGTGCCGCGCGGCACCCCGCGCGCGCGCAGGTAGAACAGCCCGTCCTCGTCGATCGCGCCGCTGGTGGAGCCATGCGAACAGGCCACGTCATCGGCGTAGATTTCGAGTTCAGGCTTGGCGAGGAACTGGCTGTCCTCGTCCAGCAGCAGCGACTGGCTGATCTGGTAGCCGTCGGTCTTTTGCGCGTCTGGTTTCACCAGAATCTTGCCCTGGAAGACGCCGGTCGCACCGTTGCGCAGCACCTTCTTGAACACCTGGCGGCTTTCGCAGTTCACCGCGTCATGGGTAACAAAAACCGTATCGTCATGATGGAAATCGCCGTCGCCCATGCAGGCGCCCGCGACATGCGCCACACCATCGTCGCCGGTGAATTCCACGACCACCTCATTCCGGGTCATGGCGCCGTTAACAGAGAGCGTGAAGCTCTTGAAAACGCTTTCTTTCTCCAATCGGGCAAAGACATGCGTGGCGGCGCGGCGCTCGTGGTCGCGGCCCTGTGCACGGACGTGATGCAGGCGCGCGCCCGCGGCCAGATCGACCTCCATGCACTTGTTGAAGCGCGCGGCGGCGGGGCCGTTCTCCAGGATCGTCGCCTCGGCGCCTGCGTCCACCTTGATCACATGGTGCAGGATCGCGTCGGAGCTGTCCGAGACGTGGCGGTAGATCAGACTGATCGGCTTCGACGGTTTGCCGGTCACATGGATCAGCAGCCCGTCGGTGGCGAAAGCGGTGTTCAGCGCGGCCAGCGGACGCGCCACCGGTTCCTGCCCCCGCGCCTCAAGAGTGCCGTACAACTCCTTGGCCCAATGGATATCTTTCGCCTCGGCCAAGCGATCGATCGTGACGCCTTCAAGGCTCAGGTCGTCCGACTCCTCGGCCGAAAAGACACCATCGACAAAGACCAGTTTCAACCGGTCCCGGCTGTCGAAAAGCGGCGCCTCGCCGGTTTCCAGCACCCGCGCGGCGGGCGCTTCGGCGCTGACCAGCGTGTCGGGCCGGGTGAACTTCCAGTATTCGTCGCGCGCATTGGGCAGGCCCATGGCCCGCACCCGCGCCAGCGCCTCGCGCCGCGCGGGCTCGGCCCAGCCGCCCTCGGGCAGGCTGAGCGCCGCGATACGCGCCTCTGTTACGTCCTGTTTCGCCTGCGGCAATGCCATTACGCCACCTCCGACATGATGTCGGCATACCCGTTCTGCTCAACCTCAAGGGCCAGCTCGGGGCCGCCAGTCTTGATGATGCGGCCATTGGCCATGATGTGCACCACGTCCGGCTTGATGTGGTCCAGAAGCCGCTGGTAGTGCGTGATCACCAGAAAGCCCCGGCCCTCGTCACGCAGCGCGTTCACGCCGTCGGCGACCAGCTTCATGGCGTCCACGTCCAGGCCCGAGTCGGTCTCGTCCAGGATGCACATCTTGGGTTCCAGCATGGCCATCTGCAGGATCTCGTTACGCTTTTTCTCACCGCCCGAGAATCCGACGTTGACCGGACGCTTGAGCATCTCGGCGTCGATCTTCAGCTCCTTGGCCCGGGCGCGGATCACCTTGAGGAAATCGGCCGAGGACATTTCCTCTTCGCCGCGCGCCTTGCGCTGCGCGTTTACCGCGGTGCGCAGGAAGGTCATGTTGCCGACGCCGGGGATCTCGACCGGGTACTGAAACGCCAGGAACAGGCCGGCGGCGGCGCGTTCCTCGACGTCCATGTCCAGCAGGTCCTCGCCCAGCAGCGTGGCGGACCCGTCCGTCACCTCGTAGCCATCGCGGCCCGACAGGACGTAGGACAGGGTCGATTTGCCCGAGCCGTTCGGCCCCATGATCGCATGCACCTTGCCCGCCTCGACCTCCAGGTCGACGCCCTTGAGGATCTGCTTGTCCTCTTCTTCAAGTTTGACGTGCAGGTTCTTGATTTCCAGCATTTTCTTTCCTTTCACTCGACCTGGCACCACAGGATCTGACGATCTGGACCGCGGTGCTATTGGCCGGCTCCATCAGCAAGTTGTTGAATATTTCAGAATCCGGATCGACGCCCGCATATGCGTTCCCCCGGGGCGCCCATCACATCCACCAGCCGCAGATCTGCGGCAGAAAGAGAGGTGTCACACAGCGCCGGACCTCCAGCGCGCTCCAGACATCCAGTCCGGGCAAGAGCGGCGGGTCAAAGCGGGCACCGGCGGCCAGCGCCGGTTCCTGCCAGCCGACACCGCTGACCAACATCATGATGCCGGCCAGCAGCAGAACGGCCTTGCCCGCGCCGCGCAGGCTCACCCCACCGATCCTTCGAGCGAGATGGCTACAAGCTGTTGCGCTTCCATCGCGAATTCCATCGGCAGCGCCTGCAGCACGTCGCGGCAGAACCCGTTGACCACCAGCGCCACGGCCTCTTCCTCGTCCATGCCGCGCTGGCGGCAATAGAACAGCTGGTCGTCGTCCACCTTGGATGTCGTCGCCTCGTGCTCCACCCGGCTCGAGTTGTTCTTGACCTCGATGTAGGGCACCGTGTGAGCCCCGCACTTGTCGCCGATCAGCAGAGAGTCACACTGCGTGTAGTTGCGCGAGTTCTTTGCCTTGGGATGCATCGACACCAGCCCGCGATAGGTGTTCTGCGCCACGCCAGCCGAAATCCCCTTGGACACGATGCGCGAGCGCGTGTCTTTGCCGAGGTGGATCATCTTGGTGCCGGTATCGGCCTGCTGATGGTTGTTGGTGATGGCGATCGAATAGAACTCGCCCTGGCTCTCGTTGCCGCGCAGGATGCAGGACGGGTATTTCCAGGTCACGGCAGAGCCGGTTTCCACCTGCGTCCACATGACCTTGGCACGGTCGCCCCGGCAATCGGCGCGCTTGGTGACAAAGTTGTAGATACCGCCCTTGCCGTTCTCGTCGCCCGGGAACCAGTTCTGCACCGTGGAATATTTCACCTCGGCGTCTTCCTCGACCACGATCTCCACCACCGCTGCGTGCAGCTGCGCGGTGTCGCGCTGCGGCGCGGTGCAGCCTTCGAGGTAGCTGACATAGCTGCCCTTGTCGGCGATGATCAGCGTGCGTTCGAACTGGCCCGTGTTTTCCGCGTTGATGCGGAAATAGGTCGACAGTTCCATCGGGCAGCGCACGCCAGGCGGAACGTAAACGAACGACCCGTCAGAGAAGACGGCGCTGTTCAGCGTCGCGTAGAAGTTGTCCGAGACCGGAACGACCGAGCCAAGGTATTTCTTGACCAGCTCCGGATGCTCGCGGATCGCCTCGGAGATCGAGCAGAAGATCACGCCCGCCTTCTTCAGCTCTGCCTGGAAGGTCGTACCGACGGAAACGGAATCGAACACCGCGTCCACGGCGACCTTGCGGTCGCTGTTGCGGCCCTCCGCCGGCATCGCCTCGGCGCCTTCGACGCCGGCCAGGATCATCTGTTCCTTCAGCGGGATCCCCAATTTTTCATAGGTTTCCAGCAGCTTGGGATCGACCTCGTCCAACGACTTGGGCTTTTCCGTCATCGACTTGGGCCGAGCGTAGTAATACTGCTCCTGGAAATCGATTTCCGGGTATTCGACCATCGCCCAGTCCGGCTCTTCCTTCTGCAGCCAGCGTTCGTAGGCCTGCAGGCGCCAGTCGGTCATCCACTGGGGTTCGTCGTTCTTTTCCGAGATCAACCGCACGATGTCCGGCGTCAGCCCCTTTGGGGCGTATTCCATCTCGATGTCGGTTTCCCAGCCGTGCTTGTAGGTGCCGACGGATTTGACGGCATCCACCGTCTCCTGGTCGACACCCTCTTTTACCGTCACGTCTTCAAAAGCCGCCATCGGGTTCCCTTCCTTTCACGCGGCCCGTGCCCGGTGCCGCTGGTACTTGTCGATCCATGCCGCGCAGAACCGCGTCACGTCTTCTTCGGTGGTCTGCAGACCCAGGCTCACCCTTATGGCGCCGCCCGAGGTCGCGTCGTCGTATCCCATCGCCTCCAGCACCCGGCTGCGGCGGACCTTGCCGCTGGAACAGGCCGATCCGGCGCTTACGGCAAATCCCGCCAGGTCCATCTGCATCACCTGTGTTTCCCCCTTCCACCCGGGGGTCGCGAAACAGGAGGTATTCGGCAAACGGGGCGAATCTTTCCCGACAAAAATAGTTACGTCGGAAGAAGCCTCAAGAGATTCTTCTAGAATGTTTCTAAGTTTTTCGACACGGCCCCAGGCTCCGGACGCCACGTCACGCCCTGCCGCCTCTGCCGCCGCCCCGAATCCGGCAATGCCGATGACATTCTCGGTGCCGCTCCGCCGGCCCATTTCCTGCCCGCCGCCGCGCAGGATCGGCCGCGGATCGTCGCGGGTGAAATTGATCAGGGCGCCCACGCCCTTCGGCCCGCCGATCTTGTGCGCCGAAAGGATCATGTAGGACGGCTTGCCGCCCGCCGGGTAAAGCACGGGCATCTTGCCCGCCATCTGGGTGATGTCGCAGATCACCGCCTGCCCCTCGCGGTTCGCCACCACGGCCCGGTCGGGCTGCATGACCCCGGTTTCGCTGTTGGCGGCGGAAATGGCCACAAGGCCCGCGTCCATCTCGCCCCCGCTCCAGGCCAGGAGGCAGTCATGTTCCGTCGGCAGCGCCGCAAATCCCCCGCCGTGCCGGTCCTTCTGGGCCACCGCCAGCGCGGCCGCCTCGGTCGCCGAGCCGGTAAAGACCACCTGGCTGGCCATGCACCCCACCAGGTCCGCCACCTGCGCCCGGGCCGCCTCGACCATGCCCTTGGCCGTGCGACCCTCCGCATGGACGGACGAGGGGTTTCCGATCACGTCCATCGCGCGCAGCATGGCCTCGCGGGCCTCTGCACGCAGCGGCGTCGTCGCATTATGATCCAGGTAAACCCGGCTCATGACATCTCCCACAGGGCGGCCGCCCCCGGTTTCTTTGGGCCAAAAATACTCCGGGGGAGCCCCGGCCCGCCGGGGCGGGGGCAGAGCCCCCACGGGCGGCGCAAGCCGCCTTCACTTGCGCGCCGCAGGCGCTCCGCCGGATCACGCCTTTTCATCATCGACCACGGAAAAGATCGAGGGCACCGCCGGACAAGGCGCAAGCGTGTTGTCCACCACGTCCGACAGCCGCGTCTGGTGGAGGAAGACGTAGACATGGGCCGACAGGCTCTGCCACAGGCGGTTGGTCAGCGACTGCGCCCGGCTGCCGGACAGCGCGCCCGAGGCGCCCGCCCCCTTGTGCATCGCATCCACGGTTTCATCCACGGCGGCCAGAACGTCGACCACGCGGATTTCGGTGGCCGGGCGCGACAGGCGATAGCCGCCCCCTGGGCCGCGCACCGACTCGACAAGGCCCGCCCGCCGCAGCTTGACGAACAACTGTTCGAGATAGGGCAAGGAAACGTCCTGCCGGCGCGAGATATCCCCCAGCGTCACCAGGTCCCCGGCGGGCTGAAGCGCGATATCCGCCAGGGCGACCATCGCATAGCGTCCCTTTGTGCTCAGTTTCACGGCGTTTACGCCCCCACGTGCCGCGGCAATTGACCTTGACCGCCACATTGCCTATCTGCTTCGCAGCCCGGATCACGCCCGAACTGATTTAGAACACTTCTAAAGAAGCTGCGTGTTTTGGTCAAGAATTTCAGGCACGCCGCGGTCTCGCGCCCGTCGCCATTGTGAAGGAGCTGTTCCGCCCTATGCCCGAGGTCATCTTTCCCGGACCCGAAGGCCGTCTCGAAGGCCGCTACCACCCGCAAAAAGACCGTGATGCGCCGATCGCCATCGTTCTGCATCCCCACCCCCAGTTCGGCGGGACGATGAACAACAAGGTTGTCTACAACCTGCATTACGCCTTCTACAACATGGGCTTTACCGTGCTGCGGTTCAATTTCCGCGGCGTGGGCCGGTCCCAGGGCGAATACGACCAGGGCGTGGGCGAACTTTCCGACGCCGCCTCGGCGCTCGATTACCTGCAATCGATGAACCAGAACTCGAAACACTGCTGGGTCGCGGGCTTTTCCTTCGGCGCCTGGATCGGGATGCAGTTGTTGATGCGCCGCCCCGAGATCACCGGCTTCGTCTCGGTTTCGCCGCCCGCGAACATGTATGATTTCTCGTTCCTGGCACCCTGCCCGTCGTCGGGCCTGATCATCAACGGCGCCGCCGACCGCGTCGCCCCGCCCGCCGATACGCGCGCGCTGGTGTCGAAGCTGCACGAGCAGAAGGGCATCTCGATCACCCATGAAGAGGTCGAGGGCTCCGGCCACTTCTTCGAGGAACCGCATATGGAGACGCTGATGGACAGTGTCTCGACCTATGTGAAACGCCGCCTGACCGAGAACACCCGCTGAACGGAGGCCCCCATGTCCGTCGTCGATGACCTCGCAGACAAGCTTGCCCGCGACACGATCAAGGCGATGGACGCCCTGGGGGATGAGAACCTGCCCGAACAAGTGGCCAGTGTGCTGGGCGCCTCTTCGCCCTCTTCCGAAGAGATCTTTCGCGCCGCGATCCGCATCCGCTTGGCAGAGCGGCGGGCGCGGAATTTCCTGAACGACCACGTCCAGAAGGCGCTGGAGGCGAAGAAGCGCGGCGAAGCGGTGCCCGAGGCGCGCGCGCCCGGATCCGACAACGAGAACCTCTGACAGAAGATCACCTGAAATCCCTGAAAATCAGGGGCTTGCGCCGCACTCCTCATCCTTTTCTGAAGACCCCACCGTCCGGACCGGGGCTCTGCCCCGGACTCCGGAGGTATTTTCGGCCCAAAGAAACAAGGGGGGTCCGGCACCCGGTCCGGCGCATCGGAACCGATCAACGCGGCATCAACTCGGCGAGATGTCCCAGCGGGAGCCGAGATCGGCCAGCCCGGCGCGGATCAACTCTGACAGGACATCCAGGTCGATCCTGGACAGCGCGCCGAGGTAGAGGCAGGACTTGCCCAGCCGATGCGGCCCCAGCCGCGACAGGATCTCCTGGAAATCCGCGTAGCCGGGCATGATATAGACCACCATGTTGGCCTTGCGCGGGGCAAACCCGGTGGCAAGGCTCTGGCCGGAATGCCCGCTGGCATAGGTGTAGTCGTAGCGCCCGTAGCCCAGGATGGACGTCCCCCAGAGCACAGGCTGCCAACCCGTCACCTCGCGGAACAGCGCATCCAGAACGCGCGCGTCCTCGCGGCGCCGGGCCGGTTCGACCGTGTCCAGGAACGCCGACACCGAGGCATCCGAAGGCTGTGTCATCCGGTCCGCCATGATCTCACCTCAGAAATGGATCGCCCGGCCCCAGGCATCCAGAACGGATTCATGCATCATCTCGCTCAGCGTCGGATGCGGAAAGACCGTCTGCATCAGGTCCGCCTCGGTCGTTTCCAACTGGCGGCCGACGACATAGCCCTGGATCAGTTCCGTGACCTCGGCGCCAACCATATGCGCCCCGAGCAGCTCCCCCGTCTGCGCATCGAAAACCGTCTTGACCAGCCCCTCCGGCTCCCCCAGCGCGATGGCTTTTCCGTTGCCGATGAAAGGGAAGCGTCCGACCTTGATGTCATAGCCTTTGTCCTTGGCCTGCGCCTCGGTCAAGCCGACGCTGGCCACCTGCGGCTGGCAATAGGTGCACCCTGCGATGCTGTCCGGATCGACCGCGTGCGGATGCTGCCCGGCGATCAGTTCCGCCACCATGACGCCCTCGTGGCTCGCCTTGTGCGCCAGCCAGGGCGCGCCCGCCACGTCACCGATGGCATAAAGCCCCTCGACCCCGGTGCGGCAGTAGGGATCGGTCACGATATGGCTCTTCTCGACCCGGACCCCCAGTTCCTCCAGCCCCAGTTCCTCCACGTTGCCGACAATGCCGACAGCAGAAATCACCGTATCCACGGAGATTTTTGACTTATCCCCATTTCTGTCCACATGGGCGACAACCGTGCCCTTGCCGCGTTCCAGCTTTTCGACCTTCGCCCCTTCGAGAATGGTCATGCCCTGTTTCTCGAACTGCTTCTTGGCGAAGGCCGCGATCTCGGCATCTTCGACCGGCAGGATGCGGTCCATGACCTCGACCACCGTCACCTCGGCGCCCAGCGTCTGGTAGAAACTGGCGAACTCGATGCCGATGGCGCCCGACCCGATAACCAGAAGTTTCTTCGGCATGTGCGGCGGGACCAATGCGTGCTTGTAGGTCCAGACCTGTGTGCCGTCCGCCTCCAGCCCCGGCAATTCGCGGGCCCGCGCGCCGGTGGCCAGCACCACGCTGCCCGCCTCCAGCACCTCCTCGCCCTTGTCGGTGGTGACATGCACCCGGCCCGGCCCGTCCAGCCGCGCGGTGCCCATCAGGGTCGTCACCTTGTTCTTTTTCAGAAGATGGCCGACGCCGGAGTTCAGCTGTTTCGCCACCCCGCGCGAGCGTTTCACCACCGCGTCGAGGTCATAGGACAGGCCCTCGGCCTTCAAGCCGAATTCCTGCGCACGGTGCATCAGGTGGAACACCTCGGCAGAGCGCAACATGGCCTTGGTCGGGATGCAGCCCCAGTTCAGGCAGATGCCCCCCATGTGTTCGCGTTCGACCACGGCGACGCTCAATCCCAGCTGCGCGCCGCGGATCGCCGCGACATAGCCGCCGGGGCCCGCGCCGATCACCACCATGTCAAAGCGTTTCGCGCCCATGCCGTTCCTCCCCTGCAGGCCATTGCAAAGGAGGCTAGCCGCTCACCGGACCAAGGGCAATCGGGTGGCGATCAGGCCGCCACGCCGGACTGGAAGTCCCGCAGGGTCGCGCCATAGCCGCCCTGGTCGAGAAAGGCCTGCTCTGGCGGGTTCGTCCGCCGCGACAGAGCCTCGTTCCGATAGGGAAACCGGCCAAAGCGGCGGATCACCTCGCGGTGCACGCGGGCGTGCAGCAGGTTGTTCTCGGCGTCGGGCATGCGCTCCTTGAACAGGCGCACACAGCGGTCCTGGTCGCAGAGGTTTTCCGAATGCATCAGCGGCAAGTAGAAGAACTGCCGCGCCGGCGGATCGATCTTGAGGTCCCAGCCGCGATGGATCGCCTGTTTTGCCGCCGCACGGCCGACCTCGTCCGAGGCAAAGGCACGCGCGTCGTCGCGAAACATGTTCCGCGGAAACTGGTCGGCCAACAGGATATAGGCCAGCGCCCCGGACGGATAGGTCAGCCACAGCCCATAGCGCCCTTCCATCAGTCCTTCCCAGGCCGCGCCGAACCGCTCGGTGATCGCCGCATCCAGCGCGTCGTCCTTTGCGTACCAGCCCTTGGGGCCGACCTCGTCAAGCCAGAAGGCCAGTATACTGTCGGGGGTGCTCATCTGTTTCTCCTTTGTCACCCTGATCTCATCCTGCCACGAAATTATATTGCGCGAGGAATCACCGGCACCCAAATCACGAATTCTGACAGGTTCTGACAGTCATTGTGCGCCGGCTTCGTCGTCCTCTTGCTGACCGATGAAGTATTCCTGCGCCACCTCGACGGCGACCGGGGTCGATGAGGGCATGACCGGGGCATAGGCGCCGGTATCCTCGACCGAGGGCGCGGCCCGCTGCGTCATGCGGTAGAGCGCGTAGAGCGAGATCAGCGCCAGCAGCGCGAAGATCAGCATGAAGAAGGCCTCCGGCCCGGCGACTTCCATGACCCAGCCGATGATCAGCGGCCCGGCGATGGCGCCCAGCCCGTTGACAAAGAGCAACCCGGCAGAGGCGCTGGCCATGTCCTCGGGCTGGAGAAAGTCGTTGGTATAGGCGATCAGCAGCGAATAGAGCGGGTTGGAACAACCGCCAATGACAAAGGCCGCGGCCACCAGCACCGCGAAGGCCCCGCCCGATACGGCGGCCAGGATCGCGGCCCCGGCACCGCCCGCGGCCACCAGCATGATCAGCCAGCGCCGGTCGACCCGGTCAGACACCCAGCCCAGCGGATACTGCAGCACGACCGCGCCGACGTAGAAGGAGGCCACGAAGATCGAGATCTGGCTGAGCGTCAGCCCGGCCTCTGTCGCATAGACTGCGGCCATGCCGAATTGCGCCGCAAAGACACCGCCGAGGAAGAACATGCCCACCATGCCCAGCGGCGAAACGCCGTAGAGTTCCCGCAGGGTCATCGGCTTGGAGGAGTCGAAGGCCGGGGTCGGCGAGATCGACAGCAGGATCGGTGCAAAGGAGATCGAGACCAGCACCGAAGGGATCACGAACAGCAGGAACCCGCTCGCATCCGGGACCACCAGCAGGGCCTGGCTGACGATGATGCCCGCCATCTGCACGATCATGTAGGCGGACAGGGTCTGACCGCGGGTTTCATTGTCCGCGGCATTGTTCAGCCAGCTTTCGGCGGTGACGTAGACTCCGCAAAAGCAGAACCCCAGAACCAGCCGCCCGAAAGTCCAGGCGATCGGGTCCTGCACCGCCGGAAACAGGATCAGCACCGCCGAGACGAAGCTCCCCAGCGCGGCAAAGACCCGCACGTGCCCGACACGCCGGATCATTCCCGGAACGGTCCGCGAGGCCAGCAGGAACCCGGCGAAATAGCCCGCCATGACAATCGACATGGTACCGGCGGAGAAACCCGCCGCCGCGCCGCGCACACCCAGCAAGGAGCCCTGCAGCCCGTTGCCGATCATCAGGAGCAACATGCCCAGGAGCAGCGCCCAGGAATTTTTCAGCACATGGATCAACGGTTTGCCCTTTCTCTTCGGCATACTGCAAAACGGCGCACCACTGCCGGATGGCCATTGGCGACGCCCTGCCCGATTCTGTGTCGCAGGGGAACCAAAAGCATCACCGCTTGGCGAATTGCTGCGACTTTTCCCGGCAGGCTCACGGCACGCGGTTTCCTGCCGCGACCGCTCTGTGACCGATGCGGAACGCCCGCGCGGCGCCTCAGCCCGCGGGCGGGATCAAAAGCGAGGCATCCCCGTAGGAAAAGAACCGGTACTCGGTCTCGACCGCATGGGCATAGATCGCCCGGATGCGTTCAGGTCCCATCAGGGCCGAGACCAGCATCATCAGCGTCGATTTGGGCAGGTGGAAATTCGTCATCAGCGCGTCGGTCACGTTGAAGGTGAAACCGGGATAGATGAAGATGTCCGTCACGCCCCGGAACGGCGCGATCTCGCCGCCCCTTGCGGCCGTCTCGATCAGGCGCAGCGCGGTGGTGCCGACGGGGATGATCCGCCCGCCCGCGGCGCGGGTGGCGGCGATCTCGGCAGCGGCCTCTTCGCTGACCTCACCCCATTCGCCGTGCATCCTGTGGGTGGTCACGTCCTCGACCTTGACCGGCAGGAAGGTACCCGCCCCCACATGCAGGGTGACATGGGTGAAGGCCACGCCCATGTCACGCAGTTGCGCCAGCAGCGCGTCGTCGAAATGCAGCGATGCGGTGGGTGCGGCAACCGCGCCCGAATGCCGGGCCCAGACCGTCTGATAGTCTTCGCGGTCCTGCGCGTCGGCGGGGCGTTTGGCAGCGATGTAGGGCGGCAACGGCATGGCGCCCGCGGCGTTCAGCGCGGCGTCGAAATCATCCCCTTCGAGGTTGAAGCGCAGAAGGCCCTGCCCTTCGTCGCGCGCCTCAAGAGTTGCGCTCAAGGTATTGGAAAAGATGATTTCCTCACCGTCGCGCACCTTTTTCAGCGGCTTGATCAGCGCCGCCCATGTGCCGCCGGCGCGCGGCTCCAGCAGCGTGACCTCGATCCTTGCCTCGGTCTCTCCGGCGTCGGACATGCGCCGCCGGACTCCTTGCAGCCGCGCCGGGATCACCCGCGTGTCGTTCAGAACCAGGCGGTCGCCCGGGCGCAGCCAGTCCACCAGGTCGGTGACATGCGCATCGGTGATCGCATCGCCCTCGGCCACCAGCAGCCGGGCCGAGGTGCGCGGGCGCGCGGGCCGCGTGGCGATCAGCCCATCCGGCAGATCGAAATCGAAATCGCTGAGCTTCATGAGGCAACCCGTTGGAATCACTGTGACAGCTTGGGCGGAGGCCGGCGGAAGATGTCACGGAACATGCCCGGGGTGAAGGCCGAAAGCGGGTTGACCGCAACACGCGGATTCTCGACCGAGCCACGCAGGTTGAAGTTGAAGCCGATCAGCCCCTCGCCCCGGCGCGAGAAGATCTGGCCGATGCCGTTGATCAGGTAGATCGGCGACAGCACACCTTGCAGATCCATGCGCCCGGTGGCGAGGTCGTAATACCCGTCCAGCGAGATCCCCATCGAGGGGCCGACCGCGCTTGACCGGCTGATGATGACCCGGCTGGGCGTCAGCCGAAACCGCGCCTCGACATCGGTAAAGAAGATCCCCGGCCCGTTGAGCTGATCCAGTACCCCGACCACGCTGACCGCGTCCAGCAGGGCGGCGATGGCGGGGGCTTTGCGCAGGCGGGTTTCCTCGATCCGCATGAGACCGTCGTAGCTGCCCGGTTGGCCCCGGACCGGCGCGATATCCAGTTGAAAGGTGCCGTCACGCACGGTCTTGAGAAGCCCGGCCGCCCGCAAGACGTCGCCTGCGTCCTCTCCGGTGATGCGGAAGGCAGTGCCGCCCCGCTGCGGCACGGCAAGCCCCTTGACCAGCGTGCGCCCGCCCAGTTGCGCGTCGAACCGCCCGTTCAGCCCGCGCGTCGTGTCGAAATCGGCACGGAAGTCCTCGAAGACGATGCTGTCGGTCAGGCGCAGGCTGTCCAGCGTCAGGGTCAGCGGCGCGCCGCCGCCAGGGCCCCCGTCGCCGTTCCCCGCCGCGCCGGAACTAGAGGTGAAGGGCGCGCGCCGCATGTCCACGCTGCCAGATCCGACCTCGATCGCCGGCATCGCCCCGGCACCGCGCCCGCGCAGGCGCCCGCTGACGTCCAGCCAGTCGCCCACCGTCAGGCGCGCCAGTTCCAGCCTGTCAAAGCCGCCCTGCGCCGTCAGCAGCACGCGGCCCTCGGCCTCCAGCCCGGCGCCCTGCAACTCCAGCCGCTCGATGGTCGGCACCTCGCCCAGCAGGCCGGCGACGAAAAAACGACCGCGTTCGCCCGGCGTCATGTCCCACCCCAGTTGCGGCATTGACAGGCCCATCCCCGCCAGGTCGCTGGTCAGCGAAAAGCGCGCCGGGGCCCCGCGTGGCATGTCGATGCGCAACTGGCCCTTGCCGCTGCCGCGCACCGTGCCCGGCGGCAGGCCGATCCCCAGCGCCGCAATGCTTTCGGGCGTCAATGTCACCTCGGCGTCGACCTCTCCTCCGGAGCCCGAGAAGGGCCGCGCCCAGCGGCCCGTGGCCGGGATACCATCGACCATGACCGCCCCTTCCAGCGCCACCGCCTTGTTGGTGACGCTCAAGGCCAGCCGGTCGGCGGTCAGCGGCTTGCCCGGGATGGCCGTGGGCGCGTCCACGTCGCGCAACGTGCCTTCGAGGTTCAGCGCCACGTCCTGCAGCGTCAGGCCCCGGACCAGCGGCAGCGCGATCCGCCCGGACACCCGCGCCCGCCCGCTGGCCATGTCGACGGTCCGGTCGGCCTTGTCGATCAGCCGCCAAGCCTCGTTGTTGAGATAGGAGAGCGCGGCGGTGATGCTGCCCCGCGCCTGCAGGCGCACCTCGCCGGTCGCGGGTTTGACGCGCAGATCGCCGATGACGAACTCGGAACCGCCCAGGTCGATCGGCCCATGCCCGGCATCGGTGGTGCCCGCTTCCAGCCGCAGGCCAAGCCGCCCGTCGTAGATCGTCACCCGGCCCGCGGCGTCCCTCAGGCCCGGCATCCGCGGGTTGAAGGTGGCCAGCCCCTCGGAAAAGGCGAAGTCGATATAGGTCTTGGGCTGGTCCGCGCCGGGTTCGGCGCGCAGCGCGAACTGCACGTCCTCGATGCGTCCGCCGTGCACGTTGTTCACGACCCAGCGGCGGGTGCCCGGATGAAGCTCCTCGGGCCAGAAGCCCAGAACCTGCTCCGGCGTCGTCTTCTCTATCTGCGTGTCCAGCGCCAGCCGCCATCCCTCGGCCTGCGCCGAAAGCTGGCCCGAGGCGCGCAATGGATAGGTCGGATCGGTCAGGCGCAGCTCACCCAGCGTGACCTCGAAAGGATCGAGCCGCACCTTGAAGGCGGCCTCGGCCCCCGACAGGCTCATCTCGCGGTCCAGCAGCGCGCCCTTGGCAAGCGCCATGTCGCTCAGGGTGAACTGCCCGGTCAGCCCCTGCGGCCAGCCGGTCTCGATCCCGTTCAGCCGTGCGGTCCCCGCCGCCGTCACCTTGCCCAGCGGAGAGGCCAGGCGAATGCGCTGGAACCGCAAAAGCCCCTCTGCGGGCGTGTAGGTAAAGGCGGTCTCGGCGCTGTCGAAGGGCAGCGCGCGGGTGGCCGCGGTGGGCTGCAACGCGCCCTTGCCGATCCGCAGCGAGGCCTCCAGCGGATTCAGCGCGCCGCTTTCATCGAGGCCCGAGCGCAACGCGCCCGAGATCGGCGCATCCAGTTCCTCGAGCCAGGCCAATGCCGGGCTTTGCGTGGCGATATCGCGCGCGGCAAGCCCGTGCAGGATGATACCGAAATCCAGGCTCTGCTGGCCGATGGGGCTTTGTGCCTCGACCTCGACGGTGGCCACGCCGTCGCCGCCTGACAGCAGCGCCACATCGCCGGACAGGGCAAGCCGACCGTCTTCGCGCGCCAGCCGCAGCCGCCCGCCATCGGCGGTCCATCCGCGCCGCGCGCGCTGGTCCTCGAAGCGCAGGGTCAGAGCGTCCGCCTCGAAGGAGGTGAGTCCCGCCAGCCGCGGATCCTCCATGACCGTGTCGATGCGAGCGATGATCTGCCCGATGTCAGGCATTTCGGAACTGGCGGCAAAGGCATCGCCCAACGACAGGCCCAGCCGCCCGTCCGCATCGCGCCGCAGGGTGACGAAGGCGCCGGAGACCTGTGCCTCGCGCAGGTCGACCTGGCCATTCAGCAGCGCGGCGGGCGACAGGCCCGCCTCGATGTCCGAAAGCTGTGCCACCGTCGCGCCATCGAGATTGCGGATTTCCACGTCCCAGAGGATCACCCGGGCCAGGCCGCTGCGCTGAACCAGCAGGCTCATGCGGCCGAAATCGACCTCGATTCCCGGCAGGCTTTCGGCGATCCGTGTCTCGATCCGCTCACGGACCCAGTCGGGCGCATCCACCGGGCGGCCGACCATCGCATAGCCCGCCACCCCAAGCGCCGCCAAAAGCGCCACCAGGACATAAAGAACCCGCCGCCCGCGTCTGCGCCGGCGGGGCGGCGTGGATTTTTCCTGATTTCCGGCCTGTCTGCTCACTGGAAGCCCGCGCCCATTGTCTTACTCTCCTGGCAGAGCTTTATGGCACATCATACCGCAACGCACCAAAGGAGACACCCATGTCCGACACCGCGCTGAGCACAGCCCCCGATTTCACACTGCCCTCGACCTCGGGCGAGGTCTCGCTCTCGGCCCTGAAAGGCGCACCGGTGGTTCTGTTCTTCTACCCGCGCGACGACACCTCGGGCTGCACCAAGGAGAACGAGGCCTTTACCGCGCTTCTGCCGGAGTTCGAGGCACTGGGCGTGAAGGTCTACGGCGTATCCAAGGATTCGCTCGCCAGCCATGAGAAGTTCATGGCCAAGAAGGCGCTGACCGTGCCGCTGATCTCGGACGAAGGATCGGACATGTGCGAGAAATACGGCGTCTGGAAGGAAAAGAAGATGTACGGCAAGACCTTCATGGGCATCGAACGGTCCACCTTCCTGATCGATGCCGAGGGCCGCATCGCGCAGGAATGGCGCAAGGTGAAGGTCCCCGGCCACGCCGAGGCGGTGCTTGAGGCGGCCAAGGCCCTGTAATCCCGGCACCTGCGCCCGGGACTTGCGTCATGGGGGCTCTGCCCCCATACCCCCGGAGGTATTTTCCGAGAGAAGAAGACAGGGGCGCCTCATGATGAGCCTTTGCGAGATGGCGGTGGACGTTCTGACCACTGCGGACGGACGGCGGAAAACCGCCAAGTCGCGGGCCTATGCGGCGCAGTGGTTCGCGGCGCGCGCCGCGGGCGAGGAAATCCCGCTGGGCCGGGCGGTGCCACCGCTGCGGCCCGCGCGGCCCGATGCGCCCGAGCTGCTGGATCCGCGCGAGGTGCCCAAGCGCAAGCCTGGCAGCCCGCAGGGGCGGATCGCCCTGTTGCATGCCGTCGCCCATATCGAGCTGAACGCCGTCGACCTGCACTGGGACATCATCCCGCGCTTTGCCGGAACGCGGATGCCTGCCGGGTTCTACGACGACTGGGTCAAGGCCGCGGACGAGGAGAGCAAGCACTTCAACCTGATGTGCGACTGCCTGGAAGAGCTGGGCAGCCACTATGGCGCCCTGCCCGCCCATGCGGGCATGTGGCGCGCCGCCGAAGACACCGTCGAGGATTTCATGGGCCGGCTGGCGGTTGTGCCCATGGTGCTGGAAGCGCGCGGGCTGGACGTGACGCCGGGCATGATCGAAATCTTCCGCAAGGCCGGGATGGACAGCGCTGTGGCGGCGCTGGAGACGATCTATGCCGAGGAGGTGAGCCATGTGGCCTATGGCTCGAAGTGGTTCCATTTCCTTTGTGGCCGGCATGACGCGGACCCGAAAACCGTGTTTCACGAGTTGGTGAGGACGTACTTCAAAGGCGCGTTGAAGCCGCCCTTCAACGAGGATAAACGCGCCGAGGCCGGGTTGCCGCCGGATTTCTACTGGCCCCTTGCCGAAGATATCCCCAACCGAACTCGTTGAATCGGCGGATTTTTGCCATTTCGGCCCCTTCCCGCCGGTGCGACCGAATCGCAGGGCCAAAAATCTTGCGGTTGCGTGAAAGGCTGGGGTAAGCCCGACGACAGGGTGTCGCTAAGTGGGGACTATGCGCGCCTTGATTGGGACGGGACTAGGGGACAGTCAGGTGAGATCACGTCTGACCATCAGACTTCACGCGCTTGTAGAGCGCTTCTTTCCGGAACGCAGGCTCTTTCTGAGGTCCGACAGCGACACGCGCTTTATCCGGCTGAGATCGGAAACGCAGGCGGTCGGTGTTGTCGGGCTGACCTTGCTTGTGGGCTGGAGCATCGTCGCCACCTCGATCCTGTTGATGGATTCGATCGGCGCCGGGAACTTTCGCGACCAGGCCAAGCGTGACCAGCTGACCTATCAGCAGCGCCTGAACGCCCTGTCGGCCGAGCGCGACGCGCGCGCCGCCGAGGCGCTGGCCGCGCAGGATCGCTTTGCCGCCGCGCTGAAGCAGATCTCGGTCATGCAAACCGAACTGCTGAATTCCGAGGCGCAGCGCCGCGAGCTGGAAACCGGGATCGACGTGATCCAGGCCACGCTGCGCGAGGTGATGAAGTCGCGCGAAGAAGCGACCGCCCGGCTGGCCGAACTGGAAAGCGACCTCAAGGGCGAGGTCGCCCTGGCCCGCGCCAGCGGCGACGACGCCACCGTCAAGCTGCTGAACGAGGCGTTGACCCGCGTCGCCGAGGAACGCGACCAGGTGATCGCCGACGCCCAGGCGGCGCTGATCCGCGCCGCAGAGATGCAGGCCGAGATCGAGATCCTCGAGGACAAGAACGACCGCATCTTCCGCCAGCTCGAAGAGGCGATGACCGTCTCTGTCATGCCGCTGGACAAGATGTTCGAAAAGGCCGGCATGGACCCGGACCGCATCCTGAACGAGGTCCGCAAGGGCTATTCCGGCCAGGGCGGCCCGATGACGCCGCTGAGCTTTTCGACCAAGGGCGACGCCACCTCCCCCGAAACGCTGCGCGCCAACCGTATCCTGAACCAGATGGACCGGTTGAACCTCTACCGGATCGCCGCCCAGAAGGCGCCTTTCGCCTCGCCGCTCAAGGACAGTTTCCGCTTTACCAGCGGCTTCGGATATCGGTGGGGCAGGTTGCACGCGGGCACGGATTTCGCGGCGCCGCACGGCACGCCGATCTATTCCACCGCCGACGGCGTGGTGATCCACGCCGGCTGGCAGTCGGGCTATGGACGGCTGGTCAAGATCCAGCATGAATTCGGCATCGAGACGCGCTACGCGCACATGTCCAAAATCCGCGTGAAGGAGGGTCAAAGGGTCTCGCGCGGGGATCGGATCGGTGATATGGGGAACACCGGTCGGTCGACCGGGACTCATCTCCACTACGAAGTCCGAGTCGGCGGCAAACCCGTCAATCCGATGATCTATATCAAGGCTGCGAAAGATGTTTTCTAAGAGCAAGATCAATGAGCCCGGCCACAAGGCCGACGATACGTCGAAACCGGCCATGCCCGAGCCCTCGAAAGCCTCCGGTCAGGAGTACAAGCCCGCAGCCACGCCCAAGGCAAAGCCGCCGGCCTCGTCGCTGTCGGCCGATCTGCACGTGACGGGCAACATCAAGACAACCGGCGACATCCAGGTCGAAGGCACGGTCGAGGGGGACATTCGCGCCCACGTCCTGACCATCGGCGAAAGCGCCACCATCAAGGGCGAAGTTGTTGCCGACGACGTGGTGGTGAACGGCCGCATCGTGGGCCGCGTGCGTGGCCTCAAGGTCCGCCTGACCGCCACCGCCCGTGTCGAAGGCGACATCATCCACAAGACAATCGCGATCGAATCCGGCGCCCATTTCGAAGGCTCGGTGCAGCGCCAGGACGATCCGCTGAACGGTGGCAAGCGCCAGCAGCCGGCGCCCCAGGCCCCCGCAGCGGCCCCGGCGACCAGCAACGACTGATCACGACGCTCTTGATCTCAGGACGTGAAAAGGCCCCGCCATTGGCGGGGCCTCTTGTTTTCGTGGCAGGGAGTTTCGCCGCGCGGGTTCACCGGAAGCGACCCTCGCCGGTCAGCCGCCCTTCTTCTTTTGCTGGGTCTGCTGCTGCTGGTATTGCTGTTCGGTCCGTTCGCGGTTGCGATTGCGGTTCCCGCCGCTGACGTCCGGGCTGACCGGGCCGACGACTGTGCCATCGTCCAGCACATAGTTGCCATCCACGATCGTCCCGCCGACCACGTTGCCGTACTTGTCGAACTCGACCGGCACATGGACCGGCTCGGGCTGGGTGCAGGCGGCAGCCAGGGCAAGCATCCCGCTGGCTGCGACGACTTTGAGCTTCATTGAATGTCCCCCTCGTTCGGATTCTGCGTCCGAGTTTGCGCCCTTGCAGTCTCAAATGCAACATCCGGAATATCTAAGTACCGCGCACCGCGCAGGCTTGCCACGAATCCCCTCGCCTTTCAGAGGTGGCTTTGCTTTGCTGTGTCCGGGGCGGCCCCGAACAGGCCCCCGCAGAGAAAGGAGCCGCCCAATGCACCGCCTGCTGATGATCGCCCTGATCCTTGCGTCCCTGCCGATTGCGTCCAAGGCCGCGCAACTGTCGCTGACACGGGACGCGGATTACGGCTGCCTCATCGCGCTTAAGGGCCAGATCGCCGAAGGCGACAGCGCCACCCTTCTGGCGCTGCTCCGGCAGGCCGCGTCCCAGCCGCGCTATGCGGACACGATCTACGTGAACGAGGACCCGGCGGGCGGCCCGCCCAACATCGCCATCTACAAGCCGATGAACCTTTGTCTCGACAGTCCGGGCGGGTCGCTGACAGAGGCCATGGCGCTGACGCGGCTGGTGCATGGCAGCCTTGGCACGGTTGTCCGGGCCGGCGCGCGCTGCGAAAGCGCCTGTGCGCTGGTCTTCATGGCTGGCAGCCATTCGACGGAAACGGATTACGGCGTCTCGGTGAACCGCTTCCTCCATGTCGACGGGCGGCTTGGATTTCATGCGCCCAGCCTGACCGTCCCCGAGGGCCGCTATGACGCGGCCAGCGTCGCCCGCGCCTACGAGATCTCCGTCGCGGTAAGCGAGCTGATCTTTCGCAACCTCGTGACCTTTCGGTTCGCGCCCTCGCTGGCGGCGCGGATGCATGCCACGCCTGCGACCGACATGGCCTATATCACAACCGTGCAAGAGGCGGCGCGGTGGCGCATTGGCATCCTCGGCGTGGACCGCCCGACCGCACTGCCGGATCAGGCGATCCGGCAGGCCTGTTCGAACCTGTTTCTCTCGGCTTGGGACCAGGTCAGCAGCGACCCGGACAACTGGCCGCGCAGCCTGCAACTGCCCTCGGCCCCGGTCGACCGCGACCGGGACAGCTTCCGCTATACTGCCTTCGGACAGGAAGGCGCGGGCACCTGCGAACTCCGCCGCATAAACCCTGAGGACGAATTCGGCGCCAATCGCCTGTTCTGGGGCGGTGAGCCGATGATCGCGGATTCCGTCTGGGCCGATGGGCATGTGCGCGACTCGCGCCCGGCGGTGTTCTTCGGGCTGGTGCAGAATTACATGGCCTGGCCGGGTGAGATGCCGCTGGCGGCCCTGCCCCGTGCTGGCCGCAGCCAGCCCGCGCAGACAGCGGGTCTCTGTTTCGTCCTGGACGCAGAGCAGCGCCTGACCGACCAGGAACCCTGCAGCCGCAGCCGAGAGGCCACGTCTGACGGGGGCGTGATCGACACCCACACCTGGCCGTCGGGCGCGCGGACAACGCTGGATTACCATGCCGAAACGCCGCGCGTGAATGGCGCAACCGGCCGCTGGGGATACTGGCCGCTCGCCCCCCTGCCCGGCGCAACTCCCAACTGCGTGGTCAACACCGGGTCCGGCAATACCTTCTGCTTCCAGCCCGGCGCCACCTGACGCGCGGAACGGTCAGACCGCGGCCCGCAATGCAGCGTTCGCCCCTGCCTACGCCGTGGCGTCAGGCCTCCAGCTCGGCATCCCAGTAGAGGAAATCGACCCAGCTTTCGTGCAGATGGTTCGGTGGGAACCGGCGTCCCATGTTCAACAGTTCCGAGGCCGAGGGCTGGCGCGGTGGCTTGCGCAGGCTCATGTTCACCTGCCGCAGGCTTTTCGATCCCTTGCGCAGGTTGCAGGGCGCGCAGGCAGCGACGACGTTTTCCCAGCTTGTGATGCCGCCCGCGGCGCGCGGGATGACATGGTCAAAGGTCAGCTCTGCCTTGGTGCCGCAGTACTGGCAGCGGAATTCGTCCCTCAGAAAAAGATTGAAGCGCGTGAAGGCCACGCGCTTCTGGGGTTTGACGAAATCTTTCAGGACCACCACGCTGGGAATCCTGAGAGTCATACTCGGACTGCGCACCACCTCGTCATACTCGGCCACGATGTCGACCCGGTCGAGGAAGGCCGCCTTGATCGCGTCCTGCCAGGGCCAGAGGCTGAGCGGATAATAGGATAGCGGGCGGTAATCCGCGTTGAGCACCAAGGCCGGATGGTGTTTGAGAGCCCCTGGCTCTCTTACGAAATGTGTCCTGAACTCGCTGTTCATGAGAGACTCTTCCCTCGCCCTGCCTGCTCAACCTGTAAGCACCAGAGCGGGGAACCCGCCCCAGCCTGACAAACACTATATCTCGCGTTTTGCCTCTGGCAAGTCCCGCAAGATAGAGTGGTCGCAACGAGGAGTAGCCTGCCTAGGTAAAAGGCATGTGACAGCTGCGCCGGTTTATCCACATCCGACCGGGCCCGCCCGGAACCCTCTTTGCGTTGGACACGGATGTTGGTTTGAGCGCCGGGGCGCACTTGGCGTCCGCGTCTTCGACCGTAGGACCACCCAAGGCCGCCGCAGGCAAATGCGAGCCGTCAGACCGGCAGTGCGCCCGGAACTCGACGGGTCGAGCAATGTCAGATCCAGCCCCAAAGCCGGGCCGGGCAAACCAAAAATCGCCCCAGACGGCAAAGAGCGGCCCATGACAACATCCGGTAGAAAACAGGCCGGCTCCGGCAAATCGCCGACCGGTTCAGACACGGGATGCCCCGTTCAGCCTGCCACGAGATCATAGTGCCGGATCAGCCGGGACTCGACCAGTTCGTCCTCGGCGGGGTCGATATGGGGCGTGGTGTAATCCTCGCCGACAAAAGCCTTGAGCGAGGCAAGGTCGCGCCAGATCATGACAAAGGCAAACTCGCGCGGGCTCTCTTCGCGGGCGGCGCCGGGATAGACGTCGACGATGCCATCGGTGCCCCTCATGAGCGGAATGGCCGTGTCATGAAAGAACTTGGCGAATGCCGCCTCCTT
The DNA here is from genome assembly GCF_030733205.1 of Mameliella sp. MMSF_3455. GTDB lineage: Bacteria > Pseudomonadota > Alphaproteobacteria > Rhodobacterales > Rhodobacteraceae > Antarctobacter. Next base: position 190,641 of record NZ_JASHJL010000005.1, read on the forward strand.
GCCGGGGCGGATGGTGACCTGGAAGATGCGCATGATCATGGGATGGGACTTTCCTGTGCCAGGACCGGAGCAGCCCGGCCCCTGGACACAGTGTAGCATATCCGTCTCCCGGCCTCAGGCGCGCCCCATATGCGAAGGGTGCCATCTTGGCCGGCGGTCAGAACCCGTCTCCGGTCCGGGAAATAGACGGCACTCTGAACACGACCGCCGGAGAGACCGGAGTTGTGGCAATCAAAGTCCCGCTCTGAGCATCCCTTGCCATTGCCGTGTTGTCGGGCGCCCGGGTCACGATCCCTGTCCGGTCCGGCGAGAAGGCGACGCCCCTGCCGCAGCGCCCGGAAACAGACGCAAGGGCCCTCTCAGGCCCGCGCTCTCAGAAACCGCACTTGTCCCGCAGAAAGGCCAGCGCCACGCCCAGCCCGTCGGGGGCGATGCCATGGGCAGTGCCTTCCATGATATGGGCAAAGACCTCCTTGAAGCCCGCCTCCTGCAGCGCCTCCGCCGCCTGTGGCAGCGATTGCGGCGGCACCACGTCGTCCTGGTCGCCATGCACCAGCAGGATCGGCGGCTTGCTCTTCCACTCGTCGGCCAGCAGTTCCGGCGCCACCAGGCGGCCCGAGAAACCGACGATGCCCGCCAGTTCGTCCTCGCGGCGGGGTCCGACGTGAAGGCTCATCATGGTGCCCTGGCTGAACCCGAACAGGGCCACCTGTTCCGGCAGCAGATCCTCATCGACCATCAACGCATCGAGAAAGGCGTTGAGGTCGTCGACCGCGCGCGCCATGCCCGCCATGGCCTCTTCCTCGGACGACCCGTCGATCCAGGGGATCGGAAACCACTGGAACCCGAACGGTGCTCCGGCGCAGGCCTCGGGCGCGTCGGGCGCCACGAACAGCGTGTCGGGCAGGTGTTCGCTCAGAGGATCCGCCAGCCCCAGCAGGTCCGCCCCGTTGGCGCCGTAGCCGTGAAGGAACACGACGCAGGACCGCATCTCTCCTGATACCGGCCCCTTGCGGCCCGTCTGCAATACTCGTGTCATACCCTGTCTCCCGTGATGATCCTGTGGTCAGCCTTTCGCGAAAAAGCCGACCTCCCTTGCGCCGGCGATGTCACGCGGCACCCTGTCCCTGGTGCGAAGATCGATGATCCCAGCGGCAATAAACGCGTGCTTCATGCGATCCCTTCGCGGTTCTTCTCCACATGGTAGTAGGCCCAGAGCGCGCGCGCCGCAACCGACCGCCAGGGGGCCCAGTCGCGGGCCATCTCGCGCAGCGCCTTCTCGCGCGGGCGTTCGGGCAGGTCAAAAAGCACCCGCGCCCCTTCCTGCAGGGCCAGGTCACCGGGGGCAAAGACATCCGCCCGCCCGAGGCTGAACATGGCATAGATCTCGGCGGTCCAGACGCCGATCCCCTTGACCGCCACCAGTCGCTTGATCACCGCCTCCGTCGGCATCTCGCGCAGGGCGTCGAAGTCGATCCCCGCCCCGGCCAGCGCCTGGGCATAGCTGGCCTTCTGACGCGACAGGCCCAGCGCACGCAGATCGTCATGGCTGACCGCGGCCACCGCGTCCGGCGTGACCATGCCCGCCGCCTCCAGCCGGGCCTGGATCGCCCGGGCCGAGGCCACGCTGACCTGCTGGCTGACGATGGCGCTCAGCAACTGCGCGAACCCGTCGGGCCGCAGCCGCAAGGGCAAGGGCCCGGTCCGCTCCAGCGCAAAGGCAAAGCGCGGCTCATGCGCGGCCAGCCACGCCGCCCCCTCGGCCACGCAGGCGTCCGAGCGGATCAGCCGTCCGACAGGTGATGCATCCTCAGCCATGCCAGGGCCTCCTTCACAGTTGCGACACGCGGGCCGCCGGGCCGGCGCGGACGGGCGATCATGGCAACCGGCAGATGCAGGCGGCGCGCCGCCTCCAGCTTGGGCCATCCGCCGGATCCGCCCGCGTTGTGCACCATCAACCAGTCGATCCGCTCGTGCCGCAAGAGCCGGATCTCCTCGTGAACGGTAAAGGGCCCGTCGGCGGGCAGGTAGCGCCCCCGGCGCAACGGCAAGGGCGCCCGCCCGCCGCCGATGCGCCGCATCAGCACATGCGCCCGCAGCGCCCGCAGCCCCGGCAGGGCCGCCCGCCCCGTGGCCACCAGCACGCGGGCGCTCGCCGGGATCACAGCCGCCGCCGCGCGGACATCGCGCAGCGGCACCCAGCGGTCGCGCCGCATCGGTCGCCACTCCGGGCGCACCAGCTGCAGCAGCGGCAGACCAGCCGCGCGCGCCGCCCGCGCCACGGCAAAGGCCGTCTCCACGTCGCAGGGATGCGCGGCCTCCACCACCGCACGGGCACCGCTCTCGCGCAGCCATTCTGCCGTCACCGGCCCGAAACTCACCATCCCCGGCCAGCGCCGCGCAACGCGTTCGCGCGAAGGCAGTCGCACATGGGCGCCGGGCATGGCCCGGGCCAGGTCATGCGCTTCCGCCGCGCCGCCGATGATCACGATCCCCGTCATGGCCCCCCCATAGAACAGCCCGGCCGGAATGGGAAACCCGCTGCGCCTCATCCCGCTCCCGCAGCGCGGCAGTGCCCGGGTAATCGCCGTCCCTGTTTCTTCTCTCTCCAAATACCTCCGGGGGGAGTCGACCGAAGGGAGACGGGGGGCAGCGCCCCCCCTTCCGCCCCAGGATGCCGGGCCATCCTCCGACGACATGACGCCGCGTCACCGGACAAGCGCCGCGCGCCCTGTTGCGCAGCGCGACATATTCTCTCTTGCCCATATAAGCGGCGCCGCCTAACCCATACGCATGAGTGACGTGACAGTGCCCCCCACCGACAGCCGCGCCAAGCGCAACGTGACCGTGCTGGTGCTTGCCCAGGCGATCCTCGGCGCGCAGATGCCGATGATCTTTACCATCGGCGGGCTGGCGGGGCAGTCGCTGGCCTCGAACGCCTGTTTCGCCACGCTGCCGATCTCGCTGATCGTGCTGGGCTCGATGCTCTCGGCGACGCCGGTCTCGGCGCTGATGCAGCGCTACGGGCGCCGCGCGGGCTTTTTCGTCGGCGCCGGGGCCGGCGCGCTGGGTGGCATGGTCGGCGCCTACGGGCTCTACATCGCCTCCTTCCCGATCTTCCTTCTGGGGTCGCTCATCACCGGCACCTACATGTCGGCGCAGGGGTTCTACCGGTTCGCCGCAGCCGACACCGCCTCGGACGCGTTCCGCCCCAAGGCGATCTCCTACGTCATGGCGGGCGGGCTGCTCTCGGCGGTGATCGGCCCGCAGCTGGTCAAGGCGACCTCGGACGCTTTCGTGGTGCCCTTCCTGGGCGCCTATGCCGCCGTGGTGGCCATCAACGTGATCGGCGCGCTGCTCTTCCTCTTCCTCGACATCCCCCGCCCCCCGCGCCCCTCCGAGGATGCACCCAAGGGCCGGACCCGCTGGGAACTGCTGACCACGCCCCGCATCGCCGTCGCGGTGATCTGCGGCACCGTCTCTTATGCGCTGATGAACCTGGTGATGACCTCGACGCCGCTGGCGGTGGTGGGCTGCGGGTTCGAGACCGGGGATGCGGCCAATGTCGTCACCGCGCATGTCCTGGCCATGTTCGCGCCCAGTTTCTTCACCGGCCACCTGATCGCCCGCTTCGGCGTCGAAAAGATCATGGCGCTGGGGCTGATGATCCTCGCCGGGGCCGGCGTCGTGGGCCTGTCCGGGGTCGAGCTGGAACAGTTCTTTGCCGCGCTGGTGCTGCTGGGGCTGGGCTGGAACTTCGGCTTCATCGGCGCCACCTCGATGCTGGCCGGCGCGCATGAACCGCACGAGCGCGGCCGGATGCAGGGTCTGAATGACCTCATCGTCTTCGGCGGCGTGACCTTTGCCTCGCTGGCCTCGGGCGGATTGATGAACTGTTCGGGCGGTTCGGCCCAGCAGGGCTGGACAGCGGTCAACCTCGCGATGGCGCCCTTCCTCGTGCTGGCGGGCGGTGCGCTGATCTGGCTGGTGCTGCGCCCCCGCGACACGGCAGAGGCGTGACCCAGCCCGTCAGCTTGTCAGCAGGTGCCAGCGGCGGGAAAACTCGCTGAGCCGCAACCGTCCCTCGCCCACGGCCGCAGGATCGCGCGCCGCCAGCGCCAAGAGCGGCTTGCCCTGCGCAAATTCCCGCAAAGCCGCCCCGGCCGGGCCATGCGCGCGCCGCAGCGTCCGCAACGAGGGCGCCTTGCGCACCTCTGCCAGCCGGGCGCGGGCCAGCCCTGTGATCGCCTCTGCCCGCCCGTCCGGCAGGGGCAGCTTGCCACGCGCCTCCAGCTCCGGCACCGCCTGCAAATACCTTGCCAGCGCCGCCGCCCGGGCATGGGCCAGCACCGCCGCCTCGTCCGCCTGTGCCCCAAGCGCCGCAAGCGCCGCCAGCGCCAATTGCCCCGCCGTCGCGTCCAGGTAGTCGATCAGCGCGGTTTCATCCGCGAACGGGGCGCGTTCCAGGTCCGCCTCGCGTGCGGCCACGGATCTTTGCAGGCCGGACACATCCACACCTGCCAGCGCCTGGGCCAATGGCGTCACCACCTCGTGCCGCCGCGTGAACCCGCCCGAGGCGATCTCGTCCAGCGCATCCTGCCACCATTGCAGCCGCATTTGCGCGATCATCGGCTCCTGCGTGACCCAGGGCGCGCGGCTGACCTCGACATTGAAGGCATAGAGCGGCATCAGCACCGCCCGCGCCGGCAGAGGCGCCGCCATGGCCGCGACAAAGCGCTCGGGGTCGCCGCGTTCGACGATCTGCGCGCAGGCGTACAGGTCGCCACCCTCTTCCCAGCTCATGAAAGCCGCCGCGCCACGACAAGGTGATAGCCGGTCTCGGATTTGACCGCGCGCCAGTCGCGCGCCTCCTGTTCGCAGAGGTCCAGCATCTCGGCCAGCCGTGCATCGGCCCCGGGGCGCAACGCTTCGATCCTTGCTTCCATCGGTCGGTAATAGGCCTCCCAGCCCACGTCAGAGACATCGCGCGTGCCCAGGATCTCGAACCCGGCCGCGGCCACCGCGGCGGCGATGCCCGCGCGATCCCGGGTCGGGTAGTCCTCCCAGAAGGCGCGCGCCTCTGCGCCGGGTGTCTCGGTGAAATAGCAGGGTTCCGAGAAGGCCAGCACGCCGCCCGGTTTCAAGGCCCCGCGCATCGCCTCCAGCCCCGGTTTCAGCCCCAGGAAATAAAGCGCCCCGGCGCACCAGATCATGTCAAAGGGCGCCTCGGGGAAATCGGCGATACGGCCCATGTCGTCCTTGCGCACCGTCACGTGCGGCAGGTCGGCAAAGCGCGCCTGCATCTGCGCGACAAAGCCCTCCTGCCGGTCTACGGCCAGCACCCGGCCCGCGCGTGCCAATGCGGCCACGTCACCGCCCGCCCCGGCGCCAGCGTCGCAGATCATCGCGCCCTCGGGCAGCGCGGCAAGCTCCAGCGCCCAGGCCACGTCCTCCTCGCTGCCCGGCCCTTCGCGCGGCAGGTCCTTGTGGACGGTAAAGAAGGCCTCCCAGTCCATCAGCCCGGCACCCCGTCGCGCACCAGCTTCCAGCGCACCGCATCCAGCAACGCCTCGAACGAGGCGTCGACGATATTGGCGCTGACGCCCACGGTGGCCCAGCGCCGCCCCTGCCCGTCCTCGCTGTCGATGATGACGCGGGTCACGGCCTCGGTCCCGCCCTGGGTGATCCGCACCTTGAAGTCGACCAGCCGCATGTCGTCGATCGCCTCCTGGTAACGGCCCAAGTCCTTGGCCAACGCCTTGGACAGCGCATTGACCGGCCCACGGTCATTGCCCGCCTCGTCCATCGACTCCGACACCGACAGCTTCTTTTCGCCATCGACCTTGACCACGACCACGGCCTCGGACAGCGAGACCATCTGGTTGTACTTGTTCTTGCGCCGCTCCACCGTCACCCGGTAGCGCTTGACCTCGAAGAACTCGGGCAGCATCCCCAGTTCGTCCCGCGCCAGCAGTTCGAAACTGGCCTGCGCGGTGTCGTAGGAATAGCCCTCGGTCTCGCGCGCCTTCACGCGTTCCAGGATGCGCGCCAGCGCCGGATCGCTCTTGTCGACCTCCAGTCCCATTTCCGACAGGCGGCGGCGCAGGTTCGACTGCCCGGCCTGGTTCGACATCGGCACGACGCGACGGTTGCCCACCAGCCCGGGGTCGATGTGTTCGTAGGTGGTGGGATCCTTGAGGATCGCGCTGGCATGCAGCCCCGCCTTGTGCGCAAAGGCCGAGGCGCCGACATAGGCCACCTGTTTCTGCGGCACCCGGTTCAGGATGTCGTCCAGCATCCGGCTGGTCCGCGTCAGCCCGGCCAGCGCCTCCATGCTGACGCCGGTTTCGAACAGGTCCTTGTAAGGCGCTTTCAGCAGCAGCGTCGGGATCAGCGCGGTCAGGTTGGCATTGCCACAGCGTTCGCCCAGCCCGTTCAGAGTGCCCTGGATCTGGCGCGCGCCGGCCATGATCGCCGCCAGCGACCCGGCCACGGCCGTTTCCGTGTCGTTGTGCGTGTGGATACCCAGGTGATCGCCCGGAATGCCCTTGTCGATCACATCCTGCACGATCTGCCCGATTTCATGCGGCAAGGTCCCGCCGTTGGTATCGCAGAGCACGATCCAGCGCGCCCCCGCCTCCAGCGCCGCGCGCAGGCAGTCGAGTGCATAAGGCGCGTTCGCCTTGTAGCCGTCAAAGAAATGCTCGGCATCGAACAGCGCCTCGCGCCCCTGCCCCACGAGGTGAGAGACCGAGGCGGCGATATTGGCGATGTTCTCTTCCAGCGTGATCCCCAACGCCTTGGTGACGTGGAAATCATGGGTCTTGCCGACAAGGCAGACGGCGGGCGTCCCCGCGTTCGTCACCGCCGCCAGCACCTCGTCATTGGCAGCCGAACGCCCCGCCCGCTTGGTCATGCCGAAGGCGGTCATGGTCGCCCGCGTTTCGCCCACGTCTTCGAAAAAGGCCGAGTCCGTGGGGTTCGCCCCGGGCCAGCCGCCCTCGATATGGTCAACGCCAAGCGCGTCGAGCGCCGCGGCGATCTTGAGCTTTTCGGCGATCGAAAACTGCACGCCCTGCGTCTGCTGCCCGTCGCGCAGCGTGGTGTCGTAGAGGTAGAGGCGTTCGCGGGTCATCCCAACGCCTCCAGCTTGGCCGCGTCGAAGCCAGCGCCAGGCACCAGGTCCACGCCCGCCTTCGACATGCGCACCTCGACTCCCGCCTCGATGAGCGCCTGTTTCATCCGGTCGACTTCGGTAAAGTCCTTGCTCTGCATGGCCTCGGCCCGCGCTTGGGACAAGTCGTTCTCATACTTCTCCAGAAGCAGTGAAACAGCCAGTTTGTCGACGGCGCCACCGAAGACCCACGAACCCATCATGGCATTGTCTTCAAGCAAACCAAGCAATCCCGCTGACGCAGCAAAGAGATCAATATCGGCTTGGGAGGCTTCCGAACTCTGGGTTCGATTTAGAGCGTCCGCAAGCCTATGCAGCTCTGCGATCGCTTTGGGAGTGTTCAAGTCGTCAGCCAATGCGGCCAGAACCGACTGGCTCACTTCTTCACTCGGCTGGGCACCCGTCACCAATCCGCGCCACTTGCGCAGCGTGGCTTCCGCCTCGCGCGCCTTCTCCGCCGTCCAGTCCATCGGCTTCCGATAGTGCGTCGACAGCATGACAAAGCGGATCACCTCGCCCGGGATGCCCTGGTCGAGCAGGTCGCGCACGGTGAAGAAGTTGCCCAGGCTCTTGGACATCTTCTTGCCCTCGACCTGCAGCATCTCGTTGTGCAGCCAGACCCGTGCAAAATCCCCCTCGGGGTGGGCGCATTTGGACTGGGCGATCTCGTTCTCATGGTGCGGAAAGGTCAGGTCGTTGCCGCCGCCGTGGATGTCGAACGTCTCGCCCAGCAGCGCATGGCTCATGGCCGAGCATTCGATATGCCAGCCCGGACGCCCCCGGCCCCAGGGCGAGTCCCAGCCCGGCAGATCGTCCGACGACGGCTTCCACAACACGAAATCCATCGGATTCTTCTTGTAGGGCGCCACCTCGACCCGCGCGCCCGCGATCATGTCCTCGACCGACCGCCCCGACAGCGCGCCATACTGGGCATAGCTCTCGACCGAGAACAGCACATGGCCTTCGGCCGCATAGGCATGGCCCTTGTCGATCAGGTCTTCGATCATCGCGATCATCTGGTCGATGAACTCGGTTGCGCGCGGCTCTTGCGTGGGGCGCAGGGCGCCCAGAGCATCCATGTCAGCGTGATACCAGCCGATGGTTTCGTCGGACCGTTCGCGCACCAGTTCTTCGAGCGTTCCCTCGGCCCCCGCCTCCTTGCGCTTCAAGGCGGTGGCGTTGATCTTGTCATCCACGTCGGTGAAATTGCGCACATAGGTGACGTGATCCGGCCCGTAGACATGGCGCAACAGGCGAAACAGCACGTCGAACACCAGCACGGGCCGCGCATTGCCCAGGTGCGCGCGGTCATAGACCGTGGGACCGCAGACATACATCCGCACGTTGTCCGGGTCGATCGGGTGAAAATCTTCCTTCTTCCGGGTCCGGGAGTTGGTGAAGCGGATGTTCATGGCCTCGTCCTTCGCAAATCTTGCGGCGGGCCTAGCAACTCTACGGATCGAAGGGAATAGAGGACCGTCCCGCCACTGGCCGGGATGTCCCGACCGATGTCAGCAGGTAATGCAGCAGAGAGTGTGTGCAGCGGTCGTCATGCGCGTGGCTTAGCACGGCGTCCCGGCCCTGCCAAGCGCGCTTTGCCAAGGTTGCAAGTGAGTATTTTTGGAGAAAAGAAGCACAAGGGCGCGCACAATGGCTTCTTCTCTCTAAAAATACTCACCTGAAACGGCCCGAAATCAGCGGTAGCCCACCATTTCATATTCCACCGCATCCGGCCCGTCGAAATAGAAGCGGCGGCCGGGTTCGTAGTCGGCGTGGTTGAAGGTCTCGATGCCCAGCGCGCGGACGCGGGCCTCGATCGCGTCGAGATCCTCGACCACGATGCCGACATGGTTCAGCCCGGCGGCGTTGCCGTAGCGCGGATGCGCCTCTGCGATCGGCTTTTCCGGCGTGTAGAGGGCAAGGTAGCTGTCCGCATTGCCGACGTGGACGGAATAGCCGTTGTTGAGCGAGGCGCCTTCCCAACGGATGTGCCAGCCGAGGAGATCGGACAGGAAATCGGCGGTGGCGCGGGCATCGGGGACGGTGATGTTGACGTGTTCGAGGCGGGCGTTCATGGATTTTTCCTTTCTTCGAATGTGACGGGACGAGCGTAATTCCTCAAGTTCACTTGAGTTCAAGGGATTTTTTTCCTGCTCTGCCAGAGGCGTAGGCATCTCCCTTGTGCCGATTTGCGCAGCTTGCGCCGGGGATGCGCCCGGGGCATCCTGCGGGCATGGGACGCGATACGGTCAACGATATCTGCCGCGCGCTGCCCGGGGCGGAATGGTCCGATCCTTGGGGCGGCGGGCATGATGCCTGGAAGGTGGGCGGCAAGATGTTCGCCTGTATCGGCGTGGCCAACGACGGGGTGTCGGTCAAGACCCCTTCGGTCGAGGATGCGGCCCTGCTGATCGAGATGGCACGCGCGGTCAAGGCCCCCTACTTCCACCGTTCCTGGGTGCAGGTGGATTGGGAGGCGGTGCCGGAGGAGGAGTTGCGCGACCGGATCGAGACCTCTTACGCGATCATCTTTGGCGGGCTGACCAAGAAACTCCAGCGCCAGATCACGGGCGGCTGAGCCGCCACGCCCGACGCCCGCCGGCGGCGCGCTGGCCGGGCGGGTCGTCTGCTGTTTCTCATGGACGTCTGAAAACGGCGGCCGCCGGACGGATCGCTCATGCCGGGGTGTCACTCCCGGCCCTTTTCGGGGCGTCGCCCCTTCGTTCCGCGCAGATCGAAAGGCCCCCGAGCGGGGTCATGATCCGGTTTTCAGTGCTAGCGGGAAGGAAGATGCGCCCCCACGGTTCACAAACCGTGAGGGCAGCGTACGCTACTGGTCGCGCTGTGCCTCCAGCGCGCGGTAGGCGGCGACGTTGCGGTTGTGCTCGTCCAGGGTGACGGCAAAGTTGTGCCCGTCGCGCGGGTCCAGCGTCTTGGCCACGAAGTAGATGTAATCCGTGTCCGCCGGGTTCAGCGCCGCCTCGATGCTGGCGCGGCCCGGGTTGGCGATGGGGGTCGGCGGCAGCCCGTCGATCCGATAGGTGTTCCAGGGCGTCTCTGCATCCAGTTCCGACCGGCGCAGACCCCGGCCCAGCGGACCTTCGCCCTTGGTGATGCCGTAGATCACCGTCGGGTCCGTCTGCAGGCGCATGCCCTTTTCCAGACGGTTGACGAAAACGCTGGCCACCTCGCGGCGCTCTTGCGGGCCGCCGGTTTCCTTTTCGATGATCGACGCGAGGATCAGCGCCTCTTCCGGGCTTTCCAGCGGCAGGCCGGGGGCGCGATTGGCCCAGGCCTGTGCCAGGATCACCTTCTGCCGTTCCTGCATGCGCGCGATGACATCGGCGCGGCTGTCGCCGGGAAGGATCTCGTAGCTGTCGGGGGCAAGGCTGCCTTCCTCGGGCACGTCGACCTCGCCTTCCAGCACGTCGATCTGGTTCAGTTCGGCAACCACCTGCCAGCTGGTCACGCCCTCGGCCAGCGCCAGGCGGAACCGGGTGCCGGTGGTGTCCTTGACCTGGGTATAGGCCTCGGGGGCGTCGCCTTCGCCGGGATCGAAGCTGGCCTGTTCCTCGTAGCGGCCGGTGGCCGGATCCACGGCGCGGACCTGCACCGTCGCCCGGGTGATGCCGATGCGGTAGACCACCTCGGTGCCGCAGGTCGAGGCGCCGCCACGGGTGACGATGTCGGTGATCTCGGACATCGAGGCGCCCTCGGGCACAAGGTAGCTGCCCGCCTTCAGCGCCTGGGTCTTGTCGGTGTAATCTGCCCCGACGCGGAACATCATCGCGCTCTTGACCGCGCCCTGATCCGACAGGTCCTCCGACACCGCGCGCATGTTGGTGCCACGCGGCACCTCGAGGCAGATCGGCGCCGTCAGCGGTCCCTGCGCATGATATTCGCGCTGCGCCCAGATCAGGACGCCGCCGAAGAGAAACAGCGCGACGACCAGGAAGGTCAGCGCGTTCGAGGCGATGCTGCGCCACATGTGGGGTTACTCCACCTTGCCGAAGACCACGCTGGCATTGGTGCCGCCAAAGCCGAAGGAGTTGGACAGGGCGTAGTCCACCTTGCGGTCCCGCCGGGCATTGGGGGCCAGGTCGATGGGCGTGTCCACCGCCGGATTGTCAAGGTTGATCGTCGGCGGGGCCACCTGGTCACGGATGGCAAGGATCGAGAAGATCGCCTCGATCGCGCCGGCGGCGCCCAGCAGGTGGCCGGTGGCGGATTTGGTCGAGGACATGGTGACCTGCGCGGCGTGATCGCCCAGCAGGCGTTCCACCGCGCCCAGTTCGATCGTGTCCGCCATCGTCGAGGTGCCATGCGCGTTGATGTAGTCCAGCGCCGCGGGCTCGATCCCCGCATCCTTCAGCGCCGCGCGCATCGAGCGTTCGCCGCCCTCGCCGTCCTCGGACGGGGCGGTGATGTGATAGGCGTCGCCCGACAGGCCGTAGCCCGCCACCTCGGCGTAGATCCGCGCGCCGCGCGCCTTGGCGTGTTCGTAGTCCTCCAGCACGACGACACCGGCGCCCTCGCCCATGACAAAGCCGTCGCGGTCGGCGTCATAGGGCCGGCTGGCGGATTTCGGATCGTCGCCGCGTTTCGTGCTGAGCGCCTTGCAGGCGTTGAAGCCCGCGATGCCGATTTCGCTGATGGCCGCCTCGGCGCCGCCCGCGATCATCACGTCCGCATCGCCGTACTTGATCAGCCGCGCGGCATCGCCGATGGCATGCGCGCCGGTCGAACAGGCGGTCACGACCGCGTGGTTCGGCCCCTTGAAGCCGTACTTGATCGAGACATTGCCCGAGATCAGGTTGATCAGCGCGCCGGGGATGAAGAAGGGCGACACCCGGCGCGGACCCTTGTCACGGATCAACAGCGCGGTTTCTGCGATGGCGTTCAGCCCGCCGATGCCCGATCCGATCATCACGCCGGTGCGCAGGCGGTCTTCCTCGTTCTCGGGCTTCCAGCCCGCGTCGGTGACCGCCTGTTCCGCCGCGGCGATGCCGAAACGGATGAACTCGTCGACCTTGCGCTGTTCCTTCTTGTCCATCCAGTCGTCGGGATTGAAGGTCCCGTCGCTGCCGTCACCATAGGGCACCTCGCAGGCATAGGTGGTTGCCAGGTGGCTGGCATCGAACTTGCTGATGGTGCCCGCCCCGGACTGACCATCCAGGATCCGGCCCCAGGTCTCTTCGACTCCGCAAGCCAGCGGCGTGACCAATCCCAGCCCGGTGACAACTACGCGACGTGCCATGCGCCTGCCCTTCTCTTGTTCGCTCTTTATCCCGCTCTTACCGCGCCAAGCCCTGCATGGGCAAGGGGATGCGGGCGTGATCGGCAGACAACCGACAACCTGACTTTGCCCGCGCTGACTGCGAAGGCCGCGCCCTGGACCGAGCCCGAAGGCCTTGGGCCGGATGCCAGCGTGACAGCGGTTTCAGCCCGGCAAGGTCAGGATCTGGGCACCGCGAGACGTGGCGACGACCGTATGCTCGAATTGCACGGTCTCGGCAGGCGGCACGCTGTGAAGGGTCCAACCGTCACCGGCCTCGTCCGCCATGCGCCCTCCGCGCGACAGGAAGGGCTCGACGGTCAGGACTAGGCCCTTGGTGATGCGGCGGCGCTCACCTCGGGTGGGCCATGTGGCGATTTCCTGTGGGTACTCGTGCAGGCTGCGCCCGACGCCGTGACTTGCGAGATTGCGAATGAGCGAGTAGCCGCGCTTTTCGGCAAAGCGCCCGATGGCGGACCCGATACCTGAAAGCAACTTGCCCGCCGCGACCTGCGCAATACCGATCTGCATTGCGCGGCGGCCGTCCTTGCACAGCCTGTCGGGCTGCGCCGCAGCAAGGCGAAAGCTGGCCCCGGTGTCCGCAAAATAGCCATCCTTGCTGGCAGAGACATCAATGTTCACCAGATCCCCGGCACGCAGCAGGCGGTCGCCGGGAATTCCGTGGGCGATCTCTTCGTTGACGCTGATGCAGGTGGCGCCCGGAAAGCCATAAGTCGCCTCCGGCGCCGGTATGGCCCCTGCCTGTTCCAGCAAGTTGCGCCCGAGGGCGTCCAGTTCGCGGGTGGTCATGCCCGGCTCTGCCGCGCGGATCATCGCCTGCAAGGTGTTCGCCACTATGCGGCCGATGGTCCGCATCCCGTCGAGTTCGTATTCCTGCGTAATCGTCATGAAGTGCCTTTTGCTATGCCCAACCAGCCTGCCCGCAGGCAATGCCATGTGCCTCAGGCCCAGTCCGCGCCCAGGTCCTCGCGGGCGCGGTCGATCCAGTGCTCCTGCAGCCAGTCGCAGGGTTTTGAATAGCGGATGACAGAGCCGGTATAGCCCGAAAGGGCATCCGTCATCTTGGGGCGCCCGTGGAAACAGACCACGCGGGCCTCCGCCGGCAGGCGCGGCGCGTGCAGGTAGTTGCCCGGAAAGGGATTGCAATCGTATTTGAACGACACCACCCATTCGCCCGGAATATAGGTGAACAGGTCCCGGTCCATCGCCTTGTGCGAGGTATAGCGCTGTTCCGAACCGCGCGCCTTTTCCACCTCTTCATAGGGGTTGGCGGCCAGGTCTTCATACAGGAACCCGTGCAGCGCCGGATCGAAGCGAAAAACCGACCCGTGCCCGGTTGGCCGGCCCTTGCGCTTTTCCGTCCAGTCGTGGCGCATCGCCACGGTGCCGGGCGCCAGGTCGTGGATCTCGTCCAGCGATCCGGTGATCACAACGTCCAGGTCAAAGCCCAGCACCGGACCTTCGAGGTCGGGCACCAACCCGGGCCGAAACAGCGAGGTCTTGCGCATCGCGCCCTGCCGGTTGGCCACTTTCAGAGCGGCCTCCATCGGTTCGGCATAGGGTTCCACCGGCAGGTCCAGCACCTCGATATCCGGGTGCAGCCCCTCGGCGTGTTCCGTCATCACCATGAAGCGGACCGGCCGCGACAGGTTGCGCCGCACGCCGGAATAGAGCCGGTTGACATACTCGGGGCCAAAGAGCGTGCCCCACTTGATGCACATGATGTTGACCGCCGTCACGCCGCGCCCCTGCCTTGGTGTTGCCCGCGCGGCATAGCAACGCCCGCGCGGGAACACCAGCGCTTGCAGTGGGGCGGGGCCGCGCCTAGAGTGCCCACGAACCCGAATTCAGGACGGAGGCCTTGATGGAGATTGCATCGCCCCTCCGGGCCGCGCGCTAACCTTCAGCCCGCCGCCCGAGCACGCACACCGGGCCGCCTGCAGCGGCCTGAACCTGCATGTCTGAACGGGACTTTCAACATTGACAGATCATGACCTGGCCGGCCTTGGATGGTCGGCCCATTTCGCACGCCAGTTTGGCGACGGCGACCGGGGCCTGGCCCCTGCCCGCCTCTCCGAGGTGCACCGCGACCGCCTGCGCGCCCTGACCCCCGAGGGCGCCATCGGCCTGCTGCCCAGCGCCCCCACCGGCGCCTATGCCGTGGGCGATTGGGTGCTGGGTGACGGCACCCGCGCGGTCCGCCGGCTGGCGCCTACCAGCGACCTCACTCGCCGCGCCGCCGGACGCGAGGCGAAACTCCAGCGGATCGCGGCGAATGTCGACACGCTGGGCATCGTCACAAGCTGCAACGCCGATTTCAACATCGCGCGGCTGGAACGCTACCTGGCGCTGGCCCATACGGCCGGCTGCCTGCCGCTGGTGGTGCTGACCAAGGCCGACATGACCGAGGACGCGGGCGATTACCTGCGCCGGGCGGAACGGCTCTCGCCGCTGGTGACCGCCGTCGCGCTGGATGCAACCGACCCGCAGGAGGTCACCCGCCTCGCCCCCTGGTGCAAGGGCGGGCAGACTCTGGCGCTGGTCGGCTCTTCGGGCGTGGGCAAGACGACCCTGCGCAACGCGCTGACCGGCGAAGAGGCCGGAACGCAGGGCATCCGCGAGGATGACGCCAAGGGCCGCCACACCACCACCTCCCGCAGCCTGGTGCCGACACGGGCGGGCGGCTGGCTGATCGACACGCCGGGGATGCGCGAACTGCAATTGGCGGATGCGGACGAGGGCATCGGCGCCGTCTTCGCGGACATCGAGGACCTGGCCCGCCTCTGCCGCTTTCGCGACTGTGCCCATTCCGGTGAACCCGGCTGCGCGGTCCAGAAGGCCATCGGCAGCGGCACACTCGATCCCGACCGCCTCTCCCGTTGGGAAAAGCTGCGGCGCGAGGACCGCTACAACAGCGAAACCGTGGCAGAGGCCCGGGCGCGCGGCAAGGCCTTTGGCAAGATGGTGCGCGAGATCTCGGCCAGCAAGAAGCGCCGCCACGATCCGGGCGCGCCATGACCACGGCGCGGGCAGCCCCCCTGCCCGCGCTTATTTTGCCCCCGATTTTCCCCCCGTGGTCGTTCCGCATGACCTGTTCGCCGCCCCGCATGGACCAGGTTGCGCACAGCACCGCTACCCGGGCTCGCTGGTGGGGGTGGCGGCACGCACACGGGACGTTCGTGCCTGCCCATTCACCAGCCTGACCGGGCACAGCGGACAAGCGCAGCACGCGCACTGCATGAAACGCGCGATGGACAGCGGAATCGGCTGCCCGAACGCGCCTTTCCGGCAGGAAAACCAGCGCGCTCCTTTGGGCGCCACGGCCTGGGTGGTCTATGCTGCCGTCGTGACGCGCTTCGGCGAACAGGGCAGTCCCATGGCGAGTTCGAATTGCATCGTCTCAGCCGGGAAAACGGCGGTGCCTTCCGCTGCCCAGCAACCCTGGACAAGACAAACACCGGCGGGCTGCTGATCGTGCATCGTTCGGTCCGGATCCGCAGGCCCCGGATCCAGATCGACCGCTGCCTTGCCTTGGCACAGGCGATCCACGGTTTGTCGGACGGCCAGTTGCGACCGGCCCGGCAGATCGCTGACCGCAAGGGCCCGATAGCGGCCGCCGAGACGCCGGATAACCGCGTCAACACCGCCCGCCCCGCCTGTCCCGACTCCATGATGAAACCAGGGTAACGGCGCAGACGGCACGCTCGCGCCTGCGACCGAGCGACCAGCACCCCGCGCGGCACGCGCCCCTGCTTCTTCTCTCTCGAAATACTCCGGGGAGCGCGAGGGGCTGGCCCC
>NZ_JASHJL010000060.1 GCF_030733205.1 Mameliella sp. MMSF_3455
ATCCGGGGTCAGAACTACTACCACTGAAAAGGAGAAAACCCTTGCTGACACATCCCACATCCGACCGGCTAGAGGCCATCGGCTTCAACGGCATGGCCAAGGCGCTGGACGAACAGCGCCGCGCCGGCGCCACGTTCGAAAACCTCAGCTTCGAAGAGCGGCTGGGCCTGCTGGTGGATCGAGAGGCGACCGAGCGCGGTGCCAAGAAGCTGGCGACACGGCTGAGGTTCGCCGCGCTCCGGCAGGCAGCCTGCGTCGAGGACATCGACATGCGCAGCCCGCGCGGCATCGACAAATCGGTCATGGCGCATCTCATCGACGGTGGCTGGATCGACCGGCACGAGAATTTGCTGGTCACTGGGCCAACAGGCCTGGGGAAGAGTTGGATTGCCTGCGCGCTCGGCCACAAGGCCTGCCGCGACGACCGCAGGGTCATGTACCACCGCGTCCCACGGCTCTTCCTGGCACTGGCCATCGCCAGGGGCGACGGCCGCCACGCCCGTGTCCTGAAATCCATCGAGCGTACCGAGCTTCTGATCCTGGACGATTGGGGGCTGTCGGTGCTCGCCGCCACCGAACGCCGTGATCTCCTGGAAATTCTGGAGGACCGGCAGGGCCGAGGCTCCACCATCGTCACAAGCCAGTTGCCGGTCGACCAATGGCACGAGGCCATCGGCGACCCAACCCTTGCCGACGCCATCCTCGACCGCCTGGTCCACAACGCCCACCGCCTCACCCTGACCGGAGAAAGCATGCGCAGAAAGATGACCGCCGCAAAACCGCTTGACCAAACAGGTCGGGCCTGACTCAATGAACCTTGTCGACCAGCCTGCCCACATCCGTGAAATGGCTGCCCGAGATGGCGTGAAACGCGTGCCCGAGATCGCGTGAAATCACTGCCCATGTTCCGCGAAACACGCAGGTTGAGAACTGGTGATAGCCACTTTGGCCGCTAGCGGTGTGCTGGGCTTTGGGTCAAACAGTCCTGATTGGCAAGGGGACATGGTCTGGCATGGGCTCCCCCGCATCTCTCTGTCATCTGGGCCATCCCTTCGACTGACAATCCCCTAATCCCGTTTGGGTTCTCGCGCGCAACCCCGCGTCAGTCCGGGCCGTGTTGGCCGCCTTTGGCGTCCTGCCCGCTCCACCCCGGTCCTCTGGGGGTTTCCGGCGTCCGTTCCCTCCACCGTGCACGCGTCACCCGACGGGCTTTTTCAGGGTCTTGTCGAAGGGACGGTCCCGAAGACAGGAAACACAGGAGCTTATTATGCAGAACATCGTCATCCTCGCCGGCAACATTGGTCAGACCCCCGAAGTCCGCACCACCCAGAGCGGCACCAAGATCACCAACTTCAGCCTCGCCACCTCGCGCCCCCGCCTCTCGGAAGGCCGAGTGATGCGCGACGAGAACGGCTACCGGGTCATGGACACCGAATGGCACCGCATCACCTGCTTCAACGGTCTCGGCAAGACGGTCGCCGAGCACTGCGAAAAGGGCATGAAGGTCCTCGTCCACGGCCGCATCCACTACACCAAGTGGATCGACAGCATGGGGAACGACCGCTACGGCTGCGAGATCATCGCCGAGAAGGTCGACTTCCTGAGCCGCCCGAAGTCGGCCGAGAACGAAAACCCCGAGCTGGTCGACCGCGACGACGAGATCCCGTTCTGAGGAGCGGGGTCTCCCCCTCGGGCCCGGCGGGTTAAACCGCCGGGCTAAAAGTCTCTTCGGGCCACTGGAAAAGGCACCCACGCTAGCCTTCCGGTGCTGAGCGCCTTGAATACGCCTAATTGTTCAACGTGCGCACGAGCTAGATTTCGTCTTTGGTTCTGGTCGCGCCGTGACTGCGATACGCGTCGAGCATCAACCGCGTATATTCGGCCGTGCTCTGGGTCACGGTGCCCAAACCGGGCCATGCGAACAACGGATCCGACCAAGTAACTTCCAACTCAATCTCGATCCCAAGCAGTGCGGCCACTTCGATCGCAGCGGTCGGCTCCTTGTCCTCGGGCCAGTAGTGATCCTCGAAGGAAACAACCACGTCGAGATCGTCATCAACCCAGATTTCGGCCAGACTCGCTCCCATGCGCTCGCTGGCATTGGTCGCATCCTCGAACAGGGCAGCCCGGATCAAATGGGTCACCTGGTCACTGTTGAGGTCAAGCCTTGGCCGCGGATCTATAACTGACACGATGGGTTCAATCTCTTGCCTTTCGGCGCGGGATTGAAGTGGCACTGGTTTTTCATCGTTCGGTCCCAGCCAGAGGGCTTCTGGAAAAATGTTGATTGGTGATGCGCCGCAGCTGGGGCAGTGCCATTGGTTTCCAGCGATCTGTGGGCCGGTGATCTCTGAGTTGCAGTGAAGGCAGTACCAGAGGTTCGATTCCTCCATCTCCAAGAACGGGTGCCGCACATTTCCTTCCGCATCCGGCTTTGTGGCGCGCCGTGGCCAATCGGCAAATCGCCGCGCCTTGACGCTCTGCATCAATTCCCTCGCAATCCCGATGGCTTCTTCACGTAGCACGCGATCGTTCATCGGGCTGGTCTGGGCATGCTTGATGTCGATCTCGACACGAGGGGCGGCCAAAGGGTTTTCTGGCAGCACGATCTGCCAACCCTCAACATCCATGCGGACGTCACCAAGCATTGATTTCATTTCGTATGGATGCCCCCGTACTTCTCCTCGAGTGACGGCATCGGGGCTTCCGAAGATATGGTCGAAGGTCGCACCCTCGTAGGAAGTGATCCGTTCCACGAAGGCCTTGATCGTGGCAACTTGTGCTTCGGAGGGAACCCACTCTCCTTTGGCGCTGCCTGTCAACGCATTCCAATGAGCAAAGCCCATTCGACTGGCAACAAAGTCGAGCGCTACGTGCTGTGGTTGACCCGTCGCCCTAGCGTAACGCTTCGCCAGGAGTTTCAAAGTCTTAAGCTTAGTGTACTCTGTCATGATCCATGTCCAAGCCGGATCTGACTAGGTGCCCGCTGCTAATCAGACCCGCCGATGGCATGAGGTCTCTGTTCGAAATCAAGATCGCTGCAAAGCTTCGCGTGGCGGGCACACCGGCCTGCGAGAAAGGCCTTGTTTAACCTCTGCCATTTTTGAACGCAGGTCAACACCAGCGAGTTGCGGGCGTGCGGCGCCTCCGACTTAGCGCCGTTTGCCCGAGAGAGTTTGAGGTTGGCCGGTTTCCCGGTGACGGGTTGAGGGCTGGGAGAGTGGCTCCCGGCGCCTGTCGCGGAGGAATGCCGATGGGCGTTGTGGAAGTTCTGGATGCGGTACAGCCGACGCGGGCTGGTGGCTGGAAAGTGGATGTGAGCCGGGGTGACCGGAATGGGCGGGTGTCGTCCGAATGGTTCAACAGGCCGGATGACGAGCGGTACCTGTCGCTCGACGATCTCTGGGCCGATGTGAAGGGTCGCTCTGAACGCAGCCGCAGCCGGGTGGTGCAAACCGCCGACATCCGTGTCGAGGCAGCGCGCGACAGTGCAGAGCGGCTGCACTTGGTCCTGCCGAAAGCGCATGAGCCGGTCGCACCCACGCACTGGGCCTTCGGCCAGCTTGCCAGCATCGTCGGTGCCCCGGCATCCTACCTGCGGCAGCTTCCCGCGCCTCTGGCGGGGATCAACCTGCAATACGGTTTGACCAACCACCGCGCCGAGCAGGTGAAGACCTTCGAGACCGAGGATGGCCGCACGGAACTGCGCGCCGTAACCGGTCCCGACTACGGCCGCATCCATGACTTCGAGCTTGTCGAGGCGGTTCAGCGCATCGCGGGCAATGGCACGGGCGATACGCGCTGGAAGGTACCGGGTGTGCTGGATTGGTCGACCGGAGTCTACAACCCCGATGTCGAAATCAGCCGCGACACGACCACGCTCTACGCCTCAGACCGCGATGTCTTCCTGTTCCTGGTCGACGATCGCAATCCGATCGAAGCAGGCAAGTTACCCGACGGCTCCCCCGATCTCTATTTCCGGGGCTTCTATTGCTGGAATTCCGAGGTGGGCGCGAAGACCCTTGGCATGGCGAGCTTCTATCTGCGGGCGGTGTGCCAGAACCGCAACCTCTGGGGTGTCGAGGACTTCCAAGAGGTCAAGATCCGTCACTCGAAATACGCCGCGTCGCGCTTCGCACATGAGGCCGCGCCCGCGTTGACGCGGTTTGCCAATTCCTCGCCGCAAGGATTCGTGAACGGGATCAAAGCGGCGCGGCAGCAGATCGTGGCGCGCAGCGACGAGGACCGCGCGGATTTCCTGCGCAAGCGTGGTTTCTCGAAGGCCGAATCCGGCAAGATCATCGAGAAGGTGCTGATGGAGGAAGGCCGCCCGCCCGAAAGCATCTTCGACTTCGTCCAAGGCATCACGCGACTTGCGCGCGACAAAACCCAGCAGGATGCCCGCCTCGACATGGAAGGGCGCGCCAAGAAGCTCCTCGACCGGGTCGGTTGAGGCGAACTTCGATAGGGCGACCGCCTGCAAGCGTGGCGGTCGTTTCACCTCACTTATCACATGCACGCCGCTGGCCTTGCCCGATAGGGCAGGAGCCTTCGGGATTCGTGCAATACAGCGAGACCCCCATGACCCCCCAGGAAGAAACCGTCATCCTCGAGGCCCGTGACATCCTCGGCCGCTATCTCAGCCGAAACCCCGTCATCGATAGCTGTCAGGCGCTTCTTGACTATTGCGCGCTGACGGTGCGCGGGCCGATCGAGCGGTTCCACGTGCTCTATCTCGACCGCAAGAACCGGATCATCTCCGATGAACTCCTCTCGACCGGCACAGTCGACCATGTTCCAGTCTATCCACGCGAGGTGATCAAGCGGGCGCTGATGTTGAACGCCAGCGCCCTGATCCTGATCCACAACCACCCGTCGGGCGATCCGACGCCTTCGGAGGCCGATCTCAGCATGACCAAGGAGATCCAGAAGGGGTGTCGCTATCTCGGCCTCACGCTGCACGACCACATCATCGTCGGCGCCGGGACGGAACTGAGCCTGCGGACCCTGGCCAAGCTCTGACGCGCCATTCGGATCTGCAGCCGTCGCCCCTTGGAGGACGAGGGCGGCGGTTCGGTCTTTGACGGTTTGAAGCGGGGAGAGAGGCTCTCCGCACCGTCGGAGGTATTCCCATGTTCGACCTTCCTCTCGAAACTCGGCCAGCTACGCAGACAACAGGTTTGCCGCCGAGCTTCCTGACCATTCTTGCAGATCAAGACTTGCCGTTCGCACTCACGACGGCTTGTCATGCTCCCGCAGCGCTCATGTACGGGCAGGCACACCCCAAGGTACTAGAGCGGTTCGCCACGCTGGCCGAGGCCATGCAGGGGGCAATCGTTCACGCCGAAGATATCATACCTGAAGACGCTCCGCGCATCCTGGCAATCCTCGATCGGGAGGGCCGTCTCGTTCTGGCCGGAGCTACCTATGAAGGCGGGGTCGCATGGTGCCACCCGGTCTCGGATGCCGCCGAAGCCCGCGCCGTCGTGTCCGAGGCCAGCCAGACCCGCGCGCAGGCCATGCGGGCGGCCGAGTGGCATGAACATGGCCTCGCGCGACGGCTGCGGCACCACGCCGACGTTCTCGATGCCCGTCTTGTCGATCCGCTCTGGCGTGTCTTCGCGTCTCGCGCACTGCAGATCGCGGCGTGACGCCCAAGAGTCAGAGAAGGGCAGGGGAGGATGTGAGCCTAGGAGGACGAGAGAGAGCCTCGGGGTTCAGATCCTTTCCCTCATTTCGGAGTTTCCAATGTCCAAGATCGAACCCACCCTGGCCGCGCCGATGGCGCCGTCCAGGATTGATTTCGCCGGCGTGCTGGCTCGGCAGTCCGAGCGTGACGCGCGGATCGCAGCTTTGCGTCCGGCCAACAAGGAGCGCCTCTTCGATGGCCTGACTGCCGCGGGCATCACCCATGTGACCGTGAGCTTTGACGGCTATGGCGATAGCGGCCAGGTTGAAAGCATCGAAGCCTACGCTGGCGACGCCGAAGTCACTTTCCCCAAGACCCAGATCGCCTATGCCGCATTGACATGGGACGACCCGGAGGTCGAGATGCGGGCGCTTTCGCTCGAAGATGTCGTGGAGCAACTGGCGTACGACTTGCTGTCTGACACCCACGGCGGTTGGGAAAACAACGACGGGGCCTACGGCGAATTCTGCTTCGACGCGAGCGCTCGCACCATCCACCTCGAGTTCAACGAGCGCTTCACCTCGTCCGAACTCTACACACACGACTTCTGAGGGGGCGGCGATGGCACATCCCTATCACCACGCCCTGTCCTCGGTGAAGAAATGGGGCGGCACGGTCGAGGATTACTTCGCCGTGCATTCCTGGTTCGACCAGAGCAAGGAGATCACAGCCGATTTTCGGCACCGGGCGTTGCGCCACCATGCCGAGGGCATCTTCATGGCCGAGACAATCTTTGGTCTGACGCTTACGCTCTCGACCGGACGCATCATCCCGACCCGGTGGGTCGGCGAGCAGCATGTTCAGGAGGACCTCGGCTTCATCCCGAGCTTCGCCGATTGGGTGAAGGCCATTCGGCCCGAGCCTTGGATGGGTCGGACCGAACGGATCGAGGCTCAGGTCGATCCGCATCTCGTCTCGCCCGTGGTCGAGGTCACGTGACATGACCGATCCCACATATCTACGTCTTGGCGTGCCGCCGACCGCTTCGCGACTGGCAGTGGTTCGCGCGGCGGTCCGGGCGCTGCACCCCAACACACGCGCCGTTTGCGGCCTCCGGACCGCGCGCAAGCGTTTCTACCGGCAAATGCTCTGCGCGCATGCCGCAAGAAAGGCGGCAGACGACACGTCGATCGGCTGATCGCTCCCGGCCGACCCTTCATCCCGATTCAGTACCCGGCCTCTCGGCCGGGTCTTCCCCATTCAGGAGGTCTCCATGGCGGATTACTTCACCCATTTCTCGTGCCTGCTCGATGTCGGCACTCCCGATAAGGCGGCCCGCGCGCTCGCGCTGTTTCACGATCTGCGCGCTGCGGATCAGGACGCCGACGACCCGGAGGTTGCCGGCTTTGATCTCGTGCGCCGGGACGCGCCCGAGGGCAGCATCCTCTGGATCCATGATGACGG
The DNA here is from genome assembly GCF_030733205.1 of Mameliella sp. MMSF_3455. Classification (GTDB taxonomy): domain Bacteria; phylum Pseudomonadota; class Alphaproteobacteria; order Rhodobacterales; family Rhodobacteraceae; genus Antarctobacter. The sequence goes on from NZ_JASHJL010000060.1 coordinate 7,094, forward strand.
GAACGGCGATGTCGAAGCTGTCATCCGCTTCGTGCTCCGCCTTGCGGACGACTTCGATCTCACCGGCCTTTGGGGCTTCCAATACGCTCTGACCTGCTCCCGTCCGCGCCTCGACGCCTTCGGCGGCGGCGCGCATGTCATCGATCTCGGCGCCCGCAAATCCATTGGCTGGACCAGCAGCCAAGAAAGGCTGGCCGCCGCGCTGAACGGGGAGGACGCCGATGCCTGAGATCATCTGCACCACCGTCTACCAGTTCGCCGAACTTTCGGAGGCCGCCAAGGAAAAGGCGCGTACCTGGTATCGCGAGCTCGGTCCCCACGACGATTGGTGGTATGCGGTCTACGAGGATTTCGAGCGGGTCTGTGAGATCCTCGGCATCCGCCTGAAAACCACCTCCGTCCGCCTGATGAGTGGCGGGACGCGGGCCAAGCCCTGCATCTGGTTCTCCGGCTTCTGGAGCCAGGGTGATGGAGCTTCGTTCGAAGGCTACTGGTCCCACGTCAAGGGCGCCGCCGCGCGCATTCGGGACTATGCCCCGACGGATGTGACGTTGCACGGCATCGCCGACCGGCTGCAGGCCATCCAGCGGCGGAACTTCTACCAGCTCGCCGCCGCGGCCAGCCACCGTGGCCGCTACTACCATGAACACACCATGTCGGTGGACGTCACGCGGGACAGCGCGACCTGGCAGCCGCCGACTGAGCACGCGGAAGAAGTCGTGACCGAGGCGCTGCGTGATCTGGCCCGCTGGCTCTACCGCCAACTTGAAGCCGAATACGACCACCTCACCTCGGACGAGGCCATCGAGGAGGGGATCATCGCGAACGCGTATACGTTCACGGAAGGAGGGCGGCGGTTCGGGTAACAGAGATCAAAGCGTAAGGTTCATTTGATCTTTACAGTGAGTTCATATGGACTATATTAAAGTCAATGGAGGACGCCATGCACGTTGCAGAGAAAATTCGGGAACCCGCACAGGTCAACGCCGTCGCGTTGAAAGCCTATGCCCGCGTGGCCGATGCCTGGGGTCTCAGTCTCAAGGAAGCGGCTGGCCTTGCCGACATGTCAGAGAGCACATGGAAGCGCGCCAAGAAGCCGGATTTCGCAGGAGAATTGACCAAGGATCAGCTTCTCCGGCTGAGCGCCGTCATCGGCATCTACAAGTCGCTCGAGCTCTATTTCTCGGAGCCTCTTGCAAGAAGCTGGTTCACCCGACCGAACACCGGTCCGCTCTTTGGGGGCGGCCGTCCGGTCGACACCGCCATCGACGGGGGCTTGCCGCAGATCCTCGCGGTTCGGACCTATCTTGATGCGTTGCGTGGTGGGGCATGAAGCAGACCGAGATTTCCGATCGCGGTCTCGTTCGTCTCCTGCCTGCCACCGACCACAAGCCACCATCGCTGCGCGGTCTCGTCGATACTGATGACGAGATGGAGATCTTGGCAGAGATCGAGGGCCTGACCAGTGGACGCCTACAGGCCGAACGCGGGCGCAACCCGCATCTGGACCCGCGCGAGCTTGCCTGGCAACGCCGCAGCCGCGATCTGCGCATCTATGGAGACAGTCACGTCAATGCCGCCTTCACTTACACCCGCGCCGGCGGTAACCGCTTCAACACCGAGGAGCGAGGTGCCTGGTATTGCGCATGGAATGTGATGGTTTCTGTCAGCGAAGTGGCCTGGCACCGCACACGCGAACTCGGCTTTACCGGCAGCTTCCACGACAGCGCCCGCTATGTGGAATTGCTGGCCGACTTCATCGGCGTCTTCGATGATATTTCCGATGAGGCAGGTCATCCCGCGCTGCATCCGGATCCGGCTGTCGGGTATCCCGAGGGCCAAAGCCTGGCCCAGCATCTGCGCCGGGACGGATCCAAGGGACTGATTTACCATTCGGTCCGCGCTCCTGCTCCGGGCGGGAATTGCTTGGTCTGCTTCGAGCCGCACGCCATCCAGAACGTCCGGCCGGGCGCGTCTTGGGATCTTGTTTGGGATGGGACACCGCACTACTCGATTACGGCCGTCGGCTGACAAGTTACAGCGCATGCGCCATTGGGGTCCGAAGAAATGAAACAGGCAAACGACAACAGCGCGGGCGTCACGAACTTGAAGCCATGCGACCATCAATCGTTCTTTGAGGCGTTGGATTCTCCACCCTCACCGACAGAAGCGCTACGGACAGCATTTCGCAGGCGGAAGGAGTGCCTTGGCGATCTGGGTGCTAAGGCAGAAAACGGCGGCTGACGGTCGTCACCTGTTCACGTTGTTCCGTTTCTTCTAGAGCGCCTTGTCGAGGAGTGCCGCATCCGTCACCGAGCGCCGTTCGTTCTGTCGGAGCTACCAGTTGACGAGCCGTAACAAAGCTAAGCAGAAATCGACGCCCCTAAGGGCGCACTTATGCAAACTCTCCACCTGCGGTTCCGAGATTTGCGTGCGATCTCCTTGAGGCGGGGCCTCAGCCGATGGCGAACTCCGTCCGACGCGATGCGCGCCGGAATGAAAGACCCTCCCGGCCTCTCAAACTCTCCAGGGCCATCTTGTGCAGATGGATCGCGTCCCGCAGCGCGCCCCCTTGTCGGCATCCTGTGCCCCGTGGCCAGGGCTGGATCGCCGGGGGTGCCGCGCTGGCGGGCTGCGCGGATCGTTGGACCTGTCCATGCCGATCCTTGCCGGGTTTGCCGGTGGCAAACCGCCCCTTGGGCGGCTTCGGACGGGCTGTCTTTTCCCCTCCGGCCCCGGCCTTCCAGTCGGCAAGCCTCCGGGAAAAGACGATTGAGCGTCTCCCCGACGGCTCCGGAACGCGAGGTTCCGAGGCCCCCGGCTTGCGCTCGACAGGGAGGTTGAAGCCGGTCCCGTCCACGAGGGTGACGGGCCCGGCTCACCTCCCATCCTGCGCCAGCGCCCTGGCTCCGGTCACGGGCCAGGAGCCGGTCGGCACGGGTGTGCCTGGCGCGGCGCAGCGGCGGCGTTCGCATCGCGGGCGGGGGGAGGCGGCATGGCGAGCTACCACCTCTCCGTGAAGACGATCAAGCGCAGCGCCGGGCGCTCCGCCACGGCGGCAGCAGCCTACCGTGTCGGGGAGCGCATCGAGTGCTAGCGAGAAGGCCGCATCCACGATTACACCCGCAAGCAGGGCATCGAGGAGACCTTCATCCTGACCCCGAAGGACGCGCCGGATTGGGCGCTGGACCGCTCCCGCCTCTGGAACGAGGTCGAGGCCAGCGAGACCCGCCGCAACTCCGTCACCGCCCGCGAGTGGGAGCTGGCGCTACCGTCCGAGATCAGCGCCGAGGATCGGTCGCAGATCACGCGCGACTTCGCTCAGGAGCTGGTCAGCCGCTACGGCGTGGCCGTCGATGTGGCGATCCATGCGCCGCACCGCGAGGGCGATCAGCGCAACCACCATGCCCATGTCCTGACCTCCACCCGGAAGCTGGAGCCCGAGGGCTTCACCGCCAAGACGCGCGTGCTCGACTCTGCCAAGACCCGCGGTGTCGAGATCGAGCAGATGCGCGGCGTCTGGGCCGATCTACAGAACCGCGCACTTGAGCGGGCAGGGGAGGTGGAGCGCGTCGATCACCGGTCGCTCGAAGCGCAGCGGGAGGCGGCGTTGGAGCGGGGCGACGCGCTGACGGCCGAGGAGCTGGACCGTGACCCGGAGCTGAAGCTGGGACCGGCGGCGAACTCCATGGAGCGGCGCGCGAAGGCGATGGCCGAGCGGCAGGGCCGGGAATACGTTCCGGTCACGGAGCGCGGCGCTGTTGTTCATGCCGCCCGGCAGGCCCGTGCGGCGTTCCGCGAATTGCGCGAACGCCTGGACATCGCGCGGGAGACCTACGGGGCCGAGCGGGACGCGGGGCAGGGGCGTGTCTCGGCCGGTCTGGCGGCACTCCGGGCGGCAGCCGTGAAGGAGCGCGGCGCACGGGCCGGGCCGGAGGATATGCGGGAGCGTCTTGCGCGCGTTGTAGGCCGGTCAGAGGGTCAGGGCGACACACCGTTGAAACAGCACAAGCACGGAGTCTTCATTGGATCAAGTCGCGCGACGACGCCTCAACAAAAGGGCGGGAATGGCCTCGGTCGGTGTGGCGGGTATTCTTGTTCTCGCCAAACTGTGGGCTTTCGCAGCAACCGGTTCTCTCGCAATTGCCGCTTCTGCTGCGGCTTTGTGAACTGGAACTGATCGAGCGCGAACGCCGGATGATCGAACGCCGGATCAAGGCCGCGAAGTTCCCGGCGACCAAGAGCCTGGACAGCTTCGACTTCAAGGTCATCCCCTCGGTCAACAAGGTCTTGACCATGGAGCTTGCCCGCTGTGCCTTCGTCGACCGACGCGAGAACGTTATCGCCCTGGGCCCGAGCGGCACCGGCAAGACGCATGTCGCCCTGGGACTCGGACTGGCGGCCTGTCAGAGAGGCCTCAAGGTGCGCTTCACGACCGCCGCCGCTCTGGTTCACGAACTGATCGAGGCGGTCGATGAACGTCGGCTGCAGCGTCTGCAAAAACTCCTGGTCAGCCAGGACCTGCTGATCATCGACGAACTGGGCTTCGTTCCCCTCAGCAAGACCGGCGCCGAGTTGCTGTTCGAGGTCATCTCCCAACGCTACGAGCGCGGCTCCATCGTCATCACTTCCAACCTGCCATTCGATGAATGGACCGAGGTCTTCGGCTCGGAACGCCTCACAGGCGCCATTCTGGACCGCCTGACCCACCATGTGCACATCCTGGAAATGAACGGCGAAAGCTTTCGGCTACGCGAAAGCCGCAAAGCCAAAAGCTGAAACCAGGAAACGCTGAATCAGACGGGCTGGCCTGCGGCCAGCGCGCCTTAGCACACGTCAGCTACATGGAGAGCACGCGCGCCAAGGCGCGGCACAAACCCAAAACTGGTCGATATCTCTCCGGGGCACTGACCCTTATTGCTCCGGGATTGACAGAAATCGGTTGTTATCGCCGATGACATAAACGTATGAGTTTTGACACATCTTGCGATGCAGAGAAGGTCAGCGACGAGCCAACCCACGAATCTAGCACTAACCACAAATGACCGACGGATTTACATTCCAGTCCTTCGCCTACCCAATAGCCAAACGAAAAACACGCCTCCGACCAGTCCTGTCACGATGCCGATGGGCATATCTTCAGGGGCCATGACTGTGCGGGCGGTGATATCTGCCCAGAGGAGGAACACTGCGCCGATCAGGGCGGAGCCAGGCAAGACACGGGCATAGTCGCCGCCAATGATCATGCGTACCACATGGGGCACCATGAGGCCGACAAAACCGATGATCCCGGAAAATGCGACCATGACCCCAGTGATCAGTGCGCCGACCACAAAGACCGACATTCGGAACCTGGCGACTGGGATGCCAAGGGTTGATGCCGTCTCATCCCCCACTGTCATGGCATTCAGGTCCTGTGCACGCCACATCAGCCATCCAGCACACAACGCCAGAATGACCAGCGGGTAGATCAATTGACTCCATTGCGCGAGGCCGAGCCCACCCAGCATCCAGAAGACGACGATATGGGTGGCCTTGGGATCGGCAAGAAAGATCAGGACATTCGCGCAGGCCATGATGATGAAGGACACGGCCACCCCGGCCAGGACCAGACGATCAGCACTGGTTGCATCGGCAAAGCGGGAAACACCGAGCACGATCAACGTCGCCAGAAGTGCTCCGGCGAAGGCCAGCAACGGCACGGTCAACAGGCCAATGAACAAGCCGGTATGCAGGAGTGCGAGGATAGCTCCGAAGGCACCGCCAGAAGAGATGCCCAAGAGATGCGGATCGGCCAGCGGGTTGCGTGTCACAGCTTGAAGGCTTGCCCCAACCATCGCAAGACCCGCCCCAACCATCATCGCAAGGAGGGCACGTGGAAACCGGATGTCCCAGACGATGGCCTCCCGGCTACGCGACCATGTTTCTTCGATGATCCCCGGTGAAAGTTTGTTGAGGATGACGCCCCAAACTGTGCCCAACGGGACTGGGACTGCTCCGACCGAGATGGCAAGAGAGAGCGAGACCACAAGCAGGATTGCCCCGCCGACAAGAAAGGCGGGCATACGGCCAAACCTGCGGGACGCCTGTACGGTGTTCGTGATCTCGCTCATCTGATCACTCTGCCCAGAAGGCTTCGGCGAGTGTCTTGATCGCCTGGATGTTGCGCGGCCCAGGCGTAGCTTCGACATATTCCAGCGTCACAAAGCGATCATTCTTGACCGCGTCCAGATCGGCGAAGGCCGGGTTCGACATCATGAACTCCCGCTTCTGTTCGGCGGTCACTTCGCCATAGTTCACGATCATGATGACTTCTGGGTTGCGTTCTACAACCTCTTCCCAGGTCACCGTCGCCCAGCTTTTCTCGAAATCATCCATGATGTTGACGCCACCTGCAGCCTCAATAAGCGCGGTCGGCATGGCATAGCGGCCTGCGGTGAATGGGGTGTCTTCACCGCTATCATAGACAAAGACCCGCAGCGGTTCACCAGTCTCAAGTTCATCTGTAAAGGCGGCAAGGTCAGCGCGGTAACCCGCCACGAGTTCGGCAGCTTTGTTTTCAACACCGAAGATTGTGCCAAGGTTCATCAGGTCAGCATACATCATGTCGATGTTGGCCTTTTCGGTGTCCATGATGTGGGTGCAGGATTCAGTCAGTTCGTAAACCTGGATGCCGAAAGGTTCCAAGGTTTCTGGCGTAACTTCACCGCCCACCTTCATGCCATAATTCCACCCAGCAAAGAAGAAGTCAGCGTCGGCTCCGACGATCACTTCTTTTGACGGGTACTTGGCGGAAAGCTCCGGCAGTTCTTCGACACCTGCCCGCATTTCTTCGTCCAGTGTCTTCCAGCCAGAGATGCCCGTGTAGCCGACCATCCGGTCAGCAAGGCCAAGCACCAGCATCATCTCGGTCAGGTTCACGTCGTTCGAGATCGCCCGTTCCGGTGGCGCATCGAAAGTGACGCTACGGTCGCAGCTTTGCACGGTCGTTTCGGCAGCGGCGGCACCGGCGGCAATAATCAGGGCAGTTGAAGTCAGGAGATTTTTTTTCATGTGTGTGGTCCTTTGTTCTGAAGATGGAATGTGAGGTGATCAGTCTTGCTGCGTGAAAGCTGTTCCCGCCGGGTGATAACTTGAAAGGCGTCAGAGACGGCGGCCTCAGACAGCACCTGCTTCGGCGGACCAAAGCCCACGGTCTGCCCCGATTGGACAAGCAAGACATCGTCACACACCCCCGCTGCGAGATTCAGGTCATGCAGTGATATGACGATAGTCAGCGGCAGGTTGCGGATGAGGTCCAGAACCTCCAACTGATGACGAATGTCGAGGTGATTGGTCGGTTCATCAAGGATGAGAAGACGCGGTTCCTGTGCCAAGGCACGGGCCACCATCACCCGTTGGCGTTCCCCGCCGGACAGAGTGCTCAAATGGCGGCTGGCCAAACCATGCAGGTCCAGGCGGTCCAGTACATCACTGATGATGTCCTTGTCGTGGGAGCCGGTATTTCCACCGAATCCACGCCTGTGTGGCGTACGGCCCAAGGCCACGATCTCACCTACGGTCAGCGCGAAGTCGCCCGGCTGCTCCTGCAAGACGGCGGCAACGCGCTGCGCCACCAACCGCGCCGGAAGTGTCCAGATGTCATCTCCATCGACACGCACTGTGCCCGTCGTCGGGCGGTGAAACCGGTACAGTAACCGTAACAGCGTTGTCTTTCCCGCACCGTTTGGCCCGACGATCCCCAGAATCCGTCCAGCCGCCAACGCGAAACTGGTTGGCTGCAAGAGCGTCCCAGCGCCACGTCCTGGCGACCATGACAGGTCCTGCACAGAGAGGGTGGCGGCGCTCACGAGGCCCGAACCTGGTCTTCTTCAATGGCCATAATCGCCGCTGGTACGCGGGCAAGTGCGGACTTATGCAGCTTCCCGGGACGATCCACCGAAGAACACCACCCGTCGTGCAGGTAGGCATATTGCTTTGCAAAGGTCACGAGGTCGGCGATATCGGTCTCTGGATCGATATCGCCAAAGAGATAGGTGGCCTTCTTGCTGCCGTGGTAGGCGACCGTACAGGGCCGATCGCAGCCCGCCATGCAGGCGACACCTGATATCTCGAACGCCTCGGGGACGGCATCTCCAGCTTCGGCAATCGCCTGCCGCAGACGTTCGATCAGTTCATAGCCGGGGCGGCATTCGGTGCCCTTGTGCCGACAGGATATGCAAATTGTAATTCGATGATTCATCAGGCCCTCCGCCTCTCAGGCGGGCGAAGGAAGAACCATGTTGTGGGCGGTGAGACCGCTTTGCCATCATATGCTCCTGGCCAGGCACCCCGCCTGCATCGAGTTGAAATGCCGGAACGTGAAACGGACCGGTGATGGCAGGTCTCCTGACTTGCGGGTCGCGGCTTCCCCGAACCTTCCCGGACAAATCATCCAGTGGCTCATATCGGGGTCGCTCACCGCTCACAGTTGCGGGGGCAGTCACGGATTTGGTGCCTATTGGCTACGCCGCACCGTGTTCCCTTTTCATCTCGTCAGCACTTTAGGCGTTTGAGAACCATCAAGCGCACAAAGCATCAAATCGTATCTGCGGTCAATGCCTAGAGTTCGACACGATGCGGCACTGCAAGCTCTACAGGCAACGGAATCTTTGTCCGGCACACCGGACACAAACCCCTTGCCAATATCTATGCGTCAAAAACGGTCGTTTCTGGCCTTCAGAGCGAAGCACCCTAGTATCTAGCGCTTAGGTTGGACACAAACCAGGGTCGTAACCCTTCTGGTTCTGGGAGGATTTTGTCAGGGCGGTGGCGCATCGCTTCACTCACCTGTTCCCTTCGATCCACTTCGACATCAGTCCCTTGTCGCGGAAGCACTCGTCCGGGACGGCGCGGCGCTTGATCCGGGCGAGTTTCTCCGCGAAGGCCACCTGCCTGGACGTGGGCAGCTGGTTCATGTCCGATACCGGCTTCAGCCGGGCCTGAGCCTCGATCCAGGCGCTCAAGGATCGCCGGTCTTGCTGAACTTCCCAGGGCAGGAGCGTCCGGTTGCGCAGGGCGAGCGACCGTGCATAGGCGATCTGCTTGGGCGTCGCGGGCAGGGCGTGCGTGATGCTTTCCATGGGGGAACTCCCTTTCTGGCTTGGCTTTGAAAATAGAACAGAACAAGAACAAAATCAAGCCAAGCGTCGGGAACACCTCGGTGCGAGAGGGAGAGAGCGGCCGGGAAAGATCAGGTCCGAGGCTGCCCGAGAGAGGGTGTCCGGGCCTGATCCTGTCCTTCATTCCGGAGTTTCCCGATGACCCATCTTGCCCCTGTTGCGCAGGCGTCCTTGCCTGCGCCCATTGTTCCGTTGGCAGCAAATCCTGCCCCTGCGATCGTTGCTGTTGCCGAGGCGCTGCAGCCCGATCTGGCGCAAGGGCTTCAGATCGACGCGCTGCGCCTGCGCCGCGAGATGGAACATGCCTTTGGCGGTTCCGATGCGACCGGTGCCTGGGACTGGAAGCTCGCCTATGAGGCGAGCGAGGTGGCGCTGATCCTCTTTCTGCGAAAGTTCGGTCGGGCGCTGCTTGCGCGTGCCGGCTCGCCTGCGGCGCTCTTGCCGATCCTCGCCAAGATGGCAGGTCTCTTGCCCACGCACACCCGGCGGTCGGAAGAGATGGAGCGCTTTCAGCAATTCTCGACGCCGCTGCCCATGGGACTCGCGGCCTTGGCGGCGGCGCAGATCACCCCGCTTGACCTCGTCCTGGAGCCGTCGGCCGGGACCGGGCTCATGGCGGTCCTCGCCGAGATCGCCGGCGGCAGCCTCGCTCTGAACGAGTTGGCCGACACCCGCGCCGATCTTCTGCGCCTGCTGTTCCCGGGCCGACCGGTCACCCAGTTCGATGCAGCGCAGATCGACGATCATCTCGACGAAAGTTTGCGCCCAAGCGTCATCCTGATGAACCCGCCCTTCTCGGCTGTGGCCAATGTCGATGGTCGGACAACCGAGGCGACGGTGCGGCATCTGCGCTCTGCCCTCGCGCGTCTGGCCTCCGGCGGGCGGCTCGTGGCCATCACAGGAGCCGGTTTCGCGCCGGATGCGCCTGCCTGGGCCTCGACCTTCGGTCGTCTGACCGAGACGGCCCATCTCGTCTTCACCGGCGCCGTGTCGGGCGCGGCTTTCGCCAAGCATGGCACCAGCTTCGAGACGCGGATTTCTGTCTTCGATAAATGCCGCGGCGGCGAGCCGGGCGGCATCACCGCCGACCTGCGCCAGCCCCTGTCTCCGGACGTGTCACATCTGATGTCCCGGGTCACTGCAGAAGTTCCGCCGCGCCGCAAGTTGGATCCAGGTCCTGCTGCGGGTCTGGGCCACTCTTCCCTCTTCCCGGGAAAATCTCACCTCACCACCCGCAAGCCCGTCAGCCGATTCCGCGCGACCTCCGCAGCTCAACCGGCGAAATCAGACATACCGATCGAGGCCGAGAAACTGGACTACGCTCTCCGCGACGCCGCCGAGAACGCAGATGCCGCACGTCTTTCGGATGCGATCTACGAGACCTTCCGTTTGCAGGTGATCGACATCCCAGCAGCGGCCGCGCACCCGACCAAGCTGGTGCAATCGGCGGCCATGGCCTCTGTCGCACCCCCGAAACCCAGCTACCTCCCCAAGCTGCCCTCAGCCGTCCTGCGCGAAGGCCTCCTGTCCGATGCCCAACTGGAGACGGTGATCCACGCGGGCGAGGCGCATGGTGCATATCTCGCGGGGTCGTGGACTGTCGATGAAACCGGCGACATGGTCTCGGCCGCGCCCGACGATGCTGCGGACGCTGTCCGCTTCCGCCGCGGTTTCTTCCTTGGCGATGGCACAGGGGCGGGCAAAGGCCGCCAGTCGGCTGGGATTCTGCTCGACAACTGGTGTAAGGGCCGCCGCAAGGCGGTCTGGATTTCCAAGAGCGACAAGCTGCTGGAGGATGCGCAGCGCGACTGGTCGGCTCTGGGTCAGGAGCGCCTGCTCGTCACGCCGCTCTCGCGCTTTGCGCAAGGCCGCGACATCCCGCTCGCCGAAGGCATCCTTTTCACCACCTATGCGACGCTGCGCTCCGAAGAGCGCGGTGCCAAGAAATCCCGCGTCGACCAGATCGTCGACTGGCTGGGGGCGGATTTCGACGGGGTGATCCTGTTCGACGAAAGCCATGCCATGGCGAATGCCGCAGGGTCCAAGGGCGAGCGTGGGGACACGGAAGCCTCGCAGCAGGGCAGAGCGGGCCTGCGGCTGCAACACAAGCTGCCCAACGCCCGCGTGGTCTATGTGTCGGCCACGGGGGCGACCACGGTCCACAACCTCGCCTATGCGCAGCGGCTCGGCCTTTGGGGTGGCGAAGACTTTCCGTTTGCGACGCGGGGGGAGTTTGTCGAGGCCATTGAGGCGGGCGGCGTTGCCGCGATGGAGGTCCTCGCCCGCGACCTGCGGTCGCTTGGCCTCTACACCGCACGCTCGCTTTCCTATGACGGTGTCGAATACGAGATGCTGGAACATGCGCTCAGCCCCGAACAGCGCAGCATCTATGATGCCTACGCCGGGGCCTTCGCCATCATCCACAACAACCTTGCCGCCGCGATGGAGGCGGCCAACATCACGGGTGAAAGCGGCACTCTGAGCCGCCAGGCCAAATCCGCCGCACGGTCTGCCTTCGAGAGTGTCAAGCAGCGCTTCTTTGGTCATCTGCTGACCTCGATGAAAACCCCCACGCTTATCGCGAGCATTGAGGCCGATCTGGCGGGGGGCCATGCCGCAGTCATCCAGATCGTCTCCACCGGCGAGGCGCTGATGGACCGTCGCTTGTCGGAGATCCCGACCGACGAGTGGAGCGACATCCGCGTCGATATCACCCCGCGCGAATACGTCATGGACTACCTCGCCCATTCTTTCCCGGTGCAGCTCTATGAGCCTTTCACTGACAGCGAGGGCAATCTCTCGTCCCGGCCCGTTGTGCGGGACGGCCAGCCGGTCGAATGCCGCGAGGCCGCCCGCCGGCGTGATGCGCTGATCGAAAAGCTGGCATCACTGCCGCCCGTGCCGGGGGCTCTCGACCAGATCGTCCAGCGCTTCGGCACCGATCTCGTGGCCGAAGTCACGGGTCGGTCGCGGCGCATCGTGCGGAAGGGCGAGGGCCCTGCCGCCCGCCTCGTGGTCGAATCCCGTGCCGGGTCTGCCAACCTCGCGGAAACCGCCGCCTTCATGGATGACCAAAAGCGCATCCTGATCTTCTCGGATGCCGGTGGCACGGGGCGGAGTTATCACGCTGATCTCGGGGCCAGGAACCAGCGCTTGCGGGTGCATTACCTGCTCGAACCCGGATGGAAGGCTGACGCCGCCATTCAGGGCCTTGGGCGGACCAACCGCACGAACCAGGCGCAGCCGCCGCTCTTCCGGCCGGTGGCCACGGATGTGAAGGCGGAGAAGCGCTTTCTCTCGACCATCGCGCGCCGTCTCGACACGCTGGGTGCCATCACGCGGGGTCAGCGCCAGACCGGCGGGCAGGGGCTGTTCCGACCTGAGGATAACCTCGAAAGCCCTTATGCTCGCGATGCCCTGCGCCAGCTTTACCGCCGCATCTATCGCGACGATCTGGCGGGATGCTCACTTGGGGCCTTCGAGGATGCCACTGGCCTCAACCTGACCGATGACAACGGGCTGAAGGACGACCTGCCGCCGATCACGACCTTCCTCAATCGCCTGCTGGCGCTGACGATCGACATGCAGGCCGTGTTGTTCGCGGGTTTCGAAGAACTCCTCGACCAGCGAATTGAGGGCGCCATCGCCGCCGGGGTCTATGACCTCGGGTTGGAGACGCTGCGCGCCGAGAGCTTCCGCGTCACGGACGCGCGGGTGATCTATACCCATCCCGGGTCCGGCGCCGAAACCCAGCTCCTGACAATCGTAGAAAAGCGGCGCAACACGCCGACCGCACTGGCGGATGCGCTGGACTGGCTCGACGACCCGAAGGCACGGCTTCTGGTCAACAGCCGGTCCGGTCGCGCTGCGGTGCAGGTGCCTGCCACCAGCTTGATGCTCGACGATGGCACCATTGAGACCCGCCTTCGTCTGATCCGCCCAACGGAAGCCAGTACGGTCCCAGCCAAGATCATGGAGGACACCCACTGGCTGGAAGCCGACCGTGCGGCCTTTGCTGCCGCGTGGAATTCCGAACTGGCTGAAGTGCCCGAGTTCTCGGAATCCACCCTGCATATCGTGGCGGGGCTGCTGCTGCCGATCTGGAAGCAGCTCCCCCAGGATGAAACTCGCGTCTACCGCCTGCAGACCGATGACGGGCAGCGCATCATCGGCCGCCGCGTCTCGCCTGCCTGGGTCGCGACCACGCTGGCCGCCGATGCGCCTAAGCTCTCGGCCGCGCAGGTCCATGCCCTCGTTCTGGAGGGCAAGACCGTGGTGCGCCTGTCGGAAGGGATGGAATTGCACCGCTCGCGCGTCATGGGCGCGAACCGGATCGAACTGTCGGGCTTCTCGGAGGCAGCCAAGGATCGGCTCAAGGCCGATGGCTTCTTCTCGGAGATCATCAGTTGGAAGCTTCGGCTGTTCTGCCCGACCGACTCCGATGGCGTCGCGATATTGGATCGTCTGCTTGCACGTTGTCCTGTCGCAAGGCTACATGATCGCGGAGGTTGTTGACCCATGTATTCCGAGACCGAAGACCTCGTGCGCGATCTGGCAGAAAATGCTGAAGGCGTTTGTCGTGCCTACCTTCCCGCCGGACGGCGGGAAGGATCCTACTGGATCGTGGGTGACCTGCAAAACAATCCTGGCCGCTCGCTCTTCGTGCGGTTGACGGGCCCTGCGTCGGGGCCGGGGGCGGCTGGCAAGTTCACGGACGGCGCCACGGGCGAGCATGGCGATCTCCTGGATATCATCCGCGCCCGGACGGGGATCACGCGCTTCCCCGACCTTCTCGCCGAGGCCCGAGCGCATCTTGGCCGTCCGCAGCCGGTCGTCCCGGATAGGCAAGAGCCGAGGAAGGCCAAGGCGCCCGGTGGCACTCCTGCGGCAGCGGCGCGCTTGTTTGCTGCCTCGAACCCGATCACAGGCACGCTTGCTGAGACCTACCTCCGTTCCCGAGGCATCACCCAATTCGGGGCGAACGGCGCCTTACGCTTCCACCCGAAGTGCTGGCATCGGGAAGAAGGGCAGACCCGGAGCATCCCAAGACCGGCAATGATCGCGGCGGTTACCGATGGGGCAGGGGCCGTGCAGGGCGTGCATCGCACCTGGCTGGCGCCTGACGGACAGGGGAAGGCGGCAGTGAATCCAGAGCGTCGGGCTATGGGTCACCTCCTCTGCAATGCTGTCAGACTCACCCCGCAGGATGACATCCTCGTCGTCGGCGAGGGCATCGAGACGATGCTGTCCCTGTCCGAGGCGGCCCCCGGCCTTCCCGTCTGGGCGGCTCTCTCGTCGGGACACCTCGGGGCGGTCCTGCTGCCGGAGGGGCTCCAGCGCCTCTACATCGCCATCGACCGCGATCCGGCTGGGCAACGAGCGGCAGAGAAGTTGAGCGCCAAAGCCTCCGAGGTCGGGGTGCGCGTGCGGGTGCTGGAACCGCGGCTCGGGGATTTCAACGATGATCTTCGGGCGAACGGCAAGGACGCGCTGCGCCAGCATCTGGTAGGTCAGATCGGGCCAGAGGATCGGCATCGCCTGCCCAGCTGAGCTGCATCGCGCAGGGGGGGCTGGGAGTGCGGGGCAGGGGGCTGCATCCCAGTCGTGGCTCTGGATCGTCGTCCTCACCCCATCCCGGGCCTTGCGCATCCACCCGTCAGCCCTGCGCGGCCTTCAAGAGATGGGCAGGCCGTCAAAGCGGTAGCCCCTGCAAGGTCGGCAGGGAACCTATTTCCGCCGGCGGCAAAGCCGCCTTTGCATCGCGAGACAAATAGCCCCCCTTCCGACCTCCTCCACGCTGTTCCGGCCCCGGTGAAGCCGCGGTGAAGGGGCAACCGCCCCGACGGCTCGGGTCTGCCCATGAAGGCCGCGCGGGATGACGCGCGGACGAGACAGGCCCGGAGGCAAGAACTGATGACGATCCACACCCACGACGACGCGTATGAACCCGCCCATAGCGCATCCCAGACCGCCCATGCGCTCGACGAGCTCCAGCTCTACGGCTATCGCCCCTTTGACGAGCCCGATCCGCGCCCGATGCCCGATGGGCAGCGCCTCGCCATCGCCGTCGCCGACATCTTCGACGCCCTCGTCGCGACCCTGGAAGACACCCGTATGGAACCCGACCTCGAAGAGGTGCTCTGGGGCCAGGTCAACCTCTTCCACCGCGCCACGGCCCGGATCGAGCGGTCGCTTGACGAGAACGAGCAAGCGCAGCGCCGCCTCCAGCGCGAGCAGGACGGCTCCGAGGTCAAATCCACCGAACTCGAGCGCCTGACGGCCGAAGGCCTGACCCTCGTCGAACGGCGCAATTGCATGGACGTACTGCGCGATCACGCCGCATCCGAGTTCGTTCAGCACACGGGTTCCACCTGGCGCCCCCGCACTGGCTCGATGGTGAACCGCCAGCACATGACCGCAGCGCTCATCGACAGCCGCGACTTCCTGGCCGCCAAGCGCCGGGCAGAGACCGAAGTGATGCTTCCCGCAGGCCCCAAAGTCGCCCTCACCGGCGGGACCGATTTCAACGATCACCGTCTGATCTGGGGCAAGCTCGACCAGGTCCGGACCAAGTATCCCGACATGGTCCTTCTGCACGGTGGCAGCCCCAAAGGCGCGGAACTCATCGCCGCCAAATGGGCCGAGGCCCGGGGCGTGACGCAGGTCGCCTTCAAGCCAGACTGGACCAGGCACGCCAAGGCCGCGCCCTTCAAACGAAACGATGCGATGCTGGATGTGCTCCCGGTCGGGGTCCTCGTCTTCCCCGGAACCGGTATCCAGGAAAACCTCGCCGATAAAGCCAAAAAGCTGGGCATCCCGGTCATGAAGTTCGAGAAGGGGGCGTGAGCCCCCGACTTCAATCCGGGACAGAACATTGTGGAAACACGGACTTACACTTGGTATTGTTGCGGCAGACAAGGTGACCGCAAGATGTTCGATGAACCCCAGCAAATGGAGGTGTTCCCGACGACAGTCGATCTCAAGCGGATCGACCCGTCTCTCAACATGCGGCGTTTCTATCGAATGAGCGTTCAGCCCGATCTTTTCGGCGGCGTGAGCCTGGTACGGGAATGGGGTCGGATCGGTTACCGTGGCCAGATGCTGGTCGAGCAGCATGAGGACGAGGGCATGGCGGTGAACGCTCTGATGAAGCTGTCGGCGACGAAGAAGCGGCGTGGGTACCAGTCGTCATCCAAGATGTGATCCGCGCACCAGAAGACTACTTTCTTGATTGCTCCAGCCCTTGCCGACCGGTGTGCCTAGCTTCGGTTCTTGGAAAGTCCGATGAGCGCGAAGTCACTTTTTCTTGCCGGACTGACCGCAATCGAATCAAATGACAGGTACAAGATATAGATGGCCCCGCATTCAGCCATCACACATTTGGAGGGCGGATGTCAGACGATTTCATTTCATTGTCAGTGCAGGAATTCTCAACGGATGCGCTTGCGACGGACCTTCGGCGGGACGCGGATTCCCTCAACTTCCCTTTGCTTGGCCTCTTTGGAGAGGTCGGGAGCCTTCTCTCTGAAGTGAAGAAGAAGCAGAGAGACCCGATCTCCTATCGCGCCTACGCGGCTGCGGTTACAGAGGAACTCGGCGACGTACTTTGGTACTTCAACCTAGTTGCTGCTAGGGCAGAAATCTCGTTCGCCGATATTGTCACCAACCTTGCCAGCGATAGCGAGGACTGGCTATCCGCAACGGGAGAGCCGCTCACCTTTGAGGCTTTGCAGCCGTCTGTACTGACCGCTGGACAGTCACCGTCACCGGCTTTCGAAGCAACCCTCATCGAGTTGGCGGCTGCAACCGGGCTTCTTATGGCCGATCAATCGAACAACGAGCTCCAAAGGGATCGCCGACGTCTCGGACCCCGACTTGTCGCGATTCTCGAGATACTCATTCGCGCGGCCAATGAAGCGGGCGTCACACTGGAAGCTGCGGCCATCAAGAATCGAGCAAAGACGACAGACCGATGGCCCATCCAGAAGGCATACCCACCCTTCTTCGATGCGGACTTGCCCCCGGAAGAACAGCTGCCCAGAAACCTCAAGATCAACATCTTTGAACGGGAGGTTGGTGGCAAACGCTACGTCTTCCAGACCTGCAACGGCCTCAACATCGGGGATCGACTGACGGACAACGCTATGACACCGGATGACTACAGGTTCCATGATGTCTTCCATTATGCCTACGTCGCTATCCTTGGCTGGTCGCCGGTCACTCGTTCCCTTTTTCGGTTGAAACGCAAGAGTCGGCCAAAGATCGACGAGGCCCAAGACGGAGCCCGCGCCGCATTGATCGAGGAGGGGATCGCGGTTTGGATTTTCGGACAGGCCATGGAGATGGATTTCTTTCAAGACCTGAGGGCCGGGGAGTTGCCGTTCGACCTATTGAAGCAGGTCAGACAGTTCGTTCGCGGCTACGAAGCCGAGAACTGTCCGACCTGGCTGTGGGAAGAGGCCATCCTGCAAGGATACGCAGCATTTCGCTATCTGCGCGAACATCGCCGTGGAACTGTTATCCTAGATGCCGTAGAGCGGCGGCTAAACATCGAGCCGTTGACATGAACACTCCAGAATCCTTTGTCGAAGAACTTGCCGCTGTAGATTTGGTGAACACCTTTAATCCGTACAGCGACATCTGCCCCATTCACGATACCGTCGATGCTGCGCGCGCTCGACGCGAGAACCTGAAGCGGTGTCTTGAGGCCGCGATGAATGCCCGTGCTGATACTATCTGGATAGCAAGGGACCTCGGGTACCGGGGGGGACGGCGTACCGGAGTACCCTTGACCGACGAAGCACATCTCACGGAAGCTGAACATCTGTTTGGCGGAATAACCCTTGCTCGGGCCACGACAGGACCGGCACTTGCCGAACGTACGGCGACAGTCACTTGGCAGCTTCTCTCGTCAATTGGCAGGCCAGTAATGCTGTGGAATGTGTTTCCGCTTCACCCGCACGCGCCAGATGATCCCATGACCAACCGCTCACATCGCAAAACGGAGCGTTCGGCAACCTGGCCATTTCTGTTGGCACTCCTGGAGATGCTTCAACCTAAACGCTTGGTGGCAATTGGGCGTGATGCGGGAGAAGCTCTAGCAGATTTGGACCTACCTGTATCTCAGGTCCGCCATCCGAGCTACGGTGGGCAAAGAGAGTTCACTGCTGGCATCGAGGCAATATACAATCTCTCAAGTTCGGCCCGGCGACCGGAAACGGCAACTCTGCCTTTCGCTGAGTTTGCCTAGGTATTGGCTGCAGACAGACCATCAATCTCGTCAAGGAGTGCTCGAAGCTCGCCACGTGTTGTAGTCCCCCCGCATGTTGATCGTGGCAGGTCGATTGTCGCATGTGACGACAGAACGGTCAGGGATCCAATATTGAGTCCGGCTTCAGTGGCCACAAACGACATCAACTGGCCGAGACCAATCAAGTTTCCGAGTAGCTTTTCGACATAGTAGTGGTTCCGGTAGATCGCTGTGAGTGTGAGCGTCTCCGGATTCCCTGCCAACAGTTTGAAGCTGAGAAAACTGAGGCACTGTCCGCCGTAAGGGGAACGATCAACGTCGCGAGCAGGATCGAAAAGAGCAAGCTCAAATTTGTTCCTTGCCCTGACCGCCGGGTCCCTCATACGCGTGACGACGTCCCAAAGCGGATTGCCGGCCGGGGCGCCGGGCCAATCGACCATCCGCTCGAAATAATATCCTGACCATCTTTCGTTGCGTCGTACCGTAGGCAGAACTCGGTCGCGAAACCGGTCGAAGAATTCCGGGGCACCATATCTGTGATAGAGCGCCTCCGGAAAAATCGTGTTGGCGATGGTCCGGACGGATTTGTCGTGCCGTAGCAAGAATTCATTGACGGCATTGACGCTCGCGTCGCTCAACTTTGCCCCGGCGGTCGGGTCATCAACTGACATCAGGACGTTGTGCGCCTCGTGTCCGGGTTCTCTATCAACGCAACGGACCGCTTCGCGCCAAGTTCTTACACAATCAGGCTGTGGCGGAATGGCCAGATACATCGCATTCGTCCGTCAATATTGCCAAGGCATACATGTGCTTAGCCAGAAAATCCTCAGTTAGCCAAGCATACCCGCTCAAACCCCAGGTTGGTCCCCAGCTATTTCGCACCAGAATGACACGTTTCGTCGCCGCTTTCCCATAGCCGACCGCGACAACGGCATGTCGCGGCGCTGGAAAAACCTCGTCACCGGTGATTTGGTCGATGACTCCATCCGATGGCGGATTAAAGAAACTTCTCGTCAGGACTGAAAGAACAATAGCAGGGACGTTGGAATCCAACGCATCGCAAACTCGATCGACTTCGTGGCTGGTCTTCTGACTTTCGCGCCCAAATAAACTTCCGACGGATGATGGGGGGCGATAGTGCCTAAGGTCCGTGGGCAAACGCGGAATGTACGGCCATCCACTTTCCGATGGCTGGCCGGTATCTCGAAGCGCGGCCAGCATGTCGTCTAGAAATGCTCCCTTATTTGGCGAGCGCCCGGTACGTTTTTGTGCGTGATAGAAGGCGAATTCACATGACAGAGGATCCCAGCCGCAGCGCAATGCAGCATGGGCGTCGCTGGCGGCAAACGCCAAGCAAGTTGGTCGCGTACCTTGATCCCTGACGGGACCAAATTTCGCCCGTAAATCTACGTTTATCGTCACAATCACTCAAGCGGCCTCCAGGAGTCTTCGCCGCTCAGCACGTGAAAGGCCTTCACCTTCGGGACCTGTCAGGTCGAGGTCCAACTCTAGCCTGGAGAAACTCTGATTGTGATCCCAGGGCCGTGTTTCATCCAACACAAGGCGACCTCGGTACTCTTCCGGAGGCCTAGCCGTGACGCGTCGTATTCCAGGATCACCGACGCTATCCGTTTCGAGCGCTTCGATTTCATTACTGACGATGGCGAATCCGCTCTCCTGCAGTTGGTGGATG
This sequence comes from Mameliella sp. MMSF_3455, assembly GCF_030733205.1. Lineage (GTDB taxonomy): Bacteria > Pseudomonadota > Alphaproteobacteria > Rhodobacterales > Rhodobacteraceae > Antarctobacter. The sequence continues at coordinate 27,198 of NZ_JASHJL010000060.1, forward strand.
TTCCAGAGGTATCCTCCATTGCTGTGCTCGGTGAGCTTGAGAACGAATAGATCGTTACGACTGCCATCAATCAGCGCTCCAGCGTCGCGTTCGGTAAGTAGCCATACATCGCCACGATAGTTTGTCGGTCGATGATCAGCGAGAAGAGCTTCTTTCAACGCCTTCGGCTTTGTCTGCAAAAGCTCGCGGGCCTGCTTCGCAGCAATCATCCTGTACCGAACTAGGGTCCAGCACAACGCCTCGTAGCTCACCCCAAGTCGCAGACTGAACTGGTAAATCACGTTTGCGCGTCGAAAGTCTGGCACAGTCCAATTCTGCCGCCTCATATGTAGGGCGAGCAGCCATTTGGGCATGAGAAACGCGACTGCGAAAGCGTCGGCTTCGACTTCTTGATAGTCGTGGCCCGGATCGAAATTGGCTGGCATTCGACGGAGGATACTTGCTTCATCGTCGAGGCTGGGTTGATGGTTCAGAAGACAATGGCCCAGCTCATGTGCGGCCGTAAATCGCTGGATACTCATGGGGCGCTGAGTGGTGACGAGAATCCCTTGCGATGGGGCATTAAGATATGCTCCGAGCAAGCCGTCGAGCGGCCGTAGGAGCAAAGGCACGTCAAGTTCATTGATGAGAGCAAAAACGTTGACTGAACCGCCTGACGTTTCGAGCCGCTCTCGCACGCCTAGTTGCCGGTGTGCGCGAGCCGCCGCAGCTGCTCCGCCGCGAACTGCCTGCGAATAATTGGAAACCACTGGCTACTCCTGGGTTGCGGCCGAGCGGGCGCGCAAGTACTCGGCAAATCGCCCCAGTTCATCCCGGTCTTGCCGAGACAAGTCTGCGGCTTGTCGTGCAAGGTGCGCTACATCTACCGGCAAACTCCCAGCTGCATCGTCTTCTCCGATGAAATACGCGACCGGTTGTCGATACAGCTTCGCGAGCCGGTTCAACTCCAGAGCCTCGACACGGCGGTTTCCGGCCTCGATCTCAGACAACGCGGTTCGCTGGATCTTGAGGTACTGGGCCACCTCGTCTTGCTTTAGACCCAAATACCGACGTGCTTCCCGCAGCCGCTCCCCCATCTCCTGCCGAGCTTCTTGGTCATCGTCGTTGGTCCGCTTGGCGACGCTCATGCTGACACTCCATTCTTCTTCTTCCACTGCTGTTCCAGCCGCGGGATTAAGTGATCCAATGCGTCTTGCACCGAGTTGTATCCGCCAGTGCGTACCGTCGCATCCGCCGGCGTAAAGCCAAGCACTGGTTCGACCGCGCACAGGAGCTCCACAACTACGAGAGAATCCATCGGTACAGGTGCGACTGCCGCCACCCCAGATGATGCGGGCAGTACAATTCCGTGCATGCTGGCTTCAGCCTCCGCCGCGAGCAAGAGCTCGTCACGAAGCACAAGTTCCAGATCCTGCTTCGGAAACAGTTTCGTCTTGGTGGTCGTTTGCATCGTTCGTGTCCGAATAGATGTCTTTCTCTCAATATAATGTCGGAAAATCCAACATGCAAGACCGTTCACCATTCGCTTTCGGGCAGGCTGGAGTCGCCCCGAGCTTTTCCGGGATGCGACCAAAGGGGTATCTGTGCTGCGGAAACAAAGATTTGCCGGACAAGCACCGGTTGTGATGAAGTGTGTCGGGCGCGTTCCCAAGCTCACCAACGTGAGCTCAAGTCTCGGGTAATGTTACATAAAACGTGTGTGGATGCCCCGGTTACTGTGAGTGATTTCAAAGCTTTGGAACAACTGATCGGGTGCAGTCATGTGTCCGGCCTCTGAAGTGCCGCGACATGGCGGCGGGCCCTTATGGAGATGCGAGGCGCGGTTCCAAATCAGATTAACGGGCTTGAGAGCCACCGTTTTATCCTGGGTTTTCCGCTGCCGATCTCATGATCGTCGTGTTCCGTAACTTGTCTTCGTCCTCTCAGTCCTGCCGGTATCCGGGCTGCGCGGTTAAGCGGCAGCCTGAATCTTGTAGTCTTCTCTCGAAGTCAGCATCGCCCACAAACAGAGGTGGTCGCGAGATTTCGGACCAGTTGCTATGCTGTAGCGACTGACGAAGGAACGACCCAGATGACGAAGCGGA
>NZ_JASHJL010000061.1 GCF_030733205.1 Mameliella sp. MMSF_3455
CGCCCAGCCCCGCCCCTACAACGAGCGCCTGCGGCGCCTCGGGATCGACCGGCCTGTGGCTATGAAAGGAGTCTGCGCCTGTAAACATTACCCAAGCCTACATGTGTAATGTTAAATTGACAATCTCGTATCGAACCCCTTCTCTAAGAGGTGTTTCCATGTCAGGATACCCTGACACCAGCCAAGGAAGGCCAGCCAAGAGGAGGAAAGGCCATCCAGGTCGTCAGCCTGAGTTTCTTTCGCTTTCCGCACGGCGTCAGCCGGCTCTGGGCCTTTGCGATGATGGGCCTTGCGCGCCCGGCCCTGCGTCGGACCGAAGGCATCGGCTTCTGGAAGCTCTGCGGCTCGGGAACGGGCGAAGGCTTTACGCCACTGCCGGAAACCGGGGTCTACGCGATCCTTGCTACGTGGCCGGACCTGCAAAGCGCCCGGCGCCAGACCCGCGACGCCCCGGTCTACCGGCGATATCACAAAGGCGCTGTGGACAGCTGGACCGTGTTCCTGTCCCCGGTTTCGGTCCGTGGGGCCTGGTCACGGCAAAGCCCGTTCGAGGTGGGCGACACAACGGCCGGACCCGGCCCCGTCGCGGCGCTGACCCGGGCCACGCTGCGGGTGTCAAACCTCTGGCGGTTCTGGCGACGGGTTCCAGACATCAGCGCCGCCATCGGGGCCGATCCCGCCGTCTCCTTCAAGATCGGCATCGGAGAGGTTCCCCTGCTGCACCAGGTCACCTTTTCGATCTGGCCCGACAGCGCCAGCATGGCCCGCTTTGCCCGCGCCGACGGCCCACATGCCCGCGCCATACGCGCCGTGCGCGAGGGCGACTGGTTCCGTGAGGAGCTCTACGCCCGGTTCCGCATCCTCGGCGCCAGCGGTCACTGGCCGGGCGGGCCTCACCTGACACCAGCCGGACCGAAGCCATGACCCAGAGCTTTCCCTTTTCGGCCATCGTCGGCCAGGACCAGATGAAGCAGGCAATGATCCTGACCGCCATCGACCCCGGGCTGGGCGGCGTGCTGGTCTTCGGCGACCGGGGCACCGGCAAGTCCACCGCCGTGCGCGCCCTGGCCGCGCTTTTACCGCCGATCACCGTTGTCGCGGGCTGCCCGGTCAATTCCGCGCAACTGGATGATGTCCCCGACTGGGCTGGTCCCGTCGACGAGACATTGACGGAACGCCCGACCCCGGTCGTGGACCTTCCGCTGGGCGTGACCGAGGACCGCGTGACCGGCGCGCTGGACATCGAGCGTGCCCTGACCCGTGGCGAGAAGGCCTTTGAACCCGGTCTGCTGGCAAGGGCCAATCGAGGCTATCTCTATATCGACGAGGTCAACCTGCTGGAGGATCACATCGTCGACCTGCTGCTGGACGTGGCACAATCGGGCCTCAACGCCGTTGAGCGCGAGGGCTTGTCGATCCGCCATGCCGCACGCTTTGTCCTTGTCGGCTCGGGCAACCCCGAGGAAGGCGAGTTGCGTCCGCAGTTGCTGGACCGGTTCGGCCTTTCGGTCGAGGTCCGCTCTCCCGACAATATCGAAGAGCGGGTGGAGGTCATCCGCCGCCGCCATGCCTTTGAAACCGACCACGACGGTTTCATGGCCTGGTGGCAGGCCGAAGATGCCGCGCTGCGCAGCGCCATCCTGGACGCGCGCGCGGCCCTGGCGGGAACGGCGCCAACCGAAGAGGTGCTGACAGATTGCGCACGGCTCAGCATGGCGCTTGGGGCTGACGGCCTGCGCGGCGAACTGACCCTGTTGCGGGCAGCGCGGGCGCAGGCGGCCTTTGAAGACACCGCAATCACCCGCGACCACTTGCGTCAGGTGGCGCCATTGGCGCTGAGCCACCGGTTGCGCCGCGATCCCTTGGACGAGGCGGGATCGGCCGCGCGGGTCGCCCGCGTCGTCGCCGAGACCCTGCCATGACCGTCATACCCTCCGACTGGATGCGGGCGCAGCGGGCGCTTGCTGCGCTGGCCATCGACCCGGCGGGGCTGGGCGGCATGGTGATCCGGGCACGGCCCGGCCCTGTGCGCCAGCGGCTGGAAGATGGGCTGGGGGTATTGCCGTTGCCGCTGCGCCGGGTCCATCCCGGGCTGGACGATATCCAGCTCTTTGGCGGACTCGATGTCGCGGCATCGCTTGCGGGCGGAGGACTGGTGCGCCAGCCCGGCCTTGTAGCGCGAGCCGCGGCGCTGGTCATGCCGATGGCGGAACGAGTCCCGCCCGGGCTGACAGCGCGTCTTGCCGGTGTGCTGGACGGCGACACGGGGCATTGCCTGATCCTGCTGGACGAGGGCGCCGACCCGGACGAGACCGCGCCGCAGGCCCTGACCGACCGGCTGGCCTTTCACGTTGACCTGTCCGAAATCCGGGCCAGGGACGCCCTGCTGCGCCTGCCAGCCCCGGCGGACGTGGACGCTGCGCGGGCGCACCTGCCAAAGGTCGAGGTCCCGGATGATCACCTTGCGCAGCTTGTCCACCTGGCCGCGCGCTTTGGCATCCACGGTTTGCGCGCGCCGCTGCTGGCGCTGCGCTGCGCGCGCGCGCTGGCCGCGCTCGACCTTCGGAACCGCGTAACAGCGGAACACCTGCGCGAAGCGGCGGAAATGGTCTTGCCCAGCCGCGCCACGCAGATCCCCCAGGCACCGGACGACAACGACAGCCCGGAACCGCCACCGCAAGACGAGAGCGAGGCGCAGGGCGATGGCGCCGCGACAAAGGACCTCCCGGACGAATTGCTGGTCGAGGCCATTTCCGCCATCCTGCCGCCGGACCTGCTGACCCGGCTGGACCGGGGGGGCGCCACGCGCGGTGGCGGACAGGGCTTTGGCGCCGGGGGCAAGCGCAAGGGCAACCGGCGCGGACGGCCCCTGCCCTCTCGGCCCGGCCGCCCGGACGGGCGCGCACGGATCGACGTGGTGGCCACGCTGCGCGCGGCCGCGCCCTGGCAACCGCTGCGGTGCGCGGCGACGCCCGGCAAGAAACATCTGATCATCCACCCCGGCGACCTGCGCCTGCGCCAGACCGAGGAGCATTCCGATCGGCTCGTGATCCTGGCGGTCGACAGTTCGGGGTCTGCCGCGCTGGCTCGTATGGCCGAGGCAAAGGGCGCCGTCGAGCTTTTGCTGGCACAAGCCTACGCCAAGCGCGATCTCGTGGCGCTGGTCACCTTCCGCGACACCTGCGCCGAGGTGCCACTGCCGCCGACCCGGTCGCTGGTGCAGGCCAAGCGCCGCATCGCCGCGCTGCCCGGCGGTGGCAGCACCCCCTTGGCAGCGGGTCTGCGCGCCGCGCATGACCTGGCGCTGCAAGGCCTGCGCAACGGGCAAAGCCCCTGCCTGGCGCTGCTGACGGACGGGCGCGGAAACATCGCCCTGAACGGCAGCCCGGGCCGCGCCGCCGCCGCTGCCGATGCCCGCGACATGGCCCGCCTGTGGCGGGGACTGGGCCTGCCCGCCATCGTGATCGACACCGCCAACCGGCCCGGTGCCGAAGGCGCCGAGCTGGCGGGCTGGCTGGATGCTCGCTACCTCGCCCTGCCGCGCGCCGATGCGCGGCGCATCAGCGCCGCCGCCGACGCCGCCCTGTCGGGATAGCCGCCGTGGACTGGGACAGGGATCTGCCCGGCTGGCCGCATAGCGGCCTGTCGCGCCGCATCGCCCAACGCCCGCACCTTTGGCATGTGCAGGAAACCGGGACCGGCGACACGGTTCTGCTATTGCACGGCGCAGGCGCATCGACCCACAGCTGGCGCGACATGATCCCCCTGCTGGCCGGGCAGTTCCGGGTGGTCGCAGTGGATCTGCCCGGCCAGGGGTTCACACGGCTGGGCAGCCGCGCCCGTTGTAGCCTGACCCACATGACAGAGGACATAGCCACGCTATGTGCCGCGCAGGGCTGGCACCCCGCCGTGATCATCGGCCATTCCGCCGGGGGGGCCATCGCGCTGAACCTGGCACGCAGGCTGCGGCCCGCGCCGGCGGCGATCTGCCTGAACGCCGCCCTGGGGCGGTTCGATGGCGCGGCGGGCTGGCTGTTTCCGATCCTGGCCAAGCTGATGGCAGCGACGCCGCTGGCGGCACTGGCCTTTACCGCCGCAGGGGCCAGCCCGGCGCGTACCCGCCGCCTGATCGCCAGCACCGGCAGCCGGTTGAGCGACAAAGGCATCGGTTTTTACGCCCAGTTGACCGCCGACCGCGAGCATGTGGACGGAACCCTGCAGATGATGGCCCGCTGGAATGTCAACCCGGTGCTGGACTGGCTGCCCCGGATCGAAACGCCCTGCCTGATGCTGGCCGCAGAAGGCGACCAGGCCGTGGCGCCCGAGATTTCGCGACGCGCCGCCGCCCGCCTGCCGCTGGGCCAGTTCCGGGCAATTCCCGGTCTTGGCCACCTCGCGCATGAAGAGGACCCCGACGCCGTGATGCGCCCACTGCTAGATTGGGTGTCGGACCTGCCGCCCACCCTTGGTTCCGCCGCCAAGTCGCGGTGAGTCCCTACAGCCCCACCGCCGTGAAGGCGCGGGACAGCTTGTCGACCAGTTCCGACGCCTGGTCCTCTGTCAGGATGAAGGGAGGAGCGAGCAGGACATGCGCGCCCTGCTTGCCGTCGATGGTGCCGCCGTTCGGGTAGCAGATCAGGCCCTCGGCAAAGGCCGCCGCCTTGATCTGGGCATGGATCTTGCGCGCGGGGTCGATGGGCGCCCCGGTGGCTCGGTCCTGCACAAGTTCCAGCCCTAGGAACAGCCCCCTGCCCCGGATGTCGCCGACATGGGAATGCTGGCCGAACTGATACTCCAGCATCCCGCGCAGAACGGCTCCCATCGGATGCACGCGGCCCAGCAAGTTATCGCCGACCAGCCTGTCCAGCACCGCGCCCGCCGCCGCACAGGCGACCGGGTGGCCGACATAGGTGTGGCCGTGCTGGAAAAAGCCGCTGCCCTGCGCAATCACATCGTGCATGACCTCGGTGCAGAGCATCGCGCCGATGGGCTGATAGCCCGCGCCCAGGCCCTTGGCCACGCAGAGAATGTCCGGCGCCACCCCATCCTGCTCGCAGGCAAACAGCGTGCCGGTCCGGCCCATGCCGCACATGACCTCGTCGAGGATCATCAGGATGCCGTGACGGTCGCAGATCTCGCGGATCCGCTTGAAATACCCGGGCACGGAGGGCACCGCGCCCAGCGTGGCGCCCACCACCGGCTCTGCCACGAATGCCATGACGGCCTCCGGCCCGACGCGCGCGATCTCGTCCTCGATCTCGGCGATCAGCCGGTCACAGTAGTCGGCCTCGGTCTCGCCGCTTTGCTGACCGCGGTAGGCGTAGCAGGGCGAGACATGGCTGACCTCCATCAGGAGCGGCGAGAAAGGTTCACGCCGCCAGGCATTGCCGCCGGTGGCCAGGGCACCCAGCGTATTGCCGTGATAGCTTTGCCGGCGGGCGATGATCCGGCTGCGACCCGCCTCGCCGCGTTCGAGGTGGTATTGCCGCGCAAGCTTCAGCGCCGCCTCCATCGCCTCGGAGCCGCCGGAGACGAAATAGACGCGGTTCAGGTCACCCGGCGCAAGCGTCACCAGCCGGTCGGCCAGAGCCTCGGCAGGCGGAGAAGTGAAGAACCCGGTATGGGCAAAGGCGATCTCGGCCAGCTGGCTTCGGATCGCCTCTGTCACATGGGCGTCGCCGTGCCCCAGGCAGGAGACGGCCGCGCCACCGGACCCGTCGAGGTAGGCCTTGCCGGACTGGTCGTAGAGATAGGCCCCCTCGCCGCGGGAAACCGCGGGCGGCGCCTTGACGCTGCTGCGATGGAAGACATGGGACATGGGCGTTTACCACCTTGGTTGTGCACATTCCTCGGCCCCCCGGCGCGCCCCTGCCGCCAGTTCAGCCGGGGTCATCGGAAGGGCATCATGATCGGAGTCGGGACGTCGGGCGCCTTTGGGCGCGGCCTTGGTTTTCACGGGAGGTTCGGATGACGCGAAGTCATGGCCCATGACACAGGCACTTTTCGGCTAAGCTGCGAACAGGAGCGCTTGAAACATATGTTTCCCGTGTTGACAAGATTCAAAACATATGAAACGCCTTGAAACAGTCGAAACGATCCAGGAAAGCGGATGCCGGCCCAGCGTCTCGAAGCGCGCATCGCGCACCGCTACGGCGGGTTGAGCCACAAGCTCCGGGAGGCGGCGGACTACGTCATTGCCCATCCCGTGGAGGTGGCCACCCGTTCGCTACGGTCTGTTTCGGCGGCAAGCGCGGTGTCCCCGGCCACCTTTTCGCGGCTGGCACGGGCGCTGGACTTCGCCAGCTACGAAGAGTTGCGCGAACTGTCGCGCCAGGCCATCGGCGACCAGGTGGTGTCCTTTGCCGAGAAGGCCGCCCAATTGCAGACCCCCGGCGAAGAGGATGCCTCGATGCTGGACCGGCAGGCCGGAGCCTGCATGTCGAACATCGCCAGCCTGGCTCAGGGGATCGACCGCGAACGCCTGCAAGAGGCGGTGGACGCCCTGGCCCAGGCGCGCCGCGTCACCGTTTTCGGGGCCTTCGCCTCGCACGGGATCGCCGAGCATCTTGCCTATCTCGCCAACTATTTCCAGTCCGACTGGACCGTCCTGTCGCGCGCGGGCAGCGCGCTGTCGGCGGCGATCGGGCTGTTGGGACCGGGCGATGTCTTTCTGGTCATCACCAAGACCCCCTATGCCCGCCGCGCCGTCCTTGCCACGCAGATGGCCCGTGAAAGCGGTGCAACCACGATTGTCCTGACCGACACCCACGCAAGCCCGGCTCTGATGCATGCCGACCTCGGATTTTGCGTGCCGTCGGACAGCCCGCAGTTCTTTTCCTCTTACGTGGCGACTCTTGCGCTCATGGAAACTCTGGTTGCGATGATCGTCTCGCAGTCCGAAGATGACATTGGTGAAAAGATTCGCCTGGTGGAGGAAAGAAACCGACGCCTGGGAGATTTCTGGGCGGACGAGAGCTCACCATAACGACAACAGGAGAGAAAGTTATGTTCGACAATGTGAAACTCGGCGCCGTCGTGGCACTGGGTGTTGCGTGCGCGGCACCGATGGCTTCGGCGCAAGAGTTCATCTCGATCGGCACCGGCGGTGTGACCGGGGTCTACTATCCCACCGGCGGCGCGATCTGCCGCCTCGTCAACAAGTCCCGCAAGGAACACGGCATCCGCTGCGCAGTCGAGTCCACCGGCGGCTCTGTCTACAACATCAACACCATCAAGGCCGGCGAGCTGGAATTCGGAGTCGCGCAGTCCGACTGGCAGTACCATGCCTACAACGGCACGTCGAAGTTCTCCGACAACCCGTTCCCGGAAATCCGCGCGGTGTTCTCGGTCCACCCCGAGCCCTTCACCCTGCTGGTGCGCGGCGACAGCGGCATCACCGGCTTCGAGGAACTCAAGGGCAAGCGCGTGAACGTCGGCAACCCCGGCTCGGGCCAGCGCGCCACGATGGAAGTTGTCATGGATGCCTTCGGTGTCACCATGGACGATTTCGCGCTCGCGACCGAGTACAAGGGCTCGGAAATGGCCAAGCAGCTTTGCGACGGCAACATCGACGCGATGATCTACACCATCGGTCACCCGGCCGCCGCCATCAAGGAAGCCACCACCACCTGTGACGTGAAACTGGTCGACGTGGTCGGCGAGCCGATCGACAAGCTGGTCGCCGACAACCCCTACTACCGTGTCGCCACCATCCCGGCCGGCATGTACGCGGGCAACGACGCGGACAACACCACCTTTGGCGTGGGCGCCACCTTCGTCACCTCGGCCGATGTCTCCGAGGACGTGGTCTATGTCGTCGCCAAGGCCGTGATGGAAAACATCGACGACTTCCGTCAGCTGCACCCGGCTTTCGCCAACCTCGACCCGGCACAGATGGTCAAGGACGGCCTCAGCGCACCGCTGCACCCGGGCGCCGAGAAAGCCTACAAGGAACTGGGCCTGATCGAGTAATCCTCGGGCCACGGACGGCGGCAGGGCAAACCTGCCGCCGTTTTTCCTTGGCAGGACAAATTTCTTCGAAGAGATTTGAGATACGCCTCATGCGTTTGCCGGCGCCGCCAGGGCGGTGCCGCAACATCATCCTCGGACGCGCCCACCGCCGGGCGCGCACGATCCAATGTCTTCGAAGGCATTTGCAGGGCATCCCGAACCGCCCACGACAAACAAGAAACACAGGGGGACATCATGGCCGATCCACAGGCTCAGGACCGCAGCGCCGACGACATGGTCGCCGAAGCGGATACCGGCGCGCGCAACCCGCAGGCCAGATGGCAGGCGCAGCTGATCATCGGCACCTGCATCGTCTGGTCGCTGTTCCAGCTCTACATCGCCTCGAAGGTGCCCAGCTTGCTGGCGACGACCACCGGCATCAGCTTTTTCGCCAATGTCGTGGCTCAGGCGCGTTTCGTGCACCTGGCCTTTGCCATCGCCCTGGCGACAATGGCTTTCCCGCTGACGAAATCCGCCCCGCGCGACCGGATCCCGGCCTATGACTGGGCGCTTCTGATCCTAGGCGTCTCCGCTTGTCTCTATCTCGTGGCCTTCCGTTTCCAGATCGCGGACAGGCCCGGCCTGTGGAACACGACGGATGTCACCATGTCGGCCATCGGCATGATCGTTCTGATGATATCGGTCTACCGGTCCCTGGGCCTGCCACTGGTCATCATCGCCTCGTGTTTCGTCCTCTTTGCCTTCTTCGGCGGCTATTCCGAATGGGCACGGAACATCACCAACTACGGCGGCGCATCGTTGTCCAAGGCCCTGGGTCACTACTGGATGCAGACCGAAGGGGTCTTTGGCGTGGCGCTTGGCGTCTCGACCACGATGATCTTCCTCTTCGTGCTGTTCGGCGCCCTGCTTGACCGCGCTGGCGGCGGCAACTGGTTCATCCGGGTGGCCATCGCCCTGCTGGGCGCGCTGCGCGGCGGTCCAGCCAAGGCATCGGTCCTGTCCTCGATGCTGACCGGCATGATCTCCGGCTCGTCGATCGCCAACACGGTGACAACCGGCACCTTCACCATCCCGCTGATGAAGCGCATCGGCTTCCCGGCGGAAAAGGCCGGCGCGGTCGAGGTCGCCAGTTCCACCAACGGTCAGTTGACACCGCCCGTCATGGGCGCCGCAGCCTTCCTGATGGTGGAATACGTCAACATCCCCTACATCGACGTGGTCAAGCACGCCTTCCTGCCGGCGGTGATTTCCTACATCGCGCTGCTCTATATCGTGCACCTCGAAAGCCTCAAGATGGGCCTCAAGGGCCTGGAAAAGCCGGGCCGCCGGATCGGCGTCATCATGATCCTGATCCTGTTCCTGTCGGGCTTCATCTTCCTTGGCATCTGCGCCTTCCTGATGATCGGTCTGCGCGGCCTCCTGGACCCGATCATGGGGGATTCGATCTATGCCGCCGTGGCGTTGGTCGGCGCGCTTTACGTCACCCTTGTCTGGCTGGCATCGCGCTACCCGGACGTCGAGGAAGACACCGAGGGCGAACCCTCCGCCCCCCGCCTGACACCGACGCTGATCGGCGGGCTCTACTTCGCGGTGCCGATCTTCATCCTGGTGTGGAACCTGATGATCCGGACCGACAGCCTCGACCGGCTCTCGCCCGCGCTCTCGGCCTTCTGGGCGACGATCTTCATGATCATCATCGCCCTGACCCACCGTCCGCTCAAGGCGCTTTTCCGCGGTGAGGGCCACGTTGCAGAGGCCGTGGCCGGCTGGGCGGATTTCGTGCAGGGCCTGATCCTGGGCGCACGCAACATGATCGGCATCGGCGTCGCCACCGGCGCCGCCGGCATCATCGTGGGCACCATCAGCCTCACCGGCGCCCACCAGGTCATCGGCCAGGTGATCGAGGTGCTCTCGGGCGGCAACCTGATGATCCTGCTGATCCTCGTGGCGGTGCTCTCGCTGATCCTGGGGATGGGCCTGCCGACGACGGCCAACTACATCGTGGTCAGTTCGCTCATGGCCCCGGTCATCGTCAGCGTGGGCGCGCAGGCGGGCCTGATCGTGCCACTGATCGCGGTGCACATGTTCGTCTTCTACTTCGGCATTCTTGCGGACGACACGCCACCGGTGGGCCTTGCGGCCTACGCGGCGGCGGCGATCTCGCGCGGGGACCCGATCAAGACCGGTGTCCAGGGCTTTGCCTATGACATTCGTACAGCGCTGCTGCCCTTCCTGTTCATCTTCAACACCGACCTGTTGCTGATCGACGTGGGGCTGCTCAAGGCGATCTTCGTCTTCTTCATATCCCTCACGGCGATGTTGCTCTTCGCGGCCGCAACCCAGGGCTATTTCATCGCCAAGTCGCGGCTATGGGAGACCGCGGTCCTGCTGCTGATCGCCTTCATGCTGTTCCGGCCCGGCTTCTTCCTCGACCAGGTGAGCGAGAAGTACAACAGCGCCGAGGGACCGGCCGCGCTGGCGCTCATGGCCGATGTTCCAGAGGGCAAGGACGTGCGGATCACCGTGGAAGGCCCGGATTTCGACACCTTCGAAGTCAGGCCGGTGACCATCGTCCTGCCCTCCGCCGGGGCCGAGACGCTGGATGCCCAGGGCCTCGTGGTCAACGAGGAGGACGGCAAACTGCTGCTCGACGAACCCTTTGGCGGGCCGGACCTGATCCAGCCGGTCAGCGGGCAGGAGTTCGACTACTACGCCGACGATCCCGTCCAGATCACCCGCGTCGAAGTCGAGAACGAGCGCATGCCCAAGGAGCTGTTCTTCATCCCGGCACTGCTGCTCTTGGCGGGTATCGTCCTGGTGCAGCGCCGTCGCGCCACCCAGGCACCGTTCTGAGCGGCTCAAAGAGGAGAGACGATATGTACAGCAAGATCCTTCTCGCGGTCGATCTGAACGACACCAGCGGCGCCGCCCGCATCGCCGAGTACGGCGGCAAGCTCGCCCGCATGTGCGATGCCGAGGTGCATGTGATCAGCGTTGTGCCGGCGATGGGTTTCGCCCTCGTCGGGTCAGCCTTCGCCGGCGATTTCGCCGGCACGATGATGGAGGAAACCCGCGCCAAGATGCACAAGTGGATCGACGAGGTGCTGGGCATCGAGGCACATATTCACGTCGATCAGGGCACGGTCTACGACAAGATCATCCGCACCGCCGAAGACATCGGCGCCGAGGCGATCGTCGTCGGGGCCCACCGCCCCGAACTGCGCGACTACCTGGTCGGCCCGAATGCCGCGCGGGTGGTCCGCCACGCCAGACAGTCGGTCCTGGTGGTCCGCTGAGATCAAGCCAGACGCTCGACCAAGACGGCCCCGGTCCGCTCGGACCGGGGCCGTTTGCGTCTCGGCCCATTGCAGCACCGGCGCTCGGCCTGTTTCCTGCGTACTCCGGAAGCGAAGGAACAGGTGCAGCTTGTCCAATGGGTCGGCGGGCGGGCGCCTTTGCGGCAAAGCCGCAAACAGAGCCGTCCCGCCGACGCCGTCAGTAATCCCGTTCGAAAAACACGCCCAACCCGCTCGACCCGTCAGAGCCGAGGCGGCCACGCACCGTCACGTTGGAATTGACGTTCAGGTTCAGGTTGATCTCGGTCTTGCCCTTGGCGTCGACACTGACGTCGCTGTAGAGGTTCTCGCCCAGGTAGGCTCCGACACGCGCGCGCGCCGTCCCGTCATCGCTCGTTCCCACGTCCAGGTCCGCCACCCCCAGGCCGCTGCGCAGGGATTCCGTGAGGCCCAGACCGCCTCGGCCCGACAGGGTCCGGATGGCCGAGGCCAGCTGAACCGCCTGCAGCGCGGAAAGCTCCGTCGCCGAACGGCCAAAGAGGAAAAAAGACATGGCCTCGTCCTGCGGCAGGTCCGGGACCGACCCCACGCTCAGTTCGGGCGACGAGGCCGGCCCCTCGATGGTGATGGTGATATCCGTGTCCTCGACGCGCGTGCTGGCAACGAAACGGACGACGGGATCGAAACTGCCGCGCAGGAATACAGCGCCCTCGGTCAGCTCCAACCGGCGGCCCAGAAGGTCCAACCGACCGCGGATCAGCTCGAACTGTCCGACCGGCACGATATCCGAGGTGGTGCCGCTCAGGCGCAGGCTGCCGCCCAGTTCCGCGTCCAGCCCCCTGCCCCGCACGAAGATACGGTTTTCCGCACGGACCGTCACGTCCAGGGGAAAGGCGGGCAGCGGCGCCCCGGTGGCCTGTGCGCTGCGGTCCAGTCCCGCGTAGCGCAGGGTCACGGCCACGTCGCCCGGCATGCCCCGGTGTTCCAGCCCGTCCAGCGCCGCATAGCTGGCGCCGATATTCGGTATCCGTGCCTCGACCTCGCCGAGGTCGATGGTGCCGGCGATCCGCGCACCGCCGGTCAGGGGCCCCTCGATGCGGATGCGCCCGTTCGCCGAAGTCTCGAACAGGTCCGGCTGGCGTACGACCGCGCTCCGCAGGCGCAGCACCAGCCCCGCATTGAACGGAGCCGCAAGGCCCACGGGACCTTCCAGCGACACGCGCCCGCCGCTGTCCAGGGTGCCCTCCATCGACACGTCGGCGCGCCCGCCGGACAGACGGATCTGCCCGCCCAATCCGCTCAGCACGATGTTCTGTGCCGGTGCCGCGAAACGCGCGCCATCGGTCGAGATCGTGCCCGAGACAGAAGAGAGCGCGGGCGGGCCGGAGATCCCGAGGTCGAAGCGCGCGATGCCGCTGACCACCTGGGGCGCCAGCCGCCCGTTGGCCAGAGAGAGCGGTGCCGAACCGGTCAGCGCCACGTCAAGTCGGCTGAAGTCGGCGGCAGCAGAGCCGCGCAGACGCGCGCCGATGCCCGCCGGACCACTTCCGTCCAGAGACAGTTGCCAGGGGCCGCCGCTGCGCCGGGCGCTGCCGGTGACCTGCGCCCCGCCCGGCAGGTCCGGCACGATCTGGCCGAGGTCGGCCAGCGCCACGACCAGGTTCAAATCCGCCGTCTCCTCGGGGCCATAGCTGCCGGTCACCCGGGCGTCGATGCCGTTGGCGTCCAGCATGGCCTGACCGATGCGGTAGGCGCCGGTGTCCAGCCGCTCGACCTGCAGGTCCAGCCGCGAATTGCCGGCCAGCAGCGGGTCCACGGTGGGATTGCCGATGCCGAGCCCCTGCCCCCGGACGACTGCCGTCAGGTTCAGCGGCCCGTCCAGCACGCCGCCCGAAGCTTCGGCCTCGATCTGGGCCGCGCCACGCAGGTTCTGCCCTGTCAGCCGCGACAGGGGCGTCAGTGAGGCCGCGCTGGCGGTCAGTTGCCCGTCCACCTGCGGACCATAGGCCCCGGCAGGGTCAACCGTGCCGGTGAACCGCGCGTTCACGACCCCGTCCAGCCGCAACGGATCAAAGCGGATCGCCCCGTTGCCGCTGCGCGTGGCCTTGACGCTCAACGCGGTGCGGCCGACCAGCAGCGGATCGATTTCGGGGAGGCCCAGGCGCAGGTCGGTCACGCGCCCTTCTGCGCTGACGTCGAAATCGGCCCCGTCCAGGCTGCCCCTTCCGGTGACGGTCAATTCGGCGCTGCCACCCAGAGCGCGCCCGGCCAGCCCGGAAAAGCCCGACAGGCGGGCCAGCGTCGCCTCGAGCCGCCCGTCGGCAAGCGGCACATCGGGGCCAAGATCCACCGTGCCGTCAAAGATCAGCCGCCCGGCGCGGGCGAGGTCCCCCTCGGCGCCCAGCGTCCAGACGTCGCCGGCCTGATCAGCGCGCAGCACCAACGTGGTCGGCCCGTTCAACTCGGGCAGGACAAGCGCGGTTTCACGAATGCGTGCCTCGGCCCGCAGGGTACTGGCACCGGTGGCCAGCGTACCGCCACCCTCGATCCGTGCCTCGGGCGTGACCAGCAGGAGTTTCTCGGCCCGCAACCCGGCTTCGTCGCGCACCGCCTCGACCTGCAGGCTGCCGACGCCGGCAATCAGCGGATCGACCTGCGCGATGCCGGTGGCGAGGCCCCGCGTCGTGCCATCAAGGGCCAGGTCGAAACCGCCCGTGACGGGGGCCACCTCGCCCCGGATCGTCAGATTGGCAGCGCCCTCAAGCGCCACGCCCGACAAGGCGGCAAAGCGAGACAGATCCTCGGCCGCCAGCCGCAGATCCGGGGTGACACGCGGGTTCAATGTCTCGGCGTCGGTAAAGGTGAGCGCGCCGGTCAGGCCATAATCGGCCCCCGACAGGTCAAGCCCTCGAAGATAGAGCGGCGCACCGGGCTGCCAATCGACAGAGAGCGCACCGCGCAGCGTCGTTCCCACGGCCTCGGCCAGGGCCAGATCGGCCAGGGCCAGTCCACCCGCTGCCAGCATCAGGTCGCCGGTCACGCGGCTGGCATCGCGGTCGATCTCGCCCACACCGCTCAGCAGCAGGCGGTCCGCCTGCCCGGCCCCTGTAGTGATCCGCTCGGATTGCAGGCGCAACGCCCAGCCATTGCCTTGCGAGGCGTCAAAGGAGCCTTCCAGCGTGACGCCGGTGACATAGACCTCCTGTCCCGGCAGCGGCAGGAGGACCTCGTCGCCTTCGGGCGGGGTGATCTGCCCTTCGAGGGAAAGGCGTTCCGGCCAGCCGTCGCCGTTGATGGCGGCGGAGCCGGTCAGGAGCAGCGCCTCGGCGCTCAGCCGCAGGTCCTGCAGGGCAATAGCGCCATCCGCGCTGCGCGTCGCCTCGGCCTTGAGCGCGATGTCATCGCCCAGGAATTCGCGGTAGGCGGGCGCCAGCACCGGGGCCAGGTCGCCGCCGATGTCCAGCGAAACGCGCTGTGTCTCGGTATCGCCATCGGCCCGCAGGACCACCTGTCCCGCCAGACGTTCGACGCCATCGGTCGCCAGCCGCAGGCGCGCTTCGAAATCGTCGATGGGCGCGTCGCCGGTCAGGCTGAGCGCCACGGCGGGTTCGCCTTCAAGGCCAAGCGCGCGCGCTGCAAGACCGCCGGCCGGTTCCTCGAAACTTGTGTCGAGCGTCAGCACGCGGCTGGTGTTGGAATAAGCCCCGGACAGGCGCAGGTTACCGCCCTTGTCCAGCCGCTGAACCTGTAGTTCCGCATTGCCGTCCCCGCCCGACAGCCGGGCATTGCCGGTGACGCGCAGCACCAGGTCCTCGGTGGCGACGGGCGCGCCCAGCGCCACTTCGCGCAGGTCAAGCTGCGCGAGGTTCAGGGAGACCGGCAATTCGGGCAGTTGAAAGGCGCTGCGGGCTTCTGGCGTTGGCGGTGCATCGCTGGCCAGCGGCACCGGCAGGCGTGGCATATCGATCCGGCCCACGGTGATCTCGTCGATTTCGACCGCGCCGCGCACCAGCGCGGTTCGCGTCCAGGTCATTGCCACGTCGGTGGCGGTCAGCCAGACGCCATCCTCGTCCGCGATGGTGATCCGGTCGATCGTCGCGCGCGAACTCAGCGCCCCGGCAAACCCCTCGATCCGCACATCGCGCCCCGAGTCCGACAGCGCGTCTTCCAGCAGCCCCTGAAGATAGCCGCGATCGTCATCTTGTGCCAAGGCCGCCAGCGGCCAGAGCGCCAGCAGCAGAAAGAACCTCAATAGTCGCATCAGAACGCCTGCCCGATCCCGATATAGATCTGTACGCCTTCGCCCGTGTCGCCGCCGACCGGTCCGGCCACGTCAAAGCGGATCGGTCCGACCGGCGTGTCATACCGCAGGCCCAGACCCGCGCCGGCGTGCCAGTCGCCCGACCCATCCACGAAACTTTCTGTCCCGACATAGCCCGCGTCGGCAAAGCCCACGACACCGATGGTGTCGGTCACGTCATAGCGGACCTCGGTCGAGAGGCCCATGAAGCTGCGCCCGCCCAGGCGCGTCCCCGAATAATCCACGTCAAGGGAGCGGTAGGGCTGGCCCCGCACGGTGCCTCCGCCGCCCGAATAGAGCAGGAAGTCCGGCGGCGCGGTCTGCGCATCCGGTCCGAACAGCCCGGCCAGTTGCAGCCGCCCGGCCAGAACCAGCGACTCGTCGGTGCCAAAAGCCCGGTAGCCGCGCAGGTCCAGCGCATAACGCGCACCGGATTCGCCGTCGCTGACGATGGAAAACGGCTCCAGCTCGGCCCGCAGGTACAGGCCCTCGGTCGCATCCAGCGGATCGTCCCTCCGGTCGATGGTGAACGCCGTCGGCAGCGACAGCAGGGTCAGCATCCGCGTCGGATCGCCCGGCAGGTACAGATCGGTGATGCGCGAGCGGCTGTAGGAAATCCCCAGCTCACCGCTGACCTGCTTGGAAAACTCTCGCGTGACCCCAAGGCCCAGCGTGAACGAACGGTCGATGTAGTCCGGCTCGTCGTCGTAGCTGAATCCGGTGGTGGCAAAAAACATCGTGTCGGCGCCGTAGACGGCCGGTTTCTCGAACCGGGCGTTCACCTCATAGTCGGGCCGCATGCCAGAGCCGCCCAGCTGGGTGGCCTCGCCCTCGACCCGCAGCCGCTCGGCCCCGCCAAAGAGATTGCGGTGCAGCCAGAACCCCGACAGCCCGACGCCCTCGGACGAGGACAGTTCGGCGCCGAAGCCGAAGCGGCGCGGCTTGCGGTCGGTGACGTCGATCATGATGTCGAGCGTATCGTCGGGCCCGCCCTGATCCGCTTCCGACACGGTGACGGACCGGAAGGTACCGGTGGCCCGCAGGCGCTGCGCCGCGTCCTCGACCTCGACCGGGTCGAAGGTCTGGCCGCGCGGGATGCCCGCGATCTGGCGGATGCGGGCCGCGCGCACCGCGCTTTCCGAAGTGACGACCACGTCGCCAAAGCGGAACTGCCGGCCCTTTGAAACCGCAAGGGACACATCCAGTCGCGCATCCGGATGGCGCGCGGTGATGGATTGATCGGCGATCCCGGCCTTGGCGTAGCCCACGGCGCGCCAGCCATCGACCGCCGCCTGCGCGGTGTCGCGCACCACGGTGGCGCGGGCCGGTTCCCCGCGCGCAAAGCCCTCTGGCAGCGGGGTGCGCTTGTGGACCGGGGCGACAAGGGTCTCGCCAAAGGTAAAGGTCGGCCCCGGGTTCACTCTCACCTGCACGTCGCCGATGCGGTCGGGCACCGAGAACGGCGGAATGGTCGCAGCCTCGCGACCGTCGAGCTGGATGCGCACGACCGCCGAGTAATAGCCCTGCGCATATAGTGCCTCGACGAGGCGGGCGTAATCGCCCTGCGCAGCGGCCAGGACGTCCTGCGGTGCGCGGTCCTCCTCACCTTCCAGCTGCGACAGAATCGAGACCGAGCGCAGGCTCTGGATCAGCGCCTCCTGGTCGGGTCCGGCCACGCTGAAGGTCAGATTGTCATAACTTTCCGCCGCATGCGGATGCGTCAGGCAAATGCCCGTCAGCACGGAAAAAACGGTGCCACGAAGGATGGAACGCAGCCGCCCGGCCCCTGCCGGACGCTGGGTGCGCAGGTTTGCGCGCGTGGATATATCTAGACGTTGCCCCATGCCTCTACCCTATAACATGTGACTCCGGCGCAAAGAGGCAAATTGCAGTCCCGAGTCACTTTCGCGCGGGGTCTGCGCCGCATCACGCAACCGGGTCAGCCGAGGGCCGCGACCAGTCGGGACAACCGCAACCAAAGCGCCGCCGACTCGGACGCCGGCACCCAGACATCGGGCCCCTGACCATTGTCGAGGACAAGGCAGGCATGGCCGCCAAAGACCCCCGCCGCCGAGGGGCTGCCCGCCGGGGCGGACAGGCAGGCGTCCTGCAGGTCGCGCGCGCCGTCTCCGGTGATCGACAGCACCAGGTAGAGGTCGTCCGCCGGACTGACCGCAAATCCATCCTGCCAGCCCGGCGCCATGTCCAGCGGCTCGGGCGTGATCAGCAAGGCCCGATCACGGGCGATGCGCAGGGCAAAGGGGATCTGTGGGCGGGAGGCCAACAGGCCCAGCAGGGGCGCGCCGGGGGCCAGCGCCCCGATGGCGGCATCCAAGTCGCCCGAGATCAGCGCCGCCCCCGTCGCCGCCAGGCAGGCGACGGACACACCCTGCCCCTGCAGGACGCTGCCCGGCGCGGGGCTGGGCGTGGTCCAGAGCGTGCTGTCGTCGGGCAGGTCAGTCGGCAAGGCGGGTTCCCTCCGGGTCAAAGGCGCAGGGCGCGCAAATTCGTGCGGTGCGGTGTTGCCCCAGGTGGAAGACGCCCAGCGTATCCCCCTTTCGGTCACGTCCGGCGTCGACAAGGGCGAGGGCGACGGCGCGGTTCAGCGTCGGGCTGTGGTATGAGGACGTCACGAAACCCAGCGAGCGCGCGGGTCCGTCCAGCGGCACCAGATGCGCGCCGGTGGGCAGCGGCGCGCCGTCACAGTCCAGGCCGACCAGCTGGCGCCTGTCCTTGCGCATGGCCTCTGGGGTGAACAGCGCGCGGCGCCCGAAATACTCGTCCTGCCGCCGCTCGCGCGGGCGGCTCCAGCCAAGATCCTGCGGCATGGTGATGCCGTCGGTGTCCTTGCCGATCAGGATGTAGCCTTTTTCGGCGCGCAGGATCATCAGCGCCTCCAGCCCGATCCAGTGACCGTCAAGCGCCTCGCGCGCGCCGTCCAGCACGGTCATAAAGCCGGGCGCATGACGCGCGGGCACGGACAGTTCCCAGCTGGCATCGCCGGTAAAGCTGACCCGGGCCGCGCGCAGCGGGATATGCTTCCAGCGGGTTTCCACGACCTGCATGTGGCGCAGCGTGGTGACGTCACCGGGCGTCCCGGCGGTTTCCAGCGCCATGCGCGCCTGCGGACCGGTGACACTGAGCGTCACCCAATGGGTGGTCACGTCGTGGACAAAGACGCGGGACGGATCGAAACGGTCCTGGCGCGCCTCTTCGAGGATCAGGCGCACGTGATCGACATGCGAGGACGAAGCGGAAAGGATGAAACGATTGTCGTCCAGCCGCAGGGTGACGCCGTCATCCGCCACCACGCCATTCTCGCCCAGCATGAAGCCATAACGCGCACGACCCGGTTTCAGCGTGGACATGGCGACATAGCCGCAGAAATCCAGCAGTTCCGCCGCCCCCGGACCGATCACCTCGATCTTTCCCAGCGGCGAGGCATCGTAGAGACCAAGCGTTTCGCGCGCGCCCTTCGCCTCTGCCTGCGTGTCGCTGTAGATGGCGGGACGACGCCAGCCGCCGTACTCTCCGAACGTGGCGCCAAGGGCCGCGTGCTGCGGCTCCAGCGCAAGACGCTTGAGCGGGTTGAACAGCCCGCCGCGCCGCATCCCGCCAAGGCTGGTCAGCGGCACGGGCGTGAAAGGCGGGCGATAGGTGGTCGTGCCGGTCTCGGGGATCGTGTGCCCGGTCAGTTCCGACATGGCGGCCAGGCCGGCAAAGTTGGACGAGCGCCCCTGGTCGGTGGCCATGCCGAGGGTCGTATAGCGCTTGAGATGCTCGACGGAACGATAGCCTTCTTGCGCAGCCAGTTTCACATCCTTGAGCGTCACGTCGTTCTGCGGGTCAATCCAGACGCGGCCCTTGCCCTTCGGATCCGGGCGCATGGGAGCAATCGCCCAGGTGGCGCCAGCGGCGTTCGGGGCCGGTCCCGTTCCGCCGCCCGCCGCGTGCCCCTCGGCCAGGGCGGCGTTCAGGCCGAATGTGCCATTGGCCGCCCCCGCCGGGATCAGTGCCGAGGTGCCCGGGCGCGGGATCAAAGCGTCCCTGTCCGCGTCCCAGTCCAGCTTGCCACCCGCCTGGCAGTGCAGGTGCACGCTGGGCGTGTATCCGCCCGAGACCAGCAAGGTGTCCGCATCGATGTGCTGCCCTCCGGCGTTGACCGCACCCAGACCGCGCGCGCCCCTGGCCGCGTCGATCCTTGCCCCACGGCGCACTTCGACGCCCTCGGGGGCCTCTGGCGTATCCTCCCGGGCATCCAGCAGGGTTACGCGGCATCCCGCCTCTGCCAGCGCCGAGGCCACGGGGTAACTGCCGTCATTGCCCGTCGCCACCACGACCCGTCGTCCGGCCACGGCGCCGTAGAGCACGAGATGATGCAGCGCCGCTTCGGCAGAGATGATCCCCGGCAGGTCGTTGTTGGCGAACCAGAGCGGACGTTCGATGGCCCCCGCCGCCAGCACAACCCTTGCGGCCCAAATGCGCCAATGGGTGTCGCGCGCGCCCCGTTGCCAGGCCGCGAAAAGCCCGTGATCGAACGCTCCCCAGAGGGTCGTATCGGTCAGCACGCGGCCACCGGCCGCCTGGACCCTCTGCACGGTTTCGTCCGCGAACTCCCGCCAGGGGCCGCCGTCGATCTCTCCGCCCCGCCAACGCAGGGCGCCGCCGGGGGCGCCTGCCTCGTCCAGCAGCCAGACCGTGGCCCCCTGCCCCGCCGCGGCCCGGGCCGCTGCCAGACCGGCAGGACCGGCCCCGATCACCAGCAGGTCACAACGGGCATTGCGCTGCGGCACGTCGCCGGGCGGACGGTTCGACGGATCGAGGCGACCAAGGCCCGCCATGCGGCGGATCATCGGCTCCCACCGCATCCAGCCGCCCGCCATGAAGGTCTTGTAGTAGAACCCCGCCGGCAGGAAGCGCTGCGCGAGATCCAGCAGACCCAGAGGATCGCGTGAAGCCTTGCGGGTGTTGACGGCCCGCAGGTCCATGCCATCACGCAGCGGCGTCAGCGTGGCACGGCAATTGGGCGTGGAGATCCCGCCTTGGCCGACATCGAACAGCGCGTTCGGCTCCTCTCCGCCAAGACCCCAGAGCCCGCGCGGGCGGTGATACTTGAAACTCCGGCCAAGCACGCGGATCCCGGAGGCCAGCAGCGCCGAGGCCAGCGTATCGCCCGCGTATCCCGTGTAGGCCTCTCCGTCGAAGGTAAAACGCAGGGGCCTGTCCCGGTCGATCTGCCCCAGTGTCGGATGGCGCCAGCCGCTCATGTTCCGGCCTCCCGGCTCCCGGGCAGCGCCGCGACGTCCAGCACCTCGCGGGTGACGGTATCGCGGGTCAGCAACAGGAATTCACCGCAGGTGAGATGCACCCAGACCTCTTGCGCCCGGCCTTTCGGCGCATCCGCGCCGTAGAGGTAATCGGCCCAGGCTGAATCCGTGACCTCGGGCGCCGGTTCAGGGCGGTGCTTGCCCGCCTCGGCGGCAAAGTGGAACTCGGTCTCGTCGCGGGGACCGCAGAAGGGACAGGGAAAAATCTGCAACGGGTCACTCCTCTTGGCTGCGGTCCGCGCGCGGGGACCGCTCGCCGGGAAGGGATGTCCGGGTCAATGCGCGATCCCCGAACCCGCCGCCTCGTCGATCAGCCGGCCCTCGGCAAAGCGGGCCAGGTCGAAGGGACGCGAAATGTCGTGGTGGTCACCGGTGGCCAGCATATGCGCCAGCAGCCAGCCGCCCGCGGGGATCGCCTTGAACCCGCCGGTGCCCCAACCGCAGTTCAGGAACAGCCCCTCGGGTCCGGCGGGCCCGAGAATGGGCGAGCTGTCGGGGACCACGTCCACCACCCCCGCCCATTGCCGCAGCAGTTTCAGCTGGCCGAAGGCGGGAAACATCTCCAGCAGGCCGGAAACGATCGTTTCCTGCATCGGCAGGTTGCCGCGCTGGCCATGCGTGGGCACCCGGTCCAACCCGCCGCCAAAGACCAGTTCGCCCTTGTCGGACTGGCTGACATAGGTGCCGGTGCCCAGGTACAACAGGACCGTGTCCAGCATCGGTTTGACGGGTTCGGACACGAAGGCCTGCAAGGCGTAGTCGTGGACCGGCAGGCGGATGCCCAGCGGCGCGACGAGGCCCGGCGTGGCCCCGGCGGCGGCGATGCCCAGGCGGTCGCAGGCGATGGGACCGCGGTCGGTCTCGACCCCCGTGATGCGCCCGTCCGTGGTGCAGATCCCGGTGACGGTGATGCCCTCGATGATGTCCACGCCCAACGCGCTGGCGGCGCGGGCATAGCCCCAGGCCACCGCGTCGTGCCGGGCGATGCCGGCACGGCCCTGCCAGACGCCGCCGAGGCACTGGTAGCGGGCATCGGGGGCGTCGTTCAGCAACGGCAGGCGCGCACGAGCCTCCTGCGGCCCCATCAGGCTGCCGTCCACGCCGTTCAGCATCATCGCGTTGGCGATGCGGGCGCAGATCTCCATCTGCATCGGCGTGTGGGCAGCGATCAGCATGCCGCGCTGGCTGAGCATGACGTTGTAGTTCAGCTCCTTGCTCAGCCCCTCGTAGAGCCGCAAGGCCAGGTCGTAGAGCGCGACGCTTTCGGGATAGAAATAATTGGACCGGATCACCGTAGTGTTGCGCCCGGTGTTGCCGCCCCCGATCCAGCCCTTTTCCAGCACGGCGACCCGCCTGACACCGTGGTTCCTTGCCAGGTAATAGGCGGTTGCCAACCCGTGCCCGCCACCCCCGATGATGATCGCGTCATAGGCGGGTTTCGGATCCGGCTTGCGCCAGGCCGGGCGCCAGCCGCGGTGGCCGCGCAGCCCTTCGCGGGCAAGCGCAAGAGCGGAATAGCGGGTCATTCGGTGAGGCTCCGGGCGAGGCGCTTGAAGTCTTCGACCTCACCCGGCGCGGGGTGCTGGCCGGTGAAGCAATAGAGATACCCTTCGACGCGGGACAGGCGATCCTCCAGCGTTTCGGACAGTTCGAGGGCGTAATAGCCGATCTGCTGATAATAGAGCACGCGGGCACGAATGTCGGCCTCTTGCGACGTATAGCCGTGGCGAGTGAACATCTCGGCGATGGCCTCTTGCCGGGCCGTGTCGGACCGGTCGAGGGCGGCGCGCACCTTTTCGTCGCGGCGCGCCCATTCGCGGACCGCGAAATCCAGCCGGTGGTTGAAGCCCTTCGGGTCCACCACGCACCGAAAGAAATTGTTGAGCGCGGCGGTGATGGTCGGCGCGGGCATCCCGGCATGGGCAATCATGACGCCCGTGTTGGTCCGTTCCCATTCGGCCAGCAACTGGTCCAGCAGGTCCTGCCGGCTCTGGAAGTACCAATAGAAGGACGAGCGCGAGACGCCCAGGCGCGCGCCGATGGTCAGCACCTTGACCGATTGCACACCGTCGGAAATCAGGACCTCCATCGCGGCCTGCAGCCAGTCCTCTCGGGTGACCTTGGTATTGCCGGGGAGGTCGGGAGCCTCGGCCCGGAGCTGGTTGCCGGTGTCCTGTCCTGTCATCAATCCGCCGGCGGCGCGCCGCCCTCCCCGGTGCGTTTGGCGATAAAACGGTCCAACGCCGCCAGCCTGTCGCCGGTGGCGCAGGCCGGGGCCTTGTGATCGGCCAGGATCTTCTGCCAGAGCGCCAGCGCGCGGTCGTTGGCATCCAGAGATCCGCGCTCCGTCCAGGTGCCAAAGTTCGACCAGTCGGCCACCAACGGTTCGTAGAAGGCGGTGGCGTAGCGTTCCATCGTGTGTTCACAGCCGAAGAAGTGCCCGCCGGGCTGGACCTCGGCCAGGGCCTCAAAGCCGATTTCGGCGTCTGAACATGGGGTTGCCGCGCAAAGCTCTGCCATGACCTGAACCATCTCCATATCGGTGATGAACTTCTCATAGCTGACGGTCAACCCGCCCTCGATCCAGCCCGCCGCGTGGATGACGATAGAGGCGCCGGACATCAGCGCGCCCCAGGCGCTGATCTCGGTCTCATGCGCGGCCTGGGCGTCGTTGGTGTTGGCGGCGCATCCGGCCGCGTTGCGCCAGGGTAATCCGACAAGGCGCGCCAGTTGCCCGGCGGCCAGGCTTGCCTTGACCTGTTCGGGGGTGCCGAAGGCGGGTGCGCCACTTTTCATGTCGACGTTCGACGCAAAGGAACCGTAACAGACCGGCGCGCCCGCGCGGGCCAACTGGGTCAGGGTGATCCCCGCCAGTGCCTCTGCATGGCTGAGCGTGACCGCGCCCGCCACCGTGACCGGCGCCATCGCCCCCATCAGGCAGAAGGGAGTGACGACAGAGGGCTGGCCGTAGCGGGCAAAGTCGATCAAGCCCTGCGCCATCGGAATGTCGATCTGGCGCGGCGAATTGGTGTTGATGATCGTGTAGCAATGCGGCTGCGTGCGCAATTCGACCTCGGAGAGGCCACGGAACTCGGCGATCATCTCGAAGGCGTCCAGCGCCTGGGGCGTGCCGCGGGAAAAGACAAAGGGCACCTTGTCCGAGACGCTGAGCTGCATCCGGGTAAAGGCGTAGTGCCGCAGGTGCACGGGAATGTCCTGCGGTTCCACCCCGGGTGAGAGCATCTGGATCGCATCGAAATGCTGGACCAGTTTCGTCAGTTCCTCGACATCGCGCAGGGTGCCCGCGCGTCGGCCGCGCAGGAGGTCGGAACAATTCGGCGCCCCCGCCCCGGATTGAAAGGCCAGCGTGCCCAGGGCCATGTCCAGATCGCGCGACGGATCGCCGCCGCGCAGGGTGAACCGGCGCGGAGCCGAGGCCAGGGCGGCCTCGACCACCTCTGGCCCAATGCGGACCATCTGGCTGTCCTCGTCGACGATACAGCCCGCCTGCGCATAGAGTTTGCGGGCCTCGGGCAGCAGCACCTTGATGCCCAGTTCTGACAGCACGCGCAGGGCGGTGGCGTGGATGGCCTCGATGCGGTCCTGCGTGAAAACGGTTTGCGGCGTGAACGGGTTGGTCAAATGACGATAATTGACCTTGCGGGCCGGGGTTTGTGTCTCGGCGGCCATCAGACCGGCTTGCCGCGCATGGCGTTGCCCGCCGGATCGTAGGGCGACGGCGCGACGACGCGGGCGGGCCGTTCTGCACCGACCACATGGACGGTAAGTTCCGTACCCTCTGTCGCCGCGTCCGCATCCATCATGGCCAGGGCATAGGATTTGCCCAAGGTGTGGCCATATCCGCCCGAGGTGACAAAACCCACGCGCTTGCCATCCTTCCAGACCGGCTCATACCCGCTGGCATCGGCATCCGTGGCATCGACCTCCAGCGTGACGACACGGCGTTTCGGGCCCGCCGCGCGTTCCTTCAGCGCGGCCTCCTTGCCGATGAACTCCTTGTTCCAGTCGATCCAGCGGTCCATGCCGGTTTCACCCGGCGTGTAGCCTTGGGTAAATTCCGCCGACCAGATGCCGAAGGATTTTTCCAGCCGGAGCGAGAGCATCGCGTTGAAGCCGTATTCGCGGATTTCCTGCTCGGCTCCCGCCTGCAACAGCAACTCGCGCAGCTTGATGTGATCGCCCATGCGCACGTTGATTTCGTAGCCCAGTTCGCCCGCCACCGACATGCGGGCGACGCGGGCGCGGAAAAGGCCGACGTCCAGCGCGGCGCAGCCCATAAACGGCAGATCTCCAGCACCCTCGCAGAGCTTTTCGATCACCGCGCGTGAGCGCGGGCCGGTCAGCGCAAATCCGCAGACTTCTTCGCCCAGATCGCGGATGCCTACACCGTCGTCCAGGTGATCCTGGAACCAGCGCATGTGCCATTCGCGCAGGTAGTAGCTGCCCATGATCCACCAGGTGCCGTCGCCCCAGTTCATCACCGTCAGGTCGCCCTTGAGCCGCCCGCCCGGTTCCAGCATCGGTGCCAGTTTCGCCCGGCCCGGTTTGGGCAGTTTCGAGGCCATGATGCGATCAAGCCATTGTTCCGCGTTCGGCCCCGTGACCTCGAACCGGGAAAAGCCGGTGATGTCGATCAGGCCGACCTTTTCGCGGACGTGGCGGCACTCCTCACCGACGATGTCGAAGGCGTTAGACCGTTTCAGCGTCGGCATCTCCTCGAACCCCTGCGGTGCGAAGTAAAGCGGCACCTCAAGATCCCAACTGCAGCCCCACTTGCAACCAGCCGCATCCATCGCGGAGTGGGCTGGCGCGGTCTTCAGCGGGCGGCCGGCGGGCAGCTGCTCGTTCGGATAGGTCATCACGAACCGGCGCGAGTAGAACTGGCCGGTGGTTTCCTTGATGTAGCGCTTGTTCTGGGCGTAGTCGCCATAGCGCGCCACATCCATCGGCCAGGCGTCGGCCTCGGGCTCGCCGTGGATCATCCATTCGGCCAGCGTCTTGCCCACGCCGCCCCCCTGAAGAAAGCCGGCCATGACCGCGCAGGCGGTCCAGTAGCCGCGCTTGCCGCGCACAGGCCCCACCAGCGGGTTGCCATCGGGCGAGAAGGTGAAGGCGCCGTTGACCCAGGTCTTGACCCCGGTGTTTTCCAGCACCGGGTAGCGGTGGAACCCGCAGGTCAGCTCGTGCTCGATCCGGTCGGTCTGTTCCTGGAACAGCTCCATCCCGTAATCCCAGGGCGCGCCATCCATCGCCCAGTGTTCGTGCTCGACCTCGTAGATGCCCAGCAGGAGGCCCTTCTGGTCCTGCCGCATGTAGGTGAACCCTTCGAGGTCGACGGTCATCGGAACCTCGAAATCCAGCGCCGCGATCTCGGGGATATCCTCGGTCACGAGGTAATGGTGTTTCAGCGGCGAGACGGGCAGTTCGATGCCGGCCATGCGGCCCACCTGTTTCGCCCAGAGCCCGGCGGCGTTGACGACATGTTCGCAGGTGATGGTGCCCTTGTCGGTCACCACTTGCCAGCCGTCGGCGGTCTGTTCCAGGCTCTCGACCTTGGTGTGCTCAAAGTAGCTGGCACCGCGTTTCTTGGCGGCCTTGGCATAGGCATGCACGGTGCCGGTGGTGTCGATATAACCCTCGCGGTCGGCCCACATGGCGCCAAGGATGCCCTCGGTCGACATGATCGGGCAGCGGCGCTGCGCCTCTTCGGGAGTCAGAAGTTCGCAATCGTCGATACCGATGGACTGAAACACGCGATAGTTGGCCTGCAGCCATTCCCAGCGATCGGGCGTGCCCGCCAGGGTCAGCCCGCCGGTCATGTGCAGCCCGATGTTCTGGCCGCTTTCCTGTTCGATCTCCGAAAGCAGGTCGATGGTATAGGCCTGCAGCGCGGCCATGTTGGGATCGGCGTTGAGCGCGTGAATGCCCCCCGCCGCGTGCCAGGAACTGCCGGCCGTCAGGACGGACCGTTCCAGCAGGCAGACATCGGTCCAGCCGAACTTGGCAAGGTGATACAGAACCGAGGCGCCGACGACGCCCCCACCGATCACGACCACGCGGTAATGCGTATTCATTTTCCGTCCCTCCCCGGATTCGCTTTTGACAGGCTAGGAGGGGTGCCAGCTCAAGTATAGACAGAAATGTCCAGAGTTTTGCCCAAGAGCGACATGCGCGCCAACGACAGCACGCGGCGCGGTGCCTTGAGCGTCTTTCTCGGAAGCATTTGAAGCGGTCTGTCTGTGTCGCGCGATGCGCAGGCCCGCGCACCGCATGGCGCCTCAGGCAGTCACATCCTCGGACATGTCGTCGCCGTCCTCTTCGGGAAGGTCGAAACTGTCCCACTTGGAGGCATGCGGCAGCATCAACTGCTCATAGAAACCGCCCGCGCCAAAGGGATCGCCCCCGCCGCGCGACGGATTGGGGTCCGGGTCTGACTCGGCCAGTGGCTCGCCCTGCCATCTGCCTGCATAGCTGTCCAGGAATTGCGCATAGAGCCCACCCGGGGCAAAGGCGTCGCCGGTGACCGGCTGCTCCGGCTCCGGGTCATCCGGGGCCGGTTCCTCTGGCGTGGGGTCTTCCGGCGTCGGAACGACCGGCTCCGGATCCTCTGGCTCTGGCTCTGGCTCTGGCTCTGGCTCTGGCTCTGGCTCTGGCTCTGGCTCTGGCTCTGGCTCTGGCTCTG